>JAZQBM010000007.1:0-184961 GCA_045545735.1 Candidatus Fimenecus sp. | reverse complement strand
CGCACCTTAAATCTTATAAGTTTGAGTGCAAAACAAGGCATAAATGCGAAGGAATCCTGACGGATTTCAAGCATTTTAACGAAGTTTTGTGCCAAAATCATTGATTTAAGGCTGTTAAATACCTAATTGAGAGACCCCAATGCTACTCCTTTTATTTTGTAGTTTTATTATGCACCAGTCTGTTGCTGTGCTTCTTTTTCGTGTTTTTCACGAAGTGCTACATAGATAGGTTCCATCTTTTCTTTTGTAAGCGGATAACCAAATCTAAAAATAAGCCACACGCTTGTATAAACAATTGCAGGAATTATTGTGCAGATAAACATAATCTTTTTACTTGTGTCGTTTTCAGCAATAAAGCCATTGCCTGCAGTAAGGCTGTCGTATTTTGCCCACTGGAGAAGGAAAAGTCCGCCTGCATCTGCAATCGCCTGACCAAACTGACGACCAAACGTGTATGCTGAATAAACTGCACTTTCATTACGGATGCCTGTCTTATATTCTTGATAGTCAATAACGTCCATAACAACTGCCCAACAAGTAAGGCTGACAAATGTATAGCCGAAGCCGATAAGAAGAAGGCAAAGCATATAAAGCCATGCAGGATAAATTCCTTGCTCAGGGTTTATCCACATAATGAACTTCTCGTTATTTGCAGTAATGAAAAGGAATACAGAGGTTATTGCAGAAACAATTGACATTCTTCCGCAAAGTTCTTTTTTACCATACTTTGCAGAAAGCTTTGGTGTGAATAAAATCAGTATTACCATTGGAAGATAATTACAGATTGTACCTACAATACTAAGACCTGTATTTGTAAAGTAGTTCTTATAAAGATAAGTGTTGAATGAGCCGAACTGAAGCTGACCGCTGATAAGAACACCTGATAAAGTAAGTAATACGAATGGTCTTGATTTGAAAAGGCCTTTATAAACGCCTTTTAAGTCAACGTTTTCATCTTCAACCGCAGGTACACGTTCTCTGACCATTTTATGTCCAACAAGGTATGTAACAATTGAGAAAATGCCCATTAAAAGTGCATAGGTAAACATTCTGTTGCCGTCTGCAACTTCAATTTCCTGACCGGTCTGCTCGTCAAATCTACCGGTACCAACATAAATAACCATTGGAGCAATAAGAAGAACAACTGCACCACCAATACCGCTACCTACTGAACGAGCGGTTGAAAGAATTGTTCTGCCTTTAGGGTCATCAGTAATAACAGAAGCGAGCGAGCCAAAAGGAATGTTCATAGCAGTATACATTGTGCAATACACAAGATACAAGATAATTGCAAGAACAAACAAAAGCATCGGCTTTTCCGCTAAGGTCTGATTATAGAAAAATGAATTTGGGTCATTAAATGGAATAAAGCAAATTACTGTTGAAATACCAAGTGGCACTGCAACGAGTCTTAAGTACTGACGATATTTGCCATCTTTACCTGCTTTACGCTTTGAAACAACTGCACCCCATAATGGGTCGTTGATTACGTCCCAAAGACGAGTGATAATAAACATATAGCCCACAAGCTTTGGTGCAATTCCTATAACGTCAGTCATAAAAATTTTAAGGTAACTTGTAATGTATGTAAGGTTAAACATATTACCTGCTTCGGCAATAGTGTAACCTGCAACGTCCTTAAAGCCAATTTTATTAGGATGATTGTTTACTTCTTTTACTTTCTCTTCTTTAGCCAAGAAGATAACCCCCTTTTCCATTCATTAAAATGTATAATAACATTTTTTGACGGAAAATACAATAGATAAAAAAATATCGTAATTTTTTTAATCAAGTGTTTTATTGACTTTTAATATTCTTTATTGTACAATTTTAAAAATTATTGTTTTTCAGGTGATTAAATGTCTCGATTTTCACGATTAAAGCATGAATTGTTCGCTTACATACATCGCAATGAAATAATTTTAAACAATCTTTCTCATAAAGCTACACCTAATCAAGTGAATCTTCATTGGTATAAATATCCTGGTACTGTTGGCGACAATTTGGGAGACTACTTATCAACAGTCGTACACCAATATATGCTTGAAAGTAAAAATATTGTTCCTGATGCAAAAACATCAAAAACAAAACACTTATTAGGAATAGGTTCTGTTTTATCACAGGGATATCAAGATGCAACTGTGTGGAGCAGTGGGCTAATTTTAGAAAAATCTTTTAAGTTAAATATACTCTTTAAAATTAGGAAGTTAGACATTCGTGCAGTTCGAGGTCCATTAACAAGAAAAGTTCTTGTTCAAGCTGGATACAAATGTCCTGAGATATATGGCGACGGAGCTATTCTAATGCCTTTTATTTATCAACCCGAATGTACTACAAAAAAATATAATATTTCTCTTGTTGCTCACCGAGATTTTCCAATTGATTTAGATGAATCCTTTAATATTCACAAAATTAACATTAAAACAATCGATTACAAATCTTTCATCGATGAAATTGTTGCATCAAAACTTATAATCAGTACATCTTTACACGGAATAATTCTGGCAGAGACTTATGGCGTTCCTGCAATTTGGGTGAAAAACGACCGTGTAGGTGTATTCAAGTTCTACGATTGGTATGCAGCAACAAACAGAAGCCATGTTCAACCTGTAAGTTCAGTTGAAGACGCACTCAACACAACCCCACCCGAACCAATCGCTAACTTGCAAGAATTACAAGAAGGTTTAATTAAATCTTTCCCATATGACTTGTGGGATAAATAAATTTATAAAAGGAACATTTTGTTGTAAAATGTTCCTTTTTATTTACTCACTAATCTGAATTTTAACCGCCGCAACGGTTATATCATCACTTCTGCCGATATTTCTACTTTTTGCCAGAACGCAAAGTTTTTGTGGTAAATCATAAGAAAACCCGTTTTCGGTAATGAACGCCTTAATTTCATCTAGACTGTTATCGGTAGCACCGTCCGACATCATAATAATCACGTCGCCGTCTTTAAGACCGCCACGAACAGTCGCAAATTCCGCTTGCCTTAAAATACCAATTGGCATAGCGGATTTTTTTATTTCGCTGACTTTACCTTTTCTATATAAAAGCGAAACGGTTGCACCTGCTTTGTAGATTACGGATTGTCCGTTATAAAGATTGATTTTGAGAATATCAAGAGTTGCCAGAGATTCTTCACGGCTCTTTACAAGCATTGCAGAATTCACAAGTCGCAAAGCACAAGGGAATGAAAATCCCGAAACTATAAGTCGTGCAAAAAGTGAAGATGCCATTGCACCATCAATTGCGGCACGATGCCCCGTTCCCATTCCGTCACTTAAAACCGTTATGAAATTACCTTTTCCATCATAAAATGAGTCAAGACAATCCCCACAAATATCACCCTCTTGGGTTGGCAACTGACAAAAGACACACTCTGCTGAATATGATGGCATTTCCCAGAACATTAAGATTTTTTCATTTTCATTTTTAATTATTGACGGCTCTGAAAAATCCTTTTCAGTTACCTTTTCAATACACTCCTTGATTTCGCTGTCGGGTACTTTGCAATTAATATTTACTGTTAGATTTATAATCATATTCAAATCATCATCTTCGTAGCAATTCACAAATGCGGGCACACCGATATCGTCAAGACTGTTTTTCAATGCGTTGGATTTACTCGCCAAAGGTGTTATGCCGTTTTCAAAATCTATAAGCAAATCATCAAGCATTTCACAGACTGTATCAAACTGGTCGGCAGTAATTTTTCTCATTTCATTAATTCTCCCTTCTGCACCAAGTCGTGCCGAATACGACGAATAATTTTTATTAAAACTATCGCAAAGTGACATAATGCGAATACATCTGTTCTGAAGTGATGATGGTGTAAACGACGGCGTTATGCTACCGCTTTTACGGATTTCTTCGATTACATAGTCAAATTCGCCGATTGTATCTGACATTCCGCTACGCCAACACTTGTCAAAACTTCCGCAACCGTTACAAACATTATCACGGACGCGAAGATACACCCCCGTTGTATCGGGAGCAGCTTTTTCTTTGAGAATTTCAGACACTTTTGTTACTGTTCCCGACATATCACCAACTGCATTTTTAACCATTTTAAGTCGCGAAACCATCATATTTCTCACGGCAAGTCCGTCCCCTGTAAGTGTTGAAACAGAAAGTCGCATTTTAATTTGTAAAAAGAATTTTTGCGGTACTGCAACAAACAAAACCGAACCTATTGCAGTTTCAATAAGCCTTGCTATTTCATCTTTTGTGCCATCAAAAAGCAAGAATGTTGCACCGTATGAAAAAATGTATGAAAATGCACAAAGCACTCTGCCCGAATATGAAAAAAGCCCTGAAAATAGCCCTGAAATACAGTAACAAAATGTAGTAAGACTACTGTTGCCTGTCATTAAAAACCCCAATGTTGTGCCTGTACCCATTATAGCCCCTCCGCTTTCGCGAAAAAGATATGAGGCAGATATTATAATAAAATTGCAAGCAATTCCTGAAAATGATACGCCAAAAAACGTCAATTTGTTTGCTGATAAAATCAAAATCAACAATGCAATGATTGTTGAAGTCAGTTCACGATTTGTAATGTGCTGATTATTCTTTATTCTTTCCGCAGAATTGAACCCAACCGTAAAAAAGTAAGCTCCACCAAAAGCGGTTACGGATTCAGCAATACACAGAAAAATATCATTTAATTCAAAAGGTGATGCAATTGTTGCCACAAGTCCCGTTGACAACGTACTGAAAATTGAAATCAGAGACGGAATAATTATTTTCCCTCTTATTTTTGGAAAGCTATGAATGTAAAGTTTAAGAATATATACAAGTATAAGTGCCATAACATAGCGGAATGCAAAAATATATTCATTTGTGAGAATGTAGCCAAGCATTGCACCGAAACAAGAAAAAAGTGTATAGTCCTTTTTTACACCACTGCAAAACGCAATTCCCAAAGGTGAAAAATACTGTTCCGCCCCTGCAGATGCCATTAAAATTCCAACACCGAAATATATTAAGTTTGTTCCTACGGATTTCGCAAAATCTGATAACTGTATTCTTTCGTTACCCTCACTTATACCAAATTCCTGATTGCTCATTATTTTCACCACCTCTAAACGTTAGGTATAAATATTATATGCTTGTCCCATATACATTTTTTGGCGTTTCAGGTCAGTAAAAAATGTTTTATTATGGAACATTTTGCAAAACATTCACGAAGTAAATATGTCGTAAATTATAGTTTGGCGGGATGATTAAGTGTGAAATTGAAAACGTAAAGTGGAAAGTGTCGGGTCTGCGACGCTAATTATATCTACAATTGCAACGCAGTTCCTTCGTTTTCCGTTTTCCACTTTCCATTTTACACTTATCCCTACAAACTCCAATTTATCAAAACATCACATCACAAATTGTAAATTAAAAAACATCTTTTCAACACAGCTTTTTTATGATAGAATTATAATGGTAATTTTTGAGAATAAAGCGAGGGCGAATTATGGCAAAGATTTTTACTGTTGCATCGGGCAAAGGTGGAGTTGGTAAATCCACTTTCTGCACTAACGTTGCTATTTTTTTGGCTGATACGGGTAAAAGCGTGCTTTTGATTGATGGCGACGCTACACTTCGCAGTCTCGATTTACTTCTCGGTGTTGACGAAATGGTTTTATACGATTGGTTTGACGTTCTTGAAAACAGATGTGACCCGGATAAAGCACGACTTTTCTATAATGAAAAAGTTCAGCTTTTACCCGCACCACTTGAATATCCCGAAAAATTGACTTGTGAAAAATTTAATGAGTTATTAAATCATTATTCCGAAAATTACGACTATATATTCATTGATGCACCTGCAGGAGTTGGCGAATTACCCGAAATTTATGCAAAATGCTCTGAAATGTGCATAATCGTTGCAACTGCTGACGAAATAAGTGCAAGAAGTGCTTTGATTACAGGTAACAAACTTATAAAACTTGGTATTAAAGAAGAAAATCTTCGCTTAATTATTAATCGTTTTGATAAAAAAGCGGTAAAACAGGGCAAACTGTTAAATATAGATGATATTATTGACAGAACTTATATCAGACTTTTAGGAATTGTTCCTGAAGAAAAGAGTTTAATGTATGCGTCTGTTACAGAAAAACGCCTTTCACAATACAGTGATGCAAAAATTGCTTTTTCTAATATAGCAGGACGAATTCTTGGTAAAGAAATTGAACTTTATTTGTAAAAAAATGTTGAAAAACTCGTTGTTTTTTGTTATCATAGTAATGATTTAGGTGTTTTTACCAAAAGGGAAAATTTATAAACGACAAAATACAGAAAGAAGGGGTTAATTTATGAACATAGCTCTTATGGCACATGACTCTAAAAAAGAACTTATGACACAGTTTTGCATTGCATATTGCGGAATACTTTCACGGCATAATCTTTGCGCAACAGGAACAACAGGCAAAATGGTATCTGAGGCAACAGGGCTTAAAATCACTCAGTTTTTAAGCGGTCCTCAAGGTGGCGACCAGCAGATTAGTTCAAGAATTGCTTGCAACGAAATTGACTTGCTTCTTATTTTCAGCGACCCGTTAGGTCCAAAACCTAATGAGCCTAAAGATTATACACTTCTTCGCCTTTGTGATGTTCACAATGTTCCCGTGGCTACAAACATTGCAACTGCTGAAGCTTTAATTCACGCACTTGAGCGTGGCGACCTTGACTGGAGAGACATTGTTAATCCTAAACGATAATTTAATAAAATAACTTATGCCTCACTTAAATATTGGGTGAGGCAAAACATATATTAAGGAAGAATTTTATGGCATTGATTACTAACGCTATTAAGGGTACACAAGATACCCTGCCAAAAGAAAGTTACAAAATTCAATATGTGGAGTCAGCAGTAAAAGAAACTGCAGAAAATTTCGGATTTCACGAAATGCGCACTCCCGTTTTTGAACATACTGAACTTTTTCAACGTGGTGTAGGTGAAACTACTGACGTTGTTCAAAAAGAAATGTATACATTTGAAGACAAGGGTGGCAGAAGCATTACACTTCGTCCTGAGGGTACTGCAGGTGCAGTGCGAGCCTTCCTTGAACACGGTCTTTTCAACGAGGGACTTCCACAGAAAATTTATTATCTAACATCTTGTTACAGATACGAAAAGCCACAAGCCGGCAGACTTCGCGAATTCCACCAGTTCGGTATTGAATGTTTTGGTGCAGGAGCTCCAAGTGCTGATGCTGAAGTTATTTCACTTGCAAATGAAGTGTTCAACTATCTTGGCATTAACAATTTAAGTCTTGAAATCAACTCTATCGGTTGTCCTGAATGCAGAAAGCATTATCACAAGGCTCTTAAAGAGTATTTTGAACAGTACAAAGGCGACCTTTGTGAAACTTGTCTTGGCCGTCTTGACAGAAATCCAATGAGAATTCTTGACTGTAAGAGTTCTGTTTGTTCAGGTATTGCTGACAAAGCCCCAACAGTTATTGAGTTCCTTTGTGATGATTGTAAAGAACATTTTGAAAGTGTTAAGAAATATCTTGATGCTATGAATATTGAATACACAGTTAATCCGCAGATTGTTCGCGGGCTTGACTACTACACAAGAACTGTTTTTGAGTTCGTTTCAAAAGAAATCGGTGCTCAGGGTACAGTTTGCGGTGGCGGACGTTACGATGGTCTTATTGCCGAAATGGGCGGACAACCTCTCCCCGCTTGCGGATTTGGTTTAGGTCTTGAAAGACTTTTACTTTTAATGGAAGCACAAGGAACAGAATTCCCCGCACCTAAAAAATGTGATTTGTATATTGCAAGTATGGGTGAAAATGCTAACCTTAAAGCCGCAGAAATTGCAACAGAACTTCGCAACGAGGGTATGAGCGTTCAGTTTGACACGGTTGGTCGCGGTCTTAAACCACAAATGAAATATGCTAACAAGATTGGTGCATTATATACACTTGTTTTAGGCGATAACGAAATTGAAACGGGTAATATCAAACTTAAAAATATGGAGACAGGTAACGAAACTGAAATGACACTTTCAGATTTTGTTGACAGTTTTCAGACAAAAGTAATTTCAGATGCTATGTCGGGTTTTGAATCTCTCGGTGTTGAGGGGCTTGATTTATCCCAACTTTTAGGAGGCACAAACTAATGGATACAATGAACGGATTAAAAAGAACTGATTACTGTGGCACTCTCAATGCTGAATTCGTAGGCAAAGAAGTTACAGTTGCGGGTTGGGTACAGCGTCGTCGCGACCTTGGTGCTTTGATTTTCATTGATTTGCGTGACAGAACAGGCGTTGTGCAGTTGGCTTTTGACGATAACACAGACCGTGAAGTTTTTGAAAAAGCTTTTACAGTTCGTAGTGAATATGTACTTATGGCAAAAGGTGTTGTCCGCGAGCGTTCATCAAAAAACAAGGACATTCCTACAGGCGATATTGAAATTGAAGTTAAGGATTTACGAGTTGTTGGTATAAGTGAAACTCCACCTTTTGAAATCGTTGAAAATTGTCAAACATCAGAAGTGACTCGTCTTAAATATCGTTACCTTGACCTTCGCCGTCCTGACTTACAAAAGAACATTCTTCTTCGTCATAAGATTACAAAAATCACTCGTGACTATTTTGACGAAAACGGATTTATTGAAATTGAAACTCCAATGCTTATCCGTTCAACTCCCGAGGGTGCTCGCGACTTCCTTGTGCCATCAAGAATTCACAACGGCAGTTTCTATGCACTTCCACAATCACCACAACTTTATAAACAACTTTCAATGGTAGCAGGTTTTGACCGTTATATGCAAATTGCTCGTTGCTTCCGTGATGAAGATTTACGTGCTGACCGTCAACCTGAATTTACACAGATTGACCTTGAAATGTCATTCGTTGACGTTGACGATGTTATGAATATGGGTGAAGGTTATATTCAGCGTGTATTCAAAGAAGCTATGGGCGTTGATATTCAGTTGCCACTTCCAAGACTTACTTATAAAGACGCTATGGAACGTTACGGTTCTGACAAGCCCGACACTCGTTATGAAATGGAACTTTGTGACCTTGGCGACGTAGTTAAAGGTTGCGGTTTCGGTGTATTTACATCTGCACTTGAAAACGGCGGTGCAGTTTACTGTATCACAGCTAAAAATGCGGTTAATACTCTCACAAGAAAAGAAATTGACAAATTAACAGAATTTGTTCGTGGTATTGGTGCTAAAGGACTTGCATTTGCTCGTCTTATGCCTGATGGTCTTGCATCTTCATTCGCAAAATTCCTTACAGAAGACGAAATGACAGCACTCCTTAATAAAGCAGGTGCCCAAACAGGCGACGTTGTTCTTATTGTTGCTGACACAAAGAAAAACAGTGTTCTTTCAGTTCTTGGTGCACTCCGTCAAGAAGTTGCAAAGAAACTTGATATTATCCCAACTGACAAATTCAATCTTCTTTGGATTACAGAATTCCCATTCTTCGAGTGGGACGAGGATGCACAGACTTTTGTTGCTATGCACCACCCATTCACTTCACCAATGGATGAATGTTTGGAATATCTTGAAACAGACAAAGCACAAGTTCGTGCAAAGGCTTATGACCTTGTTCTCAACGGTGTTGAGTTGTCATCAGGTTCAATCCGAATTACAGACCCTGCACTTCAAAAGAGAATGTTTACACTCCTTGGCCTTTCAGACGAAGAGGCTTATGAAAAATTCGGTTTCTTGACAGATGCATTCAAATTTGGTCCACCACCACACGGCGGTATGGGTATTGGTCTTGACAGACTTGTTATGCAGATGATTGGTGCAGACTCACTTCGTGATGTTATCGCATTCCCTAAACTCCAGAACGCAAGCGAACCAATGACAGAATGTCCGTCACCTGTTGATACACTTCAACTTGACGAACTCGGTATTGCAGTTAAAGAAACAGAGGAATAGAAATGAGAAACGGCATAAAAAAACTGAATACTATACTGTTTTCGGTGATTTTATGCCTCAGTTTTACCGTAACGGCATTCGCAGAAAAAACAGTTAAGTATGGGAATGAATTAACGGTTACACCTATTCGTATTTTCTTTGCAATTCTTGTAATTGTACTTTTCGTAGTTATGGAAATTGCGTTTGAAAAAATCCGCGAAAAACGAGTAGAAAAGCGAAACAAAAAATACGGAAAAGATAAAGAATAAAAATAAACCTCGGTTAATACCGAGGTTTTATTTTATGCTCTTGTAAGTACCATTGTAAGTTTTCCGCCAGCACCGTCATCCATACTGATTTTAACAGTATTGCCGTCAGCCGAAACCGTATAAGGAACAATCTCTGTACTATTTCTTGTACCGTTAAATGTGGTTTCATAAAGAGTGTTTTTGTTTTCAGTTTTCCAAGTACCCGTTATATTGAAATCATCTTCTGTCATTTCAGCCATCGCCATAGCAATATAAGCCTCTAACGTAAGATTTGTAGTTTTACGGATATACTGGTCAAGTTCTTTTTCATTCTTGCAACCAAATGTGATAAGATATGTATCAACTATCACTTGTCTTGCTTGTGCTTCAGTTGTAATCTGTGAAAATGTACCGTCTTTCTTAAAAGTAACGGTGCATCTTGATATTACTGTATTTCCGTTTTCGTCAACAGGTACTTTTGTTTCTGCACGCCATTTGCCCACAAGACGACTATCCCGCTGTACTTTTTTATTTGAAGAAGATGTATTGGAAGTAGGCTCCTCAGTTGTGGTTTCGGTTGTAGTTTCTGTAGTTGTAGTGGTTGTTGTAGTTGTGCTTTCTTCTTCATTTCTCTTGCAACCTGCAAAAGCAGTTATTATAAGAACAAAACACAATACAATTGATATAACTTTAGTTTTCATAATCAAAATCCTTTAGTTATCTTTCTTTAAGCAAAGTTTTAATACCCATTTTGCATTTTCTTGCATTTCGTAAAGGGTAATTCCGTCTTTTTTGCCGTAAGTTTTAAGAAGTGTACCGTCGGGCTTACCATTTGTTACTCGCTCACCACCCGGCATAAGCACATTTACACCTGCACGCACACGATATGCCTGGTCACGAAGTTTCGGGAATTCAGGACTCTTTGACGGACGCATCCACCAGTCAGTCATAACAAGACCTTCATAACCCCACTCATCACGAAGAATACGTTTGCAAAGGTCATAGTTATAATGTCCCCAAACGCCGTTAATCTTATTATATGAGGTCATAATAGTCTGTGGCTTTGCCTCTTTAATACAGATTTCAAATCCTTTAAGATAAATTTCACGCAATGCTCTTTCAGAAAGCCTTGAATCATTACGGGTACGGTTTACCTCTTGGTTATTACAAGCAAAATGTTTTGGACATGCCTTTCTGCCGTTATGTTGAATACCCTTAACTGCAGCAGCACCAATAAGTCCTGTTACAACTGGGTCTTCTGAATAATACTCAAAATTTCTACCACAAAGATGACTTCTGTGAATATTCATACCGGGGCCGAGAAGAATATCGCTGCCCTTTTCTTTTAATTCTTCGCTGATTTTTGTATAAACTTTTTCAACAAGGTCAGTATTGAATGTACTTGCAAGTGCAGTACCGTTTGGAATAAGTGAACAGTATGAAAGAAGTCGAATACCTGACGGTCCGTCAGTTGTAATCATTGGTGGGACACCCTTATCGCGTAAACTCTGCAACACGCCACCCATAGCACCTGCGTTGCCTTTTGCACCAAGGGGGCTATCCATTTTGTAGTCGCCACGAGAAATTGCTTCAAGTTCGTCAAGACTTAATTGTGCTACAAATTCGTCAAGTGTTGCTTTACCATCTTTAACATCTTGAAGTTTAACACCCTTGTCGCATGTTTGTGCTATACCCTCTTGAATGTTATCAAGAATAATTTGCTTTAAGTCGTATTCACGAAGTTTTACAGTTTCTTTAACTGCTCGACGAACACCGTTTTCTTCAATCGCTATGTATTTTTCAAATGCCACTTGTGGTGCACCTGCTTGTGTGAGTTGTTCTTTAAGTTCAGTATTCTTTACTGCAAAACCACATACACACTGTGCGTCACGAATAGAGTTGCCAACATAAAATTTGTATTCGCCCTTTTCCATTACATAAGCGCGAGCGTAACCACTCTTGCCACTATCATCATAAGACCAGATGCGATTTTCAGGGATTGTAATCACAAGAGTTTCACACTCATTCGGTGCTAACTCTTTTGTTTTTGCAAAGCCAATCAGTTCACGAGCAGGGTTGCCAAGAGCACCACAAGGTTTTTCGACATAAATTTGTACTGTTTCTTTGCCCTTGTAATCACCCGTATTCTTAACTGTGCAAGTAAATGTAAGTTCTTTATCTTTATAATCAAACTTTTCAGTTGAAATATCAAATGTTGTATATGAAAGTCCGTAACCGAATGGGTAAAGAACTCTGTCTTTTGCGAAGGTTTCAAACCAACGGTAGCCAACATAAATATCTTCAACATATTCGTTGTATTTAAGATTACCGAAATGCTCTGCTGACGGGTAATCTTCATATTTAATTGCAATAGTATCAGTAAGTTTACCACTTGGTGTTACCTTACCACAAAGCAAATCAGCAACCGCATTGCCACTTTCCATACCGCCTTGCCATACTATTAAGATTGCGCCGATTTTACCTTCAAATTCTCTAATCCAACTCATATCAATAACAGAGCCGATATTGAGAAGAAGTGTAACTTTATCGAACTGTTCGCAAATTCTGTGAAGTGCATTTTTTTCTTCATCAGTCACATAAAAACTACCTTTTTCAAGTGTATTTTCACGGTCTTCACCTGATGAACGACCGATTACAAAAAGAGCGTGGTCACTGTTTTCTTTTGCATTTTTAACGATTTCTGCAGTCAACGGCATTTCGTCATAAAATCTTGGCCAATGTCCCCAAACGCCATGGTCAACGGGATTTGCACCACACCAAGTCTCATATAAATCTGAAAGTTCTGTGTTCAAACTCAAATCTTCACAGTTTTTAAGACCATCAATAAGATTTACGCCGTATGGTTTTTTTACGTCACCGCCTGAACCGTAACCTGTGAAAAACCAATCATTCTGCACTCTGCCAAAAACAGAAACACGACTGCCCTTTGCGAATGGTAATGTGTTTTCATTTTTAAGAAGAATTGCAGTTTCTGCCGCTGCCTCACGCAAGATTTCGGGCATACCGTCAGTAACGGTTACTTCGCCTAAAGCCTGTACGGCTTCTTCCTGTGAAACATCAGCACCAATGATTTTCATACCTAATTTCATAGCACCAACAACGATTTTTTCCGTAAACTTAGCCATAACAAAATCCCCTTGAAAATTTATATATTTATCATAGCACAAGAAACGAAAAAGAGCAACAAAAAAGAGCAGATATCTTTATGATATCTGCTCTCGCATTATTTAATTAAGAATTAAAGTTCTGCGAAGTATTTGATTGTTCTAACCATCTGTGATGTGTAGCTGTTTTCGTTGTCATACCAAGAAACAACCTGTACTTCATAGAGGTCGTCAGCAATCTTAGCAACCATTGTCTGTGTTGCATCGAAGAGTGAACCGTATCTCATACCGATAACGTCTGAAGAAACGATTGGGTCTTCGTTGTAGCCGAAGCTTTCTGAAGATGCAGCTTTCATAGCAGCGTTGATGCCATCAACTGTAACGTCAGCACCCTTAACAACTGCTGTAAGGATTGTTGTTGAACCTGTTGGAACTGGAACTCTCTGTGCAGCACCGATAAGTTTGCCGTTGAGTTCAGGAATAACAAGACCGATAGCCTTTGCAGCACCTGTTGAGTTAGGAACGATATTAGCAGCACCAGCACGTGCTCTTCTCATGTCGCCCTTTCTGTGAGGACCATCGAGAATCATCTGGTCGCCTGTGTAAGCGTGGATTGTAGCCATGATACCGCTCTGGATTGGAGCGAAGTCATTGAGAGCCTTTGCCATAGGAGCAAGGCAGTTTGTTGTGCAAGATGCAGCTGAAATGATTGTGTCATCAGCTGTAAGAGTATTTTCGTTTACTGAGTAAACGATTGTCTTAAGGTCGTTACCTGCAGGAGCAGAAATAACAACTTTCTTAGCACCAGCATCGATATGAGCCTGGCTCTTTGCCTTTGAGCAATAGAAACCTGTGCATTCAAGAACTACGTCAACACCGATTTCACCCCATGGGAGTTCAGCAGCGTTAGCCATAGCATAGATTTTAAGAGTTTTACCGTCAACTGTGATTGTACCTGCTTCGTCGTCAGCTTCAACTGTGTGAAGACCTTCGCCGATTCTTCCGCAGTAACCGCCCTGAGCTGTGTCGTACTTAAGAAGAGTAGCAAGCATTGATGGCTTTGTGAGGTCGTTGATAGCAACAACATCATAGCCTTCTGCGCCGAACATCTGTCTGAATGCAAGACGTCCGATACGGCCGAAACCGTTAATAGCAACTTTAACTGACATTTTGAATTCCTCCAAATAAATTAATACTAATATTATTTCGCATTAGTGCAGTATTATTTTATATCTTTTCGAGCAAATATGCAAGAGTATTTTTGAAAAATTTGGTTTTTTGTGAACTTTTTGTCAATCTGTTCAAAAATCGGTGAATATTCCGCCAAAATGGGTATAAAATTTATAGTATGGGGGTGTAAAAATGCACTTTAACGGCACTAATCCTTGCAAAAATGATGAGCGTGAACGATTACAACTACTTTTTGACCGTTCTTTTTACGACGGCAACAAGTCAGGGCTTCGTGAACAATATAAAAAGTTGCGTCAACTTGAACTACATTCCGAAACAGATTTTGATAATGAAATCGTTAACATTTCAGCACTTGCCGAAAGCATAACTGTTGCTTGCGATATTATTGTAGCAGAAACCGGCATTTCATTTATATATTGTGGGAATGACACTTCGCCCGTTTTATGCAATCAACGATTTGCAACAAAGGCTTTATTAAACCTATTATCAAATGCCTATCTTTATGGTTGTGAAAAACTTGTAACTGTAAAAACTATTGAAATGAGCAATTTTGTAAGATTAGAAGTGCATAGTGGCGGTGCATTTATAAATAACTATAACGGGCTTGGACTTAATTTTGTCCGCAGTGTTTGTCAAAAGTCAAAAGGCAGATTTTTTATTGAGCAATCCCCTACCGAAACCCGTGCTGTTATGATTTTCCATAAAGTGCATAATTATAAAAATTCAAATGACATTGATTTTTATTCACTAATAAACGACAGACTTTCTCCCGTTTATGTTGAATTTTTTGGAATGGAATATCATTAAAATGCTGAATACAAAGTGCAAAGTGCAAAATGAAAACCCCTCTTGCGAGGGGTCTGTGTTTTTTAGACATCAAAATTAGTCAACTTTAATTGTCCAACCGAATGTATCTTCGATTTTACCGTACTGAATACCTGTAAGAGTATCATAAAGTTTCTGTGTAAGTTCGCCGATTTCAAAATTATTGATTTCAACAACTTCTTTTTCATACATAAGTGAACCAACCGGTGAAATTACCGCCGCGGTACCTGTACCGAATACCTCTTCAAGAGTACCGTTTCTGCCTGCGTCCATAACAGTATCAATTGCAAGTTTACCTTCGTTCACCTTGTAGCCCCAGTTTTTAAGAAGTTCAATACAACTCATTCTTGTAATACCGGGAAGAACTGTACCAACTGTTGCTGCTGTGTAGATTTCTCCACCCATTTTGAACATAATGTTCATAGCACCAACTTCTTCAACGTATTTTCTTTCAACACCATCAAGCCAAAGAACTTGTGAATAACCAAGTTTATGTGCCTTTTCACCTGCCGCAATAGATGCTGCATAGTTACCGCCACATTTAATATAGCCTGTTCCGCCCGGTGTTGCACGAACATATTCATCTTCAACATAAATCTTGACAGGATTAAGACCTTCTGCATAATAAGCACCTGATGGTGAGCAGATTACAATAAACTGATAACTTGCTGATGCTTTAACGCCCAAAATCGGTTCAGTTGCGATTGTAAACGGACGAATATAAAGGCTTGTGTCAGGTTCTGCAGGAACCCAATCTTTATCAACTGAAACAAGAGCTTTAACTGCATCTACGAAATCTTCAACAGGAATCTGTGGAATACAAAGTCTGTCGTGAGTTGACTGCATTCTTTCAGCATTTTTGTCAGGACGGAAAAGCTGAACACTACCGTCTGCACAACGATATGCTTTAAGTCCTTCAAAACATTCCTGTGCGTAGTGGAAAACAAGTGCTGACGGGTCAAGAACGAGTGGCTGATAAGGTACGATTCTTGCATCGTGCCAACCCATACCCTCATCATAGTCCATAATAAACATATGGTCTGTGAAAATGTGACCGAAGCCTAAGTTTTTCCAATCTGGTTTTGCCTTTGGGGCAGTTGTTTTTTCAATTCTGATTTGCATTTGCGACATCTCCAATATGTGAATTTAAAAGAATTGTAAAATTATTTTGGTCTGTAATTAGGAACAAGACGTTTAAGATAATTACGCACTTCGTCAGGTTTTAAGTCTGCAATTGCTTTAATATCTTTTTCAAGTTGTTCATCATCAATAGCCAAGGGCTTTGTAACGAAAATCTTGTCATTACCTGTTTTTTGTCTTTCGTCAAGTTCTTCTTCCATTGAAAGTTCTTCGTAAAGTTTTTCGCCGGGACGAAGACCTGTAAACTGAATTTCAATATCTTTATATGGCTCAAAGCCTGAAAGTCTGATAAGATTTTCAGCAAGTGAAACAATCTTTACAGGCTCACCCATATCAAGAACAAAGATTTCGCCACCCTTTGCCAAGCCTCCTGCTTGTACAACAAGTTGGCTTGCTTCAGGAATTGTCATAAAGTAACGTGTAATATCAGGATGAGTAACTGTAATTGGTCCGCCTTGTTCTAACTGTTCTTTGAAAATCGGAATAACACTACCGTTTGAACCGAGAACGTTGCCAAAACGAACTGCAGCGAACTTTGTACCCTTTGAAACCTTACTGAAATGCTGAACAACAAGTTCGCAGACACGTTTTGTTGCACCCATAACGTTTGTGGGGTTAACAGCCTTGTCTGTTGAAAGAAGAACAAAGTTTCTTACATTGTATTCATTAGCACAGAATGCAGTATTGTATGTACCTAAAATATTATTCTTAACTGCTTCGTAAGGGCTGTCTTCCATAAGAGGAACGTGCTTGTGTGCTGCAGCATGGAATACTGAAGATGGTCTGAATTCTTCAAAAATTTCGCGAAGTCTGTTAATATCGCGAACAGAACCAATGCGAATTTCAATTTGCGGTGCACCACAATATTTTCTATCAAGAGAATTTTTAAGTGTAAACGCGTTGTTCTCGTAAATATCAAAAATAACAATTTTTTCAGGGTTATACTTTGCAATCTGACGACAAAGTTCACTACCGATTGAACCGCCACCACCTGTAACAAGTACAGTTTCGCCTGTAACATATTTACAAACGTCGGGGTCAAGTTTAACCTCAGGACGTGAAAGAAGGTCAAGAACGTCAACTTTACGGATTTTATCTGTATATGACTTGTTTGGTCCGCCAAGTTCGTCAATATTCGGTGCTGTTTTAAGGTTACATCCTGTTGACATTGCAATTTCAAGAATTTCACGTTTACGCCCAGCATCTGCCGACGGAATGCAATAAATAATCTCATTTACGTCATACGCTTTTACAAGTTCAGGAATATCATTAATTCCACCCGCAACAGGAATGTCGCGAATTCTAAGTTTTTGCTTTGACTTGTCATCATCAACAATTACAACAGGTGAGCCGAATTTATAGCCAGAAATACTCATTTCATAAAGGACTGAGTTTGCCATATCACCGGCACCAATAATCATAATACGTTTATTTGCAACACCACGGCGACGTTTTTTATCTGAACGCATTGCACGATATGCTTTATAAAATGTTCTTACACCTGCACAGAAGCAACAAATGAACAAAAACGAATCAACATACGCAATAAACGGTAAGCAGTTAATACCAAAAACATACCCTGCTTTCATAAATATGTAGTCGATTGTCCAGCATATTGCAGTAGCAAATCCCGCACATAGCACGGTATTTGTAAGTTCATAGAACCCCATATATTTCCAAAGGTTTTTATAAAGTTTTCTAATGATAAACAACCCTACATAAACAATCGTTACATACGGTATTCTTGCTAAAAGGCGATGAAAAGTTTCAGACGGCATACGAAACAAGCAGTGAAGATACACCGAAAGAAAATATGAACCATTGACTATAATAATATCAAGCACAATCATCAATAGTTGTTGTATTCTTGAGCGAGTAAAAAATTTATTCAAAAAAGTTCACCTCATAAATAGTTATTATTAATGAATATTTTACTCTCATTTATAAACATTGTCAACGAAAAGTGTCATCTATTTGCGTATTATTTTATTCTTTCACTTTACATTTAAGGTGCTAAATGTTAAAATTATATTGATTAAGTATGGAGGTTTTGAATATGATTGGTTTAGGCAGATGGACAGGCACTATTGAAACACCTATGATTAGCGGAAGTGCTATTGTTGAAATTACTGACAATAACGGAGAATACGCATTTTCTGTCGAAACTGATTCTATTAAAACTATTCCTAATTTTACGGTTTATGAAATAGTTGAAAAAGATAACACCTTAAGTGGTAAAGCGGACATTGAACTTATGGGCAAAGTTACTGTTCAAATTTTTGTTGAATTCACGAGCGATACAACATTTAAAGGCTACATTAAAGTGCCTTTCTTTGGTAAATTCGAAATAAAAAATGGTAGAAAAATAGGTTGATTATGAATAAATCAAAACAAATCTGTCCCCACGCAAAAAAGTGTGGTGGGTGTCAATTATTAAATCTTTCATATGAAGAACAGTTAAGACATAAACAAGTCAAAGTTATTCGACTTTTAGGCAAATTTTGTCATGTAGAAGAAATTATAGGTATGGAAAATCCATATAATTACCGCAACAAAGCACAATACGCATTTGGTCGTGGCAGAAATGGGCAGACAGTTGCAGGTGTTTATCAATCATCAACTCATAAAATTGTTGATATTGAAAGTTGCATATTAACAGACCCTAAAGCTGATGAAATTGCAAACACAGTGAAGAAGCTTCTTAAAAGCTTTAAGTTAAAACCTTATGATGAAGTTACAAGACAGGGCTTTTTGCGTCACGTTTTAGTCAAAACTGCATTTCGCAGTGGTGAAGTTATGGTAGTACTTGTAACTGCAACACCGCAATTCCCGTCAAAGCGTTCATTTATAAACGCACTTTTAGGCAGACACCCTGAAATCACAACAATTGTGCAAAATATCAACAACAAATTTACAAGTATGGTGTTAGGCGATAAAAGTGAAATTCTTTACGGCGACGGAAAAATCACAGAAGAACTTTGTGGGCTAAAATTCCGCATTTCACCAAAAGCGTTTTATCAGATTAACCCCGTACAAACTGAAACTCTTTACAACAAAGCACTTGAATATGCAGATTTCAAAGGCAACGAGCAAATTATTGATGCTTACTGTGGCACGGGAACAATCGGCCTTATTGCAAGCAAGAATGTAAAGAACGTTTTAGGTGTTGAAATTAATAAAGATGCCGTAAAAGACGCAAAAGAAAATGCAAAACTCAACGGCATTGAAAATATAAAGTTTTTCACCGCTGATGCAGGCAAGTTTATGGTGGATTTAGCAAGCAGTAACGAAAAAATCGACGCGGTAATAATGGACCCTGCCCGTGCTGGTAGTGATATTCCATTTTTGTCATCACTTGTGAAACTTAGTCCTAAAAAAGTGGTTTATATAAGCTGCAATCCTGAAACTCTTGCAAGAGATTTATTGTATTTAAGCAAAAATGGATACAAAGTACGTAAAATTCAACCAGTCGATATGTTTCCACATACTGACCATGTTGAATGTGTGTGTTTGATTGAAAGGAAAGCATAATATGGAAAACACAGTTATTCTATCTCCTCAAAAAACGCGTGACATAAGATATGACTTATTGAGAATATTTGCGGCATTTATGGTAGTTGTTCTTCATGTATCAGGTAAAAATTGGTCTTCTACTCCACCTGACACAATCAGTTGGGCTGCTATGAATCTCTATGACAGTTTTGTAAGAAGTGCTGTTCCATTGTTTTTTATGTTGAGTGGTGCTTTTATGTTAAAAAAGGAAGCAAACTTCAAAAAGTTATACGGTAAAATTTTTTCATTAGCACTTATTTACACAGTTTGGTCTGTGCTTTACGCAGTTGACACTATTGGCCTCACCGAAATTTTCAACACTTCTTTATTGGATTTTGCAAAAGCCGTTGTAAAAAGCAAATTTCATCTGTGGTTTATACCATCACTCATTGGTGCATATATACTGCAACCGATTATGTATGCAATCGTTCATTTTGAGAATGGAAAATATACACCATACTATTTAATTTGCTTTTTAATATTTGGAATCATTCAACCTACTTTATCAACTACATTAAACGGCGTTGAACTCCTACCATCAATTATAAACAAACTTTCAATTGAAATGACCGGTGTGTCGGGCTATATGATATTAGGATATTACATAGTAAACCAAAAGCCTATAAAGATTAAAAAGACAATTGCAGTCTTCTGCTTTATGGGTGTTGCGTTAATTTCGACAATAATCTGTCAGCTTCACGCCCTTAAAACAAACAAAGTAAGTAATATTTTATATGGCAATTTTATGTTACCTGTTTGTCTAGAAGCAATTCTGATTTTTGCATTTTTCCAAAGCCTTGGATTAAACTCTTTCAAAAAAGAAAAAATCAATAAAATTATTCAAAAAATATCTGCTTTAACTATGGGTGTTTATCTTTTTCACCCATTTGTCATTGAACAAATTGGTTTGAAATTGGGAATTGACTCTTTATCATTTAACCCTATTGTTTCAATCACTGTTCTTTCAGTTGCAATTTTTGCCATAAGCCTTTTTGTAAGTTTCATTATGACAAAAATTCCAATTATAAAAATTTTCTGGAAGTTATAATTTAAGGAGAAAATTATGGGATTATTTAATATTTTCAAAAAGAAAGAGCCACTTACAGAAGAGCAGATTAAGTGGAATTACTTGTGGGAATTATGGTCACAAGAAGAAATTGGTGCACCATATGATGCACTTATGACCTATGACAGCGAAATCAACAACGGTGGTCACGCACAGTTTTTCTATAATGTTTCAAATTGTGGTGATTTAGCAAAAGCAATCACAAATCTTTGCGAAGTTTTACCGTCAGATTTAGGTGACAACCTGCAAAAGGCTTATGACGTTTTTCTAAAATCTGCTGATGAAGAAAACGAAGAACTTGATAACATTCTTGAAGAGTGTGACAATTTCTTTTATGATAATGAACAGTTAATTCTTGATATTCTTAAAGAATATGCAAATACATTAGAGGTGTATTAATATGTTTGAAATTAAAAACAAAGAATTTTATATGGATGGTAAACCTATAAAAATCTATTCAGGTGCTATGCATTATTTCCGCACATTACCTGAATATTGGGAAGACCGTCTTACAAAATTAAAACTTGCAGGCTTTAACACAGTTGAAACATACACTTGTTGGAATTTACACGAGCCACGCCCCGGCGAATTCCACTTTGACGGTATGCTTGACATTGAGCGTTTCGTAAAAACTGCACAGAAGGTTGGTCTTTACTGTATTGTAAGACCCGGTCCATACATCTGTGCTGAATGGGATTTCGGCGGACTTCCTGCATGGTTACTTAAAGACAAGAATATGCAAATCCGTTGTATGTACCCCGATTTTCTTGCTTGTATTGAGCGTTATTACAAAGAACTGCTTGGCAGATTAAAACCACTTTTAGAGACAAATGGTGGCAATATTATTATGATGCAGGTTGAAAACGAGTATGGCTCTTACGGTAATGATAAGGAATACCTTAAATTCGTTGAAGATTTGACAAGAAACTGCGGTGTTGATGTTCCGCTTTTCACATCTGACGGCAACTGGAAAAATATGCTTTCAGGTGGTTCATTACCACATATTTATAAAGTTCTCAACTTTGGTTCAAGAGCTAAAACTGCATTTAACTGCTTAAAGGATTTCCAGAATGATGGTCCTAATATGTGTGGCGAATTCTGGTGCGGATGGTTTGACCATTGGCGTGATAAACACCACACAAGAAAAGCCGATTCCGTTGTAAAAGAAGTTCAGGAATTTTTAGATTGCGGTGCAAGTTTTAATTTCTATATGTTCCACGGTGGCACAAACTTTGGTTTTAACGCAGGTGCAAACCACAACCCCGGCAGTGCTTATGAGCCAACAATCACAAGTTATGACTACTGTGCGTTGCTTAATGAATACGGTGACTACACACCTGCTTATCACGCAGTACGAGAGTTGTTACATAAGCATCAAAATCTTGAGATGCAAGAACTTCCACCATCACCGGAATTACAGACAATCGGTACAGTAGAACTTACTGAATCTGCAAGTCTTTTCGAAAATCTTAATAATATCGGCGAAGAACACAAAGTTGCTGTTCCCGAAAGTATGGAATACTTTGGTCAGAATTTCGGTATGATTTATTATGAAACAGTAATCAAAGGTCACTATGACCCAATTCCGTTAATGATTAGAAATGTTCACGATTTCGGCTTTGTTTATGTTGATGATAAGTACAAGAAATTTATTGACAGAACAGTTTACACAAAACGTGGTAAACTTTCACTTGGTTCAATCTTCAAGAAATTCACAAAAGACGACCAAGACACTACAACTGTATTTATCGGCTCTGTTGACGGCGAAAAGAAAATCGGCTTGCTTGTTGACACAATGGGACGCGTAAACTACGGCGAAAAGATGATGGACAGAAAAGGATTTTCTGACATTTATATTGCAAATCAACGTCAAATGGGCTACAAGGTATGGACACTTCCACTTGATAACCTTGAAAAGCTCACATACAAGTCTGTTGAAAGTTTCAACAAAGATAAGGGTGCTGTGTTCTACAAAGGCACATTCAAAGCAAACAGTAAAGCAGATTGCTTTGTTCATCTTGATAATTTCGATAAAGGTTATGTATGGATTAACGGCTTTAATCTTGGCAGATATTGGAGCGTAGGACCACAGAAATCACTTTATCTTCCGGGTAGCCTTCTTAAAGAAGACAATGAGATTGTTGTTCTTGAAACAATGGGTATGAAAAAGCCAGAAATTACAATTACAAATCAACACGATTTAGGATAAAAGAAAAACGGAGCAAATTGCTCCGTTTTTTGTTTCAATTTATTCAAAAAATTCTTTTTCCACTTTTGCACATAAGTAATGATATATTGGCAAGTGGTATTCTTGGATTTTGTAGGTTTCGGTAGACGGTGCACAAATTGTAACATCTGCCATATTTTTTAACATTCCACCTGTTTTACCTGTTAAGGCAACCGCCTTTACATTAAGTGCTTTTGCTACCTTTACTGCATTAACTACATTCTTTGAATTGCCTGATGTTGAAATCGCAATCAACAAATCATTTTCTTTTGCATACCCATAAACTTGCTGTGCAAAAATCATATCTGCATCGTTATCGTTTATAGTTGCAGTCATAAGTGAAGTATGAGCAGAAAGTGAAATCGCAGGCAAAGCACCTTGAAGTTTTTCTCTTAATTCTTGTGGTATTCTCTCGTCAGTTACCTTTCGGTCTTTGAGAAATCCTTTCATAAGCTCGCCAACAATATGGTCGGCATCAGATGCACTTCCACCGTTACCGCAAACAAGGATTTTTCCACCATTTTTATATGTATCAACCATAAGTTCAAGTGCTTTTTCAATGTCTTTTGCACAAATATTTAGTTGTGGGTATCGTTCAAATAAATCCATATTATTCATCCTTGAAAAGACTTAAAAATTCTTTATCGCAAAAGTCTTTTATTATAATATTTGTTCCGAGTTTTTTGTGTAATTCTCGTTGAAAATCTGCATTTTCGGGCAATCTGCTCACAACGAACGCACCCATTTGCACCCCTGCCTGAATTTCTGCTCTGCCGTCACCTATTACAAGCACATTTTCACCCGAAACACCTAAATCCTTGAGAAGTTTTTTCATAACCATATCTTTTGGCATTTTCTCCGTCCAAGTTGAGCCGATTATATCTTCAACAAGTTCGCCTTTACCGATTTTATAGCCCAGTGTTTCAACTTCCTCGTGCATTCCCATACCTTTTTGGACTACTGCACCCGTTACAAAGTAATTTTTAACACCATTATCTTTTAAAAATTGCAAGAACTCCATTGAGCCGTTTATTCTGAACTCATTGGGGTTTTCTTTTGCTTTCTTGAGGTTTTTATCACGACAAAATCCGTTAAGTACTGCCTCATAAAGTTTAAAAAGTCGAGGAGTTTGCACTTTTAACATTTCGGTCATTTCAAGAGTTTCAGGCAAGTCATCATAATACTCAATTCCGTTGTTAATTCGGTCAATTATTTGAGAATTGGTCTGCATATCGCAGTTGACTTTTATATTTCCCTCTTGAACAGAACGGCGAATTGCCCATTCCATTTGAGTAAGTGCAGAAAGCCCTGCCGATTCAACGCAAAACCGGTCAGTTTCAGGTAATTTCTTTGTACCTGCAAGAGAAATAAGTCGATTTTGATTTTCGATACTGTCAAAATCTTCGGGCAAGCCATTTACAATTACATCATAAAGGCAGATACTCATTACAGGTGGCCAATCGCGAATAAGAGAATGAGTACCATCAATATCGTGAAAAGCATATTTAATTTTGTATGTATCACGAATTGTCAGCATAATAACTCCTTATTTCTTTGGCCCCGGGCGGTGTTTTGCGGTATATTCAAGAGTTGTAATTTTAATAATTGACACAATAGTTGTCATTTTGTCTTCAAACTCAAAATCTTTGCCCGTCTGCGTTTTCATAAGTGCAGATAAGGCAAACTTCTTTTCTTCAACATCTTCAACGATTTCAGCAATTCCCCTGCCCATAATTGAAGCATAAGTAATGCCGTATTTACAAGCTACTTCGCCCTCAAATGGCTCAATATCGCAACACATTTCAAAGAAAACCTTTGGGTTTTTACGAATTAAATCAAGTTTTCTACCACGTTTTGCTCCGTGAAGATAAATTGTGAGTTTGCCATCTTCCATTATGTAGCCATAATTCATTGGCACAACGTACGGCTCGTCACCATCAACCATACCAAGATGCACAACCTTGGATTCATCAAGAATTTTAATAATCTCATTAATGTCAGTAACCTGACGCTCACGTCTTGTCATTCCGTTCATAGTATTTTTCCTACTTTCTAATTATCAATGCGACTGATTCCGTATGACTTGTTCTTGGGAACATATCAACGGGTGTTACTTCTTTTGTTTCATAGCCTAATTCTTTGAGAATTGCACAATCTCGGGCTTGGGTTGACACATCGCAAGAAACATAAACAATTTTTTTCGGTTTCATTTCTGCAACATATTCCAAAACTTCTTTATCACAGCCTTTTCGTGGTGGGTCAAGAATTACCGCATCAGGCTCAATATTTTGTTCTTTAAGAATTTTTACTGCATCTTTTGCGTCACCACAGTAAAATTCACAATTTTCAATATTATTGTTCTTTGCATTGACTTTTGCATCTTCAATAGCTTCGGGAATAATTTCAACACCGATTATCTTTTTAACCTTATTTGCCATTGAAAGACCAATTGTTCCTGCACCACAATACAAATCAAGCACGGTTTCGTTGCCCGTAGCACCAACATATTCACTCGCCTTGTTATATAAAAATTCTGCACAATCATGATTAACTTGGTAGAACGAAAGCGGTGAAAGTCGGATTTTTACTCCGCAAAGCACATCTTCAATATAATCTGCACCCCAAATGGTTTTGCAAATGCTACCTAAAATCACATTTGTTTTTTCTTTATTGATGTTAATTACAAATGACTTTAATCCGTCAATTTTTAGTAAATCGTCAACTAATTCTTGTGCTTTAGGAATTTCATCACCATTTATTACAAGGCACACCATAATCTGCCCTGTTTTGAATGCTTTTCTTATGTAGATATGACGGACAAGTCCCGTATGATTTACAGAATCATATGCCGAAATGCCAAACTCGGTCATCCAGTTTTTCACAATTTCAACTATGCTGGCAAATTCTTCGGGTTGTAAAACGCAATCTGAAGAATTTATTATTCTATGGCTTTTTTGAGCATAAAATCCCGCAACAACTTCTTTTTCAAATCCTACGGGGTATTGTGCTTTGTTTCTGTATCGCTCAGTTTTGCAAGTAATAATATCATTTACCGGCACATCTAAATGAGCAAGACGAGTAAAAGCATCAACAACTTTTTGTCTTTTAAGTTGCTTTTCTGCCTCATAAGAAATGTGACGGAACGCACAGCCTCCGCAAGAACGGAAATGTGGACAATCAACATCTATTCTATCATCAGATTTTTTCAAAATTTGCTTGATAATACCGATAGCATAGGTCTTTTTTGCCTTGATAATATGAGCAATAATGGTGTCACCTTTTGCCGCACCCGAAACAAATACAGCTTGCCCGTTATAGTGCCCAACGCCATTACCCTCGGCAGTATAGCCCTCAATATTCAGTTGTATATCTTGATTTTTTTGGAGTGACATACAAACACCTTATAACTTTAACAAAATACCTGCCACAGCCCCAAGGACTAACCAGAATGCAGGGTGTAATTTTTTAAGTTTTTTAATAAACATAAGTGCGAAAACTGCAACGGAAATCGCGATTACTGGAAGTACGAATTCACCATTTACATAGAAAATTGGTTTGATAATTCCAAAAACGGCAAACAAAACAAGAGCCGTAACTACAGGGCGAATACCCGAAAAAGCACCTTTCACATATTGATTTTCTTTGAATGCTTTTAAGAAACCTGCAACTAAAACAATTACAATAATTGATGGTGTTACAAGTCCTAAAGTAGCAACCATACCACCTAAAATTCCACCTAAAGTACCGAACTCACCAAAACCTGCATTATAGCCTGCGTAAGTTGCCATATTTACGCCAATTGGACCGGGTGTGCTTTCTGCAACGGCTACCATTACGCCTAATTGGTCTTCGTTAAACCAGCCATAATCACTTCTTGCCAAGTCCTGTAAAAATGGAATTGTAGCAGGTCCGCCACCAACGGCGAAAAGTCCGATTTTGAAAAATTCATAAAACAATTTCAAGAAGGTCATTTTGCTTTTACCTCCTTGATTTTACTATAAACAACACCCACAACTCCACCAAAAATCACAAGCAAAATCGGTGTAATATCAAGCACAAAGCACGCAATCAAGCCAATTATAAAAAGCACAACTGACATAACGTTTACAAGGCTTTTTTTACCAAGTGTGATTACTGTATGTGAAAGAAGTGCACAAACAATTGCGTTAATTCCCGTAAGTGCAGATGCAACGATTGGGTAATCCATAAAGCTCTGCAAAACTGATGCTATGATTGTAATAATTACAATTGATGGTGCAACCATTCCAAGTGTTGCGAAAATCCCGCCGAGCACTCCCGCTTGATAATAACCAATAAAAGTAGCAGTATTAACCGCAATAATACCCGGTGTGCATTGACCAACTGCGTAGTAGTCTAAAAGTTCTTCTTCAGTTGCCCATTTTTTCTTCTGGACTATTTCTCTTGTAAGTAACGGTAACATTGTAAGTCCGCCACCAAAGGTTATACTACCTATCTTTGCAAAGGTCAAAAACAGGCTTAGTAATTTTTTAACCATTCCATTTTCCCCTTTTAATTTGTGCTTTAGTTAAATTTTAACTTATTTGTTGTCTCCGCTCCAGAAGATATAGTCAGACACCAACAAAGCTCTTACGGGAGCAGCCTCTGCACCACTAATTTTAATCGGTGCTGCCGCAAGAAAATAGTCACCTGTCTCCACATTCTCTAAATCAAGATTTTCAAGAAGTGCAATATTGTCAACCATAAACATACGGTGAGTTCTGCCATCACTACCCTCAGGCTCAACTGTCATAGAGTCTGTACCAACAAGCACGTAACCCATATGCGAGAGTTCTGATGCTGCAGATTCGTGTAATACTGCTTTACCGTGACTTTTTATAAGTATTCTTTTTGCATTTCTCGGGAAATATTCTTCAACAAACGCACCTGTTATAAATTCTTCTGCTACCTCAACAACAACGCAAGGCCCAAAGAAAATCTCGGGGTCAAATTCGGTTATATCACTACCATTCGGCAAAAAATGTAATGGTGCGTCCATATGTGTTCCGTTATGAAGACACATATTGATTTTACTCAAATTGAACGCACAATCATCGTCAATAGTTTTCACTTTTTCAAGACTTGGTGACGGGTCACCGGGGTACACCGCACAAGTCATAACATCTTTGGAAATATCAATGATTTTCATAATATCACCCCGAAAGTTTTTATCATTTTATTTTAGCATATATTACTGCTTTCTGTAAACAAGAAAGTCAAAATGAATTTCCGTTGTAAATCCGCCGTTTTTACGGATTTTTTCTTCTGCACCTAATTCAGTTTTGAAATAATACGGTGTCATTTTGAAAAGATTTACACCCATTTCACCATCAAGAGTAATTTCATTCTTTACCGTATGCCTACCAACGAATTCAAAGCCATCATATTCTGTATGTTTTTCTTCATTTTTATATGTTTTTTCGTAAAGAAGTTCTTTTAAACCCATCAAATGATTTTTACCGGGTACAGCGTATATTAAATAACCGCCTTTTTTTAGCACTCTTGCGGTTTCGCTTTCTACCATAGGTGCAAAAATGTTGATTGCAAGGTCAAAACAATCACTTGCGACGGGCATATTAAAACAACTACCTACTGCAAAATTACCATTTTTGTATTTTGACGATGCAAAACGGACTGCTTCTTTGGAAATATCGAACCCAAATAATTCGTAGTTAATTTTTAACTTTTCAAACAAGCCGTCATAATAACCCTCACCGCATCCGCAATCAACTATAGATATTTTTTGACTATTTGCAAAAATTTCGCCAATTATTTCAACCAACTTTTCTGCAAAGCAGTCATAATTTCCGCTTTCGAGAAATGTGCGACGGGACAAAACCATATCTTTTGAGTCACCGGGGTTATCGGAATGCTTTTTATTTACAGGCAACAAATTCACATACCCTTGTTTTGCAATATCAAATGAATGATTATTCTCACAGCGATAACACTTTTCTTCTTTATTCAGTTGTAATTTGCAAATTGGACAAATAAACATAATTACACCTTGAAAAATGGCGGTAGAGGAGTTCCTCCACCGCCGTTAGTTTTATTTATTTTGCAACGATATTTACAAGCTTGCCCTTAACGTAAATTTCTTTAATAATATTCTTGCCGTCAAGTTCTGCTGCAACTTTTTCATCTGCTTTTGCGAGTGCTATAGCATCTGCCTGTTCGATTTCAGCAGGCACATTGAGCTTTGCACGGATTTTACCGTTAATCTGAACAACAATCTCAATTGTTTCATCAATACACTTTGCTTCGTCATATGTTGGCCATTCACCGTCTTGAGCCATCATTTTACCGTAGCCGCAAACTTCCCACATTTCTTCTGTAACGTGAGGAGCAAATGGGTTAACAAGGAGAAGAAGTGCTTTAAGTTCTGCTTTATTAATTGCACCCTTTGTATAAATCGCATTAAGAAGTGTCATAAGTGCTGCAATTGCAGTATTGTATTTAAGAGTTTCAATATCTTCTGTAACTTTCTTGATTGTCTTGTGGAAAGAAGATGAGAGTTCTTTTGAAAATTCGTTGCCATCTACAAGGATTTCCTGTAAATTCCAAATTCTATCGATAAATCTCTTACAACCCTTAACTGAACTTTCTGACCAAGGAGCAGCCTGCTCATAGTCGCCCATAAAGAGTACATAAGTACGAAGAACGTCAGCACCAAACACGTCAACAACTTCGTTAGGGTCAATAACGTTACCGCGTGATTTACTCATTTTTACACCATCAGGTCCAAGGATAAGTCCTTGAGCAGTTCTCTTTGCATATGGCTCTGCACAAGGTACTGCACCAATGTCATAAAGGAACTTATGCCAGAAACGAGAGTAGATAAGATGACGTGTAACGTGTTCCATACCACCGTTATACCAGTCAACAGGCATCCAATAATTAAGCTTATCCATATCTGCAAGAGCTTTATCATTATGTGGGTCGATATATCTTAAGAAATACCATGATGAACCTGCCCACTGTGGCATTGTATCGGTTTCACGCTTTGCATCTCCGCCACATTTTGGACACTTGCAATTTACATAACTTTCAATTTTTGCAAGAGGGCTTTCACCATCTGTACCCGGTTCAAAGTTTTCAACTTCAGGAAGTCTTAATGGAAGTTCTTCGTAAGGCACAGCAACCATACCGCACTTGTCACAATGAACAATCGGAATCGGCTCGCCCCAATAACGCTGACGGTTAAACGCCCAGTCTTTCATCTTATACTGAACGCCACCCTCACCGATACCTTTTTCCTGTAAGAAATCAATCATTTTTGCAATTGATTCTTTCTTGTTATCAACACCATTAAGGAAATCAGAGTTAACCATTTCGCCGTCGCCTGCATATGCAGCTTCGTCAATATTGCCACCTTTGATAACTTCGATAATATCAATACCGAATTTCTTTGCAAAGTCATAGTCACGGTCGTCGTGTGCAGGCACAGCCATAATAGCACCTGTACCATAGCCCATCATAACATAGTCAGATATGTAAATTGGAATATTTTTCCCGTTTACCGGGTTTTTAGCAGTAATGCCTGCAATTTTAACACCAGTCTTATCTTTAACAAGTTGTGTACGTTCAAACTCTGTTTTCTTTGCACATTCTGTTCTGTATGCAAGAATTTCATCCATATTTGAAATCTTATCAGCGTACTTATCAATGATTGGATGCTCAGGTGCCATAACCATAAATGTTACGCCGAAAAGAGTGTCAGGACGAGTTGTGTAAATCTTCAATTCTTCAGGTATTTCATTAAGGTTAAAGTTTACGAATGCACCGCGTGACTTACCAATCCAGTTAACCTGCTGAAGTTTGATATTTGGAAGATAATCAACATCGTTTAATCCTTCAAGAAGTTTATCAGCATACTCTGTAATTCTTAAATACCAAACGTCTTTTGACTTCTGAACAACGTCGCTGTGACAAATGTCACACTTACCGCCTTGTGAGTCTTCATTTGAAAGAACAACTTTACAAGATGGGCAGTAGTTAACGAGAGTTTTATCACGGAATGCAAGTCCGTTTTCAAACATTTTAAGGAAAATCCACTGTGTCCATTTATAGTATTTATCGTCAGTTGTATCAACTACTCTTGAATAGTCGAATGAGAAACCAACGCGTTTTAACTGACTTGTGAATTTTTCAATGTTCATATCAGTAACTTTTCTTGGGTGAATACCTGTTTTGATTGCATAGTTTTCAGTTGGAAGACCGTATGCATCAAAACCGATTGGGAAAAGCACATTGTAGCCTTGAAGTCTGCGTTTTCTTGATACTACTTCAAGACCGCTGTAAGCCTTAATGTGACCAACGTGCATACCTGCACCTGATGGATATGGGAATTCAACAAGTCCGTAGAATTTAGGCTTTTCGGAATTATCTTGAGCCTCAAAAACTTTTGCTTTTTCCCACTTCTGTTGCCATTTTTGTTCGGTGGCTTTAAAATCGTAATTCATATATATAACCTTCTTTAAAGATATTTTTTCCAATTTAATATTATACAATTTTTCTAAACACTAGCTTAGAAAACGCAGATTGACGAAAGAAATTTTATGCCATTTTGTTTCAAAACCGCAGGCAATACTTTGTGTATTAACGAGGATTTTGGAACGGAATGGCGAAAATTTACTCGTCAAGATGCAACTCGTATTCTTTTGCATCTGCCCAAAGATGCTCTAGACTGTATGTTTCGCGTTGGTCGGGTGTGAAAAGGTGAACAACTACTGTGCCGTAATCAAGCAAAATCCAACCTGTTGATTTACCCTCTATATTTCTTGGCTCAACGCCTTGTTTTGTGAGAGTATCCTGAACTTCGTCAGACAACGCACGGATATGTGTGCCTGAAGTACCCGTTGCGATTACGAAATAATCAGCAACCGAAGTAAGTTCTGTAATTTCAAGTGATTTTATATTAGTTGCTTTCTTGTTGTCAAGAGTTGCAACTATATTTTTCATAAGTTCTGTTCTGTCCATTATTTTATCCTTTCTGCAAGATAATTGTACGCTTTAACTGTATCAATGTGGATAGGTCTGCATTTTTTTGCATTGTCTTCAATTGTAAAAGATAGTCCGCGAAGACAAGTTTTATCAAGACTTTCTTCTGCCATAGCCCGTACTTCAAGAATATCAGGGTATTCACGGTCTTCTGATGTCAAATCTGCAACATAGATAATCTTTTCAAGAAGTGACATATCTTCTTTGCCTGTTGTGTGCCAACGCACCGCTGAAAGAATTTCACTATCAGTTACATTCAATTCTTTACGAAGAAAAACTTCACCTGCTATGGCGTGGAGAGTAACTGTAATGTTTTTTTCACTTTCTGTAAGAGTTTGCCCGTCATTTTCAATAAGTTCAAGCATTTGGTCAAGCGGTTCATATCGCATAATATCGTGAATTAAACCTGCGGTGTACGCTTTGTCAGCATCTCCGCCAAATTTTTCTGCCAGATGTTTTGCTTGCTCGGCAACACAGATTGAGTGATACAGTCTTTGCGGAGTTAAACGGGTTTTTAGTATTTCAAGAAATTCAGCGTTTCTTTCCGTATCCATATAATTTGTGGCTCTCCATATATTCAATGATTTCAGGGTCAACTATTCCGTAAAGACTACGTTCATCGGCAATTCGCTCTCTTATTTCGCTTGAACTTACCTCGTAAGCATCAAGAAGTGAGATATGTATATTCTTACCGTCAAGTTTAGGCATATACACACCCAATTTTTCGAAAGCGTAAGCACGAAGGGACTGAATGTTTTCATCAGTATTTCTTGAAGCAACACAAATTGTGCAATTTTCAAGAATTTCTTTATGTCTGTACCACTTGTGGAAAATAAGAAACATATCTGACCCAATAATCAAATACAAATCGTCATTTGGGTACTTTTTCTTCAATTCCTCAATGGTGTAAATTGTGTAGCTGTCGGTTTCTCTGTCCATTTCCATTGTACTGATTTCGTATTTTGGATTTTTGAACGCGATTTTACACATAGCAAGACGGTCACGGTTGTCAGCCAAATCGTCACAACGCTTATGTGTTGGAAGTTTGTTGGGAATAATAAGAACTTTATCAAGTTCTAACTCCTCTGTCATTTTATCAATCATTCTCATGTGTCCCTTGTGGGGTGGATTGAATGTTCCGCCGAAAATACCTATTTTCATTATTTTCTACCCTTCTTTTTTTCGTCCTTGTGAAGTTCAGGATTATAACGATAGAATATCATACTGCCACCGATTACACCAACGCAATCGCTGTTTGTTGCTTCAGCAAGTTTTTGTGCAATTTCTTTTGGTTTTTCAGGGCTTGTTTCTAAAAGCACTTTGATTTTAATAAGTTCACGTGCTTTAAGTGCATCATCAGTCTGCTTAATGAGAGCGTCTGAAATTCCACCCTTACCAACTTGAAATAATGCGGGAAGTCCGTTTGCCTGACCTCTCCAATATGCTCTTTCTTTACTTGTCATATATTATTCTCCTAAATATTTCGGTAATTCTTCTACAAATTTGCGGAGGGCATTTCCGCGGTGGCTTACTTTGTCTTTTTCTTCTGCTGAAAGTTCGCCAAATGTTTTATCGCCTACAAGGAATACTGGGTCGTAACCAAATCCGCCGTTACCGTGCACTTCGTGTGCGATTACACCCTCACAAGTGCCACGGACTGTAAAACTTCTGCCGTCAGGGAAACAACAACATACACAACTTACAAATCGTGCAGTTCTTTCACTATCGGGAACATCTTTCATAAGATTTAAAAGTTTTTCATTATTCTTTGCATCGTTGCCGTGTTCACCACCGAAACGGGCCGAATAAACACCGGGTGCACCGTCAAGGTAGTCAACCATAAGTCCTGAATCGTCTGCCACACAGACCATTCCGCTTTCTTTACAACCACTATCTGCCTTTAAGAAAGCATTTTCTTCAAATGTAGTACCTGTTTCTTCTACATCTGAAAGGCTAATTCCTGCCATATCGGCAGTAAGTACATTTATTCCTAATGGGGCAAGAATTCTTTGTAATTCTGCCTGTTTTTTCATATTATGAGTTGCGATTAAAAAGTCCAAAGAAACCCCTCTTTTTCTTTTCTTCTTTCTGTTCAGGCTGAGGTTCTACCTCTTCTTCCTGTTCGTATCTTTCACCATCTGTTTCGGGAGTTTCTTCAACTGCTCCACCGTTTTCATTGGTGTATTCTTCTTGTAAAAGATTTTCATTAGCGTCTTCGAATTCTTCCACAATCTCTTCGACAGTTTCAAGTTGAATGTCCTCCTCTTCTTTGTAATCTATCTTATCAAACAATCCGTCTGCAAATGCTTCGGGCTTAAATGGTTGTAAGTCGTCAATCTGTTCACCGACGCCGATAAACTTAACGGGAATTCCAAGTTCATTCTTAATAGCCAAAACAACGCCACCACGAGCAGTACCGTCAAGTTTTGTAAGTACGATACCCGTAATGTCTGCAACCGACTTAAATTCACGAGCTTGATTAACTGCATTCTGACCTGTTGTTGCGTCAAGCACTAACAAAACTTCACGGTCAGAGTATGGTAATTCACGGTCAATAACTCTGTAAATTTTATTAAGCTCGTCCATAAGATTTTTCTTATTGTGAAGTCGACCGGCAGTATCAATAATGATAATTTCACTGTCTCTTGCCTTTGCAGCACTGATTGTATCAAACACAACTGCAGCAGGGTCAGCACCTTCTTTGTGCTTAACAATGTCAACACCTGAACGGTCAGCCCAGATTTGCAACTGGTCAATTGCAGCAGCACGGAAAGTATCAGCCGCACCAAGAATTACGCTCTTGCCCTGTGCCTTATACATAGATGCCATTTTACCGATTGTTGTTGTTTTACCAACACCGTTTACGCCAATTACAAGAATGATTGACGGAACTGTAATAAGTCCCATATCTTCACCGCCGTACAGCATTTCGGCAACAATTGTTTTAATCTGTTTACGGATTGCTTCAGAACCTTTGATTTTGCCCTTTGAAACTTCTTCGCGTAATCTTTCTGTAATTTCAACGGCTGTTGTAACACCAACGTCACCCATAACAAGAATTTCTTCAAGTTCGGTGTAAAGGTCGTCAGTTACCTCGTCGAAACTATCGAGCATATCATCAATAGCCCCTGCCATTTTATTTCTTGTCTTTGTAAGACCAAAGTTGATTTTTTTGAAAATTCCCATAATGATTTTCCTTTTTCTGTTTTTGACGATTTTCCAATCGCCTCTACATTATTTTGTCGTAGCTTAAAAAGTGCAAGATGAGTAATTTTAAGCGAGACCGAGTTTTCTCGCCATTTCGGCGGTTTGAAGTTCTAATATCTTTGATACGCCCTCTTCTTGCATTGTAACACCATAAAGCATATCAGCTTCTTCCATTGTACCACGACGATGTGTAATAAGAATAAACTGTGTATTCTTTGTCATTCTTCTTACATACTGAGCATAACGAACAACGTTTACGTCGTCAAGAGCTGCTTCAACTTCGTCGAAGATTACGAACGGTGCAGGTGTAACTTTAAGAATTGCAAAAAGAAGTGCAATTGCTGAAAGTCCCTTTTCACCACCTGAAAGCAGGTTAATATTCTGAACATTTTTGCCCGGTGGTTGAACTTTAATTTCAATATCACATTCAAGAACATTCATTTCATCTTCAAGAATAAGTTCAGCTTTACCGCCACCAAACAACTCTGCAAACGTTTCAGAGAATGCAACATTGATTTTTTGGAACTGTTCACGGAACTGAACGCTCATATTTGTTGTAAGTTCGTCAATGAGTTTAATAAGTTCTGCTTTTGATTTTTCAACGTCACCAATCTGTTCTGACATAAATTCATATCTTTCAGATACTTCTTTATATTCGTCAATAGCGGAAACATTTACTGAACCAAGTCCGCGAATTTCATTCTTCAATGCTGAAAGTCGTGTTCTTGCGTCGCTAATATTCTCAATAACAATTTCAAGTGCGATTGCCTCACGTCTTGTGAGCTGATATTCGTCGTAAAGTTTTGAATTGTACTCCTCATACTCATTAAGCATTGATGCCTTGCGTTCTTCAAGACGGGCAAGTTCTCCGCTGACACGCTCACGTTCAGAACTCTTTTCTTTTTCAAGATTACGAAGGTCTGTATTTTCTTTTTCAAGTTGTGCACGTGCTTCAAGCAAATCATCAACATCAGTTTTTGCATTGCCACATTGTTTACGAAGTTCATCAGCAGATGCACGCAAACTCTCAATATCTTTTGTAAGCCAGATGTTTTTATTCTTAAATGCCTCAATTTCAGCATCAAGTTCTTCAAGACGATTTGAATGTGAGCCTTTAAGAATGTTAAGTCGGCGAATATTGTCATCAGCAGACTGCATATCTTTCTCAAAACCTAAAATTTCAAGACGAATTTGCTCTGCCTTTTGAGAAAGCTCTTCACGAACAAGTGCAAGACTTTCTCTATCACCGCTGACCGCTTCAAGACTTTTTTCTTTTTCAGCAATTTCGCTGTTGAGTTTTTCTACTGTTTCGCGAGCAGTAATACTATCAACATTGATTTTTTCAATACGTTCTTCCAGAATTCTTTCTTCTTCGATAAGTTCTTTTACGCCACCTGACGAAGTTTCATATTCACTTTCTGCAAGTTTATATTCACCTTCAAGACGGATTTTTTCTTCATTTGCTGAAAGAATGTCGCCCTCAATACCATTAAGGTCAGCAACGGCTGATGCCAAATCTTCTGCGAGCATTTTTTCTTGTATTGCAAGGTTATTTTTCTTATCTTCAAGGTCTTTAACAGATGCACGGAGTTTATCAATCTCATTTGAACGAGAGAGCATACCCACGCCCTGAGCCTTACTACCGCCTGTCATTGAACCGCCTGCGTTAATAACCTGACCGTCTAAAGTTACAATCTTAAAACGGTTTTTGTATTTCTTTGCGATTGCAATAGCCGAATCCATATCTTCACAGACAACTGTTTTACCGAGAAGATTTTCGATAATATCTTTATATTTTTTGTCAGTTGTTACAAGGTCAGATGCTATACTTACAAATCCAAAGCAATCATCCAAATCTTTTTCATCAAGACTTCTTGACTTGATTGCAGTAAGCGGTAAAAATGTAGCACGACCGCCACGGGTTTCTTTAAGATATGCAATTGCACGTTTTGCGTCGTTTTCATTATCAACAACCACATTCTGAATTGCAATGCCGAGGGCAGTTTCAACTGCTACTGAATATTTATCTTTAACAGTTATAAGTTGTGAAAGCGGACCGTGAACACCGCGAAGTGCACCGCGTTTGCTTTCTTTCATAACACTACGAACCGAACCCTGATAACCTTCCATATTCTTTTCAAGGTCATCAAGCACACGAATACGCTCGTTTTTGCGTTCGATTTCACTATCAAGTGATGCGATTTCTACTTTGATTTTTTCACTTTTTTCAGTTCTTGTCTGTACCTTTATACGATAACCGTCAACTGCGTTTTTATAGCCGTCAATTTTTTCGTTACACTCTTGGAGTGCTTTTTGTGCGTTGTTCTTCTTTTCTTCCAACGCTAAAACTGCATCACGGCGGTTACCCAAAATATCGTCAATAGCAGTAATTCTTGTTTTGATTTCTTCAATTTGTGAACTTGCAGTTTCGCTGATTACTCGATTATCGGCAAGACTTACTGTAAGTAAAGAAATCTCTTTTGAAAGTTCTGCCGCAATAGTTGCAAACTCGTTATTTTCGCTTTGTAATTTTTCGATTTCACCGATTTGTGCCTCAAGTTTTTGATTTGCATCATCACGACCTGCTTGTGCTTTTGCTTTCTGTTCTTCGGTTTCAAGAATTTGTGCATCAATATCAGTTTCGTCTGCATTTGCAGTAAGTTTATCTTTTTCAAGTCTTTCAATAGACTCATTATTGTGAGCAATAGAGTTTTCATACACCTTTGCTTGAGCCTCAAGTTCAGATGCTTGTTCTTCAAAATGAGATGTTGATGAACGCACTTCTTCAATCTTCACATTGATTTCGTGTGTTTTCTCAATAATATCGTTCATCTTCTGCTCAATTTCTTCAAGTTGCTTTTGAGCATCTTTATACTGAACAGATGCGATATCAATTTTTCTATCTTGCTCTTTTAATTTTTCTTGAGTTTTCTCAATATTATGTAACCAGATACCGATTTCAAGATTTTTTCTTTCTTCAGCAAGAACTAAAAATTTCTGTGCCTTTTCGCTTTGTGTTTTAAGTGGACCAACACGACTTTCAAGTTCTGAAAGAATATCTCTTAAACGAACAAGGTTTTCTTCGGCTTGTCCAAGTCTTTTAAGTGCGTCATTTCTTCTGTAACGGAAATGTGAAATACCTGCTGCCTCTTCAAACATTTCACGGCGTTCGCCTGACTTTGAAGAAATAAGTTCGGCAATTTTGCCTTGGCTGACCATTGAATAACCGTCACGTCCAAGACCTGTATCCATAAACAACTCATTAATATCACGAAGTCTTACATTATCCCCGTTAATCTTGTATTCGCTGTCACCACTTCTGTAAAAACGACGAGTAATATTTACTTCATCTTTATCACAGTTAAGAGTGCGGTCGCTATTATCAAGACAGAGTGTTACCTCCGCAAAGCCTGTTGCCTTGCGAAGTTTTGTTCCGCTGAAAATAACATCTTCCATTTTTGAGCCACGAAGACTCTTTGTGGACTGTTCACCAAGTACCCAACGAACCGCGTCAGAAATATTACTCTTACCACTACCGTTAGGACCAACAACACCTGTTATTCCTTTATTAAATTGAAGTACTGTTTTGTCGGGACAAGACTTAAATCCCTGCATTGTGATTGATTTTAAAATCATATTAAATCTGCTACCTCAATCTGAAATTCTTCTAAATTTTCTTTACCCTTTATTATACAATGAAATCCTTGACTTTTCAATGCTTTTTCGTTTCTTTTCTGCTGTCCTTTTGCCTTACTAAGCACTTTTTTATTCACATAAATCACATATTGCTGATTTTTGTCTTTTTCGCTTATTTTTTCAAGGATTTTCTGTAAATATATATGCCCTTCACAAAGTTCACGGAATGCAGGATGATAAGCACCGCCTACCATATCGCTTTCGACAGTTTCGCTACTGTGCAAACCAAGTTTTATAACTTTAATGTTGTTTTCTTCAAACATTTCGAGAAGTTTTGCACAAAATGGTGCAGTTTCTTCAGCCGTCGGTGCTATATACTCACCTTTTTCCTGCAAATTGTCAAGATGGGTATTTTTTAAAACTACTGTGGGGTAAATACGCACTGTGTCAGGCTTTAATTTTATGATTTCGTGTGCGGTGTATTCGTCTTTCTGGAAATCACTTTTATAAAGTCCTGTCATCATTTGTAGACCTAATTCAAATCCATTTTCTTTAATGAGTTTTGAAGATTTTCTCACATCGTCTGCAGTATGTCCGCGACGATTTGCAAGCAAAACGTCATCACACATACTCTGTGCACCTAATTCAATAGCCGTTATACCGTAGTTTTTAAGTGTTTCAAGTATGTCTTTATTAATGCAATCAGGACGGGTTGATACACGAATTCCCTTAAATTTATATGTATCTAAAAAATGCTTTGCGGCGGTTAAAAGAGAAATCATATATTCCCTTTCAATCGCCGTAAAACTACCGCCGAAGAACGCAATTTCAGTATTCTTCGGGTCAATATTATATTCAATTGCAACCTTTACTGCATTTTCAACATCTTTGGGTGTAGCGGGAACAGTTTGTCCGCTGATTGCACGTTGATTACAAAAACTGCAATCATTTGGGCAACCCTTATGAGGCACGAAAATGCTTATGTTACTATGGCTCATAATCCCATTAACTCCAATGCAGATTTTGCCGCTTGTTGCTCTGCTTTTTTCTTGCTACTGCCTTTACCCGTACCAATAACATTACTATTCATATGAATTTCAACAACAAATTCTTTGTTGTGGTCAGGGCCACTTTCACCAACTACAATATATTCAAATTTTTCTGTTGGATTTTGCTGTAACACTTCTTGAAGCGTACTTTTATAATCTTTGAAAACGGGTTTGGTTTCTGTTGCAATTTCAATAAACGGAAGAACGAATTTTTTAGCATATTCAATTCCACCGTCAAGGTAAATTGCTGCAATTAAAGCCTCAAAAGCATCAGAAACTACTGACGGACGTTGTCTGCCGCCTGTATGTTCCTCACCCTTGCCTAACAAAATCATATCACCAAGACCGATTTCTTCAGCATAACCGAAAAGTGTTTTTTCACAGACCGCATAGGCACGCTTTTTAGTGAGCTCGCCCTCTTGCTTGTTTTTATAATGTTCAAAAAGGTACTCGGCAGTAATAAAACCTAAAACCGAGTCACCTAAAAATTCAAGACGCTCGTTATCAAGCCCTGTACCCTTTTCATTTGCATAAGATGAGTGAGTAAGTGCTCTTTCTAAAAGCTTTTTATCGTTAAATTCATATCCGATTTTCTTTTCAAAATCAGTCATTTTAATTTATTATCCTTTCTAATTTCGAAACAAGCTCAATTATACTAATTAAGTTTGAAAGAAAATTGTTCACAGTGCCATTTTAAGTGAGTGGTGCTGTACAAAATAGTGCCGCCCCGAACGAAAAAATGGTGCTGTGGGCAATTTTACTTAAACTTTTTCAAAGAGTTCATTCCGCGTTCAGCAAGTTGCATATATCTTTCTTGTTTATCTTTAATCTTGTCAGGAAGTGGTGGTAACACACCAAAATTTGCACCCATTGGCTGAAAATTCTTTACACTTTCATCACTTATATATCGTGATAACGCACCAATCATTGTATCTTCGGGAAGAATTACGGTTTCTTCGCCTTTAAGTCTTTTTGCAAGATTTATGCCAGCCATAATACCACTTGCGGCAGATTCCATATACCCCTCAACGCCCGTAATCTGACCACCAAAGAAAATAAGCGGGTTGCTACGCAAACTGAAATCCCCGTTAAGAAGTCTTGGAGAATCAATAAATGTATTTCTATGCATTACGCCGTAACGGACAAACTCTGCATTTTTAAGTGCGGGGAACATACTGAAAACTCGTTTTTGTTCACCGAATTTAAGATTTGTCTGAAACCCTACAAGATTATACATTGTACCGTCTTTATTCTCTTTACGGAGTTGCAAATTTGCCCAAGGTCTGTGGCCTGTGCGTGGGTCAGTAAGTCCTACAGGTTTTAATGGACCATAACGCATTGTATCTTTACCGCGACTTGCCAACACTTCAATAGGCATACAACCCTCATAAACATCTTTACGCTTATCAAAAGAGTGCGTTTCGGCACTTTCAGCGTTTATAATTGCCTCGTAAAACGCTTCGTATTCTGCCTTATTCATTGGGCAGTTAATATAGTCGGCATCACCGCCACGGTCATAACGTGACTGCGTAAATGCACATTCCATATCAATACTGTCAGCACTGACAATTGGTGCGGCAGCATCAAAAAACGAAAGTCCGTTACCGCACATTTTACGGATTGTCTGGGAAAGTCCGTCACTAGCGAGCGGTCCTGCACAGATAACTGTGCCATCATACCCTTGTGGTAATTCTGTGACTTCTTTTTCGATAATATTTATATTTTCATCACTCTTGATTTTTTCAGTGATGATTTTTGAAAATTCATAACGGTCAACGGCTAACGCTCCGCCTGCTTCAACCTTGCACTCATATGCAGTTTCAACGCAAATTGAACCTAAATACGCCATTTCGTGTTTTAAAAGTCCTGCGGCAGAATTAAGTCTTTCTGCCTTTAAAGAGTTTGAGCATACAAGTTCTGCAAGAGTATCTAATTTATGGGCAGGTGATTTTTTATGTGGTTTCATTTCAAACAAATCCACTTTTATGCCGTTTCGTGAAAGTGCTTTTGCACACTCAACACCTGCAAGTCCGCCGCCGATAACAGCAACTTTCATTCTTTATTCTTCCTTAGTCTTTCTTTTTCTTTCTGCTTTCTTTTCAAATCCGCAACCCTCATTCAAGCATGAGAGCATTCCGCCCTTTTTCTTGAAAAGGTATTTCCCACATTGTGGGCAGATTTCGTCAGTTGGTTTATCCCAAGTCATAAAGTTGCATTCGGGATAATTTCCGCAACCGTAGAAAGCGTAACCTTTTTTAGTTTTCTTTTCGATTACCTTGCCACCACATACAGGGCAAGTAGCCTTTGTTTCAACAACAAGTGGCTTTGTATTTTTACATTCAGGGTAGCCAGGACAAGCAAGGAATTTGCCAAATCGTCCTGATTTAATAACCATATTTCTGCCACATTTATCGCACTTTACGTCAGTTTCGTCTTCTTTAAGTTTGATTTTCTGACCTTGCATATCAACTTTTGCCTTTGCAAGAGTTGCCTCGAAATCGCCGTAGAAATCGTGAAGCATCTGAATATAATCAGTCTTACCGCTTTCAACGTCATCAAGTTGTGCTTCCATACCTGCAGTAAACTTAACGTTTACGATTTTAGGGAATTTTTCTTTAAGAAGGTTTGTTGTAGCCTCACCAAGTTCAGTTGGCTTAATCTGTTTCTGCTCACGTACAACGTATTCACGCTGAGTAATTGTTGAAAGAATTGAAGCGTATGTTGATGGACGACCAACACCTGTTTCTTCAAGAGTTTTAATAAGAGATGCTTCTGTATAGCGTGCAGGTGGCTGTGTGAAGTGCTGATTGCCCGCAAGTTCTTTGAGTTTGAGTGCATCGCCCTCATTAATCTTTGGCAATTTACCCTCGTCTTCTTCGTCTTCATCTGTGCCTGCAACATAAAGACAAGTATAGCCGTCAAAACGAACTGAATATCCGCTTGCATTGAATACTACATATTTACCCTGTGCTTTATCTTCTGCGTTTGCACCTTGAATTTCAGCTTTAACCGTATCTTGAACACAGTTTGCCATAAGAGATGCCATAAAACGTTTCCAAATAAGACTATAAACTTTATATTGCTCTGCCGTAAGGCTTGCTTTTGCCTTTTCAGGAGTTAAATCCATCATTGTAGGGCGAATTGCTTCGTGACCGTCTTGGGCATTTGCTTTTGTCTTATAATAACGAGGTTTTTCGGGAAGATACTCTGCACCGAAGTTCTTTCTGATAAACTCATTACCTGCTGCTCTTGCCTCTTCTGAAATTCGAAGCGAGTCAGTTCTCATATAAGTAATAAGACCTGTTGAACCGATGCCCTGAATTTCAACACCCTCGTAAAGTTCCTGAGCAATTTTCATTGTTTTCTTTGCCTGATAATTAAGTTTACGAGATGCTTCCTGTTGAAGAGTTGAAGTAGTAAATGGTGGTGCAGGCTGACGATTACGAACACCTTTTTTTACTGAAACTGCTGTGTATTCTGCATTTTCAAGGCGAGCAAGATAATAATCTGACTGCTCTTTATTTGTAATCTTAACCTTGCCTGTTTCATCACCTACAAAAGATGCTACAAAAGCCTTTCTTGATGACGGAGCAAGCATTTTTGCATCAAGAGTCCAATATTCTTCAGGCACAAATGCACGGATTTCATTTTCACGGTCAACAACAAGACGTACCGCAACTGACTGAACTCGTCCTGCAGAAAGTCCGCGACGGATTTTCTGTGAAATAAACGGACTGAGCATATAACCCACAAGTCTGTCAAGAATTCTTCTTGCTTGTTGTGCGTTTACAAGGTCAATATCAATTTTCTCGATATTTTCAATACCCTTTGTAACGCTGTTTTTATTGATTTCGTTAAACTTTACTCTGTTAAGTCCATTCAAATCAAGGTCAAGCAAAGTTGCCAAGTGCCAAGAAATAGCTTCTCCCTCACGGTCCGGGTCGGCTGCGAGAATAACTGATTCTGACTTATCGGCAAGTTCTTTTAATTCTTTAACAAGTTTTTCTTTGCCCTTGATTACCATATATTTTGGTGCAAAATCATTCTTTACATCAACGCTGAGCTTAGCCGCAGGCAAATCACGAACGTGACCTTTTGAAGAAACAACTTTGTAGTCATTTCCAAGATATTTCTGAATGCTTTTTGCTTTTGATGGAGACTCGACAATAACAAGTTTTGACATATATCATCATCCTAATATGTTAAATTTCATTTAATTTATCTTATATCGTCTGCCGCTAATTTGAGTGACAAGACCATAAATTTCAAGTTCTGTAATTGCAGATAAAATTTTATCTGTTGAGAGATTGCAACCCGTTGTAATTTCATCAATATGGACGGGTTCTGTACCTATAAACTCGTACACTTTTAACGCATTCTCGGTTAAATATGACGGTGCAGGTTTTTTAACAGGTTTTGGTGACTGCAGTTTTTCTTCTTTAACCACAGTCTTTTCTTCCTGCTTTTCTTCAAGATATTTCTGTGTACGCCTTATGATTTCATCATCGGGAAATCTTTCCTTAATATTCAGTTTATCATAAAAGCGGTAGCAATATTCCTCTAATATATCGTTAGGCGAAAAAACTGCTCTTGCACCGTTACGAATAAGATTGTTTGTGCCTAAAAACGAGGAGCTAACCAAATCACCAGGTACTGCAAACACATCTCTACCCTGTTCACTGGCTAATCTTGCAGTAATAAGTGAACCGCTACGCTCACCTGCTTCAACCACAATTGTTCCAAGTGTAAGACCTGAAATAATTCGATTGCGAAGAGGGAATGTTGTTCGGCTTGCAGGTGTGAATGGTGGAAATTCAGTAATAACTGCACCATTTTTGGTAATCTGTCTGCGAAGTTTTTCATTGTCCATAAGGTACTTTGTACCAAGACCGCAACCAAGCACGCAAATTGTTTTGCCGTTTTCATCAAGTGCACCTTTATGTGCGGCACTATCAACACCCAACGCACCGCCTGAAACAATCGTAAAACCGACGCTTGCCATAGCGGAAGACAACGCACGTGCTACCGAAACGCCGTAATCAGATGCTTTTCTGGCACCCACAACTGAAACTGACACCTCACTTGTAAGGACAGTTTCATCGCCGTCAACAAAGAGTACCAACGGTAAATCTTGCAAAGTAAGTAAGTTTGGCGGGTAATATTCACTTGACGGGGTTATAACTTTCCAGCCATTTTCTTTTGAAACTCTTAAAATCTCCTCCGCTTTTTCGATGGGGAAGCTTTTAAGCTTTTCAATTCGATTTTTAGTCAAAACATTTAAACCGAAAAGTTCATTAAAGGTTGTACCGTATATCTCATAAGGATTCCACTCATAGTATGAAACCAAATCAAGACAAGATGCCCCTGCACCTAAACCACAAGACAACCAAATCCAATACAAATCGTAATTCATTTTACCAATTCCCACATTGTTATTGATGCGGCTGCTGCGGCATTAAGGGATTCTGCTCTGCCCTGCATTTTAATTGTGATTTTGTAGTCACAAGCATCAATAATTTCCTTGGATACACCATTACCCTCGTTACCGATTATGCAAAGTGCACCGCTTGAAAAATCCGTTTTTGTAATGTCGTGAGCATCACGGTCAGGCACAGTTGCAAAGCTCTGAATACCCACATTTTTACAGATTTCAATTTCTCCACTTAGACTTTTGCAGACCTTAACAGGCAAGCGGAAAAGTGCACCCATTGATGCACGAAGTGCTTTAGGATTGTAAATATCACAGCCACCACAGATAACCATTCCGTCAATGCCGAATGCTTCAGCAGTACGTGAAATTGCACCTAAATTATCGGGGTTCTGTATTGTATCAAGTGCAATATATTTTTTGCCTTGTTGGTATTCAAAATCATTTGAACGCATTTTAACAACACAGACTACCCCTTGCGGAGTTACTGTGTCGCTGATGCTTTTAAGCACATCTTCACTTACGAAGTAAAAGTCTTTACAAGCATTTTTAAGGTCAGCAATACTGTCAGCATATTTTTCTGCACAGTTTTCAGTGCAAAAAACAGACGCAATTTCGCATCCGCTTTTTACAGCATCAAGACACAAGCGGACACCTTCAAGCACGAAAAGTCCACTGTTTTTACGGTCTTTTGAAGATGTCAAAAGCACCTTAATTTCTTTAATTTTCGGGTTGTTTTTAGCTGTTATAATAAAATCTGTCATAATTTAAAAAACGGAAAAACCACGCGCGAGTGATTTCCTCATGCGTGGTTATTAGGGCGAGCAGCGCCGAACCTCATATGGTTTTTGACGGCATCTTTTCGCCTGTTCTTCGTTAAAATTCTTACAATACGACAGTATTGCTGCGATTTTTGCCTCGACCAGACAAAAATCTACTCGTCAAAAACTGTCGTACATCGTAAATGCTTGAATTTTTGATGAATTTTTGCTTTTGAATAAGCAGTTTTGCTTACGCAAAACAATTATGAAAGAGCGAAAATTCGCTAAAAGACTGCATTTACGACATATAACGTTCGGCGATGCTCGCCCTATTATTTAAGTGCTTCTTTAGCTTTTTCTGTAAGAGCTGTAAATGCTGCAGGGTCTGCAATTGCAATCTCTGAAAGCATTTTTCTGTTAAGGTCAATACCAGCTTTTTTAAGACCGTTGATGAATGTTGAGTAGTTCATACCATTCATTTTGCAAGCAGCTGAAATTCTTGTAATCCAGAGTTTTCTGAAATCACGTTTCTTCTGCTTTCTACCGATATAAGCATAGTTACCGCTCTTCATAACTGCCTGTTTTGCAGTTCTGAAAAGTTTGCTCTTTGAACCATAATAGCCCTTAGCGAGCTTTAATACTTTATTTCTTCTTTTGCGAGTCATCATCGCACCTTTAACACGTGCCATTTCTCTTTACCTCCGATGTAGTACTTTCGATTTGATATTATGCTTTATTGCAAAGCAACAAGGTTCTGGCGTGAGCCAGGTTCTTATTGTCGTAAGACAACAAGGTTCCGGGGCACCCGTCCGCATTTTCAATGCGCTGACGGGTCGGGTTCTTATTTGTAAGGAATAAGACGCTTAATCTGTGCTGTATTTGTCTTATCAGCAACAGCTGTCTGACGAAGTCCTCTTTTTCTCTTTGTGCTCTTCTTTGTTAAGATGTGAGACTTGTTAGCGTGTGCTCTGATTGGCTTGCCGTTCTTTGAAAGCTTAAATCTTTTTTTAGCTCCGCTATGTGTTTTAATCTTTGGCATAATAATATCCTCCTAATTTGATTTAGATTTACTACTTTATTTCGTGCCCTTTGGTGACAAGAACATAAGCATTTGACGACCTTCAAGTTTTGCAGGTTTGTCAACATTGCCCAATTCTTCAACAGCAACTGCAAAACGTTCCATAATTCCGTTACCTAAATGAGCGTGAGCCATTTCACGACCTCTAAAACGGATTGAAACCTTAACTTTGTTGCCTGCCTTTAAGAACTTAAGGGCGTGATTTACCTTTGTATCAAAGTCATGAGTATCAATGTTGACAGAAAGTCTTATTTCTTTAGTTTCAATAACTTTCTGATTTTTCTTTGCTTCCTTTTCTTTTTTTGCCTTGTCAAAACGATACTTGCCATAGTCCATAATTTTACAAACCGGTGGCTGAGCATTTGGGGCAATTTTTACAAGGTCAAGACTGCGTTTTTCGGCTTCTTTGCAAGCGTCTTTAGCAGACATAATTCCAAGTTGTTCACCGTCGTCGGTAATAACTCTGACCTCTTTGTCACGGATTTCTTCATTGATTTGCAATTCTTTGGTACTGATAAATAAACACCTCTCATAGCCCTATGGGCGAAATTAAAAATGCGGACAGAAATTCTGCCCGCACCATTACAAATCAATCTTAAAAGTTAAGTATTGACCGGTCAACTCGAAGCCGACGGGTGAGAACAAAAATCTGTTCTGCTTTATTTTGCTCTGTTATTATAACACAAATAATTCGTTTGTCAACAATAAATTAAAAAATATTTATAACAGTTGTTCCGCAACAACCAATGCTTCTGCTGAAATTTTTGTTCCCAAGCAAAATCCGTCGCAAAAAGATTGTTCGCTGATTAAAAGTACATAATCATTTACGCAATCAGCATATTTTTCTAAAATCTCTTTTGTTTCATCGTTGAGTTTTGCTTTGAGTTTATCATAATTATCTGACATAAGCTTTTCCATTTTGGCAATTTCTAAATTGTTTTCTCCCAGATGCCTTACAGGGTCAACATTACCGCCCCAAAGTTGTGAAATAGTTTTTGTCATAATATCATCTCCAAATAAGCAATTTGCAATATTATAACACCGTTTGATACTAAAATCAATAGTATCATTTGATATTATGATATTATTTTTTAGGAGATGATTTTATGAAAGTTGCTGAAAGAATTCGAATCCTTAGAGAAGATAGAGATTTGTCTCAAACAGTTATTGCTGAATTTTTAAACACATCACAAACTGTATATAGTAGATATGAAAGAAATGAAAGAAGTCTACCAATAGAAATGTTATATGAATTATGCAAATTTTATAGTGTCTCAGCAGATTATATTTTAGGCTTAACAGATAATCCAAAAGTGAACAAATAAAATTAACGGGACACAAATTGTGTCCCGTTTCATTTTGCACTTTGCGTTTTGCGTTTTGCATTAAAAAAGACGGTCATTTGACCGTCTTTTTTCTTATTCTTCTTTTTTCTTAATTACAATACCTGCTGTTATTGCTGTGCCTGCAAGGACTGCTACTGCGGTGATTACCGTTGAAATGCTACGATTTGTTTTTGGAATGTCGCCTTCAACATTTTCTGTATTATCTCCGCTGTCACCACTTGTAGTGGATTCGGTTGTAGGTTCAGTTGTAGTTTCGGTAATATCATCAGGTGCGGTTGTGCTTTCGGTTGTTGTTTCGTCAGGCACAACATCAGCAGTTTTTGAAAGATAACTGAACTGTGTCATTTGTGCATCTGTCATAGGTGTGAAACAGAAAACAGATGTTATAGATGTAAGTTGAGTGTTAAGAAGTGAATATGTAATACGCACTTCAAACGGAATTTCCGCATTATCAAAATCATTATCTATCGCTTCAAAGTTATAAACCTTACCCATTGGAATTGTAAGTCCCGCCGAATAACTGAAATCAACATCTGCACCAACTGCCTCAATTGACCAGATTACCACATCAGACTCAACAGACATATTTTTAACTACAAGTGCATCGTCATCAGTTGAATGATAGCCCGAACTTGTATTGTTAAATCGTGCATAAAGAATTTCACCATTATTCTGTGACATATTGAACTGTGGGTATTCTTTACTTGAATATACGTCCTTAATATCGCCCCACAAGAAGTCGTGAACAAGATTTTTTGAGTACTCGTCGTGCATAATCATACCGTGTCCTTGATTTCTCACATACCAAGTACTGTCGGGCAAAAATCCTGTTGACGCATCAATATCAAATTCAGGTGAAACATGATAATGATTTGGATTATCACAAACTGTTCCCGCTTGAACATAGCCATCTGGGAAACGCTCATTTGCAAGTGCACAATCTGAGCCCGATGAAAGATATGTATCAATAAGTATATCAGAATTATACTTGCCGTTAATGGAATCATAGCCACTTCCACAAACATAACCGATTTTCATACCGCTGTTTTCAAGAGCAGAAAGTTTGTTTGCAAGGTTTAACCCACCATTATTAACATCGTTGTGGAATTTAACTGTATCGTTATAAAGTTTTCCGTTATCTGTTTCATTTAATCCCACATGCTGAAGAGCATCTTCAAAATAGTTATAAGGAACAAAGTCCCAAAGGGACGGAATAAGCACAATACCTTCAAGCAAATCCGTATTTACAAGTGCACTGTTTACTATTTCAACGAGTGCTTCATCAAGTAAAAGAAGTTGCAAAAGCCATTCCCAGTCTTGCTCATATTCAAAACCATGTTCAACAAACCTGATAACATCTTCAAGGTTTACATCTACATATTCGCCTGTGAAGAATGAGCCTACTGCAGATGTTCCCAATGTTGCAGGGTCACCAAACATTGCTCGTCTGACATCACCTTTATGACCATAATAGTAAAGATAACTTGTACCATACTGACCACCGTGGCTTAATCCGTAAAGGTCAACTTGGTCTGCACCTGTAATTTCTTTTACTTCTTGAATATACGCATCAAGGTCAGCAGCAGAATCAACCTGACTTTGTCGCCAGTCCTGAGTAAAACCAAAAACGTTTTCTGCACCCACTTCTTCCATTGCCATTTCAGCAACTACAGCCTCAGGAATATACTCTTCCATACCGTTTTCAATAAGAGTTGACGCACGTGTTGCCGCCGCACCACTTGGGTATGGCACAAGATTATTCTTTGATGTACCGTCAGGATGCATTTCGAGTGGTTCAAAATACTCTTGTAACACATCAACGATTGCATCGCCAAGGTCACTTTGACTAAGAGTAACATCTGCAAGTAATTCGGCGATATCTGCACCAAGATTATCAAAATTCAACGGCCACGCAAGTTGAACGTTTCCGTTTTCATCAACAATTGGCTCACCGTTTTCATCTGCATAGGCAAGGTCTGGACCTGAGTAGCCCTGCAAAATTACAACCGGTACTTTTTCTTCTGTTCCCGCAACAGCCCCTATAGATACTGCCGAGAAAATTATAAGAACTGCGAGAATAACTGATAACATCTTTTTCATAACAATTCCCCTTTAAGAAAAAATCTTATACCAATATTTTACACCCGAAAAAAGTAAAAAGCAACAAAACAGCGGCACTCCTTTTGAGTACCGCTGTAAAATTATTTGTCCTATTTTTGTGAAATATTACAATTATTCAGCAGGAGCGTCTGTTTTCCAGCCGAAATTGTATGTAAGTGAAGATGTGCAAGGGAATTCAACAACTACTGTGCCGTATTCTGCAAGTGCACCTGTAAATGTTACGTTTGCAGTAATAACCATATTCTTCTCATATGTTGCATATGTCATCTGGTCATTTACTGCGTTAAAGCCTGCCATAATTTTGCAAGGTGTGAATGCAATTTCAAAAGAATTTACAGTCAAATAGCTTTCTGCAACTTTGAACTGCTCTAAAATGCCGTCTTTTTCACGAACTGAAAATGCCTTTTTAACGCTTGTTTCTTCAGGTTTTACCATAATGCAGATTGTTCTGTAAAGTTCTGACGGCACAAAAATATATTCGCCCTCTTCATCTTCTGCATTGTTGCCTTTTTCGTCAAGGTCGTGAACGAGTGTAGGCACCACTGATGTATAAATAGGATATGTATTTGTTTCTTTATCTGTGTAAAGGTCAGCAAGTGTAAGAGTACTTGCAGTCTTTTCACCTAATGGGTAGATAATATTTGTTAAATCCTCGTTGAAATCAGTAGCAACAAGTTTGTCTTCGTCGCCTTCTTTAACCTGATATTTTTCTTCATTAGAAATGTTCATAAGGTATTTGCCGATGTCTTTAAGTGCCATATCTGCATAAAGACGGAATGCCGCCTTTAATTCTGACTGACCTTCAAGTTCGTTGCCTTGAACATCTTTGAATACAACACCATCGCCGTGATTAATCCAGAAGTTTTCGCTGTATGAAACTCTTGCAACGCCTGTTGTTTTTATTTCATTGATTTTTCCGTTAAAGTAATCAAGTATACCCTGCTGATTACCTGTAAACTGTGCCCATTCTTCGTCCGACGCAAGTGCAAGAAGGTCTACAAAGTAGTCCTCTGAGCCATATTTTGAAACGAGTTCATAGTATGAAATCTCAACAGTTTTGTCGTCAGTTTTTGAATTGATGTTTTCAAAAAGAGTAGCAAGTTTATCGCCCGGTAAAATCTCTTTAAGTTCACCATAAGTAAATTCAAAATACACATCTTGCAAGTCAGTTTTAACCTGAACTGCTGTTGGTCTTACAACATCTGATGTGCCACATCCTGCAAAAGCAGTTGTCATCATAACAACAACCAAAACAAGACTAATAATTCTCATAACATTCTTTTTCATTATATATTTTCCCCTTTCGGTGAATTATACTATCTCAATATTGTTCTTTAAGACCTTGTTCATCAAACAAGAACACGGTTTCAAGAACAATTTTAAGTGTATCTTCAATAGTTTTCATTTCAAGCATATTAACCTTGTCAAGACGAGTGTGATAATATCTTGCAGGAGCAGGGTCCATACTTGTAAATGCTACTGACTTAATTCCGCCCTGTTGCATAGCAGCTGCATCAGTTGAGCCAAGTGGTGTAGTTGTGAATTTAACGGGCACATCTGCATTTTCTGCGGCTTTTTTCATTAAAGCACAAGCAGATTTGTCAAGTTTTACCGTTGCAGTCATATCTTTTGTAACAATACCCATAAAATCGTAGTCGCGAAGTGTGTCAAGTGCTACGAAAACAGTTTCAACACCGTCATTTTTAAATTCGTCACCGTGCAATTCTGCATAAGCCTTTGAGCCACGAAGACCTTCTTCCTCAGCACCCATTGATACTGCAACAACTTCAGTATTTTCAAAACTGATGTTATTATTTTTAAGATAAAGAAGAACCGCCATTGATGTAAAAACGCCTGTTAAGTCGTCATTTGCACCATCAACTACCAATTTCCAGTTCACAAAGAAGATTACTGATGCCAAAAATGGCACTACAATCGCTTGTAACACGATTAACACAATATTAGCACTATCATTCTCAATGAACATACCAACAATGCCTACAACAAGTGTGAGAAGAAGTCCTAAAACTGCACCCGCAACAACTGCAGTAACCATTTTAGGTCCGCCCATATATGTATAACGCCACTCATAAGCAGAGTCAATATGACCACCGATAATAATTCTTCTTTTTACTTCACCTTTAGCGTTAATTTTGCATATAACGTTACTTGATTCTTCTTTTTTAAAGAACGGGTCAAGAACTTTTTTGTAAAGTAAAAATTCGCCTACAAGAAATACAATTGCAATTACGCAAAGCACGATTGATGCAATATGGAATGCGTTTGCTAACTCAGGTACTGCACCTGTAAATGCTACAATTCCTAAAACTGCCGCAACAAGTGCCAAAATACCATCAATAGTAACCCAACTCATAAAAGCCTTTGGGCTTAATGTGAATTTTTCTCTTGTAACTTCATCCGCGATAGGTGTCATAAGCTTTTCAACATAATCTTGAGCTTTTTTCTCACCTTCATAGCCTGCGGGACGAGGACCTACCTGCTCGCACACTCTTTTAATTTCACGAACTGCAAAGTTTGAACACTCGCGTACTTTAGAAGCGTAATGAGCATGACTTTCGCTTGCTTTCAAACCTATTACCTCCAAAAAGGCAAAATATTTTGCCACAATAATATAATTATAATTATTTTAGCACACTTTTTTTATTAAGTCACTACTATTTTGAAAAAAATTGCAAATATTGACATTACGCAAAAAAAAGAATAAACTATATACTGTTGAAAAGAGATTTTTATAAAATTAAGGAAATTAATATGAAAAAAAGACAGTTAAAAATAAGATTTGCCTTGCTTATTGCCTTGATTGCTATTCTTGGTTTGCTGTTGGTTTTATTTGCAGTTTTCTGTCGTGACGGTAACTACAACGAAGTTGAAATTACAACAGAAACCACAACCGAGGAAAGCACCACACTTCCCCCTACACCGGAAGAATCCACTACGGAGGAAGAGAGCACAACTTTACCTGAAACTACAACAAAACCGCCTGTTAAATGGGACAATTACAACCCTGTTGAAGTCCTTAATAGTGAAAACTGGGCAATAACCCTTATCAGCAAAAAATATCCATTAGGTAAAACGTACAGTCCCACACTTGCCCCCGTTGTTGACGGTAGTTCAGTCACTGCAGACACAAGAGTTTCTGATGCATACAAACTTATGTATGCAGATGCATTGAAACAAGGTTATGTATTGACACCATATTCAGCATACTGTAGTTATTCACGTCAACAAACAAACTATGAAAACAAAGTACAGGCTTTTGTTTTGCAAGGAATGACAGAAGACGAAGCAAAAACTAATGCAGAAAAAAGAGTTGAGCCTGCAGGCTGTAGTGAAAACGGTGCAGGGCTCAGCGTTGATATTATAAGTGCAAGTGCAGGATTCTCGGCAACTGACGAATATAAATGGCTTGTTAATAATGCTCATAAATATGGATTTATTCTTCGTTATCCCGAAGATAAGACGGAAATTACGGGAATAATTTATCAGCCTTGGCACTGGCGTTATGTTGGCATTGATGTTGCAAACGAAATGAAATCGAATAATCTTTGTTTGGAAGAATATTTGAAAGCAGTATAAAATTTAACCCATCTATTTATTTAGATGGGTTGTTTTTATATTATTCTGTAAAGTATCGTTTATTTAATTGTTTTAACGGAACGCAGTTCCGACATTTTGCACTTTGCGTTTTACATTTTGCACTTTGTTAAACAAACTCCAATTTGCCACACAAAAACACATAAAAAAGCCACTCGATTGAGTGGCTTTTAATTTTGGTCAAATCTTTATTCAACAATGATTTCGCGTTCGTCTTCTTCATCCTTTTTGCGTTTGAAGATAATAAGGATAAGGAAGAACAAGCTTAATCCCATTAAGGAACCTATTATAATCGGATTCTCAAAGAACTCTACGAAAGTATCGGGAATAGGAATGATAGGAACATCCTTTTTAGGTCCGCCGATTGTGATTATAACGCCATCGTTGTCATCGTCACCGTCAGGTGTTCCGTCATAATCATCAATATGTCCGTCACCATCTGAATCCGGGTCTTTTGAATCAGGGATACCATCATTATCGTCATCGTCGTCATCCTTATCAAGAATACCGTCGCCGTCTGTATCCTTTTTATCATCATCGCCGTCATCATCCTCGTCACCATCATAAAGTGGTCCGTCAGGAAGACCGTCGTTGTCGTCATCATCGTCTTCGCTATCAGGTGTACCGTCACCATCCGTGTCGCGTTCAGGACTATCGGGGTCATTTACATCAGGAATTCCATCGTCGTCGTCATCTGAGTCCCTATCGTCATCAATGCCGTCATTGTCGTCATCGTCGTCGATTCTGTCAGGTTTACCGTCACCATCTGTATCGCGGTCAGGGTGGTCCGGGTCGTCCTTGTCAGGAGTGCCGTCGTTATCATCATCTGAATCGTCGTCATCCTTTACACCATCATTATCGTCATCATCATCGACTCTGTCGGGAACGCCGTCATCGTCTGTGTCGCGGTCAGGATGGTCAGTGTCATCTTTATCGGGAATACCGTCGCCGTCATCATCAGGGTCAGGAATATTGTTTAAATCCTCGTTTCCGTCAGGAAGACCATCGTTGTCATCATCATCGTCAACGCTGTCCGGAATACCGTCACCGTCTGTGTCGCGGTCAGGGTGGTCAGGGTCGTCCTTATCAGGAGTGCCGTCGTTGTCGTCGTCAGTATCGTCTGTATCAAGAATACCGTCGTCATCATCGTCAGGGTCACGTCTGTCAGGAACACCATCACCATCTGTGTCGCGGTCAGGATGATTTGGGTCATCTTTGTCAGGGATTCCGTCGCCGTCGTCATCTGAATCCTCGTCGTCATCAAGGCCGTCGTTATCGTCATCAGGGTCAATTGCGTCCGGTAAACCGTCGTCATCTGTATCACGATTTGGGTGGTCAGGGTCATCCTTATCAAGAATTCCGTCACCGTCATCATCAGGGTCCGGAGTTACGTTCGGATTTGGGATGTCGGGGTCACCATCAGGGTCTTTAAATTCAGGAACATCAGGGTCACCAGGGTCTGTATCATCAGGGTCTTTATCCGGAATTCCATTTTTATCGTTATCAGCAATGTTAAAATCAAGATAAATCTTTTCTGCATCAACAGGAACAAGTACAACCTGTGTTCCGTCAGGTGCTGTTGTAAGAGTTACCTCTTTAACATCTGCTCTTTCAATAACAAAAGATGTATTAGAAAGAACTTCGCCATCCTTTGAAATCGTAACAATATGTTTTCCGTCAAAAATATCTTCAACAAAATATCTGCCGTCTTTATCAGTTTCTGCCGTTACACTACCAAAATCAAAACTGAGCTCAGCACCAACGAGTTCTTTGTCGCCAAGATAAACTGTACCTTCCATATCAACCTTGCCGCACTTATCGTCAGGGTCAGAAGAACATTTTTCAAAAGTAACTTCAACAAAGACGTCATCAATAATATTTGCAATTTTAAGATTGCCACTGACAAATTGTTCTGTAACGTCAACGCCATTTACTTCAACGCTTTCAAGGTGATAGCCGTTTTCGTAAATTACGCCAAGGTCGATTTCACCAAATCTGTTGATATTAAATTGTGTACCGTCAGGGCAAAGCTTACCATTTACAAGCACATAACCGCCGTCATTATAAGTAACGGTAACTGAATGCTCATAAGGCACTGATGTTGAAATAACAGTGTTTCCGGCAAACGAAGGCACTGCCATAACAAGCACCATAGCTAAAGCCACAATGATACTAATTGCTTTTTTCAATGAAATCCACCTCCTTAACTATTTCGAAAATAAATAATTACGGAGTAGTTGTAGGTGCAACATACTCAACTGTGTATGTGATTGTACCTGTGTATTCGCCAACAGCTTTACCGTCAAAAGAAGAGATAGCAACCTTTACGTTTTCGCCGTCTGTTACACCAGGTGCTGTTGTTGTTGCAACATTAACTGCATCAAATGTTACTACATCTCCACCTGTAACTGTAAATTCAAGTTCGTCGTTTGTGCCTGTAGCTGTCATTGTACCATTGTTATTTGCTGTTGCTGAAACATTAAGTTTTGCACCAATAAGAAGTTGAGATTTAACTGTATATGTTGCATTCTGTGGGTTTGTATTGCCCCAAGGAATTGAAATTGTTGCAGGGATTGTAACTGTGTATGATGTGTCAGTTGCTTCTGTGTATGATGTTTCAACATTTGTTGTATTACCTGCTACCCCATCAGTATTTACTACTTCTGCAAATGCAGGAACGCAAATTGCCATCATCATAACAAGAGCAAGTGCGATAGAAATAATCTTTTTCATTGTAAATTACCCCTTTAAATTATACTGTTGTAACATCAGCAAGTGTTGCTGTAAATGTAACAGTACCTGTATATTCAGCAATTGTCTTGTTCCAGTCAGTAACTGTAAATGTAAGTGTTTCTGTTTCATTCATGGCACCTGTGTAAACAACAGTTGTATCACCTGAAACTGTGTATTCAAGTGTATCTGTTGTACCAGTAGCTGTCATAGCACCTGTGTGAGTTGTAGTTGTTGCGTCTGCAACAGCAACTGTTACCTGCTTACCTACGAGCAACTGTGTTGAAACTGTGTAAGTTTCATTTTTTGTCTGATTCCAAGGAATAGAAATTTCAGCAGGGTAAGTTACTGTGTAAGTACCTGAACCCATTGTGCTTGTATCTGTTTTAACTGTTGATGTGCCTGATTGTGCACCTGTTTCTTTAATTTCACCTGCAAATGCGGGAACGCAAATTACCATCATCATTACAAGTGCAAGAACAATAGAAATAACTTTTTTCATTATTTAATACTCCCTTTCTTATGCATTTACAACTGTTGCTGTAAATGTAACTTTGTCTGAATACTCAGCAATTGCTGCTTCATCGAATTCTGACTGGTCAATTATAACTGAGAAGTCAAAACCTGCGTTTGTAACTACAGGATTCTTTGTTGTTGCGTTAAGTGTACCTGTAAGTGAATATTCAATAGTACTAGTATTATTTGCATCAGCTGCAACCATTGCTGCGTTTTTCTGTGCAACTGTAACATTTACTGCTTTGCCTGCTTTAAGGTGGCTTGTTACTGAGTAGTTAAAATCTGTTTTTGTTGCATTCCATTTGATATCCATTGTTGCAGGGATTGTAACTGAATAAGTACCATCAGTTGTAATTGAACTAATATCTGTTTTTATCGGAACGTCGCTTGATGGTGTTGATGCATCAAGTGTACCTGCAAATGCAGGAACGCAGATTGCCATCATCATAACAAGTGCCAAAGCAAGTGATAAAATCTTTTTCATAATTTATTCTCCTTATTTCGTAATCAAATTAAGCAACGCTTGCTGTAAATGTAAGAGTATCTGAATACTCACCGATTACTGCACCATTCCATGCGTCTGCTGAAACTGCAACTGTAATTGTTTTATCTGCTGCAGGATAGATTGTAGGAGTGTCAGCTGTAAATGCTGTTTCGCCACCAAGTTTGTATACAAGTTCAAGTGTATTATTTGCGTCAGGCTTGTATGTCATAATGCCGTTACCTGAAACTGAAACTGAAACTGCCTTGCCCCAAGCAAGATGTGATTCAACTGAATAAACAAGGTCTTTTGAAGCTGTACCCCAAGCCATTGTTGTTGGACTAGCCGGAATAGTAACCACATAACGTTCAGCACTTCCGCCACCTTCAAGTTCTGTGCTTGTTTTAACGATTACTTCACCTGATGGTGTTGCCGCATTAAGTTCAGCCGCAAAAGCAGGAACCATAACAGCCATCGTCATAACGAGTGCCATTACTAAAGAAATAACTTTTTTCATAATTATATGTCTCCTTTTCAGAATAATTTATAAATTAAGCTCATGCTCTTTCAATTTCTGCTGTATATGTGAGAATATCTTTATATTCTTCAACAACTGCTGAATTCCAATCATCTGCAGAAATTGTAACTGTAACTGCTTTTGTTGCTGCAGGGTAAATTGTAGGAACACCCTCTGCTCTGAATGCTACGCCCTCACCCGTAAGTGTGTAAGGAATTTCGTAAGCACCGTCAGTTGTTTTCATAACTCCGGCACCTGTAACCATAACTACAACATTACCGTTTCTCTTGAGGTGAGATTCAACTTTATAAGAAACGTCGGTTGTTTCCTGGCCCCAAGGGATTGTTGTATCTGCAGGAATTGTAACTGTGTATTCTTCTGCATCTGTGTCGCCCTTACCGTCGCCGTCAGTATCTTTTAATGTGTCTGTGTTGATAATTACATCAGCACTATCAGGATTTGCATTAAGTTCTACTGCAAAAGCAGGAACCATAACAGCCATTATCATAACAAGTGCCATTGCAAGTGATAAAATCTTTTTCATGCTTGTTTTCTCCTTTATATAAAGATTAAAAATACTATTTAAACCGCGTCAGTGTATTCAGCAGTGAATGTTAAAATATCACTGTGTTTACCGCTTGCGGCGTGAAGCCATTCATTATCTTCAACCTCTACTGATAGAGTGAAGCTTTCACCGTAATCACCAGGGAAGAAAGAGATGTCTTCACTTAATAAACTGTATGCAATAGCTTTTGTGCTGTCTGCTTCGTTTACCAAGTTAAAATCGTTATGTGAAGAAATTGAAACCGCTACCATTTTACCCGGTTCAATAAGCATTTTTTCAGCTTTTACTTCACCGATTCCCATAGCTGTTGTCTGCCATGGAATTTCAATGTCTGCAGGGTAAGACAATTCGTATTCTGCTCTGTCAGCCTTTGTGGAAATTTCCATTGACTGACTTTCAGCGAATACGGGTGTAATGCAAAGAATAAACATTACAACTGCCAAGCCTGCCGAAAAGATTTTTTTCATTTAACCATCTCCTTCCCTTATTAAGAACTTGTTACGTCGACTGTATAAGTCAACTGTGTACTATATACGCCAACCGGAACGCTATCCCAATCTTTAATTGTAATGCTTGGTGCATTGGTTGGTTTTGTTCCAGTTGCTACGTCGCCTGTAAATGTTTCCGTGACAAAATTAGCCTTTGAGTAAGCTAATTCGTAAGTAACTCTTGTATCATCATTGATAAGTTTATCAGTTCCACTTACACCTACTGAAAGTGTGTTGCTACCAAGAGTTGCTTCAACTGAATATGAAACATCTACTGCATCGGTAGTATCCCAAGCAACCTGGACTTTTGCAGGGATTTCAACCTCATAAATGATTGGGTCTGTTCCGTTTGTTGACTGGAACTCAACATCAACTTCTATTACTTCAAGAACATTCTCTGCATCCGCAAGTACTGTTGAAACATCTGTACCATCAGCAGTTTTTTCCGCAACAAGAGCAGAATCAACTGCATAGAATGTAACCTTGCCTGTGTAAGTTGCACCTGTCGGCACTTTTGCAGCCTCAGTTGCATCAACGCTGATTTCATACGGATATTTTTCAAGACTTGCTGAATTTCCGTTAGTATAAGAACCAACCAAGGCTGTAACTATTCCGTCTGCATTTTGATAGTCTGCAAGACTTTCAGCCGTAGCACTGTTATACATCAAATCTTCAAAAGCGTTGTATGTTGAACCACCTGTCTGAGTCCATTTAAGGCTTGACTGTGCATAAAGGTCAACGCTTCTGTTAAGTCTTGTTGCGATATAACTCAAATCAATGTACGCGGTACATTTCATTGTTTCCGCTGAATCATTATTGAGTGTAATCTTTGTGAGTTCTGCATTTGAACTGTCAACTGATGCAATGTCTGCAACAGGAAGTAAATCAGCAAGTTCGTGGTATGCAACGTTGATTTCGTCAACCTGAGCATATCTCTGCAAGAAACTTTCTGTTTGACCTAAACAATACTCAATTTCATTGAGTGTTGCATCATCAAGAACTGTTCTTGTTCTAATTTTCTCTGCTACATCTGTTGCACAAGTATGCATTCTTTCTTCAAATACGAGAACACCACCATCAATTGCTGTGCCAATTGACATTGTAATTGTATGAGAGTTATCGTAGATTGCTTCAGCCGCTGCATACATATTAGGATAACCAGCATTTGCTGTATCCTTAGTTGTGCTGAGCATTTGCTTTGCGAAAACGCTCATATCTTCGTAATGGTCAATAGCTTCAAGCAAGTCAGGATTTGCATAAGAAACCATTCTAACGTCCGGTTCAGCAGTTCCTACAGTATAAATCTGAATGATTTCATTCTTGAAACTATTCATATCTGTAATATAGTCTTCAAGAAGAAGTAATCGTTTTGCTGCCGCATATGCATTCTCAAGTTTTGTAAGGTCGTCTGCCGAAAGATTTGTTTTTTCAGTACCACTCAATCTGCGATAGCCTTTTTCATACATTTCAACTATAGCTTCTGCCGCCGCCTTATCTGCAATACCTAAATCAGTATAAGTAATCGTACCATCTTCAGTATTATAAGGCTTTGTGAGTGCATTTTCGTCTTTTGTTATATCAAAACTTGTTGCTTTTGAATCAAGTGCATTAAGGTCTGTCAACAACTCACTTGCTGTTGCATATTTTGCAACCCATGGCTCTTGAGCCATTAATGTTTCGTAATTTGCACCATTATTATCAGCCAAAGCACGATATTTTCCTATGAGAATATCATCATAACTATGTTTAATTTCGTCAAGACCTTTTTGATAGAAGGAAAGTTTATCATATGCTGTTTTAGCATTATTGTATGCAGTTACAAAAGCGTCTTTGCCTTCATATGGGTCAAGTTCAGCAACCATTTTTTCAAAATTAACTGAGTCGTTTGTCTTAACACCAAAATATTCGTCCATATTCTTGATGTTAGTACCTGCAGTTGTTGAAAGACCATTGTCGCTATTAAGCTGGTTTAAGATTGCATCTCTTGTTGTAAGAATACGGGTTGCGCAGTTAGGGTCATAAGTAAAGCCCATAGCGTCAATGTTTATTTCTGTACCGATATTCTTATCTTCTGTATCATAATCCCAGAAAGAAACTTTTGCCTGTGCAATTGTATAATTATTAAGGTTGTTTTCAAGGATTAAATAGTTTTCTTCTAAACCGTCACGCTTTGGAATACGGAACATTGAAAGTGGAATACGGATAAATCCTTTATAACCTTCAAGAGGTGTTCCCGCAGAAGCAATTGAACAAAGGCCCGCAGCAAAAGATGTACTTGAAGTATCAATTGCAGAAACAGCAATCTGAACATCTGTCCATTCACCGTTTTCGTCAAGAACATAAATTGTTGGTGTTGCTGTTTCACTACCACCACAGAAATAACAGTTTACATCAGTTCCTGACCCGTTATTAAGAATAAACTTAATATTCATTGCTATATTTGTAACTTCACTGAAGTCAACATACATAACAAACGAGTTTGGTGTTACCTGTTCGCCTGTTGAAGTCGTTCCGTAACGCTCATTATCTTTTGCAGTTGTTCCGTCAGCATAAGTATCTGTAAGTTGAAGAGCCGCAAGATTAAGGCCTTGTAGTTCTGTCCAAGTGTTTACATTCTGACCTTTATATGTTGTTGAAACGGTTGCAAATTTAGGATTATCATCAGCGTCAAGTGTTGTAATGTCGCCATCAAGGTTAATCTGCACACCCTGTGAACCTGCAAATCCACTATTTGAAATTTCTGCGTCCATTCTTCCAAAATAATCGGACGTATCAAAAATTTCATTGGAATCAGACAAAAGATTATCTGCTGTCGCACGATAGTCCGCAACAGACCAACCAACAGCTTTTGCATTACCAATCCAGTTCTGTCCTGACTGTGGAATAATGTCAGGAGTAACATAAGTAACTAGATTTTTTGTGTTGTTCACGTCTGTAGGTCTTAAATCTTTGTTTCCTACTCTAGGCGAATCATCATAATATTGCAAACTTAATTGTCCAAGTGAGTAGTTTGCATTATAACCACTAATATTCTTTTCAAAATCATTAAACGGAATATATGGGTAACCACCAATTGAATAACCAGTCTTTACCTCTTCACCCATCATAATGCTATAAAGTTCAGTAAACTTGTTTTCTGCCTCAGCACCAAGAATTTCGAAATGGCTCAAGTTGAAAGATTTATAAAGAGCCATTAACTGTTCAAGTTCAGCTTTAAGTTCTTCGTCATTATAATTGGCAAATTCAGGGTCAGGTAAAAGTTCAACACCTGATTCGAAAGCTATAACTGCGTTGTAGTTTCTTGCTGTGTCACCCAGATTTATATATGTTTCAATAAATGTTTTTGCAGCTACATATCTATTGTAAGCATCTGTATAACCCAATGTATTAAGATAAGTAATTGCCTTTTCTAATGTTGCTGTATCATTATCTGTTGATAAAACTGTTGGGAAACACTGGCGATAAGTAAGTATGATTTCATTAATCATTTCAAGTGCATTAACATCATCAAGAGAAGGTGTTTTACCAACATATTCTGTAATGTAATTTGCAACGGCCTTTGGAACTTCAACAGTTCGGTCATAATATCCTGCAATTTTTTTACCTAAATCACCTGCGAAATCGCCACCTTCGTCAGGGAATTTAACTGAAGATGTTGTTGCAACAGAACCATCATCGTTAAATGTTGCACCCTCTGCCCACTGGCAGAACATAACCTGGTCAATATAAAAACTCTTAGTAACAGAGTCTGCTGACCAATTTGCAACCTCAATACCAGCAGAGCAAAGGTCTTCAATAGCTTTTATGCCATCATTAATCTTATATGTTATTTTACCATCAGCGTTTGCTGTTTCAGTAACAGTTGTTCCTGTGTGGAGTTGTTTACCTGTACCACGTGTATATTCTTCTTCCCAAAAAAGTGCACCTGTTTGAAACTTTTCAAACCTGTCATAGATAATTAAAGCATCTGTAACAGGCGTGCCTTTTGGATTTACTAAAACTTGATATACATCTTTATTCTCTGTGCTGTCATTTATATCAAAAGTCATTGTAACAGCTGTTGATGTTCTTTGTGTGCCATCTTCAAGTTCAAGTATAATTCCACTACTGCTATCCTGACGGAAAAGAAGCGAGTTAGCATAATTTGTAAGTCCTGTCTCATTCTTATCCCAATCAGTACTTACTGTATTTCTTGCATTAATATACTGGTCTGTCTGTAATACAAAGTATTCAATTGGAATACGGATAAATCCCTCATAACCTGCAAGGTCTGTAAGATAACCGTCGGTCATTGTGGTTTCTTCCCAAAGGCCATCAGCATTTTGAATGTAAATATCACCTTTAACGCCTGTATTTACCCCAGCAACTGACTTTGTAGAAAAAAGGTCACCGTATCTTGACCAAGTCTTATCTTCACTACCACTCTTCCAGTGAACAAATCTCTTTTCGTTTGCTGTCAAAGAAAACGCTACTTGTGCAAAATCAACACGAGAAAAGTCAACATAGAACCATGCTTCTTCTGCATTTTCAAAGTTATAGTGAGAACGGCTCCAAGTGGTTTGCACGCTATATGGTGTTCCGTCATATGCTGAGTTAATCCAGAAACGGTATGATTGGCTCTTTTCATAACCTGTTTCTGCAAACGCACCGTTAGTGTCAAGTGCCGAACCCGAATAGATTTTGTAGTCAATGTCAGCAGTTGTACTGCTACCTTGGTCTTCTGCATTAATATCTGCACTACCCGCGCCCTCAAAAAGAAGCATTTCACGGGCTACCCAAGTTTCATTTGGTGAAAAGTCTGCAGAGATGTCGTAATATGGTGTATCTGTCAAAAGAGTATGGATTTTATCAGAGAACCAACCGTCACTATCTATTGCCATAATTGCTACGTCGTATGTGGACTGCACATCATAGTCGGGAAGTGATTCAAGTCCGCCCGGTCCGTAATAAATATTATTAGGATATTTAGCACCCTCTGTACCTGTTGCAACCTGAGCAGCAGTAAACACTTCAGAATAAATTTCTTTTCGTGTTCCGTCCTCCTGCAACTTTGTAAGTGTGAAAACATACTTATCGATAGTTTTATCAGCACTACCGTTATATGTTTTCTGTGCATTAGCGTTTGGGAATGAAATATCAACACTACCATCAGTATTAAGTGTAGCTACAAAGTTAGTGTTAATTGCACCATACTTATCTGTAGGGTCATCACCCCAATATGGTGCAGGGTCGTAAGCACCTATTGTAACTGCGCCGACCATCATAAGTGGAACTGATGTAATAATCATCACAACAGCCAATATGAGCGCTATGCACTTTTTGGAAGATAATTTTTTCTTCATGCTCTTCTTCCTTTCTGTTTTTAATCTATATAAAGTAAGTTATTTTACAATAAGGTCTGTTTTAACAACAAAGTTGTTGAGTGGTGTTCTTGCCTGGTCAAATGAATATGGTTGCTGATGAACAATTGCTTTATATTCGCCTGCCTCTAAAGAACGAGAAATGTTAAATCTTGAAACTGAATATCCCGGTTGAACAAGTCCTGACTGATAAAGTGTTTCGTCAGCCGCATCAATTACGCCGTTTTCGTTATTGTCAAGATAAATTGTGAATACAACAAAGCAGATATCTTTGTTCTTTTCAGAGTTTGAGAGAATGAAATTCTGCTCAACCTGCCCTGCTTTAAAGTTAATCTGAGCAATACCATTCATTGTAACGCTCTTTGAACCCATATCTTCAACCTTTTCAGGTAAATCGAGTTCGCCTAAGCCCTGTTGCTGATTAACATCAAGATAATTTGGTGTTGTTGTGGTTTCATCAGGTTCACCGCTTGTGCTTATAACATATGAAAGACCTGCAATCAAACCTGCAAGAGCAAGAATACCAACAAGGAACAAAAGAATTATTGCTAAAAGATTGTCCTTTTTCACTGCGATAAACGAACCTGATTCAAGTTCGACATAACCAACAGTCTTGTATCTTGCGGAAGTAGTTGGCTTGTAGACGATTTCTTCAATCTCATTTGAAACGATTGTGCCGATTTGGTCTTTACCGCAAGCCACCTGCCCCACAACACGAATACCGCCGTCGGGGTAAAGGGCTTTCATTTCTTTTACGGTGTAACAACCGATTTCAAAACCCGTATTTTTATTGTAATATGACTCTATGTAGTCATTGCCGTTTTTAATGTTAAATACTGCCAAAACAGTACCCTCCTAAAAATGAAGATGGCTATAAATAGTAATCCTATTATAGATATTATATTTTACCTTATTACAGTACTACTTGTCAAGCACATTTGAACAAAATATGAACACGATTTTTTCTTGTTTTCTCGACTTTAATCAACAATTTTTACTATTTTCGTTGTCTAAATCGCCTATTTTTTTATTTTTCATTCATATAGCAAACACTTTTGAATAATTTTGTTTATTTTTTAACAATTTAAAAAATTTTTAGCATAAAAATAAGGCGGAAACCGAAGCTTCCGCCCTATCGTTATTTTTGAATTTTAGTCTTTCTTTGCTAATTCTGTAAGGGATGTTGCAAGACCTGCAAGTCCTTGAATTTCAGAAGGAATAATAATCTTTGTAGCCTTACCATCAGCAGCCTTTTCAAAAGATTCAAGTGCTTTAATGCTGATAAATTCCTGACTTGGATTTACCTTGTTAATCATTTCGATACCGGCAGCAGTTGCCTCCTGAATCTTGATGATTGCAGCAGCTTCACCTTCTGCCTCACGGATTTTAGATTCTTTAACAGCGTCAGCACGAAGAATTGCAGATTCCTTTTCACCTTCAGCAACAAGGATTGCGGCTTTCTTTTCACCTTCAGCCTGCAAAATCTTTTCACGGCGTTCACGTTCAGCTTTCATCTGTTTTTCCATTGAATCCTGGATTTCTTTTGGAGGCATAATGTTCTTAAGTTCAACACGGTTAATCTTAATACCCCAAGCATCTGTTGCTTCGTCAAGGACTGTTGTGATTTTTGAGTTAATTACATCTCTTGAAGTAAGAGTTGCGTCAAGTTCCATATCACCGATAATATTACGAAGTGTTGTTGCTGTAAGATTTTCGATAGCCATCATTGGTCTTTCAACACCATATGTGTAAAGTTTAGGGTCGATTATACGGTAGAACACAACCGTGTCAATTGACATTGTAACGTTATCTTTTGTAATAACCGGCTGTGGTGGGAAATCCACAACTGCTTCTTTAAGACTTACTCTTTTTGCAACTCTGTCAATAATCGGCACTTTTACGTGAAGACCTGTATCCCATGTTGTATGATACGCACCAAGTCTTTCAACAACATATGCATTTGCCTGAGGTACAATTCGTACGTTTGATACGATGACTGCTATAACAATAGCGATTAAAACTGTAGCAATAATTAAAATTTCCATAAATTTTCTCCTTTATAAATTATTTGTTTATTACAAGGGTTGTACCATTTACACCCTTAATAATTACTGTTTCGTCTTTTCCGATTTTCTCACCGGTTTCACTTATGGCTTTCCAATAAATATCACCTACAAGCACTTTTCCGGTATGAGCATCGGTTTCTTCTGTAGTTTTTGCAACTTTACCTATTAATTTACTCTCCGCACTGATTTCGTCTTTGTTTTTCTTTATGTATTTCTTGTATATTTTACGAGAAATCACCATTGAAATTGCACTAAGCACAACAAAGACTACAATCTGAACCAGAATACTGTCAACTGCCAAAGACAAAAGACAAGTAAGTATTGCCGCGGGCACAAACCATATTGATACAAGTGTTGCAGTTGCCATTTCAATTACAAGAGCAAGCACTCCTACAACAGTCCATACCACCCACATATTTTCTGCCAAGTATTCCACAATCTCACTCCTTTATCTGACTACATATTTGTAAAGAGCATCCATTACGGTATCTTCAAAACTTCCCGACGCACCCCAGTCGAATTTGAATAAGCCTTGACCTCCGCCACCGCCTACAACGTGAACGTGTGTGCCGTTACGAAGATTATCAATTACAACTGTCAGGGTAAGACGATTTGATGCACGGTAATAATGCTTTTCATAAACCGCAACTGCCACCATTGTGCCGTTGCCCATATCGTTTACGTATTCATCAATTTTTTCGCCTGTAATTGAACCTCCAACAATGGCGTTATCAATTAATCGTATAGCCTCTTGCGGTGAAACTGATACATAGAAGTCTGTCACTCAAATCCCCTCCTTAAAGTAATTGAACGAATGCCTTTTGTGCCAATTCTTTCATTTGTGTTGCAAGAATTGCAAGCACCATAGCCCTGAGGGCAGTTCTCAACTTCTTTTGAGAAACACCGTCGCTGATTTTCGCGTGTTCAAGACGATTGTCTATCACGCGGTCGAGATATTCTGTATCTGCAACAGCGTTCTGTTGACACGTATAAATTATACTACACAGAATATTAAATAATTCTCTGTCGGGCAAGATATCGTCTGAGCGGTCATCCACCGAGCCGTTAATATAACTCATCAGAAAAGCTATCTGTTCGAGTTGCATTGAGCCACGCATCATGTTTATAAGTATAATACGCATAACCTGTTCTTCACCATAACGTTTTCCTTCGGGATTTTTCACCCAGCCACGTTTTACCCAATTTTGAATTGTTGAGGCTTCAAGCCCCGTCAGTTCTCTGACCTGTGCCAATGTTAGTCCTTTTGTTACTGTTAACAGCGGAGCAATGACAGAATAACAATTCTCTGCCGCAACGCTGTTAAAGTTCAGCACTGTACCTGGTATTAATTCCAACATACTCCACCTCCCTTATGTTGTGATATGATTATATCACAGGTTCACGTGAACTTCAAGGGAGTTTTTAAGACTTTTTGAAACAGTTTTGAGACATTTTTAATCTGCAAAAAGATTTTTTCTCATTTTTTCAAATATTTTCTTTGTTTTTTACATATTTTTCTCACTTTTTGCGAAAAAAGAGGGCAGTTTTTTAAACTACCCTCTAATAATTAATCAATAATTTCTTTCATTTTTTCTTTAGCTCTGTTTAATGTCTTTTTTAAGAATATTGCACTTAAGATTAAAGACACACATTCTGCTATAGGGAATGCAAACCACACAAGTTCAAGTCTGTCAGTCTGTGCAAGAAGCCACGCCGCAGGAAGCAACACGAACAACTGACGGCAAACCGAAACTAATAAACTGTGATTTGGATTTCCGATTGCCTGACACACCGAACCTGCAATAATACAGAACCCAGCAAGCACAAAATGAATACCAATAATTCTCAATGCAGGAACGCCGATTTCAAGCATTGTTTCAGATGCATTAAAAAGGCCCAATAAAATATGCGGAACAAGTTCAAACAAAAGTGTGCCAATACTCATAATGGTAACCGCGGTAACAATTGTGATTACAATAGTCTTTTTCACTCGTTCATATTTCTTTGCACCATAGTTATATGCAATAATCGGCACCATACCATTGTTAAGCCCGAAAATAGGCATAAAAACGAAACTCTGTAATTTAAAATATGCCCCAAACACCGCTGTAGCCGTTGTTGTAAATGCAATAAGAATTTTGTTCATACAGAATGTCATAACAGAACCGATTGATTGCATTACGATTGACGGTAAACCGATTTTATAAATCTCTTTAACAATTTCTTTGTTGAAACGGATTAACTTAAAGCTGATATGAACATCTTTATTGTATTTAAGGTTGAATATGATTGCTACAAGACCTGCTGCCATCTGGCCTGCAACCGTTGCAACCGCCGCACCTGCAACCTCAAGACGCGGAAATCCAAGCAAGCCAAAAATAAGAATTGGGTCAAGCACAATATTTACGACTGTACCAATCATATGAGTTATCATTGTGCAGAAAGTTCTACCCGTTGCCTGAAGCATTTTTTCAAAACAAAACTGTGCAAAAATTCCGATTGAACAACACATACAGATTGAGGCGTAATCCGTTCCGTAACTTACAATTTCTTCAACATCGGTCTGTGCTAAAAAGAACGGTCTTGCAAAGAAAAATCCAATTAAAGCAAACACAATAAAACTGCAGATGAACAAGAAAATTCCCGTATTTGCAATTCTGTTTGCCTTATCAAATTGTTTTGCACCCAAAGCCCTTGAAAGCAAAGCGTTCATACCTACCGCTGTACCGCCACAAACCGCAATCATCAACTGTTGTAAAGGGAATGAAAGCGAAACCGCATTAAGTGCATTTTCACTGAGTTGCGAAACAAATACACTATCAACAATATTATAACAAGCCTGCACAAGCATTGAAACCATCATCGGAGCAGACATTGTTGCAAGCAGTTTGCCCACCGGCATTATTCCCATTTTATTCTCTTTAACACTCATTTTTTACATCCTTGTAGTAATCTGTATGCAAAAACAAACCGTACAACAAGTACGGTTTGTAAATTGTTTTTAATTATTTCTTGCTCTTTTTATCTTCGCCGTAGCCATAACCATAACCATAACCGTAGCCGTAACCATAACCGTAGCCGTAACCATAGCCTTTCTTATGTCTTCTTGAAGTTCTGATAAATTTATTAGCAACGCCTGTTTCTGTACCATTATAGATACAACCAATAACCTCTTTACCCGATGCACTCATATCTTCCATTGTCTTCTTGATACGGCGGATTGGTGAATGGTCATTACGAACAACAAGCATACAAGCATCAGCATACTGTGTTACGATTGCAGCATCAGCAACAAGACCTGCTGGAGGTGTATCAATAATAACATAGTCAAACTCATTCTTAACGGCTTCAATAATTTCAGCAGCCTCATCAGAAGCAAGAAGTTCTGCTGAATCGCTAACTGCCTGACTTGAAATAAGAAGGAACAAGTTGAATTTTTCAAAATACTTAATTGATTCGCTAAGTGTTTTTTCTCCACGAATAACACCTGCAAGACCGGTTTCGTTAGCAGCTGAAACGCCTAAAGTCTTATAAACTGAAGGTTTACGAAGGTCAGCATCAATAAGCAATACTGATTTACCGTTCTGTGCAAGAGCCAATGCAGTATTTGTTGAAATTGTTGTTTTACCCTCGTCTTCAGAAGCACTTGTCAAAGTGAACACTTTATAATTCTGACGTTTTGCAACGTTTTCAATCTTAGTACGAATAAGCTTAAATGCTTCAATGAACATAAAGCCTGTTTTTCTATCAGTAATAAGAATATTCTGTTTTTCAGCATCTTTACCTGACTTCTTAACACTGATAATAGAACCGAGAATCTTACTACCAAGTTTCTTTGTAATATCATCAGATGCCTTGATTGTATCTTTAATGAAGATAACAAGACAGATTGCAAGAACAACAACGCCTGCACCGAACACAAAGCCAAGTAATGTGTAAAGAAGAGTTGTGTTATTTCCATTTGGAGCTGTTGGCTTTACAGGTGGGTCATAGTTCTTAGCGTATGTGCTTGGATATGCCTCTTCTGTAATGGTTCTAAAGTTATTTACATAACTTGTAGCAACTGCATATGAAACATCAGGGTCAGAAGATGTAATTGAAATAGAAATAATTGATGTATCTTCAACAAGAGTTGAACTAACCATTCTCTTTACATCATCACCTGTAAGAGCTTTACCATTCACTTTGTAACCGCTGTTTTCTGCAACAAGGTCCATAAGACTGCTTGATTCAGTCATAATATACAAGTAGTTTCTTGCAAGCTGACTACTTGCACTAATGTCAGATGCTGACTGACCTGCTGTAACTGTATTTTCGTTTTTGTTATCAACAGTAAAACGCATTGTGCAAGTATATGATGGCACATAATTAAGTTTTGCAACACCAAAGCCAACGCTTGCACAAATTACGGCAGCAAGTAAAATTGCCCACCATTTCTGCATAACACGAACAGCATATTGGGTTATAGTCTGAAGGTCGATACCTTCTTCTACATTGTTCATTTTAGAATTGTATTCCATATTATTAACACTCCTATCACAAAATCCCAAGTTGTGTTTTAATCCAACCTATTATATCAAAGCAAGTTGCTTTATGCAATCTTTTTTTATAAAATATTTAACTTTCTTCAATTTTGCCGTCAGAAACTATAATTTCTCTGTCGCATCTTTCAAGAACTGATTCACGATGAGTAATAAACAGCACTGTAATATCTTCTCGTTTTTTTAGATTTTCAAGCAATCTCTTTTCGCTTTCATTGTCAAGAGCACTGGTTGATTCATCCATAAGAAGAATTTTGCCTTCGCCTAAAAGTGCACGTGCAACAGCAAGTCGCTGAGCCTGACCTTCTGAAATTCCGCCACCATCTTCACTCAACACAAAATCAAGTCCGTTTTCAAGTTCATAAACAAATTCTGCACAAGCATCAGAAATCGCATTATTTATTTCTTCATCTGTTGCTTCCGGACGTAGAAGCGTGACATTTTCTTTTACTGTTCCGCTGAAAAGCATATTGCCTTGCGGAACAACTGAGAACAGATGTCTTGTTTTTTGGCAGGAATAATCGCCTTTCTCTGTTTCTGTAAAAATATTCCCGCTATTTGCCGAGTAAAGTCCCGTAATCAACTTGAAAATCGTGGATTTTCCTGCACCCGACGGACCTTTTATTCCTACAAACTCACCTTTTTCAACTGTAAAGGTTGCGTTGGAAATAACCTTTTCTTCACCATAACCAAACGACACATCTTCAGCCTTAATTCTTTTGAATTCCTCATATGTAACATTAAAATCACAATCAGTATTATCTCTCTTGATTTCTGTAATTTCCATTAAACGTTGTGCTGATGCAATCATTCCATAAAAAGACGGCAAGACACTTGTGACACCTACAACAGGCGACTGCAACTGATTTACAAGCTGAACTATTGCAACAACAGTACCAAATGTCATTGTTCCTTTTAGAACTCCATATGAACCGTATGACACTGCAGCTAGATAGCCAGCTGCAAAGGCAAGTGAAAAACTGATGGTAGCTAAAATCGAAAAGCTTTTTTTTCTTACTTTTTCACGATAAAACTTCTTCTGTTGTTTGTATGAACGTTTGATAATCTTTTCTTCAATACCAAAAACCTTTACTGCAAAAAGATTTTCAATCATTTCCTGCATAAAAGAACGTACTCTAGCATCTCTTTTTTGCACTTTAAGATGCAGATTTTTAAGAGTTTTTCTAAACGCCGCCGCCAAAAACACTACGATTATACCACAAACGATAAAAATAACTGCGAAGTTTCTGTCAAGAGCAAACAAAGCTACAGCCGCACTTGAAATTCTAACAGCATAACTCACTAACGCAGGAAAAATATGCACATAATTATCACTTACAACAGAAACATCTGCCGTAAGTCTCGCCATAAGGTCACCGCTGTGACGCTCGTTGACATTTGCATATTCACCATAAACAATATTTTTAAAAACATTGGTTTTTAAGCCTATTTCCGCTTTACCTTGACTTACTGCCTCAATATATGACGCTAAAATTCTTGCAAGAATCTGCGAAACAATCAAAAGCAACAGATAAAAAGCGTTTCTGAACATTTCGTCTGCGTTTCCGCTTTGGGCATTATCCATTACAGTTTTTGAAAGCATAGCAAACATAGTAACGCACACAGCAGACCAAGCGTTCAACACTACAAGTGCCACGCCTTCTGCCCTGCGTTTTCCGCAGTTGTTATAAATCCACTTTAAAACTGCTAAATCTTTCATTTGTTCGCCTTATTCTTCAATTAAATTATGTTCTTTCATCTTTTTAATAAGATTTTCAACGTCTGTTTTTACTCTTTCATATGGCACGCCATAATCATCTGCAATCTTTTTTGCAATATCTTCAACAGTATTTGTGCCGTCAAGCATATTAAAAACATCTGCACCGACGCTGTTAAAGGTCATAACACCGTTGAAATTCATTTTTTGCGTACCTGTTGCAATAACGATTTTAGCACCTGCAACTTCTTTTAAAATATAACCATCTTTTATTTTCATTCGTTAATCAACCTTTCAATTTCATTATAGGCAACTATTGCCGCATCATCATCCATATTGCACCCTAAAGAGAAGACAGGCACGTAACGCAAGAGTTTGTCTGCTAAATCAAGCATATTCTCTGCAAGAGTTCTGTCAGCAGGCTTAATTGTCTGTTCAAGAAGCAAACTTACTGTTTGAAATGGTGGAATTCTTCTCACTTCATTCTTTTCGCTTCTATGCAAGAATGTGATTGCTCTTATAGGAATTTTTACATCAAGATTTTCGTCAGTTTTACCCGAAAAAGGTGTTCCGCAAGCATACCACTTACCATCTTCACAAATGAGGGCAGGCTTATCGTCGTTGACAATTCTTGTTCCCTCAAGATTTTTAAGCCACAAATGTGTATGCGTTGATTTTCCCGTTCCACTTCTTGCAGAAAAGAGATACGCAAACCCGTCTTTTTCAACGCAAGACGAATGGAGCATCATACCGCCGTGCTTTAAAAGTTCGCTGTAAAACGCTTCACAAGTCCACATATACTCGTGTTCATCAATCGAAAGATACGGGATTTCTTCTTTTTTCTTTTTGATAAAGTCCTCTTTTATATTCAATCTAATTTGAGTTTCAGAACTGTCGAAATCCGCCTTATATGGTTCTGAACGTTCACGCAAAAGTTCGCCACGCACATGATATTCAGTTTTTAATCCTGCGATTATAAATTTTTCCATATGCAAATCCTGTTAAAATTATTATCTGCTTAAATAGTTCATAGGGTTGACATTTCTACCATTCACCTTAACTTCAAAGTGAAGATGTGCACCCGTAACATAACCCGTTGCACCAATTTGACCTACAGCTTGTCCTCTGACAACTCTTTGTCCTGAATATACTCTTAATGAGCCGTTTCTCATATGACAATACATAGTTGTAAGTCCGCCGCCGTGATTAATGATTACCGTATTACCGCCTGAGCCATACCAACCTGCAAAGGTTACTGTGCCCGATTCTGCCGCAACAACTGTGCAACCCGTACTTCCTCCCGGTCGTACAATATCAACACCGCCGTGCCAACCGTCACCAAAATTACGGTAGCCATAGCCAGAAGAAATTGAGTAAGCACCCACTGCAGGCCATAAAAGTCTTCCGCCACCAGACACAATAGCACCTGATGAATAAGAATTCTTCTTTGTACCAACCTGAACTTTTTTGTCAACTGCTTCACGAATTGTTGTTCGTGAAACTTCTTTCGTTGAAACCTTTACACCGTCAATATAAGTAACGAGTTCAGTAACTTCTTCAATTCCGTTTACGCCCGCTGTAATTGTCTTTTTATCGCCGACATAGAGCTTGTCCGTCTTTACCTCAACTGTTTCATAAGGAATTTCAACTTTTCTTGTTTCAGTTTTTGTAATCTGAACGCGAATGAAATTAACCTCATTTGACAAGAGGATTTTTTGACCTATGTAAATATTTTCTTTAAGTTCAGGGTTGAGATTGAAAATTTGTGAAGATGTCATTTGGAATTTCTGTGCAATCTGTGAAACAGTGTCCCCTGCCTGAACAGTATAATAACGAGCCTCGCTCTTTTTAGAATTAAGTTTTTCGCTAAGATATGAAGCATCCTTTACCGTGCTTTCGTTATCGGGGTATAGCCCCTGCACATACTCAATATTTTCAACAAAACTTACAACAGCATTTTCCTCGCCTGTTTCATGTTCTGCAAGAATACTGTCAAAAACGCTCAACGCATCGGTTTCATTTTTAACGGCACATACAAAACTGTCATCAATGTAAATTCCGCAAGCATTTGTAATTTTACTGTCAGAGTTCTCAATAAGTTTGTCGCAAATTTCAGATGCGTCATTAATCTGGCTGAGTTTTACCGCTTTAATTTTATAATCAGCATCACCGATAAGTTCAGTTTCTTCACCGTCATCTGTCACAACCGATGATGCGGCAGAAACATCAAGACGGTCAAAAGCCAGTTCGCGAGCCTCTTTATAAACCGCCTCACTCTGCACATAACCGATTGTTTTATCGTTATAATTAACTTCAAGTGCAAATGTAGTATTAGTCCAAGCATTTACAACATTTACGAGCACAAAAAGTGAGGCTATAGGCAACACAAAATTAAGCACGTAAACAAACGCTTTTGTATAACGTTTATACGCTTTTTTTGCATACTTTGTAAGTCTGCGGAACAATGTGCCCTTGCCTTCAGCATTGGCCTCTGCAATCTTATCAGAAACGTTCTGTGCATCGTCAAACAATTTGCTGAATTCCGTAACACTTTCGTGGAAAGTTTTAAGAGCAAATTTGTCAATAAGAATTAGCACGGTAAAGAAAAGCGTAGCAATAGTTTTAATTGGTTTGAGTATTAAAGCCCAAAGCCATTTGAAAAACCTTTTGCCATAACGCATTGTCTGAATTCCGATATAATATATTTGATTGTAAATGTTTTCAAACATAACAATTCCTCATTTACGGACATAAAAATCCAATATATATTTGAATTGTACCACAGAATATTAAAAAACGCAAGTTACAGTTATTGGCTTAATTTTTATACTATAATAAATATATATTTTTTCTAAATATTCATTTACTTTTTTTATTCGTTGTTGTATAATGACTATAATTGTATAAATATGCACATTTTTTAAGGGGCGAATGAAATGAAAAAAGGAACAAAAAGATTTTTAGGATTTGCAATTCCAACAACAGCACTTGCAATTCTTGCAAGAAAAAAATATGTTGATATCCGTTACGGTGCAAAAAACGCAAAGGATACTCTCAAATTCAGCGAATCAGTTGAAAATGAAGCACCTGAAATTCATCTTACCGCACACAGGGGTCTTTCTTCTGTTTGTCCTGAAAACACTATTGAGGCATTCAAAGAAGCTGCAAAATACAACTACTATGCTCTTGAATGTGACGTCCATTGCACAACTGACGACAAGTGGGTAATTATTCACGACTATATGCTTCAGTCAATGTGCGAAGAAAAGGGCGACGTTAAGACAATGTCTTATGACGAAAAACTTTCAAAAATAAGATACACAAATGGTGCTAATATTAAAGATTATCCCGATGCACGTCCTTGCCTTGTTGAAGAGTTTATTGAAATTTGTAAAGAAGCAAATATCAAACCTATGATTGAAGTTAAGGACAAGCGTATTGACAAGGTTGAAAGTCTTTATAAAATCATTTGTGACTACGGCATTGAAGATGATGTAATCCTCATTTCATTCCACGCACCTGTACTTCGTGAATTCAGAAAACTTTCACCAAATATGGATTTGTGGCTTCTTGTTCATAGCATTACTGATGAAAAACTTCTTGAATGTATTGAAAACGGAAACGGTGTTGCTTTTGAGGCAAAACGCAACGTTGACAAACCACATATGATTCAGAAAATTCACGATAATAATCTTACAGCAGCTTGCTGGACAGTTGACACTAAAGAAATGCTCAACGAAATGATTAAAAACGGCGTGAAGTATATAACAACAAACGCAATTCTTCCCGAATAAGAGGTACAAAATGACAGACTGCAAAAAAATTGCTGAACTGATTTTCAGCGACGTGGACAAGTCCACAGAATATTACGAAGAACTTTACCCTGCAAGAAATCTTCCCGAGGGTGCAAGAGTAACTCGTTTTGCTCCAAGCCCTACAGGATATTTGCACTTTGGCGGACTTTATGCAGGTTTTGCTTCAAAACTTACTGCACAAACTACAGACGGTGTATTTATGCTCCGTATTGAAGATACAGATAAAAAACGTGAAGTAGAAGATGGTGTTACAGGTATTGTAACAGGTCTTAAGGCTTTCGGTGTTTCTCCCGACGAGGGCGTTACAGGTTTCAATACTGAGTACGGCAAATATGGTCCTTATACTCAAAGTCATCGCCGTGCAATCTACCGTGCTTTTGCTAAAAAACTTATGGAAGAAGGCAAGGCTTACCCTTGCTTCTGCACTCCTGAAGACCTTGACGAAATCCGTGCAAAGCAAGAAAATGAAGACATTAAAGGTTACTACGGCTCATACGCAAAATGCCGTGACCTTGCTGATGATGAAATCATTGAAAAAATCAACAGTGGTGCTCAATACACAGTCCGTCTTCGCTCAACCGGTGATATTTCAAGAAAAATCAAGTTTGACGATATGATTAAGGGCAAAATTGAAATGAGTGAAAACGTGAATGACGTTGTTATCTTAAAAGCTGACGGAATTCCAACATACCATTTTGCTCACGCTATTGATGACCACTTAATGCACACAACTCACGTTGTTCGCGGTGATGAGTGGATTGCATCAGTTCCGCTTCATATTGAACTTTTCAGAGCTTGCGGATTTAAGCCCGTTAAATACGCTCACATTGCCCCCATTATGAAAGAAGAAAACGGCGGCAAGCGTAAACTTTCAAAGAGAAAAGACCCTGAGGCAAACGTTTCATACTATATTGAAAAAGGTTACCCCGAAGCATCTGTTAAAGAATACATGCTCACTATTCTCAACTCAAACTTTGAGGAGTGGAGAAAGGCTAACAAGACAGAAGATATTTCTAAATTCCCTTTCAATCTTAAAAAGATGAGTGTTTCGGGTGCACTTTTTGATATGGTTAAATTCAATGACGTATCAAAAAATGTAATTTCTGTTATGACTGCAAAAGAAGTCTATAAACTTGTTACAGATTGGGCTATGGATTATAACGAAGTGCTTTACGCACTCTTCGTTGATGATAAAGAAAAAGCAATTGCAATTCTTAACATTGACCGTGATAATCCAAAACCACGTAAAGATATTGCTTGTTGGGAAGAAGTAGAGAATTATGTAACATACTTCTACAACGAACTTTATGATGCAGATTACACTCTTCCCGAACACATAAGCGAAGCAGATGCGGTTGAAATCCTTACAAAGTACAAGGAACTCTATTCTGCAAACGATAGCAAAGAAGAATGGTTTAATAAAATCAAGGAACTTTGTTCTGCTTGCGGATTTACTCCAAACGTTAAAGAATACAAGCAAAATCCCGACGCATTCAAAGGTCACGTCGGTGATGTTTCAACAGTTATTCGTGTTGCAATGACCTCTCGCACAAACACTCCTGATTTGTATTATATTATGCAGATTTTAGGTGTGGATGAAGTGATGAACAGAATTGACAACGCAATTAATTCATATAAAGCATAAAGAGGCAAAATTATGGACGAAATTATTACAACTACTTCAAATTTTATACACGATTTCATTGACGAAGACCTTGAAAACGGCGTGTATAATAAGGTGCAGACTCGTTTTCCGCCTGAACCAAATGGTTATCTTCACATTGGTCACGCAAAAGCTATCTGCATTAACTTCAGCACATCAAACAAGTACAATGGCGAGTGTAATCTTCGCCTTGATGATACTAATCCTCAAAAGGAAGACACAGAATATATTGATGCGATAAAAGAAGACATTGAGTGGCTTGGTTTTAAATGGAACAAGTGTCTTTTTGCATCAAGTTATTTTGACTACATCTACGAATGTGCAGTAAAACTCATTGAAAAAGGCTTGGCTTATGTTGATGACCTTACTGCTGACGAAATAAGAGAATACAGAGGAACTCTTACAGAACCGGGCAAAAACAGTCCTTACAGAGAACGTTCCGTCGAAGAAAATCTTGATTTATTTAAGAGAATGACTGACGGCGAATTCCCTAACGGTGCAAGAGTACTTCGTGCAAAAATTGATATGGCAGCAGCTAATATTAATATGCGTGACCCTGTAATTTACAGAATTGCTCACGTGCCACATCACCAGACAGGTGACAAATGGTGTGTTTACCCAATGTATGACTTTGCACATCCGTTGTCAGATGCAAAAGAGGGCGTTACACACTCTCTTTGCTCACTTGAGTTTGAAAACCACAGACCACTTTACGACTGGTTCTTACAGGCACTTGACATAGAAATGCCACCAAGACAAATTGAGTTTGCACGTCTTAACCTTAACTACTGCCTTACAAGTAAAAGAAAGTGCTTAGCACTTGTAAACGAAGGCATTGTTGATGGTTGGAACGACCCAAGAATGGCAACTCTCAGCGGTATGAGAAGACGCGGTTATCCTGCAGCAGCAATCCGTAACTTCTGTGAAAAAATTGGTGTTTCAAAAGCATATTCAGTTGTTGATTACGGTCTTTTGGAGTCTTGTGTTCGTGATGAACTCAACGCTAACGCACCAAGAGCAATGGCTATTCTTCGTCCACTTAAAGTTGTTATTGATAACTACCCTGAGGGACAAACAGAAACACTTGAAGTTGAAATTCATCCTGAACACCCTGAAATGGGTACTCGTAAAGTTACTTTCGGTAAGACAATCTATGTTGAGCAAGAAGACTTTATGGTTGAACCTGTAAAAAAATATTTCAGACTTTTCCCAGGCAACGAAGTTCGCCTTAAGAGTGCATATTTTGTTAAGTGTGTAGGCTATGACACAGATGAAAACGGCAATGTAACTTGTGTTCACTGTACTTATGACCCTGAAAGCCGTGGCGGTAACTCACCTGACGGCAGAAAAGTCAAAGGTACACTCCATTGGGTAAGTGAGGCAGACTCATTTAAAGCGGAAGTTCGTCTTTATGACAGACTTTTCAACAAAGAAAACCCATCAGACGAAACTGCAGGTGCTTTTACAGAAAATCTTAACCCCGATTCTCTTGTAGTCCTTAACGACTGCTTAATCGAAGGCGGACTTAAAGATGGTCTTAAGGTGGGCGATACATTCCAGTTTATGCGTCAGGGTTACTTCTGCGTAGATATTACCTCAACTGAAGACAAAGTTGTGTTCAACAGAACAGTACAACTTAATTCTTCTTGGGGAAAGTAAGGTGAAGATTATGAGTAAAACAAAAAAGATTAAACAAAAGACAACGAGCTTTGACATTCTTTATAGAGTTATAACCGCAATTATTGCAGTTATAATTTACCCTATATTTTATTTTGCAGATATTCTTACTATTGCAATAGCACACACTGATATCTCTGACTTGCTTAACAAATTCACAGGCAATGACGAATTGCACGTAACTGACGAATCAATTTCACTTTTCGAACTTCCGACTTGGATTGACTTGTTTTCAAGTTTTACAAATGACGAATTTGATTTCAAAGCATCCATTTTACAAAATGAGATGTATACACCCGTAATAGTTGCTGTTGTATTTATAGCAATTGCATTGATTTTAGGGCTTGTAATTCTTGGTTTTGCAATTTTCTCAAACAAAATTAAAGTTATTACTGCTCTTTCAGGTGCGGGATTTTTAAGCACCATCGCTGCTTATGTTTCTTTTGGGTTCTTTGCAAATCCACTTCTTTCAGGTGAAGTTACACTTGCACAGGTTCTCAATGTGGACGGAATTATCGCATCTGCAATTATTGGTTTTTTAGGTGAAGTAAAGGTCTTTACACTTGATACCGCTTTCTTCGGTGTTATGTTCGCAATGCTCGGCATTCTTATCTGGTCTATTTCAGTCATTGTTGTAAATAAGAGCGAAGAAAAAGAAAAAGCGATGAAAGCTGCCGCAAGAAAACACAACTAAATGAAAAAGTAAAAATTAAAGGCTCGGTTTTACCGAGCCTTGTTTTTTGTTATAAATTAGTTGTTTTCAAGATTTTTTTGTGACTGCATTTTAAGGTAAGCGTTAATAAATCCGTCAAGGTCACCGTCCATAACTGCGTTTATATTACCATTTTCAAAAGAAGTTCTGTGGTCTTTTGCAAGTGTATATGGCATAAACACATAAGAACGAATCTGGCTACCCCAAGCAATTTCTTTGTGGTCGCCTTTTATGTCTTCAATCTTTGCAAGATGTTCACGCTCTTTAATCTCAATAAGTTTTGATTTGAGCATTGTCATAGCAACTTCACGATTCTGATGCTGACTTCTTTCAACCTGACAAGAAACTACAATACCTGTTGGTTTATGAGTAAGACGAACTGCAGATGACGTCTTATTAACTTTCTGTCCGCCCGCACCACTTGCACGGTAAACCGCCATTTCAATATCGTCAGGGTTAATATCAACATTTGTATCTTCATCAATTTCAGGCATAACTTCCAAAGATGCAAATGAAGTATGACGTCTACCTGATGCATCAAAAGGTGAAACACGGACAAGGCGGTGAATACCTGCCTCACTCTTCATAAAGCCATAAGCATTTTCGCCTTCAATGAGAATACAAGCAGATTTAAGTCCTGCTTCATCACCATCAAGGTAGTCGAGTGTTGACACCTTGTAGCCGTGACGCTCACCCCAACGGTTATACATTCTGAAAAGCATCTGTGCCCAGTCCTGAGCCTCTGTTCCGCCTGCACCTGCGTGGAATGTAAGAATTGCATTTTTAGAATCGTATTCCCCTGTAAGAAGTGTTGCAAGCGTTTGTGCATCAAGGTCTTTTTCAAACTTGTCAACACCTTGAGTACATTCTTCAACAAGACTTTCATCCTCTTCTTCGTCGGCAAGTTCTATCATAACAAGTGCATCTTCATAATCTGCTTTTAATCTTTCATAAGAAGCAACCTTGTTTTTCAACACGCTTGTACGTTGTAAAACTTTCTGTGAATTCTGAATGTCATCCCAGAAACCCTCTGCCGCCTGTTGTTCTTCAAGAACTGCAATTTCACCTTTCATTTTTTCAAGACCTAAAGCCTCTGCCAAGTTAGAAAGTTCTTCCTCATGGGCAATAAGTCGGAGTTTCAATTCCTCAAACTGAAGCATAAATTTACCTCGCTAATGTTCTGATTTTTAATATTTTGTCACTTGTCCGCCGAAAATACATAAGATATATTAAGACAACCACTTTTTATAGTATGCAGTAAGCGTTGCTTTTCAAAATAGCCGTATACTTTGAGTGGACTGATATATTTTTATGCTGCTGCAGTTGATGATTCAACGTCTGTTGAACTCTCATCTGTGGCAGTTGTTGATTCTTTTGCAACCACATCTGCCTGGTCAATAAGTTCTTTGCTTTCTGTTGTGGTTTCAGTAGTTTTCTCTGTTGTTGCAACTTCAGGAGTTGTTGTGCTCTGAATTGCAGAAATATAAAGATTGTCATCCTTCTCGCGAAGTGTAATCTTAATATATTTGTCGGGTGCAGGTTCAATCATATCGCCGTTTTCGCCCTGCTCCCACGCGTCACCAGCAAGACAGGCAACTGTAAGCACTACTGTATCAGATGACGTTGATTTATCAACAACTTTTGGCGTATAAATAGGAGTAACACCAGTAAGCGGAACAGTATATGTTTCGGTTTTTGCGTCATAAGGGAATTCAAGACCATAACCGTCGATTGTTGCGTGAACGGGAGTGATTTCTGTTCCAAAAAGGTCAACAAATTCTTCTTCAACCGCTGATTTTGGAATTGAAAGTCCGTTTTCGGTACTTTCAAAAGTATCAGGGTCAATATCACTTTTAAGAAGCGACCAGATTGAAATTTCAATAAGTTGGCTCATATCTGCCTTTGTAATGTCATCAAAGGTATCTGGGTCAATAAGCACTACGGGAGTAAGAATTTTCTCATACTCTTCATAATTCTTTGCTTTTTCTACCGCAGAGCCGATTCCGTTCACCGCTGAAATAACAACAGTTACAAGACCAATTGCCGCAAGCAAAGCAATAACACAGCCTATTGGAAATGCAAGTTTATGACTTCCTTTATGCTTTCTTTTTGTTGTTTCTGACATTATTCTCACCTTACCTGACCATTACCGTAAATTTTATATTTAAATGAATTTAACTGTTCAAGTCCTAAAGGACCTCTTGCGTGGAGTTTTTGTGTTGAAATACCGATTTCTGCACCAAACCCAAATTCTCCGCCATCAGTAAAACGTGTACTTGCATTGTGATAAACCGCTGAAGAATCTACGCTATTCATAAATTTTTCCGCGTTTTCAAGGTTTTCAGTAATAATGCTTTCGCTATGACCTGTTGAGTATTTTCTGATATGGTCAACTGCTTCTTCTAATGAAGAAACAATTTTTACTGACATTTTATAATCAAGATATTCGGTTGCCCAGTCATCTTCTGTTGCAATTTCAATATCGGGACAAATTTCACGAGCGATTTCATCGCCATAAAGAATTACATTTTTTTCATCTAACCTTGCCTTGATTGCGATAAGAGCAAACTCGGCAATATTTTTATGTATAAGAAGACTTTCGGCAGTATTGCAAACTGAAATTCTTTGAGTTTTTGCGTTATAAACGATTTCAGCCGCCATATCAATATCGGCAAACTCGTCAACATAAATGTGACAGTTACCCGCACCTGTTTCAATTACGGGAACTGTTGAATTCTGCACAACAGCATTAATAAGTTTTGCACTACCACGAGGAATAAGCACGTCAACATACCTGTTCATTCGCATAAGTGCAGTTGAACTATCTCTTGAAGTATCACGCACAAGTTCGATTATATCAGGGTTGAAGCCAGCACTTTCAACTGCATTTCGCACAATGTCCATTATAGCAGAATTTGAAATGAACGCTTCTTTACCACCACGAAGAATTGCAGTATTGCCCGATTTTATAGCAAGGGCCGCCGCATCACTTGTAACATTGGGGCGAGCCTCGTAAATAATGCCGATTACACCTAGTGGTGAGCTTACTCTTTGGATTTTAAGTCCGTTTGGTCTTTCAGTTTCCCAAAGCACTTTACCAACAGGGTCGGGAAGTGAAATTACGCCCTCAACGCCCTGTGCCATTCCCTCAACTCTGTCTTTGTTGAGCATAAGTCTGTCAAGAAGTGCTTCTGACATACCATTATTTTTGCCGTTTTCTAAATCAAGAGCATTTGCAGTTAAAATTTTGTCGCAATTTTCACGAAGTGCGTCTGCAATAGCCTTTAATATTTTATTTTTATCGTCAGTAGACGCAACTGCAAGTCCTGCCGCCGCATTTTTTACTCTTTTACCGATTTCTGTAAGCATAATTATTTCCCCTTAAAGAAAGTACCTACTTGTTTGCCATCAAGGGCTTTATAAATTTCAGTTGGGTTTTCGCCGTTCATGACGATAGTGTCAATTCCTGCACCCATTGTGATTTCTGCCGCATGAAGTTTTGTAACCATACCGCCTGTGCCAAGAGTTGAGCCCTTACCGCCTGCAATAGCATATAAATCTTCATTGATTTCTGTAACAACAGGAATTAACTTTGCATCTTCATTCTCGTTAGGATTTGCGTCATAAAGACCGTCAATATCAGTAAGAATGATAAGTGCATCTGCATTTACAAGTTTTGCAACGATTGCAGAAAGTGAGTCGTTGTCGCCATAAACGATTTCTTCAACTGCTACGCTATCGTTTTCGTTGATTACAGGAATTGCACCAAACTCGAACAATTTATTAAATGTATTTATAAGATTTTGTCTTCTCTCGTCATTTTCAACGTCGCTTTTAGTTATGAGCAACTGACCTACTGTATGACCATATTCGCCAAAAAGTTTGTCATACATAAACATAAGTTCACATTGACCGATTGTAGCCGCCGCCTGTTTGCCGGCTGTATCAGCAGGTTTTTCTTTAAGTCCTAACTTACCCACACCAACACCAATTGCACCGCTTGTAACAAGGGCTACTTCAATGCCTGAATTTACAATATCAGAAAGCACGCTGACAAGTTTGTGCATTCTTCTTATATTTGTTTTACCTGTGTTGTATGTAAGAGTTGAAGTGCCAACCTTTACAACTATTCTTTTTACGTCTTTTAATACTGCCATAGTTACGCCTTCTAACCATAGAAAAGTTTAATCACAATATTTTAACATATATTTTTGTGATAAACAACTATTTTATATATGTTAAAAAAATAATTTTATGTGTTGAGCAATAATTAAGCCGACGGAGTATTTCCATCGGCTTTTGAACTATATATTAAATTTTGTTTGCGAATCCTCTACATTATCAAGAACCAGCATACACCGGAACCGCAACATACACCCTTATTCCATTATCAAAAATAAAAGTATTTCCAAATAGGTCAGTGTGATAAATAAAAGGTTCGCCATTAACAAGATAAATTTCTCCGTCTGCATTTTTCACATATTCAGCGGGGCTATAATAAAAGAAGACTGCAAGCAGAATACTCATTATTAAAGCAACTAACACGAAAATATTTATCACTTTCTTCTTATTCATCGATTTCATTCTAACGACCTCCCTAATTAACATAAAAACTACACCATAAATCTTCTAACTGCAATTTTAATATACTATTTATATGAAAGTTTGTCAATAAAAATTATTTTTACTAAACCTATTGTAACAAAAGATTTTTCATTTCATACAATGGTACTGTCAGTTGACAATATTTTTTAGGAGGAATACTGATGTCAGAAAACAAAAACTGCAATGTACCGTCAAAAATAAAAGAAGCTGTTTGCATTGACACTAACAGAGTTTACGACTCTTGTGCTGACAAGGATTGTCTTGAAGATTTAAGAGTATATTTCACAGACTCTGCTCAATGCGTAATTGACCGTGCAACAAACGTCCGTTGTCGCGGTGCCGAAGTACTTAACGCCTTTATTGAAGTTGAAAGAGTGCCTTTTAACAGAGGCTTTTACTCTGTTGACATTACCTATTATTTCAAGGTTTGCCTTGATGTATTCTGCGGACACACAAGTGCACCAACCATGGTAGAAGGCCTTGCAACATTCTCAAAGAAATGTATTCTTTACGGCTCAGAAGGTAATGTAAAAGTGTTCTCATCAGAATTTGCCTGTGGCGATATTGACGAGCAACTTGATATGGTAAGCACAAACCCAAGAGCAAAGGTTCAGACCGTTGACCCAATTTGCCTTGATGCAAAACTTCGCAAAACTCACGAATGCTGTCACATTGACCCGTGCTGCAAGCCATCACGCATTCCACGCTGTGTATGCCGTTGTTTTGAGGGCGACTTTGAATCTTACGAAAAAGATGCAGAAAAAGCCGTTACCGTTACTCTTGGAATTTTCACAATCGTTCAGCTTGAACGTGATGTGCAGATGCTTATTCCTGCATACGACTTCTGCATACCAAGTAAAGAATGCAACTGCGAAACAGATAACCCTTGTGACGCATTCCGCAAAATTCAATTCCCGGTTGACGAATTCTTCCCACCAAAAGAAGGTTGCTTAAAAGACAGTTACAGACCAACCTGTGCTTGCGGTGACTAATCCATAAACTTCAACATCTTGTTAAGCCCTTACGCTAATCCCGTAAGGGTTTTCTTTTTCCAATAATTGCATTTTGTCGATAGCCGTATTATAATAAGTATATACGTCGAAACGGCAGGTGTATTTTATGAAAAAATTTATAGCTATATTTATCGCAATTCTTATGGTCTTTGCATCACTTTTTACTGTATCTGCAGAAGAAGTGACAACAGACAAAAATGAAATTTTGTCTGCACTTTATGAGTCTGATATTTCAACAATTCGCCAAGCTATTGACTTAAAAATCATTACTTGTGAAGAATTAACTGCATATTATCTTGAAAGAATTGAAAAATACAATGAAAAATACAACTGCTTTATTACCCTTTGTGACGACGCAATTGAAGTTGCAATGCAAAGAGATTTAAGTCTTAAAAAGGGCGAAAATGACGGACTTCTTTTCGGAATTCCCATTGTTGTGAAAGACAATATTGATATTAAGGGCTTATACACCACTAACGGTCATACTCTTGATAAATCTACAATCGCACAGAGTAACGCTACTGTTGTAAACTATCTTTTAGAGCAAGGTGCGGTAATCATAGGCAAAACAAATATGAGCACCGACGCACAAGATGCAAGAATATCATATAGCGAAATAAAAGGTCAAACAAAAAATGCTTATAACACACTTTTGGCGGCAGGTGGCTCGTCAGGTGGTACTGCAGTTTCTGTTTCACTTAACTTTGCAGTTGCAGGACTTGGAACAGACACAAACTCATCTTTGAGAATTCCTGCAGTGCTTAATGGTTGCGTATCTTTACGCTCGACTTTTGACCTGATTGACCGCACAGGTTGTACTACTCTTAACAGCACACGCGACGTGGCAGGTGCAATTACAAGAACGGTTTATGACCAGGCAATTATGATGGACGTGCTTACAAATGGTCAGTATAACTATACAGAAAATCTTGATAAAAACGCTCTTGACGGCTTAAAAATTGGTATACTTAAAGAATTATCATATGCTACCACATCTGCTACAATCACAGGTACAGATGAAGAGAAAAATGCTATTGCCACAAAGTTTGATGTTTCTGCAAGAACGGACAAGCACATTGACTATGAAGTTTCCGCCACATTTGAAAACGCAGTAAAAGAGTTAGAAAGTTGTGGTGCTGAAATTATAACCGTTTCAATGCCGAATCTATGGAATTTAGCATATAACACCTTTGCAAGTGGTCATAAGTCAAACAAGCAAGCACTTTATGACGAATTTGAACGAATTGTAAACGAAAACGGACTTGATGCAGTAATATTCCCGTCATATCTTTCAACTCCACTCAAATCAGGTACAGATGAAAACGGCAAATACTGGAATGCTTGGAGTCAGGTTTTCTTAAACAACTGTCGTGCAATTTCGCCATCAGCATCACTCCCAGAAATTTCTATTCCAATCGGTTATCACTCAACAGGAGCAGGAATAGGACTTGAAATTGCAGGGCTTAAAAACAGCGAACAATTGCTTTTGAATATTGCATATTCTTATACAGAAAAATACGACCACAGAAATGTGCCGACAGGTGCACCTGACTTATATGCAGATTACAACGGTGACACTCTTGCTCAAATTATTGACAATTACATTCTTTCTGCAAACGCAAAGCCCGAAGATGAAAACACTACCGAGAAACAAACTGAACAAAACAGCGAAAACAACAATGACAAGTCAAGTTCAAAACTTGTGCCGGTTATAATAGGCATCGGATTTGTAGGTGCCGGATTGATTTTAAATGTTCTCGCAAAACGCAAAAAGCGTAGAAAAAGAGCAAAACCCCAACCAGAACCGCAATATGACGTGAATATGCAGAATAAATAAAAAATAAGGCTATCGCAATTGCGATAGCCTTTACTTATTGTTTAATATTAGTCGTTGTTTCTTCTTCTGTTAAAACGACGGTTGTTATCACGCTTTGGTGCTTCTTCAATGTCGTTTTCAGGAACAAGTCCTTTAACTTCAATAAGAGCATCACGGCGTGAAAGATTAAGTCTGCCTTGGTCGTCAATTTCAAGTACCTTTACAAGTACTGTGTCGCCAACATTAACAACATCTTCAACCTTTTCTGTACGCTTAACATCAAGACGGCTGATGTGAACAAGTCCTTCTTTACCTGGTGCGATTTCAACGAAAGCACCAAAGCTCATAAGTCTTGTAACTACACCGTTGTAGATTGCACCGATTTCAGGGTCTTTTGCGATAAGTTCAACGATTGTCAATGCACGTTTTGCATTTTCAAGGTCGATACCTGAAATAAATACGCGACCGTCTTCTTCAATATCAATCTTAACTTCGCAGTCAGCCTGAATCTTCTGAATAACTTTACCCTGTTTACCGATAACATCACCGATTTTTTCAGGGTCAATCTTTGTTGAGAGCATCTTTGGAGCATATTTTGAAAGTTCTGCTCTTGGCTCAGAAATGCAAGGAAGCATAATTTCGTCAAGAATATAATTTCTTGCTTTATGTGTTTTTGCAAATGCTTCTTTAATGATTTCAGGTGTAAGACCGTGTACTTTAAGGTCCATCTGAATAGCTGTGATACCGTTCTTTGTACCTGCTACCTTAAAGTCCATATCGCCATAGAAGTCTTCAAGACCTTGAATGTCAACCATTGTCATAAAGTCGCCATAAACGCCTTCGTCGCCTGTGATAAGACCACAAGAAATACCTGCAACAGGAGCTTTAATTGGAACACCCGCTGCCATAAGAGCAAGAGTTGAACCACAAATTGAGCCCTGTGAAGTTGAACCGTTTGATGAAAGAACTTCTGAAACTACGCGGATTGCGTATGGGAATTCATCAACTGATGGAAGAACAGGAACAAGAGCCTTTTCTGCAAGTGCACCGTGACCGATTTCACGACGTCCCGGACCACGAGATGGCTTTGTTTCACCAACTGAGTATGATGGGAAGTTGTAGTGATGAATATATCTCTTTTCTGTCTGCTCATCAAGACCGTCAAGTTGCTGTGCATCACCCATAGGGCCTAAAGTTGCAATTGAAAGAACCTGAGTCTGTCCACGAGTAAACATACCTGAACCGTGAGCACGAGTGATAAGGTCAACTTCAGCGTTAAGAGGACGGATTTCATCAATACCACGACCGTCAACACGCTTATGCTCGTCTTTAAGCCAAGCACGAACAACGTGTTTTTGAACAAGATACATAATCTCATCAAGTTTGCCTTCGTTGCCTTCAAAACGCTCGTCAAACTTTTCGTGAACTGCCTCATAAATTGGAAGAAGTGCTTCATCACGAACGAGTTTGTCATCAGTATCAAGAGCCTTTTTAACATCTTCAATACAGAATGCTTCGATTTCTGCCATAATTTCTGGGTCCGGGTCAGAAGATTCATAAGCGAACTTTGGCTTACCAACTTCATCTACGATACCCTGAATGAATTTAACGATTTTCTGGTTTTCAGCGTGACCTGCCATAATAGCATCAAACATTGTGTCGTCATCGATTTCGTTTGCACCTGCTTCAATCATAGCAACAAGGTCAGCAGTAGAAGCAACTGTCAAAACAAGGTCTGACTTTGCTCTTTCTTCGAGATTTGGGTTGATTACGATTTTACCGTCAACAAGACCAACGTTTACACCTGAAATAGGGCCATCCCATGGAATATCAGAAATTGCGATTGCTGCTGAAACACCAATCATAGCTGTGATTTCAGGTGAACAGTCAAGGTCAACTGACATTACTGTTGCAACAACTGAACAGTCATTTCTAAGGTCTTTTGGGAAAAGAGGACGAATAGGTCTGTCAATACAACGAGAAGTGAGGATTGCTTTTTCACTTGCTCTGCCTTCACGTCTCTGGAATGAACCAGGAATACGACCTACTGAGTACATTTTTTCTTCATAGTCAACTGAAAGTGGGAAGAAATCCACACCTTCTCTTGGTTTTGCAGAAGCTGTAACTGTACAAAGAACTTCTGTTTCACCGTAACGAGCCAAAATAGCAGCATTTGCAAGTCCTGCCATTTTACCTGTTTCAAGAGTTAATTTTCTGCCTGCAAGTTCAGTTTCCCAAACTTTGAAATTCTTGAAAAACATAATTTTTACCTTCCTTTAATTTTATTTTTTCGGGGCAAAAATCTGTTTAGCAATAAATACAATGCTCGATTTTTTCAAACACTCTATTTATCACTAAAGCCTTGAATTTTCGCCCCGTTAAAAGCAATTCAAGGCAGATAAGTGAAAAAACTTATCTGCCTTAAAGTGTTTTGATTACTTACGAAGACCAAGTCTTGCAACGATTGCACGGTATCTTTCGATATCTTTCTTCTGAAGGTAAGCGAGAAGATTTCTTCTACGACCAACCATCTTAAGAAGACCGCGACGTGAGTGGTGGTCCTTCTTGTTAACCTTAAGATGCTCTGTAAGGTCATTAATTCTCTTTGTGAGAACTGCAATCTGAACTTCAGGAGAACCTGTGTCGCCTTCGTGTGCAGCGTATTCAGCCATAATAGCCTGTTTCTCTGCCTGTGTCATTGTCATTTCACCTCATTATAATAAAATAAATTTAACTCAAATGCCCCAGATGAAAGCAGGTGAATTCCCGTTGGGATTACTCAATCACCCGAGTGCACAGAGATAGCCTTGATAGTATAACACAAGAGTTTTCAAAAATCAAGTGTTTTTTATTATTATCTTTAATTGTCCGTTTATTCATAATCAGAAGCATCTAAAATCCAAACACTATCATGATTCTCTCTTGGCATTGATTCAATTTCTTCATAATCCAACAAGTTCAGTTTTTCGTCATACTTAAAATAGCAGTATGTCCTATTCGTTCCTCCAAAACCATTACGTGCACTATAGTCTATATATATTTCAAAATAACCTTCAAATTCTCCTCCATCATAATAAGTTCCATCAGAAAATTGTGCCGTTATTCTCGTGTCAAAAACGATTGCATACATTTTATTTATTTTTAATGAACTAGGGTCTTTTAAATTCTCCTTAAGAATTTCTACAGACATACCTGCTGTTTTATCAATATTCTCTCTAATCATTTTGGTTTCTGATGACTGATTATCCACTATGCCCACAAACACTACCGCAATGATTACTATAGCCAGTACAAGTGATGAAAAAACTGTTAAAACTATTCCAAACTTCTTTCCTTTTCCTCCGCACTTCTTTGAATTAACCACGCATAAAATACTAAATACAAAAATGACCAAAGTAAGTATTAAAGAAAGTGCAAAGCAAATCAAACCAGCCGTATTAGGCATAGAAGAGAGTGCCAATAATACAACTTGCAAAAGAATTGACCCTACTGTAAGTTTTACAAACACATTCTTTCTAGAATTCTTTTTATTTATATCTTGCTCATCTGCAGTCAAGGTAACAATATTATTAACTCCTTTACCACAAGTTTGGCAAAAATTCGCATTTTCATCAAGTTGACTTCCACAAAAAGAACAATACATATAAATACCTCTTTCTATGTCTTAAAATTAGTATACCATTCCAATAATACGGAAAGATATCACGCTAAAATCCTTATATTTAATTCAATACCGTTCCGCTTTGTTGCGAATTAGTTATGTCTGAATTTCTGCTGAAATATGCATCATAAACTTCTTTTGCATAATTTGCAAGACCTGCAGACTTAACATTTTCAACTGCAATTACAACTGCAATCTGTGGATTATCGGCAGGGGCATAAGAGATAAAGAAACCGTTTGTGTACTCAACAAGTGCACCGTTTACTTTTTTCTTTGCATCGGCAGTACCTGTTTTTGCTGCAACCTGATAATCTGCGTCACGAAGCGATGCGTATGTGTTTGCCATTGTAATCATACCTTTTTTAACTGCCTCGTATGACTCTTTTGAACCGCCAACTTCGTTAAGCACTTCAGGTTTTGCCTGATAAAGCGTTTGGGAATAATCCGCCGACTTAATACTCTCAACAAAATGTGCTTTGTATCTTGTTCCGCCGTTTGCAAGAGTTGAAACGTAAGAACAAAGTTGAATTGGAGTATAAAGGTGGTCTGTCTGACCGATTGCCGCCTGAACAGTATCACCCGGATACCATGTTCCGCCCAATGATTCGCGATATTCAATGCTTGGCACTATACCTTTTGTTTCAGTAAGTTCTGTTCCCGTATCACTACCAAGACCAAACTTTTTGAAATATTCAGTCATTTTGTTAATTCCAAGCTGTCTGCCCACTTCATAGAAATAAATGTTACAAGAGTCTCTTAACGCTATTTCAAGGTTGACATCATGATATTCGTGGTCGCCGACACCGAAACAATAGAATTTCATATCTTTGAAATAATTATATTCTATTGAGCAATATATAGTTGAAGTTGGAGTTATAATTCCCTCTTCAAGCCCGGCAAAGCCCATAATCGGTTTCATTGTTGAGCCGGGAGCATAAGTACTGCGGAGTGCTCTGTTCCACAAAGGTGCAGATTTGTCAGAATTGAGTTCTGTGTAATCCTTTTTGTAAGTAGACAAATCATATGATGGGTATGTTGCACAAGCGAGAATTGAGAAATCATTAACATCCATAACCACAATACTGCCTGCGGAGTCAATGTTCTGTATTTCTTTTGTACTATTAATTTTTGATGCTAAAATATCCTGCACTTTTTTCTGGAAATCCCCGTCAATTGTAAGAATTACGTTATTTCCGTTGACAGGTGCGGTTGTGACGGTTGTGTTTTTTGTGCCATCAGCATTAGTTACTGTTGTAGCAACACCACGAGTACCACGAAGTTCATCTTCCATAGCACTTTCAATACCGAATTTACCGATTTTATCGGTCATTTTATATGAGCGAAGACTTAATGCCTCAATTTCTTCCTCAGTAAGCGACTCGTCTTTTAATGCTTCTTTATATTCTTCTGTCACGGCTGAGTACTCGTCAGCGTTAAGATAATCATAATAGCCGATAATATGTGGTGCAATTGTACCGTCGTAGTATGCACGTTCTGTATCAATTCGTGTTTCAACGCCTTGATAAAATCTACTTTGCTCTTTGATTGTAAGAATAACTTCGTCGGGCACATTTTCGGCAATTGTAAAAGGATTGTTTTTTGAAAAATCTGCTTTTACCATTGCAAAATGAACAGATGCCACCTTAATAGCATCAGCAACGGACATATCTTCAAGTGAATAATACTCACAAAGTGCATCAAACACATTTTGTGGGGTTGCATATCTATTTAAGTTAAGATAATCTTTTGCAAAAAGTTTGTTTTTGTCGTTTGTATTATTTTCTGTGAAAACAATGTTATTACCAACAAGTTCAATCGGCAAAGTTGAATTATACTCAACCGCTTTGCTTTCAAAAAGAGTTATAAGAGCAAGAATAATTTCATTTCGTTCTTCTATGTTTGATGCTTTTGGAAAATACGACGCATCAATATAAACTGTATTTGAACTTTCGTTATAAACAAGCGGTGTTCCGTTTGTATCAAGAATTTCACCGCGTAAAGCATCAATTTTTGTAGTTGCAGATGAAAGATAAACATTTTTTGATGCGTATTCATCCGCCATAACAACTTGTATTCTGAAAAGGTCGGCAATAAAGATTGAGATTACAAGTAAAATCGCAACCACAAACGCAGTTGCACGCATTTTGTAGCTGTAAGTACTTCTCATTCTTTTTCACCGTCCTTTCAAATCTTTTTAAATCAATTAATATTCTGTATAGTTATATGAGAATTTTCTGTTTACTGCACGAATAAGCACATACCATAAAGGTGTAAGCACAAGGGAATAAATGCCCATTGGCAAGTAGTATCGCAATATCATTCCTGCCCCGCCGTCAATACCGCGTGCAGTTATGAAAAACAATACATAAGTTAAAAAGTATAGCATTGTAATACCAGTGTTCATCATTATATAAGTAATTATGTTATTACGCATAAAAATTCGCAGTAACACACCACATACCGCACAGGCAACCATTAAATAAAGTGCATTGTAACCGTCAGCCGTAACAGTTAACGTGTCCCACAATGCACCTGACAGCAAACCTGCCACCGCACCTACCACTTCGCCCTCAAACATAGCAATACACACCGCAACGGAAATAAGCAAAACAGGTCTGACCGATGCAATCTCGGGGAAGATTGTCAGTATATTCTGCAAAATATGTGCCAAAAGGATTATTACGCCATAAACCGCATATCTTTTGACTTTTGTTTTGGTTTGAACTGTCATTTATAATTTTCCTTTATTGTTCACTAAAGTCTGTAATAACAAAACAATCGTGAATATCTTTACTGTTTACAGGTGGCTCAACAACTGCATATGCTGAAAGGTCAGTTTCGCTCTGTTTAACCGCTGAAACCGTTCCAATTATAAGGTCTTTCGGGAAAATTCCGCCCGTACCTGATGTGCAGACAATTCCGCCCTTTGAAACAGCAGTATTTCTGTCGAGGGCAGAAAGAGAGCATCTGCCATTAACCGCCATATCATAAGTTGCATTTGTGTAGCCCAGCTCACCTGTTCTGATTTCATAAGCCGCCACGTGAACTGAGGGGTCAAATACTGAACGCACAACCGCTGACGTTGGATTAACCTCAGTTACTACACCTATAAGGTATTCGCTGTAAATAACTGCGTCATTTACTTTAATTCCGTCATCTGAGCCTTTGTTGATTGTGAACGAACCGAACATATCGGCGGAATCACGACCAATAACCGTTGAATAAACCCAAGTGTAGTCGGGATTTTTCTCACGGACGTCAAGGAATTCCTCATATGACTCAAGTTGTTTTTTAGTTTTTTCGTAATCTACAAGTTGCGCCTGATAATCAGCCACTTGTTGTTCAAGTTCTGCAACGCGGTCACGGTATGCGTCGGACGAGATAAATCCACCCGTAAAACCGTCTAATTTTGCTGAAAAATATGATGCTACGTTTTGTAATGGTGAAGTTACAAAATCCACCACGTTTGTAAGCGGTGAAGTCGCTCCTCCCACAACAGTAGCCAAAACCGTTGCACAGACAAGAACTATTGCAACAGCCAGCAAAACTTTAAATGTTGTACTTTTGAAGAAGTTATTCATATCAGATGTTTCCTTTTTCTAAGCATGCACCCATGCCTGCAGCAACGCAGTCCATTGGGTCAACTGCAACGTGAACTGGGATTTTTGTTTCTTGTGAAATAAGAGTATCAATTTCGCGAAGAAGTGCTCCGCCACCTGTGAGCATAATTCCGTTATCAACAATATCTGCAAGAAGTTCAGGCGGAGTTTTTTCAAGAGTTGAACGGATTGTTTCAAGAATTTGTGAAATTGGCTCGGATAATGCTTCACGAACATCTTCAGATGTGATTTCAACATTCTTTGGAAGTCCGTCAACAAGGTTTCTACCGCGGACGTCCATAGCACCCTCGCCGTCATAACTCATAGCAGAGCCTATTTTTATTTTGATTTCTTCGGCAGTTCTTTCGCCTATGAGAACATTGTGCTTTTTGCGTATGTATTCAATAATCGCCTCGTCAAAATCGTCGCCTGCAATTCTTGATGACTTTGCAGTAACAATATCACGATATGAAACAACTGCAACTTCAGTTGTACCCCCACCGATATCAACAATCATACTACCTACTGCCTCAGTTACGGGAAGTCCCACACCGATAGCCGCCGCAAGTGGCTTGTGAATAAGAGATGCATATTTTGCACCCGCATCACGAGCAGCATCGTGAACTGCTTTTCTTTCAACCTCTGTAATACCTGACGGCACACAGATAAGAACTCTCGCTCTTGCAAAAGGTGAGCGTTTAATTACCTTTTTAATAAATTCTTTAAGCATATCTGATGTGATTTCAGAATTGACAATAACACCGTCTTTCAACGGTTTTACTGCTGTAATTGAGCCCGGTGTTCTGCCAATCATATCTTTTGCTTCATTACCAACTGCAACGACTGATGGCGGGTCAGTTTTTTCGTTTACGGCAACTACTGACGGCTCACGAAGAACAATGCCCTTTCCCTTAAGATATACAATTGTGTTGGCAGTACCCAAGTCGATACCGATGTCCTGTGCAAAAAGCATTTCTACATCTCCCATTTTCAAATATTTATAACGCATTTTATTACATAATTAATCTATTATAGTATAACAAAATCGCAGATATTATACAATACCTGCGATAAAAAATTCATATTTTATTTTTAATTTTGGTTAACGAGTGAAATTATAGAACAAGTCCTTGTGTCATTTTGCCTTAGGATTCATTAATTGACACTTTTGATTGAATTGCCAAATCAGAAAGCAACTTAAACGCTTCTTTTCTATTATCTTTTTCTTGGATATCAGATACGCCTTTTAATGCTTTTGATAAAACTTGTAGCTGTTCATTATCGCAACCAAGTTGATTTATCATAATTGCAATACTTTTTGTTGATGAAAACTCGTTATTATAAACATTTATAAAAACAGTATTAAATCTGTCATAGTTTTTATTTAATAATAAAGAGCCACAACATTTTAAACACTCATCGTCCCAAAAGTCTTCAAATTCATCATCTAATTCCAGCTGCAAATTTTGTATTAAACTTTCACTTTTTGTATCATTCCCAATAGAATAATTCAAAAAACATAACATTGAAGCATAATGATTGCTCAAATCCAAATGTTCAAATTTAATCTCTGTCGCATTCAACAATTCAACTATCGATTTATGTAATTCATTATTTTGAGCTGTATCAATGTTAATTGTGTCATAGAAGATTTGAATAAAATAAATTGTTTTTACGTAGTCTAATTCTTTTGTAAACTTAATAAAGTTGTCGACAAAATTATCAGTATCATTGGTAGCAAGTAAAGATACCAAATATTTAGTTTCATACGAAAACAAATAATCTTCATATGAATCGCCGTAATCTTCCTTTAAAAATCGGTCATAATCTTTACTATTAAAAAACTCACTATATGTTTTGTTAATCTCACTATAATTATTTGACAAATATAGTTTGTCCATCTTGTTCAGTAAATAATCGTTACTGTTTAAGTAACTAACAAAAACTGCGACAACAAATATCAATAAAACAATACTTGTAACACCCAGCACTTTTTTACGCTTTGTGCCACTTGGTCTTTTCTCAAAAGCACGGACATCTATGCCTACAAAATTGTAAAACTCTTCACCTGAACTCTCCATTTTGTTAATTTCGTTCCAATAAAAATCTGCATCAAAATTAGAGTTTTCAACACCTTGTGCTTTCAAATCCTTGCAAAGCTTCGCAGAAACCGCCAACTCTGTAAGCTCATTATTTATTGAACTCATACTGTTGTTGACTGCCTCATTAAGAGTTAATTTACCATGAAAAATATCTTTAATGTTTGGAATGGAAATTCCCAATTTTCTGTAAACAATTATTTTCTTTAAAATCGCAATTTCGTTTTCGTCGTACTCGCGATAACCGTTGTCTTTTCTTTCAGGATTTAATAATCCCTCTTTTTCATAAAAACGAATATTAGCACGACTTATATTAAGCATTTTTTCAAGTTCATTGATTTTCATAATTACACCTCTTTACACTTAATATAAACTATAAAGCCACTTTACAGTCAAGTTCTTTTTAAAATTTTTTATTATAATACCATATTTTTACCGTTTGCAAAGTCAATAAAAACCGGGACGCTGTGGTCAGCGTCCCCTACATTTTTGGTTGGTTTTATTTTTTGTCGATATGCAATCTTCGATTGCTCGATATTTTTGCTTTGCAAAATCGATATGTTTTCGTTTCACTCAAACTCGATATGATATAAATCCTCGTTCACGAAGTGAACATATCGAGTGCGTTAGCACCTATCGAGCGACTTGTCGCATATCGAAAATCCTGAAAGGATTTATATCGAGTAAAGCGTCACAGACGCTTTACATAGATTCTGGAGTAGAAATTCTAAACATTTCAAGAATGTTTGTAATTACACTCATTACGCAGTTGCAAAGGTAAAGGCGAGCTTGCATAAGACTTTCATCCTCTACTGTTACACGACAAGCGTTATAGAATTTATGGAACAATGTTGCAAGGTCGATACAGTAACGAGTAATCTTTGCAGGGTCATAGTTCTTTGCAGAGTTCACAATTTCGTCAGTAAGTGATGCTAAATGACGAATAAGTTCGATTTCTTCAGGTGCAGTTAAGAGTTTTAACTCGTCCTTTGTGCAATCACGAACTGTAACTCCATCTGCTTCAACTTTACGAAGAATACTGTGAATACGTGCATTTGCGTACTGGCAGTAATAAACAGGATTCTGTGATGACTGTTCAACTGCTAAATCAAGGTCGAAATCCATTTGTGAACCAGGTTCACGCATATTAAACAAGAAACGAACTGCGTCAACAGGAATATCTTCAAGCAAGTCAACAAGTGTAATTGCTTTGCCTGTACGCTTACTCATTCTTACAACTTCGCCATCGCGAGTAAGACGAACAAGTTGCATTAAGATAACATCAAGACGGTCAGCATCAAGGTCAAGTGCTTCAAGCACACCTTTCATACGAGCAACGTGGCCGTGGTGGTCAGCACCCCAAACATCGATTGCCTTGTCAAATCCACGGGTAACAAGTTTATTCTTATGGTAGGCAATATCTGCTGCAAAATATGTTGGGTTGCCGTTCTGACGAATAAGAACGTCATCTTTAAGGTCAAGTTTGTCAATATCTTCTTGAGATTTGCCCTGACGAGTGAGCATTTCTGTTTGTACTTTAATATTGTTGTACCATACTGCACCGTCTTTTTCATAGGTCAAACCCTTGTTTGTAAGGTAGTCGATAACCTCTTTAACCGCACCACTATCGTGAAGCTGACTTTCTTTAAACCAAGTATCATATTCAATACGATATTTCGCCATGTTGGCTTTCATATTGTCAATATTTTTAGGAAGTGCAAATTCAACAAGTGCTTTTCTTCTTTCGTCTTCGCTTTTGTTAATGTATTCGTCGCCATAAACATCAGCAAACTGCTGTGCACGTTCTTTTATATCTTCACCGTGATAACTATCTTCGGGCAATTCTACTGCATCTTCACCTTTATAAATCTGTTGATAACGAATATCAAGTGAAAGACCAAATTTTTCAATCTGATTACCTGCGTCATTGATATAGAATTCGCGTTCAACCTCATAGCCCGCCATATCAAGCACGGCTGCAAGGCAATCGCCTAACGCACCGCCACGAGCATTACCCATATGCATTGGTCCTGTCGGGTTAGCAGAAACAAATTCAACATTGATTTTTTTGCCGTTGCCATAGTCACTTCTACCGTAATCTTTGCCCAATGTTTTAACATCTTGGAGAATATCAGCATAGAAATCCTTTGCGAGTGTAAAGTTTACAAAGCCTGCACCTGCAACTGAACATTCAGCAAAATATGTGCCGTCAAGTTCAATATACTTTGCAACTAAATCAGCAATTTTTCTTGGTGCACAACGAAAAATCTTTGCACATACAAACGCAATATTTGATGAATAGTCGCCATTATCACGGTTTGCAGGAACTTCAATATTAAATGCAGGAATAGGTTCTGCTGAAATTTCACCTTCTGCAACAGCTTTGCCTAACGCATCAACAATAAGTGTATGAAGTTGGTCTGTCGCTTGTTTTACTAATTTAGACATCCTTATTTCTCCTCAATATATATTTTCATAGTGTTTTCTGATACAAATCCATTATTGAAATCAAGTGAATATTTCATTCTTAAAATTCCGCCATTGTCGTCTTTTGACCAATCAACCTGATTTCCGTAAATACCCATTGTAAGTTCACCATAAGGTGTACTGTAAAATGTATGGTGACGAGTATTTTTTTCAACCATCATTTCACTGCTGAACTGACCTTTTCGCACAATGCTTACAATATTATTTTCTAATACTGTAATTGTTGTTTCTTCGGGTCCTGTTTCTTCATTGTTTTCTATGTATTCAATTATTACTTTATCTTTTTCATAAAAAATTGTGCCTGCAACTGTCATTTCGCCCGAATTGTCACCATTTTCGGTACGTTGCATGCTTACAATTCTTATTACTGCTTGTTTTTTCACTGTTCAAATTCCTTTTCCCATTTTTCAATTGCAAGAGTACAAAGTTTATCAATCAATTCGCCGTATGAAATTCCCGCTTTATCCATAAGCATTGGATACATACTGATATTTGTAAATCCGGGAAGCGTATTCGGCTCATTAAGAAGTACTGCACCGTCAGAATATCTTACAAAGAAATCTACACGTGCAAGACCCGTACATCCCCAAGCCTTGTATGCCTTGATTGCCTGTGCTTGAACTTCTTTAATTTTTTCTTCGCCGATTCTTGCAGGAATGTGAAGTCCGCTGTCTGACTCATACTTTGCGTCAAAATCATAGAACTCGTTACAAGGCTCAATTTCACCTACTGCCCCTGCGAACGGCTCGTCATTACCCATAACTGCACATTCAACTTCTGCACCTGAAATTGCTTCTTCAACAACTACACGAGAGTCAAACTGAAAAGCATAATCAAGACCACGCTGAATTTCTTCAACTGTTTTTGCCTTTACAACACCAACAGATGAGCCCGCATTTGCAGGTTTAATGAATACAGGAAGCCCAAGATATTCTTCACATTCTCGTGAGAATTCTCTGCCACGATGCTCAAAATCATATTTTGTAATGTATTTCCACTTTGCCTGTGCAATTCCGTTAATATCGCAAATTGCATTTGTCATAGCTTTATCCATACAAACTGCTGATGCCATTGTGTTACAGCCAACATACGGAATACCCGCGATTGTGAGAAGACCTTGCATTGTACCGTCTTCACCGTTTTTGCCGTGCATTACAGGGAAACACACATCAATTCTGATTTTTTCGTAACCATTTTCGTTAAATACAATAATTCCTCTGTCAGCACGGTCAGTTGAGATTACTGCTTTTTTAAGTTTTGACTTATCAAGAAGCCAGCCGTCATTTTTAAGATTGTTAAAGTCACCCTCATAGACAAACATTTCACCTTTAGTTGTAATGCCAAGCATAACAACATTATATTTATCTTTTGGAATGTTTTTTATAACCGAAGTTGCCGAAACACAAGAAACACTGTGTTCAGATGAAACTCCGCCAAAAATTATAAGTGCATTTTTCATAAATATTCACTCCGCCACTGACTGATAGTCATAGATATATTTATTTTATCACAATATATTTAAGTAATCAATTATAATATTCACAAATTTTTAATGACAAATGAAAATAAATGTGTTATACTACATAAGATATATAATTTTTGATTTGAGGTATTTAAAATGCTTGAAAGAAAAGAAGCCCTTAATCTTATATTGAAGGGTTGTACTGAAAAACTTGAAAATAACGGCTTTGAACTTGTTACTCCCGTCACAGAAGAAGGTGAAACCGCTTTTGTTGAGTTTAAGAAAAACGACTTGACACTTCGCCTTTTAAGCCACGACAATCTTCTTGATGTTTTGGAAAAGGTTGAAGACGGCGAATTTGCAAAAACTGAATCAAACCTTCTTGACCTTGATTCTTGTGATGACCGTGACATTAAGTCACTTTGCAACGAAATTAACGATACAGTTGCAACATCTCACGGTAAAAAGGCAAAACAGGCTGCAAAAAAAGCTCCGCAGACTATTTCAAAAACTGCTGCAAAGAATGGTGCAAGCTATGACGCAAATACTCTTGCAAGCAGAATTGTAGCTCTTTACCCTGAACTTAAAGAGGCTTACAAAGAAAACTTCCAGAAATATGATGAATTTTTGGGCGAAGATTTCTTTGTAAACCACGCAAACAAATACATTATGCAAACAATCCGTTCACATGACACTCAGCAACTCAAGAAACTCTTTAAAATTCTCAGCGATATTTATGAAAACGGCTCAAATGATGTTCAGGACCTTGTAGTTGTTACAATTTTAGGTGAAATTGATAACGATAAAGAACTTCTCGAAAAATGCCGTGAATACATTACAGATGACGATTTTTACGATACACTTGTTGCAGTAAACGCTTACCTTGCATCTCCGGCAGGTAAAAAAGCAAAGCAACTTCTTGCAAACCCACCTGCATATAAGCCACCTAAAAAGAAAAAGGGCGGAATGATGAATTCACTTATGGGTATGCAACCACCACAACAGTAAAAAACAAGCCACTTCATACGAAGTGGCTTTAATTTTTTGCTTTAATATATTTCGCCTAGATAACTTACACAGTTTTTACCGCGTCGCTTTGCGTTGTAAAGTTCTTTATCGGCTCTTTCAACAAGTCGTTCAATCGAAAGTTCTTTATCTTCTTCTGTAGTTGCATAAAGACCTGCACTGACAGAAACAGATTCAAACGTGTTTTCAAATTCTATATCATTAACTAATTCAAGAGTATCTTCAAGATGTTCAACAAGTTTGTCAACATCACGTTGAGCAGTCAACACAAGAAATTCTTCACCGCCATAACGAACACACAAATCAGTAGGTCTTGAAAAATTTTCTTTAATACACGACGAAACCTGTTTTATGCAAACATCACCTTCAAGGTGACCGTGCCTGTCGTTATATGACTTAAAATTATCAATGTCCATCATAATTATACAAAAAGTGTACCCGTTATTCTGACAGAAATTGCGAAGCGAAGGAACTGCTTGTTCAAAACCTCGTCTGTTCATAAAACCGGTAAGCAAGTCACCATTTGCAGAAAATTCAAGTTTTTTGTTAGCAATACTTACAGAAAGATAATGATTAAAATGGAATACAGAATACCCCATACCAAGAATTGTTATTATAAAACACACCATTAAATCAGCAGGTTCACAAACAGCAAAAAGCAAAGCACAGCACTCAACATAAAGTGCCACAATAAGCATCAGATTCTTTGTAAACGGTGTGATTACGGGTATTATTGAGAATAACAACACGTATATAAGGTAATTGTTTGTTGTTTGTCTGTCAAGAGCCTCCATTACCGAGAACGACAGTGCCTCAACAGTATACAAAACCCAATATGCCGTATAAATAATTTTCATTTGTTGGTTTGAAGTCTTTTTATATTTCAAAAGAATTTCAATAGCCACCACAAAACACGCTGACACAAACACAAACACACAGCAGGAAATCAGAAATCCGTTTTTAAAATCAAATTTTGTATTTGTCCACAAGGACCAGAGCATACCACATATTTCAACAATAAGAAGTGCGATTGATGCAGGAATAATTCTGATAAAGTTTGTATGTATTCTTTCCGCTTCAACTTCACGGTAAATAGGATTATCACTATTTCGAGCTTTTTTTGCTTCATAAGCTTCAGTTATTTTGCCTTGCTCAATATTTTTAAATTTTGTCACTTCAGCAATAATATTTCTGAACATTCCGATTTCCTCCTCTCTACATTTCTCTATTACAATTTTACCATAAAGGCTTTTGTTGTGCAATATCTAAACATATAATTTTAGTCGCTCTTGAAAAGCCTAATTTGTTGTGATAAAATTATTCATATATGTTTTGAAGGTGACACAAATGGACTATTATTTTTCTAAAAGAATATCGGAATTGCAACCATCTGCAATACGCGAAATCTTAAAAGCAACTCAGGACCCACAGATTATTCCTTTTGCCGCAGGAAATCCCGATGCTTCTGCTTTTCCTATAAATGAAGTTAAGCGTATTTCAGCTGAAATTTTCGAAAACTCCCCTGTTACAGCGTTGCAGTATGGGGTTACCGAAGGGTACAAGCCACTTATTGATAAATTAACAGCTTTCGTGAAAGAAAAATATAATATTGGTAAAAATTTTGACTCACTTATTGTCACTTCAGGTGCACAGCAAGTAGTGGATTTAGCCACAAAAGCTCTTTGCGATTTTGGTGACACGGTAATTTGTGAGTGCCCGTCATTCATAGGTTCGCTTAACTGTTTCCGCTCATACGGATGCAAACTCGCAGGTGTTCCTGTTGAGGCTGACGGAATGAATATTGAAGAATTGGAAAATGCTATTAAAAATGCAGTTAATCCAAGATTTATTTATACAATCCCTAATTTTCAGAACCCGTCAGGTGCTACAATGAGCCTTGAAAAACGCAAGGCAGTTTATGAACTTGCGAAGAAATATGGACTTCTCATTTTAGAAGATAATCCTTATGGGGATTTACGAGTTTCAGGCGAAGAAGTACCGTCAATCAAGAGTTTTGACGATGACGGAATCGTAATTTATGCAGGTTCATTCTCAAAACTTTTAGCCCCTGGCATTCGTGTTGGTTATATTGTTGCTCCGTCGCCGATTATCGCAAAAATGACCGTTGGCAAGCAGGCAGCAGATGTTCATACTCCTGTATTTTCGCAAATGCTTGTTCACAAATGGATGGAAGAAAACGACGTTGACCAACATATTGAAAAAATCCGCAACATTTATCGTGAAAAACTTAATCTTATGTGCGATTTAATTGATAGTGAGTTAGGCGACTTCGTTAAATATGTGCGTCCCGAAGGCGGACTTTTCGTGTGGTGTGAACTTCCCGAAAATATTGATATGCTCGACTTTGTTAAAGAATGTATAGCAAATAAAGTTGCGGTTGTCCCCGGTACTGCATTTATGATTAACGATGAAAAAACAAACTGCTTCAGAATGAATTTCTCAACCCCTTCAAAAGAAAAAATCGTTGAGGGCATGAAAATACTTGGTAAGGTAAAGAACAAATATGTCAAATAAGAAAAATTACACGCTTACTGACCTTTCAGTTATTAAAAAGGTTATGGGCGAACATTCAGTTACATTTTCAAAAGGATTAGGGCAAAACTTTCTTGTAAACCCTACTGTTTGTCCGCGAATGGCAGACACTGTACGAGAAAGTACGGACAAGCCTATAGGTGTACTTGAAATAGGTGCAGGTGTGGGCGTTCTTACGAAAGAACTGCTTGAACGCTGTGAAAAAGTTGTGTGCGTTGAACTTGACACAAGACTTTTCCCCGTATTAGAAGATACACTTTCAGGGTATGATAATCTTACACTCATTAATGGCGATATTCTTAAAATCGACCTAAAAAAAGTCATTGAAGAACATTTTCAGGGCATGGAAGTTTTTGTGTGTGCAAATCTTCCATACTACATTACAAGCCCTGTAATTATGCGACTTCTTGAAGAAAAGTTGCCATTTAACAAGATTATTGTTATGGTACAGAAAGAGGCGGGCGACCGTCTTTGTGCAAAAGTTGGCTCAAGAGAAAGCGGTGCGGTAACAGTTGCAGTAAATTACTATGCAGAGGCAAAAAAACTTTTCGATGTTTCTCGTGGGTCATTCTTCCCAAGCCCTAAAGTTGACAGTTGCGTAATCGGACTTGATTTGACTAAAAAAGGTGATTACAACGTAGCTGATGAGGCGTTGTTCTTCAAAATGATTAAATCTGCTTTTGCACAAAGAAGAAAGACCATTCTAAACTCTGTTTCAAGTGGAATGAATATTCCAAAAGACAAACTTGCACTTGCAATAGAAAACGCAGGGCTTTCACCAACCGCCCGTGCAGAAGCATTAACAATGGAAGAATTAGTTACACTTGCAAATGAAATTTATGAGGTAAAATAATATGACACATTCATATAAAACTCGTGGCACTTGCTCACGACAGATTGATTTTGAATTAGATAACGGAATAGTTAAGAACGTTTCATTCTTTGGCGGATGCAACGGAAACCTTAAAGGAATCGGTGCTCTTGTTGAGGGCAGACCTGCCGAAGAAGTTATAGAATTGCTCAAGGGTATGAAATGTGGATTTAAAAACACTTCTTGCCCTGACCAGTTGGCTTTGGCATTAGAAAAAGCATTAAATGACGAAAACAAATAACTTTAAGCCTGAATCAAAAAATGCTGTTGAAATTCTTAAATCAAAAGGTTTTGAGGCGTTTTTAATCGGTGGTAGTGTGCGTGATTTTGTTATGGGATTACCCATTGGTGACATTGACATTACAACAAACGCTACACCGGATGAAGTCAAACAGGTTTTTTCGGATTTTCGTGTTATTGAAACGGGCATAAAGCACGGCACGGTTACGGTGCTTATCAATAATGAGCCACTTGAGATAACCACATACAGAAGTGAGGGCACTTACTCTGACAATCGTCACCCTGACAGCGTAACTTTTTCAAATTCGTTGGCAGATGATGTTGTGCGTCGTGATTTCACAATGAATGGTATTGCATACGATTTTGACAATGGATTTTGCGACCTTGTCGGTGGACTTCAAGATATAAAAAACAATACAATCCGTTGCATTGGTGACGCAGAAACACGATTTCGTGAAGATGCTTTAAGAATTCTTCGTGCTATGCGATTTTCGTCAGTTTTAGGATTTGAAATTGAAGAAGAAACCAAAAAGGCAATCCACAACTGTAAAGATTTGCTTAAAAACATTTCTGCAGAGCGTATTCGTGAAGAATTCACCAAACTTTTATGCGGCGAAAACTGCTATAATGTTTTGCAAGAATTTGCAGATGTAATTGCTGTTTTTATTCCCGAAATCAGCGATTGTGTTGGATTTGAGCAGAAAAACCGTCACCATTGTTATGATGTTTACACTCATACTCTTAAAGCAGTTGAAAAGAGTAGTCAAAACAGTATAATCCGTCTTGCACTTTTCTTTCACGATATAGGAAAACCGTGTGTTGCACATTTTGATGAAAAAGGCGAGCAACATTATTACTCTCACCCGAAAAAGAGTGCCGAAATCACAGAAAAGATTATGACGCGACTTCGTTTTGATAATGATACTAAAAATAAAGTTGTAACACTTGTCAGAATGCACGACTCACCTATTATGGTCAACGATATGACAAGCCCTGACCGTAAACGACTTAAAAAGATTATGTCACAAATAGGTAGCGATTTGATTTTCGACTTAATTGAAATTAAATATTGCGATAACTCGGCACAAAATCCCGAGTATTTCCGTGGGGAAGATTTTTACAAGCAAACCCGCGATATTATAAATGAGATTATAAATGAAAAAGAATGTTTTTCAATAAAGCATCTCGCAATTGATGGTAACGATTTGATTTCTCTTGGGTACAAAGGCAAAAAAATCGGCGACACATTAGAAAAATGTCTCACCGCAGTAATTGATGGTAAAGTTGAGAACGAGAAAGATAAATTGTTGAAATTTATACAAAAATAAAAGCAGGTCAATGACCTGCTTTTTATTTCTTATTTTTTAAGTGCTGATTTTGCGTTCCAGATATTCTGTGCATATTCGTTAATTGCACGGTCTGCGGCAAATCGACCTGCACCTGAGATATTCATAAGTGACATCTTGTTCCAGTTGTCGCGGTCTAAGAAGTCTTTTGAAATTCTCTGCTGAGTATTTCTGTAATCTTCAAAATCTGCAAGAGCCATATATGGGTCGTGATGAATGATTGTTGAAGTTACTTCATGGAACATTCTGCCACCAATTCCGTTTGCATTTGCAAAGTCGAGAATCTTATGAAGTTCTGCATTGTTGTTGTAGAACATTTCTGGATTGTAACCACGCTTTTTAAGTTGTTCAACTTCAGGTGTACTCATACCGAAAATGTAAATATTTTCGTCGCCAACTGCTTCATAAATCTCAACATTAGCACCGTCCATTGTGCCAAGTGTTACTGCACCGTTAAGCATAAGTTTCATATTACCTGTACCTGAAGCTTCAGTACCTGCAAGTGAAATCTGCTCCGAAATATCAGCAGCAGGCATAAGTTTTTCAGCAAGTGTAACATTGTAATCTTCAACATAAACAACTTTAAGTCTGCCTTTAACGTCAGGGTCGTTGTTGATTACATCAGCAAGTGCACAGATGAAAGAAATAATCTTCTTTGCCATAAAGTAACCTGATGCTGCTTTTGCACCAAAAATATATGTGTGAGGAATAAACTCACCATTTGGATTTTCTTTGATTGCAAGGTACTGTGACAAAATATTAAGTGCATTAAGTTGCTGACGCTTATACTCGTGAAGACGCTTAACCTGAACATCAAAAATTGAATCAGGGTCAAGCTTAATTCCGTTGTGCTTAAGCACATACTTTGCAAATTCTTCTTTATTTGCACGCTTGATTTTACCGAGTTCGTCAAGTACTGCTTTATCGTCTTTATACTTTCTCAAATCAAGAAGTGCGTCACCATTCTTTACAAAACCATCACCGATAAGGTCTGTAAGGTAATTTGTAAGTTTCGGGTTAGCCTGACAAAGCCAACGTCTATGAGCAATACCGTTTGTAACATTTGTGAATTTGTTTGGTGTGAGAGCATAGAAATCTGAGAAAACTGTGTCTTTAAGAATTTCGCTGTGAAGTGCGGAAACACCGTTTACACAGTGTGAACCTGCAACGCAAAGGTTAGCCATTCTTACAACACCGTTTGACATAACCGCCATACGCTCAACCATATCTGCATTGTGTGTGCTTTCCCATACATAAGAGCGGAAACGATTGTCAATTTCCTTTGTAATCTGCCAAAGTCTTGGCATAAGACGTTTATAAAGGTCTTCCGGCCAACATTCAAGAGCCTCTTTCATAACTGTATGGTTTGTATATGCAACTGTATTGGTAACAACATTCCAAGCATCGTCCCAACCATATCCGCACTCGTCGAGAAGAATTCTCATAAGTTCAGGAATTGCCATTGTTGGATGAGTATCGTTTACGTGGATTGCAACTTTATCTGCAAAGTTATCCATTGTACCGAACTCACGAAGGTGGTGCTGAACAATGTCCTGAATTGATGCAGATACAAGGAAATACTGTTGACGAAGACGAAGTGACTTGCCTTCAGGGTGATTATCTGCAGGGTAAAGAACTTTACTGATTACTTCTGCCATAGCATTTCTTTCCATAGCACGCATATAGTCACCCTGATTGAAAAGAGCCATATCAAGACCGGGTGCTTTTGCAGACCAAAGACGAAGAACTGAAACGCCCTTACCGTCTTTACCTGCAACGTGCATATCATAAGGAATAGCCTGAATTACTGTTGGGTTTTCAATTTCAACGCTGTGATACTGATTTTCCCATGTGTCGCGTACTTCACCTTCAAACTTAATTTCCATAGCCTGCTCTTCGTGAGGTACAAGCCACACATCTCCTCCCGGAAGCCAGAAATCAGGAAGTTCTGTCTGCCAACCATCAACTAACTTCTGCTTAAAGATGCCGTATTCGTAAAGAATTGTGTAACCCTTTGCAACATAACCTTGAGTTGCAAGACCATCAAGATAGCAAGCGGCAAGACGACCAAGGCCACCGTTGCCAAGACCTGCGTCAGGCTCACAATCATAAATTGAGTCGATTTTGATGCCGTAATCTTTTAATACGCTTTCAAAAACCTTTGTAAGATTCAAATTGTAAAGGTTGTTTTTAAGTGAACGTCCCATAAGGAATTCCATGCAAAGATAGTAAACTCTTTTTGTTCCTTTTTTAGAACCTTCTTTTGAAAATTCTGCTCTGCCCTGACTCATCATATCACGAACGATAAGGGCAATAGCTTTATAAAATTGCTCATTTGTAGCTTCATCGGGATTTACGCCGATAAAATGAGAAAGTTTTGATTCAACAAGTTCTTTTGCTTGTTTCTTTGTAAGGCTATAATTCATACAAATCCTCCAAAAAAATTTATAAAAAACATTAAAAATTAAAGTCTGTTTGTATATTTTACACTAAAATCAAGCATATTTCAACTGTAATATAAAGTTTTTTAAAATATATTTAAAATTTCTATAAAAAATGAAAAAACACCGCAGATTTTAATAAAAATCTACGGTGTTTATAAGATTTTAATTATGCTTCAGGTGAAATATCCTGTGTCTGATAATTTTCATATCCTGCATCAACCCAGATAACTGTAAACACATTTCCATCTCTCTTATAGAAGTTCTTTGTGCCTGCAGGCATTGATTTAGAATATTCAACAAAGCCTTTCCAGTTGCCCTTGTTGTCAGTAACCGCCTGAAGGCCTGACTCAATTCCGTCAGCCATGCCTTCATCATATGCTTTAAGTGTAGCCTTAACAACGCTCTTGTTTGAACCTGCTGTGTAACCTACTTTAAAGCCTGTAAGCCACCAGTGTGGTTCTTCTTCACGATAGAACAACATATTCTTGTTGTTATAATCTTTTACTGTGCGATAATACTCAAAACTCATCTCCATAAGATGGTCGTTATCAGCACAATCGTAGAAATCAGATGTTGAGTTAGGGTCTTTTGTATAAACACCTAATTCTGCACCTTCAAGAATACCGTACTGACCTTTCCACCACTGGAGTCTCCAAAGAAGACCATCATATTTAAAGTCAGCCTTGAAAGTAGTGTATCTCATATTTACATATGCTGCAGCCTCGTCATAAATATCGCCAAAACCAAAGTGACGTTGCCATGGATTAAGTGTTGAATAGAAAACCTGCTGTTCTTCGTCATAAGCATAACCTGCCGCATTAAGAGCTGCAATCATATCTTCCTGAGTAATCTGTGTACCTGTTGTACTCTCTGTTGTACCGCCTGAAGGTTTATTTGTTACAGGAGCTTTTGTTGTTGTTTCTTTTGACGGTGCAGTTGTTGTAGTTGTAGCTGTTGTTGATGGGTCATCCCATTCAATTTCGTCAAAATCGATAAGGTCATCGTTTCCGCTAGGTCCTTCAACATCAGATGGTTTTGTTATTTCGTCGTCAGGGTTTTTATTGCCTGAACAAGATGAAAAACAGCAAACAACCATAACAAGAGCCATCATTGCAGCCATTATTCTGAAAAGTGTAGATTTCATATGTAATCCCTCCACATAAAATTCTTTAATCGCAGTTTATTATCTCATAATTTGAGAACATTGTCAATATTTTCAGTTCGCTCACATAACCGTAACTTTTTTGTAATTGATTTTTTATATGCATTGTGATAAGATATAATTTATATAATACAATAATATATGGAGTAAAAAAATGAATTTAATTCGTGATATTTCCCTTTATGAATCAGGTCAACGTAAAATTGATTGGGTAAAAGCACATATGCCGGTGCTTCGAAGCATTGAAAAAGACTTTCTTGAAACAAAGCCTTTCAAAGATTTAAAGGTTGCACTTTCAATTCACCTTGAAGCAAAAACCGCGTATCTTTGCACAGTACTTGCCGCAGGCGGTGCAGAAATGTATGTTACCGGTTCAAACCCACTCTCAACTCAAGACGATGTTGCCGCAGCACTCAGCTATAACGGGCTTAACGTTTTCGCTTGGTATAATGCAACAAGTGAAGAATATATGTCACATCTTCGTGAAGTTATTAAAGTAGGTCCTGACGTAATTATTGATGACGGCGGTGACCTTGTAAATCTTATTCACAACGAATACCCCGAACTTTTACCTAAAGTAATGGGCGGTTGTGAAGAAACAACAACAGGTATTATCCGTCTTGTTTCAATGGCGAAAGACGAGGCACTTAAATTCCCTATGATTGCCGTAAACAACGCAAAGTGCAAATATCTTTTTGACAATCGTTATGGCACCGGTCAATCAGTTTGGGACGGCATTAACCGTACAACAAACCTTATTGTTGCGGGCAAAAAGGTAGTCGTTGCGGGCTATGGTTGGTGCGGAAAAGGTGTTGCTATGCGAGCAAACGCTCTTGGTGCACAGGTAATTGTTACTGAAATTGACCCTATTAAAGCTATGGAAGCGAGAATGGACGGTTTTTCAGTAATGGAAATGGTTGACGCCGCAAAAGAAGGTGACTTTTTCGTTACAGTTACAGGTTGCAAGGACGTTATTACTAAAAAAGCATTTGAAAATATGAAAGACGGTGCAATTTGTTGCAACGCAGGCCACTTTAATGTTGAAATTAATCTTCCCGACTTAGAAAGTATGTCGATTGAAATCAAACAACAGAGAAATAATATAATGGGTTACGTTCTTCCCGACGGCAGAACAATCAGCGTAATTGCGGAAGGCAGACTTGTAAATCTTGCCGCAGGTGACGGACACCCTGCTGAAATTATGGATATGAGTTTTTCAATTCAGGCACTTTGTGCTGAATACATTGTGAAAAATCATAAAAATCTTTCGGCATCTGTTATTGATGTTCCTGAAGAAATTGACAAAAAGGTTGCATTGAGAAAACTTAACAGCTGGGGTACAGAAATCGACGTGCTCACACCTGAGCAAGAAAAATATGTTAATAGTTGGAATGTTTAAAAATGAACAATAATTATTTTAGATACTTAAATCAAAAATGCCCTATATGCGAAAAAGATTTTAACGGAGAAGATGACATTGTTGTTTGTCCTCTTTGCGGAACACCCCATCACCGTGATTGCTACAAGAAAAACGGCGAGTGCGGAAATTTTGACAAGCATAATGAGGGCTACCGCTGGGTACCCCTAGAAAACGGAACGCCAAAAACTGAACCCATAAACGAGCAACCGCAAAAAGACGATAATCCCGTTTACAGTTCACAGCAAGCACCGACTACCGCATTTTTTGGTAGTGGCACAAACCCACTTTCACTTTTCCCAAAAGAAATGGAAAACGATGTTAAAACAGAAGAAGTTGCTGAATTTGTTCAGCTTAACGCTTTTAAATATATTCAGAACTTCTTTTACCTGAAGTCAAAGAAAAGCACTTTCAGTTGGTCAGCGTTTTTATTAGCACCATATTGGTTCTTTTACAGAAAACTTCATAAAATCGGTGCAATTCTGATTGCTATAATGGTTGCATCTTCCGTAATTTTTTCTTTGCCGTCTGCATCAGACAAACTTTCAAATGATTTGTATGATATGCTTGTGCAGTATCAAGATGTTGAGCAACCTGAAACGGCAAAAGAAGAGCAAGAACTTATGACCCAATACAGAAGTGATTTTGTTAATGTTTTCAAAGAAAATGTTGCAGGAACAGTTCTTCTTGTTTCGCAATTGGGCGTTTTACTCGCAATACACTTGTTTGCAGGTTTTAAAGCAAACAAATTGTATTATAATCACACGCTCAAAAACATACGACAAATAAAAACTGAAACGCAAGATGAAAATCAGCAAAAACTTTTGTATTTCAAAAAAGGCGGTATATCAGTTTCAGCAACACTTCTTGCGATTTTATCGTATGATTTTGTTATGATGGCAATAAGTTATTTATTCCAATTTATTAAATAGGAGAATTATTATGAAAATTACAAAGGCGATTATTCCTGCGGCAGGACTTGGCACAAGAGTTCTTCCTGCATCAAAAGCAGTTCCGAAAGAAATGCTAAACATTGTTGACAAACCTGCAATTCAATATCTTGTTGAAGAAGCAGCAAAATCAGGCATTACTGACGTGCTTATTATCACAAATCGTGGCAAGGGAGTTATTGAAGACCACTTTGACCACGCTTATGAACTTGAAGACAAGTTAAGTAAAAATCCTGATAAGAAAGAGCTTTACGAATCAGTTCTTGAATGTTCACAGCTTTGCAACACATATTTTCTTCGTCAGAAAGAAACAGGCGGACTTGGTCACGCTGTGCTTTGTGCAAAGAATTTCGTAGGTAACGAGCCTTTTGCAATTCTTTACGGTGATGATGTGTTCATTTCTGACAAAGAACCCGTTACAAAGCAACTTATTGACGCTTATGAAAAATACGGCAAGGGCGTTGTTGGTGTTAAAGAAGTACCTACAAAAGATGTTTCAAAATACTGCTCACTTAAAGTTGAAGAAATTGAAGACAAGGTTTTCAACTGTACAGATATGATTGAAAAACCAAAGCCTGAAGAAATTTTCTCAAACTATTCAATTCTTGGCCGTGTTGTAATGCCGCCAGAAATTTTTGATATTCTTGAAAACACACCAAAGGGTGCAGGTAACGAGCTTCAGCTTACAGACGCTATGAAAACACTTGCACAAACAAAAGGCGTTATTGCTCTTGATTATTACGGCACACGCTATGATATGGGCAACAAAATGGGTATTATGAAAGCAAATTGCGAGGTTGCTCTTAACCACCCTGAAATTGCAGATGATTTCAAAGCATATATTAAAGAATTAGCGAAGGCATTATAATTTATAAAAAAATTAAGGCGGTCAATCGACCGCCTTTTTGTTTGATTATTTACAGAAGTAGTTTTTAATTCTTTCTACTGCTTTGATTGTGTTTTCTGTTGAGCCGAATGCTGTAAGTCGGAAATAACCCTCACCGCTTGGCCCAAAGCCCTCGCCTGGAGTACCAACAACCTGAATATTTTCAAGAAGTGTGTCGAAGAATTCCCAGCTACTCATTCCGTCAGGAGTTTTGAGCCATACATAAGGTGAGTTTACTGCACCATAAACTGTAAAACCACAATCTTTAAGTCCGTTATAGATAATCTTTGCATTGTTTTGATAATATGCAACAATCTCACGGATTTGCTTTTTGCCCTCTTCACTGTAACAAGCTTCTGCAGCACGCTGTGTAATATAAGAAACCCCGTTGAATTTTGTTGCCTGACGACGAGCCCAAAGTGCATTGAGTTCAACACCGTCAACTTTAATGTCGTGTGGAACTACTGTATAACCGCAACGAACACCTGTAAAACCTGCAGTTTTTGAGAAACTTCTGAACTCGATTGCACATTTCTTTGCACCCTCGATTTCATAAATTGAATGTGGAACATCATCTTCAGTAATAAATGCCTCATAAGCAGAGTCAAAAAGGATTACTGCACCGTTTTCGTTTGCATAGTCAACCCATTTTTTAAGCTCATCTTTTGTTGCCGCCATACCTGTTGGGTTGTTAGGGAAGCAAAGATAGATAATATCAACTTTTTCTTTTGGAAGTTCTGGCAAGAAATTGTTTTCTGCAAGGCAAGGCATATAGTAAATGTTGCTCCAACCTTCTGCAGTCTTATCACCTGAACGTCCGCTCATAACGTTTGTATCAACATAAACGGGGTAAACAGGGTCACAAACTGCAACTTTATTATCAGTTGAGAAAATGTCACCGATATTACCGCAGTCACTCTTTGCACCATCTGATACAAAAATTTCGCTGTTGTCAAGTTCAACGCCACGTGCTTTATAGTCATTTTCGTTAATAGCATCTAAAAGCCACTTGTGACCATACTCCGGTGGGTAGCCCATAAATGTTTTTTCGTCAGCCATTTCGTCAACAGCCTTGTGCATAGCAGTAATACAAGCATCCGCAAGCGGACGGGTAACGTCACCGATACCAAGACGAATAATTGGCTTGTCGGGATTAGCCGCAACATAAGCATTTACCTTTTTTGCAATGTTCGAGAAAAGGTAAGAACTCTGAATTTTTAAGAAATTGTCATTTATTTTCATCATTATTCCTCCAATAATGGATTTTTTATATTTTACCACGGAAAACTTCAACCGCATTTCCGCTTAAATAAACATTATCGTTTTTATGCCATTTAACTGTTAAATTTCCGCCTTTTGCAAGAATTGTGATTTCTTCATTTTGTCTGCAAAATCCGTTGATTACTGATGCCACCGCTACGGCACAAGCACCCGTACCGCAAGCCAAAGTTTCACCACTACCTCGCTCCCAAACTCGCATTTTAAGATTATTTTTATCAATAATCTCTACAAATTCCGTGTTTATTCTTTCGGGAAACATTTCGTGACTTTCAAAAAGCGGACCTATTTTTTCTAAATCTAATTTATTTATATTCTTATGAAAAACTACGCAATGTGGATTGCCCATACTTACGCAGGTTATTTCATAATCATTGTTTTCAATGTTAATAATTTTGTTTTTTACAATACTGTCGCCATATCGTGTAGGAATTTGCCGACCAGTTAATATGGGTTTTCCCATATTCACTCTGCCACCGACCGCAATTCCGTTTTCAATAAGGATTTCAACGAGTTTTACTCCGCTGAGAGTGTCAATTTTTATAATTGGTTTTTGAATTTTATTGTCATATATGTATTTTGCGGTACATCGCACCGCATTTCCGCACATTTTAGCCCTTGAGCCGTCTGCATTATAAATATCCATAAAGCAATCGGCTTTTTCTGACGGTTTTATTAGCACAATTCCGTCTGCACCAATGCCGAAATGTCTGTCACTCAGTTTTTTCGATAAATCTTTTGGATTTCCTACAAATTCTGTAAAGCAGTCAATGTAAATATAGTCATTTCCTGCACCGTGCATTTTAATAAATCTCATTATAATCCCCCACTGCATTTTTATAAATTTTATGCAGTGGGGATGTGTTTTTATTATTCGTATAATGGGTACTTCTTGCAGATTTCAGCAACGCCGTTTTTGATATATTCTTTCTTGTTCTCAAAATCAGTAGCACAAAGATAAATGAATTCCGCAATCTTGTCCATATCTTCTGCCTGAAGTCCTCTTGTTGTAACTGCAGGTGTACCAAGACGCACACCACTTGTTACAAATGGCTTTTCAGGGTCATTTGGAATAGCATTCTTATTTGCAGTAATGTGAACTTCGTCAAGTCTGTGTTCAAGTTCTTTACCTGTAATTCCAACTGAACGAAGGTCAACGAGCATCAAATGATTGTCAGTACCGCCTGAAACAAGGTTAATGCCACGCTTTGTAAGTCCATCTGCCAACGCTTTTGCATTGTCGATAACTCTTTGCTGATATACTTTGAAGTCATCGCTTAATGCTTCACCAAAGCAAACTGCTTTACCTGCAATAATATGCATTAAAGGACCGCCTTGAGTTCCGGGGAAAATAGCCTTGTTGAACTGCATACCAAATTCTTCGTCTTTGCAAAGAATAATACCGCCACGAGGACCACGAAGTGTCTTGTGTGTTGTAGATGTGACAACATCTGCATATGGTACAGGAGATGGATGAAGACCTGCTGCAACAAGACCTGCAATATGAGCCATATCAACCATAAAGTAAGCACCAACGCTATGAGCGATGTTTGCCATTCTTTCAAAGTCAATTGTTCTTGGATATGCAGACGCACCTGCTACGATAAGTTTTGGCTTACATTCCTTTGCTTTCTGTTCAAAAGCCTCATAATCAAGGAATCCGTTTTCGTCAACGCCGTAAGGTACAAAATTATAGTATTTACCTGACATATTTACAGGTGAACCGTGAGTTAAATGGCCACCTTCAGCCAAATTCATACCCATAACTGTATCGCCGGGATTAATAAGTGCAAAATAAACTGCCATATTTGCCTGAGCACCTGAGTGTGGCTGAACATTCGCATAGTTTGCACCAAAAAGTTTTTTAAGTCTGTCACGTGCGATATCTTCAACAATATCAACGTGCTGACAACCACCATAGTAACGCTTACCCGGATAACCCTCGGCATATTTATTTGTGAGCACGCTACCCATTGCAGCCATAACTGCAGGAGAAACAATATTTTCACTTGCAATAAGTTCAATATTTTCTCTTTGACGGGTAAGTTCTAAATTCATAGCCGCCGCTACTTCGGGGTCTGTATTGTTAATAAATCCAATTGAATCGATTAGGTTTTCAAACATAATTGTAATTCCTCAACTTATATATTTCCTGAATAGTTAGGAGCTTCTTTAGTGATATAAACGTCATGTGGATGGCTTTCTTTAAGACCTGCGTTTGTAATTCTGTTGAACTTTGTCTTTGTCTTAAGTTCTTCAATTGTTGCACAACCGCAGTAACCCATACCGGCTTTAAGACCACCCATAAGCTGATAAATTGTATCTGAAAGAAGTCCCTTGTAAGGAACACGACCTTCAACGCCTTCCGGAACAAGTTTCTTATTGTTTGCTTGGAAATATCTGTCTTTTGAACCGTTGTTCATAGCAGCGATACTACCCATGCCACGATAAACTTTGAACTGACGACCTTGGTAAATTTCACTTTCACCTGGGGACTCTTCACAACCTGCAACAAGTGAACCAACCATAATAGCAGATGCACCAGCGGCAATTGCCTTAACAATTTCACCTGAATATTTAATACCACCGTCAGCAATTACTGTAATACCGTGTTTTGCAGCCTCATTTGCAGAGTCATAAACTGCTGTAATCTGTGGAACACCGATACCTGCAACAACACGAGTTGTGCAGATAGAACCAGGGCCAATACCAACTTTAACGCAGTCTGCACCTGCATCAATAAGAGCTTTTGTAGCTTCAGCAGTTGCAATATTACCACCGATAAGTGGAAGGTCCGGATATGCTGCTTTAACTTTAGCAACAGCATTGATAATTCCATGGCTGTGACCGTGAGCAGAGTCAAGAGTAATCATATCAACACCTGCTTCAACAAGAGCCGCAACTCTATCAAGAACATCAGCAGTAGCACCAACAGCAGCACCGCAAAGGAGTCTGCCCATAGAATCTCTTGCTGAATTTGGATACTTAACTGCTTTTTCAATATCTTTAATTGTGATAAGACCTTTAAGGAAGCCTGCTTCATCAACTAAAGGAAGTTTTTCAATCTTGTGTTTCATAAGGATTTTCTTTGCTTCGTCATGGTTTGTACCAACAGGAGCAGTAACAAGACCTTCGCTTGTCATATAATCCTTGATTTTACCGCTGTAATCAGCAATAAATCTCATATCACGGTTTGTGAGAATACCAACAAGTTTGCCGTTTTCGTCACATACAGGAACACCTGAAATCTTATAACGGTGCATAAGATTGTCAGCTTCTTGTACTGTATTTTCAGGAGATAAGAAGAATGGGTTGTTGATAACGCCGTTTTCACTTCTCTTAACCTTGTCAACCTGTGCTTTCTGAGCCTCAATTGACATATTCTTATGAATAATACCAATACCGCCTTCACGAGCAATCGCAATAGCCATATTACTTTCAGTAACTGTATCCATAGCCGCTGTGAGTACCGGTGTGTTTAACTTGATTGTTTTTGTAAGTTGTGTTGAAATGTCAACATCACTTGGAAGAACGTCGCTTTCTGCAGGAATGAGAAGTACGTCATCAAAGGTAAGACCTTCTTTTACAAACTTGTCTGTCATAATTTATATCTCCTTCACTTTAAAAATCTTTATAAAATAGAGAGAAACTTTTGGGTTTCTCTCTAAAAATAGTCATAATTACTCGGCAGGGAAGAATGCCTTGTGAATTGCACTAACTGCACGGTCAGCATCCTCAAGGTCAATAAGAACTGAAATTTTAATTTCGCTTGTTGCAATCATATCAATGTTAATGTCACGCTCGTAAAGTGCTTCAAACATTTTTGACGCAGTACCCGGGTGAGATTCCATACCTGCACCAACGATTGAGATTTTAGCAACTGATGTGTCACAGATAATATCTTTATCTTCAATATCAAACACATTCTTTACACATTCAATTGTTTCTTCTGCATTACCTTTTGCAACTGTGAATGTAATATCTTTTGTACTGTCACGACCTACTGACTGCAAGATAATATCAACATTAATCTTGCGTTTTGCAAGTGCGTCGAAAAGTTTGAAAGCAACACCTGGTGTGTTTGGGATTTTAGTAACTGAAATACGTGCTACGTCTGTATCTTTTGTAACACCTCTGATAAGCATTTTTTCCATTTTGGTAACCTCCTTAACGATTGTACCGGGAACTCTCTTAAGACTTGAGAGAACTTCTAACTCAACATTGTATTTTTTAGCCATTTCTACTGAACGATTGTTTAATACCTGTGCACCAAGCGTTGCAAGTTCAAGCATTTCATCATATGTGATTTCTTGAAGTTTCTTTGCATTTTCTACTTTTCTTGGGTCAGCTGTGTAAACACCCTCAACGTCTGTGAAAATCTGGCAACGGTCTGCACGAAGAGCAGCGGCAATTGCAACGGCACTTGTATCTGAACCGCCACGACCGAGAGTTGTAAGGTCGTCATATTTGTTAAGTCCTTGGAAACCAGCCACAACAACAATGTTGTGACGGTCAATTTCTGAACGAAGTCGGTCAGTTTTAACATTTTTAATTCTTGCCATACCGTAAGCAGAACTTGTGTTGAAACCTGCCTGCCAACCAAGAAGTGAAACTGCAGGACAACCTAATTTTTCGCAAGCCATAGCAAGAAGTGCTATTGAAATCTGCTCGCCTGATGCCATGAGCATATCCATTTCTCTTTTTGATGGCTTATTGTTAATTTCATAAGCCTTTTCAATCAAATCATCTGTTGTGTCACCCTGTGCTGATACTACAACAACAACATCGTTGCCTGCACGGTAAGTATCAGTAACAATCTGGGCAACATTCATTACTCTTTCAGCGTCACGAACACTTGAACCGCCGAATTTCTGAACTATAAGTCCCATATATGTCCTCCTATTAAAGGTTATTTATTAATAATCAGTTACTCTGATAAGAGATTTAATGCTGATTGAAGAAATACTGTTGAGTTTTTCTGTCAATTCTTTTTCTTCCATAGCACTTGTTACAAATGCAAGTTCATTTGACTTACAACCTGCAAACTCAAGCACCTGAACTTTGCCGATAGTTGCAACTACGTCCTGTAAAGCGTTTGCTCTGTCAGTAACTTCTGCACGGATATAAAGCGGATTAACTGCTGATTTATAATCAACAACATAATTTTCTTCTGCTTCACCCCAGCCGAGCGGTTTCTTTCTGCCCATATTACGAGCACAGTCAATAACGTCTGCCACAACTGCTGATGCTGTTGGGAGTTTGCCGGCACCTTTACCGTAGAATACAACGTCGCCTGTTGCATCGCCGCGAACAAGAATTGCATTGAAAACATCGTTAACAGATGCCAACTGACTGCCGTCCATAACGATTGCAGGAGAAACAATTGCAAAAATCTTGCCATCGTCCATTCTCTTAGCTCTTCCAAGAAGTTTGATAACACCACCGAATGCACCGATATATGCAACGTCGTCAAGTGTAATTTTTGTAATGCCCTCAGTATAAACTGAATCGGGGTAAACGTGTTTGCCAAAGCAAAGGGACGCAAGAATACAAATCTTTCTGCAAGCGTCGTGACCCTCAACGTCTGCTGTCGGGTCTTTTTCCGCATAACCGTTATCTTGTGCAAGTTTAAGTGCATCTTCAAAGCTCATATTCTTTTCAATCATCATTGTAAGAATAAAGTTTGTTGTGCCATTAAGAATACCTGCGATTTCGTCAATCTCATTTGCTGCAAGGCACTGTGAAATCGGACGAATAATCGGAATACCGCCACCAACCGATGCTTCAAACAAGAAGTTTACATTGTTTTCAGCCGCAAACTGTAAAAGTTCACACCCTTTTGCCGCAACAAGTTCTTTGTTTGATGTTACAACGCTCTTACCTGCTTTAAGACAAGATGAAACAAATTCATAAGCCGGGTGTAATCCGCCCATTGTTTCAACTACAACTTTAACGTCGTCATCATTAAGAATTATATTAAAATCTTTTATCATTTTATTCTCGTGAGGGTCGCCGGGGAAATCTCTTAAATCGAGAATATATTTAACTTCCATTTCGTTTTGTGTGCTTCTTTTGACAATACTGTCGTGGTTTTTTGTAAGCACTTCGACTACACCTGAGCCTACTGTGCCATAACCCATAACTGCAACATACATTATAAATTCACGTCCTTACCGCTAACTGTTTCAGTAAAAAAGGTATAATTTATCACTTTAAAAAATACTTTTAGATATTCTATCACAAATCGTCGCGAGAATAAAGGGGTAATATACAATATATTTACAGTAATTTTTGCCGTTTTTTTAGAAAAATTTACATAAAATTATAACTTTTTAATTGATACTTAAAGAAAAATGGTTTATTATATTATTGAACATATTTTATTCTGGAGATTTTAAATTATGACTGGAACAGAAAAAAAGAAAAAGTTTATAATCAACATTGTTTATACGGTTATTCTTATTGCACTTTTCTATTTGTTTTTCAAGTTCGCATTCGGAACGATTTTCCCGATTTTATGTGCTTTAGTAGCCGCAATGCTTTTACAGAAACCTGTCAATTTTATATGCAAAAAAACACCCCTTAAAAGAGGTCTTGTTTCAGCATTATCTGTTCTTTTCGGATTCGGCGTTGTTCTTTCTGCACTTGTACTTATAGTTATTTGGGTTGGTTCTGAATTCAAAGGATTTTTCCAATATATTATGATACAGTTTGAAGATGTTCCTGCACTTGTTGAAAAAATTGAAGGCTATATCGCAAACGCAATTGGATTTTTACCTGAAAAATTAGAAACAACGGTAATGGATTTTGTAAGTGAAAAACTAGCAACCCTTGTAAATCCACCAGAGGTAAGAGTTGAAGAGTCAGCGGGCATTGATTTATCTGTGCTTTCAACTCCGCTTATGGGCATTTGGAACACTGCAAAGCAAATTCCTACAACTCTTGTTTCTATTGTTGTTGCAATTGTTGCCTGCTGTTTTATGACTGCGGATTTCTCATCTGTAAAACGACTTATTCTCGGTTTTTTCCAGCCTGAAACACGCACAAAAATTATTCGTGCAAAACGTCTTTTATTCCCGTCGCTTGCAAAAATGGCAAAGGCATACGGAATTATTATTACAATCACATTCTGTGAGTTATCTTTAGGACTTTTCCTTTTGAAACTTATGGGAATTTACGATAGCGGATACATTTTTGTAATCGCAATTCTTACTGCGATTATTGATATTGTTCCTGTGCTTGGAACGGGTACAGTGCTTATTCCTTGGGCAGTAATTTCACTTCTTAACGGAAACTACTCGCTTGCAATTGGCTTGATTATTATTTACGGTTGCATCACTGTAATCCGTCAAATTATTGAGCCGAAACTTGTTGCTGCTCAACTTGGAATTCCTGCTTTCTTAACAATCGTTTCAATGTTTATCGGTTCACAGATTTTTGGTGTTATCGGAATTTTCATTTTGCCGATTACTATTGTTATGCTTAAACTTTTAAACGACGAGGGAATTATTCATATTTTCCACTACAATGACAAAGTTGCAAAGGTTGGTGAAAAGAACAATGATTGATATTCACAACCACATACTTTTTGATATTGACGATGGTTCGCCCGATATTGACACCTCTGTTGAAATGTGTCGTGACGCATACGAAAACGGCTACAGGACAATTGTTGTAACACCTCATTTTACAGATTATAACCATATTGATGAATTCATAAATGAGCGTGATTATAAGGTTTCTGAACTTCAAAGAGTTTTGAACATTGAAGATATACCGATTACAATAAAAAGCGGTGCAGAGTTATTTTTAAGCGACAAAATTCTAAACGCAAGCAACCTTGATGACCTAACAATCAACAATTCACGATATATGCTGTGTGAATTTCCTTTAGGTCCGTTCAACATTAACCGCGGTCTTTTATGGATTGACGAATTAATTGACAGGGGCTACACACCAATTCTTGCTCACCCTGAAAGGTATATTGAAATTCACCGTAATCTTCATATTATTGACGAATTGCTTGACCGCGATGTTGTTTTCCAAGTAAATATTGACAGTCTTATCGGTAAAAACGGGCCAATGGCACAAAAACTTTCTGTTGATTTTGTATGTCGCGGATTTGCACAGTTAATCGGTACTGATGCTCACGATTTAAAATATCGCCATACAAGAACAAAAGAGAGAGTACGCGAATTGCCTTATGAAATTGACCACGATATTTTTATAAAATGCGTAAAAACAAATCCACAAAAAATTCTTGCTGATGAAGAAATATAAAAGCAGAGCTTTTTAGGCTCTGCTTTTTGCTTTTATTTTTGATTTGAAAAAGTCTGCGATTTCCGTATTTGCCATATCACCTGCAGGAGAAAACGGATTTACAACATTAAACACATGCAAAAGATTTTTGCCGTTTTCTTTTTCTTGAAAATCGTGGAATTTGTATTCAATATTATGTTTATCAAACAAACCTTTTAATTTATAGCATTGTTTCTTTAAAAAATCTCCTGATGCAGTATTAACATAAAACGGCGGAAAATCCGCTGATATAAACTGTGAAATATCAAGATATTTTCTGAACTTGCTTGTTTTATGATTATTACCAAGCAAAACAGGTACATTTATATTCATAACAAGGTTAGGACTTAACAAATCAACTGCGGGGCATATTGCCGCAACTGCTTTAAAATCAAGTCCGCAATATGAAACGCCAAAATCTTTTTGCATATCTTCATTAAGGTTTACAGCGACGGTAACGCAAGAAAAATGACCGCCTGCGGAATCACCTGCAAGAAATACATTATTCAAATCTGCAGGATAATCTTTAAGATTTTTACCAAGCCAAGTAAGAGCAGAGAAAATGTCACTAATTTGGTCATCAAATCTTATATTACCACCCGCAAGACGATAGTTGATTGATGCTACTAAAAATCCCTTTTCGGCTAACTTAAGGCAGAAATTTTTGTTTATTTCTTTATAACCATACATCCAGCCACCGCCGTGAATATCAACAATTACGGGAAGTTTTTCTGTTGTACCTTGTGGGTAATAAACATCAAGCAAATGAGCCTTTTCACCGTCGTCGATATATGGAATATCAAGAATTTTTTCTAATCCTTCAGGTTCAGTTTGTGATGCAATTCGTTTTGCATCCATTTTTTCTGTATTTTTCCAGTTTGCTCTTAATATTGGTTCAAAAATATACATAAACATACCCCTTTTAGTTATGGATGTGGCTCACCTTTACGATAAGCCTCCATAATATCACGAAAAACCTCACCGTTTGACGGCGGTGTCCATGTAATTGCATCTGCACCTGCACGGATTGTTGCTTTTATGCTTTCTTCGGTTGGTCCGCCCGTTGCCATAATAGGCACATCGGGGAATTTTGCTCGAATTTTTGCAACTAATTCGGGAGTTTGAGCCGCCGCTGAAACATTCAAAATCTGTGCACCTGCGTCAATACGACTTTGAATATCATCTTCTTTTACAACTGTAATCACAATAGGCAAATCCACAACTTTTGCAACTTCGCGTATCGTATCATTTGAAGTTGGTGCGTTAAGCACAACACCCGTTGCACCTTGATACTCTGCATGGCGAGCAAGGTTAATTACTCGCTCACCTTTAGTAAGACCACCGCCAACGCCTACAAACACGGGGCAATCCGCCGCCATCATAACAGCTTGAGTAATTACAGGTTGTGGTGTAAAGGGATAAACGGCAATTACCGCATCAGCATTACTGTTTCGCAAAATGCTTACGTCAGTAGAGAAAATAATAGATTTTATTCTTCTACCAAAAATTTTTATGCCTCTGCATTCATAAATCGCGTCAGGCACACTTATTCTGAAATCTCTTAAATATCCTTTAATTTCGTTCATAAATAACATCCTTTATTTCAGGTTGTTTATATTATAATTTCCAAATGTTACTAAATTGTGTTTGCGGTGTTAGAAACCTGTAAACTATGAACTTTTTTCATAACTTGTTTGCCGATTTGACGGTGTTCTTCTTTCAAAAACGAACTATCACTCGCCATAATTTCTTTTGCAAGTTCCTGAGTTTGCATAAGAATTTTTGTGTCTGTTAAAATATCGGCAATTCTGAGTTTTGGTAAACCGTGCTGTCGCGTACCAAAAAAGTCACCCGGTCCGCGAAGTTTCAAATCTTCATCAGCGATTTTAAAGCCGTCAGTAGTTTCGCACATAATTTTCATTCTTGCCATTGCATCATCATTTGTAGCGTCCGTAACAAGAATACACGAAGATTTTCCCGCACCACGACCAACGCGACCACGCAACTGATGAAGTTGTGAAAGTCCAAAACGCTCGGCATTTTCAACCACCATAATTACCGCATTTGGCACGTCAACACCAACCTCAATAACAACGGTAGAAATAAGTAATTGGGTTTCGCCGTTTTTGAATTTCATCATTACTTCGTCTTTTTTCTTCGGCGTCATTTTACCGTGAAGCAAGTCAAGACGGTAATCCTTAAACGGCAACTGTGCTTTTTTGAAATATTCTTCTGCAGAAAGCACTCCTTGCATCATTTCGCTTTCTTCAACAAGGGGACAAACAATATAAGCCTGATAACCTGCGTCAAGGTGTTTTCTTATGTAGTCAAACATAGAACCACGTTTACCTGAATTAACTGCATAAGTTTCAATTTTTTGTCTGCCCGGTGGCAACTCATCGAGAATTGAAACATTTAAATCGCCAAACATAATAAGCCCTAATGTTCTTGGAATTGGTGTTGCAGACATAACATAAACGTGAGGGTTTTCACCTTTAGAACAAAGTCCCGTTCTCTGCTTTACGCCAAAACGATGTTGCTCGTCAGTAATAACAAGTCCTAATTTTTTAAATATAACATCATCTTGAATAAGGGCGTGAGTGCCGATAATCAAGTCAATTTCGCCGGTTTCAAGACGAGTTTTAATTTCTTTTTTCTCTTTTGCTTTTGTGCTACCCGTCAACAATTCGCAACGAATTCCACTGCCTTTAAACATTTTTTCAAAAGTTTCAAAATGTTGAGTTGCAAGCACTTCTGTCGGTGCCATAAGAGCTGACTGCATACCGTTTTTTGATGCAGTATAAATTATTGATGCGGCAACAGCAGTTTTACCACTACCAACATCACCCTGTAAAAGTCTGTTCATCTGCTTACCGCTTTGCATATCGGCAACGGCGTCAAATACAGCACGTTTTTGTGCGTTTGTAGGTGCAAACGGCAAAAAACTGAAAAATTCTTCTGTATAATCTTTTGATATTACATTTGCCGTAGTAACTGTTGAATTGTCATTTTTAAGAGTTAACAGGCTCAACTGTAAAATGAATAACTCGTCAAAAATAAGTCTGTCACGGGCATTTTGTAAATCAGTATCATTCTTAGGGAAATGAATGTCTCGGATTGCTCTGTCAAGACTTACAAGGTTAAACTTTTTAAGTATATAGTCCGGCAAATAATCGGGAATTGCATCAATGTTTTTCAACGCATTTTCTACTGCTGACTGAACAATTTTAGTTGTAATTGTTTTGTTTTGCGAATAAATAGGTCTTATTTCTACACTCTTTTCAGATTTCACAAACATTGGTGAAACCATTTCACGAGCCGAAAATTTGCCTAATGTGAGTTTGCCGTAGAAAAGATATTCTTCACCGCTTTTAAGCATTTTATCAATATATTTATTGTTGAAAAACGTAACTGCAATAACGTCGTCGCCATCCGTTACTGTTCCCTTTGCAATTAACATTCCACCACGGACACGCTCGTTTTTAACGGGGAACATAACTGTACCTTTGACGCATACATTTTCACCGATTACACATTGTGCAATCGGGGTAATTTTACTCCAATCCTCATAAGCACGGGGGTAAAAACGAAGAAGTTCCCCGACAGTTGACACACCAAGACTGCGAAAACCCGTTGCACGAGCTTCGCCAACACCCTTGATATACTTAATATCGTCGGAAAACTTCATAATTTCACCTTATTATAAATTGTTATATAAATCAAATGGATTTTCTGATAAATCCGCCTTAACATCCGCTGATGTTACAACATAACCATTTCTAAACATCACGGGTACAAACGGGTATTCCTCAGCAAAAACACTATAATATTCTTCTGCGGTAATTTTACCAGCACGATAGTTGAAATATTCAGTTACAGCTCGACTTGACATATCAATTCCCGCACTAAGTTTTCCATTTTCAAGGAAAAACTGTGACAAATCCATTGAACCGTCTAACTTAATTTCACCAAGATACATATCGTAATTGCCTGCGGAAATTCTTTGATTATAATCTGCAAAAGTCAACGCCTGAACATTGACGAAAATGCCAATTTCATTAAGACTATCCGCAATATTATAAGCCGCCGCTAATCTGTATTTGTTATCTTTATTAACAATAAGATTGAATGAAAGCACATAAGCACCGTTGGTTTTTGCCTTGCCAGAATATCTGATAAATCCGCATCTGTCAAGAATTTTTTCAGCAAGTATTGTGTCGCCTTTTACATCAATTACAGAAAGCCTCTCATAATTGTCAGCATTTGGATTTACAGGCATTTTCACAGCCTCGCCGTGTCCCTGATATGACGAAATCACAACATCTTCGCCGTTAAGTTTTGCGGCAATTGCACTGCGAACATACTTGTTTAGTCCGCCATTTGCATTGTTAATGCCTATATACACCATATTATTGAGCATTACTTCTTCAGTTTTGCCCGAAATACCCATATACTCACAGTTGGACAAATCACTAAAGAACACATCGGTTGCACCAATTTTGAAGGCATTTTCAGAGCTTTTATTCGTATCAATGCTGTAAAGTTGAATTTCTTTAGAAGCATCTGCTACATTCACAAGCTTGTTTTCAATAGAGTAATAATCACCACTACCCGTCGGAACTGCATGCTGAATATCAGCTGTGCCCTCTTTAACTATAGGAAAGCATAACTTTGCACCCACATAAACATCTGTGTAATCAAGGGTAAATTCAACCGCATATTTAGATTTTGCTGTCGCCCCCGAAATGCCGTTCAGATAACCTGCCCACGCATAAGATGCTTTTGCAAGGTTAAAAGAATACACAACGTCAATAGCATTAATTGGTTGTGAGCCTCGACAAGTTGCATCTGTACGCAACTGCACTGTTGCGGTTGTGCCATTTACAGAAATGCTTTGTGCGATTTCGGGAGTAATATTGTAGTTTTTATCAACAGAAAAAAGTGACTCAAAAAGCATTTGGCAAATGAAAAGATTTTCGTTGCTTTTTGCAAAGTACGGATTAAAACCATCCGTTTCATTGTATGGTAACGAGATTATACCGTCGCCTTTTGACAAACCGGTTTCATTTTCTGCAGAGTTCACATTTTGTTGTTGAGGATTCGTTGTTGATTCTTCCCGATTGGGATTTTTGCTTGCACAAGAAGAAAAAAGCACAGCAACACACAAAAGCAATGCAATTATTTTTAACGCATTTTTCATTGTGTCACCTCACCGTAACGGCATTTGCTTCAACAGTTTTTCCTGTGTCGCGGTCAATTGTGAACACACAACCCTGCATAAAACAAGGTGTATCCGCCGTTTCAAACATAGGAGCAAAGCCTTTTCTGAATTTTTCTATAATAATTTCTTTTTTTACGCCTAAAACTGACTCTTCAGGTCCCGTCATGCCTAAATCTGTAATATAACCAGTGCCGTTAGCCATAATTTGTGCGTCAGAAGTCTGAATATGAGTATGCGTACCGAAAACCGCACTGACTTTTCCGTCAAGGAAGTAACCAAGAGCCTTTTTTTCAGCAGTTGCTTCAGCGTGAAAATCGACAATTATAATATTTGTTTCTTTTTTCAGTTCATCAATGATTTTTTCAGCAGTCTGAAAGGGGTCAGCGTGACCTTCAAGCCATACACGACCTAAAAGATTTATAACGCCGACTTTATAAGCACCTTTGTCGATTATTCCGTAACCCTTGCCCCATACGCTATCATCAAAGTTCGCAGGACGAATTACAGCGTCTGCACGGTCAAGATATTCGTAAATTTCACGACGTTTGAACGAGTGATTACCACCTGTAATGAAATCTGCACCACTTGTGAAAATACTGTTGCAGGAATTTGGCAACATACCGTTACCGACTGCCGAGTTTTCGCCGTTGACAATGCAAACGTCAATGTTGTTTTCTCTTTTAAAATCAGCAAGTTTTTTGCGTAAAAACTCGCATCCATTTGCACCGACCACGTCGCCGACACAAAAAATTTTAATATTGCGTGACATAAGCACACCGTTTCTATATATAGATTAGTTTGCCCCGAAGCCGAAAGACAACGGGGCAGTTTTAGTAATTATTATTTAGCAAAATCTATTACGCGGTTCTCGCGAACGATATTAACCTTAATTTGACCTGGGTATTCAAGCTCGTCTTCGATTTTCTTTGCGATATCGCGAGCAACAATAACCATCTTTTCGTCAGAAACCTGGTCAGGATTAACCATAATTCTGATTTCACGGCCAGCTTGAATAGCGAATGATTTCTCAACACCCTCGAATGATGTTGCGATTTCTTCGAGTTTTTCAAGACGTTTAATGTAGTTCTGCACATTTTCACGACGAGCACCCGGACGTGCCGCTGAAATTGCGTCAGCCGCCTGAACAAGTACTGCAACGATTGTTTTAGCCTCAACGTCACCGTGGTGAGCTGCGATTGCGTGAACAACCTTGTCGTTTTCTTTGTATTTCTTTGCAGCCTCAACACCAAGGTCGATATGTGTGCCTTCAAATTCACGGTCAAGAGCCTTACCTATATCGTGAAGAAGACCTGCACGTTTAGCCTGCTTAACATCTGCACCAAGTTCCTGAGCCATAAGACCTGCAATATAAGAAACCTCAAGTGAGTGGTTAAGTACATTCTGACCGAAACTTGTACGGTATTTAAGTTTACCAAGAAGTTTAACGAGTTCCGGATGAACGCCGTTGACACCTGCGTCAACAACTGCACGTTCACCTGTCTGTTTAATTGTATGTTCAACCTCACGCTTTGACTTTTCAAACATTTCTTCAATGCGTGCAGGGTGAATACGACCATCTTGAATAAGTTTTTCAAGAGTAAGTCTTGCTACTTCACGGCGAACAGGGTCAAAACTTGAAACTGTGATTGCTTCAGGAGTATCGTCAATAATAAGGTCAACGCCTGTAATTGTTTCAAGAGTACGAATATTACGACCTTCACGGCCGATAATTCTGCCCTTCATTTCGTCATTTGGAAGTGCGACAACCGAAACTGTTGCTTCAGCAGCGTGGTCAGCCGCACAACGCTGAATTGCACCTGAAATGATTTCGCGTGCAAGATTATCACTCTCATCACGGGTACGCTGTTCAAAATCCATGATTTTGAGTGCTTTTTCGTGAGTGAGCTGTTCATCAAGTTCCTGCATAAGAAGTGCTTTAGCCTGTTCTTTACTGTAACCGCTTACTTTTTCAAGCATTTCAAGCTGACTGCGTTTGAGCATTTCAACTTCTTCCATTTTAGCGTCAGCAGATTTAAGTTTTTCAGCTAAAAGTTCTTCTTTCTTTTCAAGATTTTCAGTTTTCTTGTCAAGATTTTCTTCTTTTTGGTTGATTCTGTTTTCTTGACGTTGTACCTCTGCGCGTCTTTCACGAAGTTCTTTATCAACTTCACTTCTTAACTTGTGTATTTCATCTTTAGCCTCAAGAATAGCCTCTTTTTTCTTACTTTCAGCAGTCTGTACCGCCTGATTAACAATTCTTAATGCTTCTTCATTAGCGGAGCCGATTTTAGCTTCAGCAACCTTTTTACGATAAAGGTTGCCAATAGCGAAGCCTAAAACTCCGAATACAACAGCAGAGACAACGGCAATAATAATGGTAATAGGTTCCATTACGTCGTTCCCTCCTAAAAATAATATTTAATTTCAAAAGATATATCAAAAATATGTAATGAAATTAAGAGTATCAAGCATAGGAATACTATTTTCCCATACTATCTTTTATATTTTACACAAAAATAGACACAATGTCAAGATAAGATTAAGTGAAAATGCAAAAAGCAGGCTTTTGCCTGCTTTTAATTGCAACTTTAATTATGCGTAGGGGTTGGTGGTAATAGTTGCCCCAAGAGATGCTCTTTGTACTTCGCCATAATCCGCCGCTGTAACAGAATTGTCTGCGTTAACGTCAGCTGCCATCGTTTGTATTCCTTCTCCGAGAGGTGCACCAAGAGACGCTCTTTGCACGACACCATAGTCATTTGCTGTAATTTCGCCATCACCATTCACATCACCAAAAATGATAACGGTGTATGTATCAACAACTGTACCACTTGAATTTTTAACATTTACAATAGCACCTGTGCCGTTTTTATAGCCTGATGAATTTGCAACAAGGTCGAGCGTACCATTAGTTACTTTGAAATAATCTTCAACGTTATCGCCAGGAGTAATTCCATAAACATATTTATTTTCATTATCAATAACGGCTGTTGTGTTTTCAATTGCAACAAGTTCAGTACTACTGCCATTTACTATCGTTACTGATTCTAATGCGTTTGTAATATCGATATTTTCAACGTTTTCAGGTATTGAAGTAATTGTTGTTCCGCTTGTGGTTGTGCCGAAGTAAAGCATGCCTGCAACATTTTCATCGGTCTTTGCCGATTCAGTAACGCACTTAATAAGTGCTTCACCTGTTATATCTTTTTTTGCAGTAATTGTAAACGTAAGAATTTTTTCATTTTCGAGTGTTACAGGCACTTCTTCACCTGCACCACCTATGTAGGTTACAAGCACAAAGCCAAATTTATTGCTATCAATACCTGTATCAGCATAAATCTTACTTGTATCAGTTGCCGTGCTGTCTGTTGTAACATTTGACACCGCATAATCCGTGATAGTAGCAGTAGCATCACTTACAATTACAAGAGTTTTGTCGTAAAAAACAGGGATTGACGCTGTTGCAACAGGGAAATTTGCCGTAGCCTTTACTGTTACGGTCGCAGTTTCGCCTGCTGAAAGTTCAGTTTTGTCAATTTCAAAAGAAACCGCAGCACTTTTTGTATTAGCAACCGTACCAACAACAAATGCTGAAGCTACAAGAACTAACGCTACTACAATTGCTATTATTTTATTTCGTTTACTCATATTACCGCCCCTTTGCAGACGCTTTTTTATATTGTAACATTTAATATTTTTCTCGTCAATACTCAAAGAGAGTATATGTTTAAAATCGTAGATGTTACAAATTAGAGTTTATCGAACTCAATTCGTAATTCGTAATTAATGGTATGCGACGCAATTTATAATCGCAATGCAGTGACCACACTTTGCATTTTGCACTTTGCACTCAATTAGATAAACTCATATTTGTAGATTTTTATTTTTCATAATTAAAAACCCCGAGGGAGAACCCTCGGGGGAAAAGTATTTTTATTTTATACGGTTATTAGCCGTACCATACCTCATCATCAATGATGATTGATACTGTAATTACATCTTCGACTTCGTAAACTGTAACATCGAAGTCTGGTGTCATATATTCACGCATAATCTACATGCTCCTTTCATTTTTGTATGACATAATATTTTGTAAGTTTCTCGAATGTTTTTAAAACTTATGCAGGAATGTTTTCTGCATATGCGTCATACAAAACGTTGAAGTCTGTAAACTGGTCTACGTTAACGAAGTATGTCTTATCGCCAACTGTAATGAAACCATATGCGTTCATTGTGCCTTCATATTCAGCACCTGTAATCATACAGCTCCAGAAGTAACGACCATTTGTTGCGTCCTTAACGATTTCTGTACACTCTTTGTATACATAAGCACCTGTAGTTGCTTTAGCAGCAATTGCAGCTTCAGCATCAGCTTCACAGAAAGCTACTGAACCGTCTGTGTAAACAAAACCAACTGCTTTAATTGCTTCTTCAGCAGCAGCATCATCACCGCAAAGTGCAGCAAATTCATCAGCTGAAATACCTGCACGGCTTCTGATATCAAATGGAGCGTAATCGCCATCAACAGCACCTGTGTATCTAATCTGTGAAGTATAGTTTACAACAGGAGTAGCTGTAGCGTTAGAAACAACGTTCTTTGTTGGGTTACCAGCTACAACAGTTGTAGCAGCTGTAAAGTAACCTGCATATTCGTCAGTTGTACCGTCAACTGTGAAGCAGTCATCTGTAAGACAACCAAATTCATCACCATATACGTTTGCATCAGTGATTGATTCAAAGTAAAGTGTGAACATCTTGTTCCAGCCTGTATCTGCTTCAATACCTGAAATAGTGTTAAGATATGCAGTCTTTGCCTTTGATGATACGTCAAGGTTTACATAAAGAACGCCTGTGTTTTCAGGAAGACCTGCACCCCACTTGTTATAAAGTTCATGGTCAGGTGAAACTAATTCAGCATTAACTGTTACTCCAGCTGAACTTGCACTGCCAAGACCAATACATTTTGCAGAAAGCTTAGATGTTGTTGTTGAACCATCAGCTTTATACATTAATGTATTTTTCATATAATCACCATGTGTATATGCATAAAGACCTGAACCAATGCCTAATTCTGTTGCTTCTGTTGCATATGAATCCTGGCTTAATCCAGAACCATATGGTATTGTAGCACCGTCTACAACAGCCATAATTGGTGCAAAGTGTGTCTTGTTATAGTGAACAGGAGCTGTGAAAACGTCAACAGCTTCATCACACTGCATCCAAATTGTAACTGCGTAAATGTTATCAGCTGTATATTCTTCTGAACCAGCATCTTCATTTGCAGGAACAGTAGAAACTTTTTCAACTGAATACTTAACATTGATGTTACCGCTAACAGCGCTGTCTACTGTTGTATAAGCAGCAGCCATAACAACAAATGTTGAAAGTACCATTACTACAGCAAGGAAAAGGCTCAATAATTTCTTTGAGAATTTCATTATTGTTTTCCTCCAATAATATTTTTAAATAAGTTTTACATAGCGAGTTAGCGTGTTACCACGCTAACTCTTAATTTCGTTTAATTAACCATTAATATGGGTTAACTGTAATTGTTGCACCAAGAGAAGCTCTCTGTACTGCACCGTAGTCAGCCGCTGTTACAGAACCATCTACAACAACGTCGGCTGCCATTGTTACTGCACCTTCTTCAAGTGTTGCACCGAGAGAAGCTCTCTGTACTGCACCATAGTCAGCTGCTGTAATAGAAGCGTCACCGTTAACGTCACCGAAGATAACAAGTGTGTAAACAGCTACTGGGTCGCCTGCAGTATTCTTAACTGTTGCAACTGCACCTGTACCATTTACAGATTTACCTTCTTCTGCTGTCCATTCAACTGTACCAGCTGAAGGGTCTTTAAGTGCAAAGTAATTTTCTGCAACTTCACCAGCAGTAACACCATAGATGTAACCTGAAACAATACCTGTTACTTCATCAATTGTTGTTTCACCGAAAGCACCTGTTGTGCCGTCAACAACACCAAGTTCTGGTTTCTCAGCAACTGCCTGTTCAAAGTTCTGAATAGCTGCAACAAGGTTGTTGTTAGCTGCGTTAACCTTAGCCTGGTTGCTTGAACGGTTTGGACGGTCATTATCAATGTACTCAAGTGCTGAATCAGCATAGAGATTCCATGTATTTCCGTCTTCACCTACATAATAGTAACCAAGAGCTGTGATAAGTTCTGCGTATGCTGTATTAGCATCTACGCCTTCCTTAACTGCCCATACACCATCGCCAGCTGCAAGAGAAGCGAAGATTGCATCTGCAATATCTCTATTAGCCATAAGGTCAGCTGTGCCGCCTGCTTCGATGAGTGAGTCAGCTTTCTTAAGAAGCTGTTTGTAAGCAACCATAAGGTTGTACTTAACGTCATAAATTCTTGAGTTGAAGCTTGAGTACTCATCTGTACCAGCTGCAACTGCCTTAGCTGTTGCAAGTTTTTCTGCAAAGTTAGCCCAAGATTTTGCTTCGTAATCAGCTTCTACAAGACCCTGTGCTTCAATGTGAGCAATTTCCTGGTTAAGGAAGTACATATGTGCTGTTGCTGTAGTAGTTGTAGAACTGTCTAAGTCATTGTCTACTTCAGCTTCCTTGATAAGGAACTGCTTGTAGTAAGCAATACGAGCTGTAAGGTCTTGAACATTGAGTTTACCGTATGTTGGCATTACCCAATTTTCACGAGCTGCAATTGAATCTGCGATAGCCTGAGCATCGTTTTCCATCTTTGTAGCTTCGATAGCTGCTGCGATAATTGCATTATCTTCAGCTGCGATAACATTGTTAAGTTCTGCTTCACGGATGCCTGAACCCATAATGTAATATGTGTCCATAACTTCTGGAGCTACATATTCCTTAACCATGTTACGACCGATTGTTCTAAGGTCTGCATAGTTGAAGTACTCATAGAACTCATAGTCCTGGAAGTTAACTTCTTTTTCGCCGTCATTATCGTCTGTCTTCATTAATGTATCAAGGTCATCGATGTATGATGGACGAGTTGCATCTGCACCTGCTGCTGCGTTTGCATCAGCCATTGCGTTGTTAAGAGCTTCATCAGCTGCTTCGAATCTTTCGATAGCTGCAGGAATGTGTGGCTGAATTGTATCAACGTAGTCAGTAGCTGAGTTGCCATTCTGTTTTGTCATCATTGGGTATGTTGCATACTTAACGATGTCTTTGAATGCTGCATTCCACTCATTGTAGATTGCGATGTCAGCTGCATCAACGCTATTAGCTGTGATGCCTCTGTCTTTGTTTGCTGTGTAGATATCATAGATATCATAGTCGTTGTAATAGATGAAGTCGATTTCATACTGTTTGTTATCTGAACCGTAAGCAACTGCGATACGACCCATGTAGTAAGGACCATATGGGATTTCTGTATCAGCTGTTACGCCTGAAGCTGCTTTGTAGAGGTAACCGTATGTTTCTGAAGTACCATCCTTAGAAAGAGTTGATGCCCAACCTGCGTCAGCATCAGCAGCTCTATATGCGAAATACTTCTTAGCATCATCGCTCAAATCATAGTATGTGTAAACGTCTTCACAGTCTACTTCTGTTACATCATAGTCAGGAGCTGCGATTGTACCAAGAGATTTATCTGGGTTACTGAATGTAGAACCAACATAGAAAATACGAGCCTGGTAGTTTACAACTGTATCATAGATATCTTTTGTGAACTGATATCTGCCGAAATCATCTGTACCTGAATAGTCTTTGTCATTGTCTCCGTCGAAACGACCGCTGATGTTAGCATCTTCATACTGGTTAGAGAAGAGAACTGTCAATGATGTGTACTGTGTACCACCAACGGCATTACCATCTTTACCAATATAGTCGTAAGCGATTGTGATTGTTGCTGCTTCTTCACCATTGTAAGTACCGCCAATCTTAATGTCGATTGTTTCGTATGGTGAAGCGAGACCGTCGCCGTAATCAAATGTAAGAGTATTTACAGTTGCATCAGATGTAACTGACTTAATCTGAATCTGATATTCGTGGTCTACAACATCTGAATTTTTGTGAGTTTCAAGCATACCAGATGAATTGTTCTGGAAGTGAATTATTGTGTTGTCAGCATCCATTGTTGGATATACGCCATTTCCTGTCCACTGGAACGCATAGTCATTACCATCACGGAATGTTGTCCAGATTTGTGGGTCAGCAAGTTTTTGTGGGTCTGTCTTCCAACCTAAGAAGAAGTTAAGGAATGGAAGAACAACATCAAGAAGACCGTTCTGGTATGCATCATAAAGATGAGCAACCAAGTTCTGAACCATTGTGCTGAGGTTAGACTGATTTGCGAGAGAATCAAAGTCTGTAATTGCACTTGGAATAAGTTCATAAGCTGTATCACCAGGATATGTACCAATCTTAGTGATGAGACCATTTAAGAGGCCTTTAAGAACTGTTGCAAGTGAATCAAGAACGTTAGTATTTCTTACGAAACCATCTGGAACCTTGAGCATATCTGCAAGGTCTTCCCAACGAAGGTCAACGATAGCAAGGATAAGGTTGTAACGAAGAGCCTGTTCAAGTCTTGTTTCACAATCTGTTGCTGTGATGTTAAGAACTTCGTCAATTGGAAGAATGTTGAAAAGAATTGTATCAAGTTTTTTCCATGGGTCTTCAACTGTTGCAAGGTTGATAGTAAGACCTGTTGTATCAACAATCTTTTCCATCTTCCAAGTCCATTCGTAATCAGCTTCAAGAGCCCAGTCGATGATGTAGTCAAGCATTGCTTCCCACTGAGCGTTAAGCTGTGCCTGAGTTGTGCCTGCTGCGTATGTACCACCAGCGTGCTTGTAACCCTGGTCAACAACACCAGCTAAAACTTCTGAACTATCTTCACCGATATCAGCGAATGCACGGATGTATTCATAACCAACGTCAAGACCGATTGTAAGGCAAACGTCAAGCCAGTAACCAGATGCTGTCTGTCCTTCTGTTACAAGACCTGCTGCTTCTGGGTCAACGAATGTCTTTTCAGGGTCTGCTGTTGTTGTACCAAAGTCAGCATAGATAAGATTATCGTAGTTGTACTCTGGTGCAAGGTAAGCTGCGAATTCACGGATAACCGCTGCAAGGATTGCACCAACCTTAGCTTTTGACGCAACGATTTGGTCAGCTGAAGGAAGTGTCATTGAAGGCATGATGATATCAACAAGCTGAGCAGCAATACCTGTAAGGATTGTGTCGTTGTCATCACTAATCATAAGATTGTAGTAGCATCTTGGGTTTGTAGCATAGTCAGAACCAAAGATATGCTGTGGAGCAAGTTTGATAAACGCCTGAGCAGCCTTCTTAATGTTTTCAACAAGGTTTGAGTTGTCGCCCTTTGTAAATGCAGGACGTTCCCATGTTGCTGTAAACTGTGTTCCATCTTTTTCAACTGTTGAATTAACTGTTTCAGCACTTGCTACTGTAATTGTTTCAGCAACTTTAATGAGGAAGTTGTTGAGGTTCATAAGAAGAGTGCTATCTTTTGATGGAGTTGTTGGAATGAACTCATTCATGAAACCTTCTGTGATTTCATAACCCCAATCGATAACGTAGAAGTAGTTGTTTACGTTTGAAAGGTCAGCTGCAAAAATCTGGTCTTCAAAACGATAGTAGTGATTACCGTTGATTACTGCATAGTTTGACCACTCGAATACATAATCGCCCTGTTCTTCTGTGAAGAATGCGTCTGAAGCATCTGGAAGAGCATTAACTGCATCGTCGCCAACTTCACCAACATAGTTATATTTAGCACCGAAGAGACCACCAAGGATTTTCTTCATTGAACCGTTAAGTACTACAGGAGCTAAATCATTAAATACAGGTGGGATAAATGTGTAGAGAAGGTCAGCAAGACTTGCTGAACTAAGGTCAATTGTAGCTGTAAGTGAAGGAAGGAGCTGTGAACCCTGCTCGTAGTACTTAAGGTTTGCACCTACGTGCTTAGGTGTTGTTGTTGCATTGCCATCTTCATCTTTTTCATATACGATTTCGTTTGTTTCAGGGTCAATTTCAACCTGTGCCCAAACATAATCAGTTGTACCTTGTTCCTGTTCAAGTACATATACAGCTGAAACGTAGTAGTCACCAACTGCTACTGTGTTACCAAGCTTAGCCTGTGCATCAACATATTTCTGTGTTGCATAGCTCTTAGCTGTAAGAACGTTACCGCTCTGGCTATAAATAACACGAGTGCCTGTTGTTGGAAGGCTGTGCTTTGAAGTGATAGTACCAGCTGAATTCAACTTAACTGTTGTGATAGACATATCGTTTGTAAAGAGATTCTTCACAAAGTTGTTAACTGTTGACTCAACATTACCATTACCTACTTTAGCAGCTTCAAGAGTTGTGATTTCAGCAGTTGTGTCATCCCATCTCTCGAAGAGACCGAAAATCAAGCCCTTAACAAGAGATGGAAGGTCTTTAACTATATTATTGATAGATGAAAGGTCAAGTCCACCAATAAGACCGCCAACGATACCAAGGTCAAGACCGCTTGATAAAACGTTCTTAATAACGTTGTCGTCACCTGAACCGTTAGAATCAAGAAGAGCAAAAAGTTCTTCAAAGATTTTAAGCTGAGCAACGCCATCACGTGTCATACCTGTGTCCCAGCTACTAAATGTGAGCTTTTCAAGAACACCAAGGTTAACGATACCTTTTGCAATTGAGAACAATGTGTTACTGAAAGTATCCTTGAAAGAGTCAATTGAAACACACAAGTTATCAACTGATGTAAAGTTGATAGTGATTGTCAAACCAAGAACATCAAGAACTGTACCCATGTTAATATTCAAACCTGGAAGTACAGAATCAAGGAAGTCCAAGACAATTGAAGCACGTTCTTCAGTTGAAAGTCTTGTTACTTGACCATAAGGTGAGTAAGCATCAAGGCCAGTTCCATCGCCGTCATTTGCAAGGTCAGCAACAGTCTGATAGTTTGTCTTTGCTGCTGAAGCCATAACTGACATACATGACAAAGCGATAACAACTGCTAAGAGAACGCTTAACAATTTTTTCATTTTGTTCATAATTTTTTCCTCCTATTAAATTTTGCATACTATAATATATGCAAGGAAATAGTTCCCCATAATTATTTTTACATCGCCACGGGAGAGGCGATATTGTTTAGAGAGCACAATTGCTTCACTCTCTGACCCAGCCGTGTGAATTCAAGTCACATTCGGCAGAGGTCGGCAAAAGAACTCTAAGTTACCCGGACTTTGCTTCCACCGCTTCCGCTTAATTAATCATAAAAAAGCAACGGCGGAAGACTGATGATACACACCCGAGTTATTACCTTAGGGATGTGTATCGCAACGAAGCGAGAGCGAACTTTCTAAAAAAGAAGACACTTCGCCCCATTACACCATTCCTATGGTTAGGACCATTATACAAACTTTTTTTTAAAATATCAATAGTTTATTAATAAATTTTCGCAATTTTTCCAATACAACCAATTTTCTTTTGGTTGATTTGTGCAAAAAGTCAAAAGAAAATTTTGTAAATACGACGAAATCGTGAACGATTTGTTAAATACTAAACTTTGTGTCTATTAATCACCATTTTTTCAACAAGAATTGTTCGTTGTGTTGATTATTTTTGTTAAAAATTAACTTAAACACTATATATTGAATTTTGGGACTTTAAATAGACAAAATATTGGGATTTTGAAAGTAAAAAGCGGAAAATACAGCTCATACCATTCTGACAAACTCTAATTCGCATACAAAAAGGGCGAGGTCATAAGACCTCGCCCTAACCTACATTTTTTATTTTACAAATGTAAAGTTTTCGTTTGCATATGATTTGAAGTTAAAGGTTTCGTCATAGCCGATACCATCTTCGCAAACATAAGATAATTTATATGCTGTTTTAGAAACTGCAAAATAATAATTTTCTGCATAATGAATTAATTTGCCATCAGCATCAACAACTTTGTAAATATATGCTCGACAATGAAGGTTGTCAGCTGTAAGCACTATATCACTCTCATCAACTGTAAGAGTATATCCTTCTTTTTCAAAGCCAGAAACCAGTTGTTTATTCTGAGTTTCAATTTTTTCAAGATAAGTATCAAGGTTATTATCTTTATCAAACTCTATAACCTTCGCAAACTGGATATAGCAGTTATCTTCTGTCTTATCTTTTGAAATTTTGTCACCGTCAATAGCTGTCCAACCCTGTGGAATATTTATTTTATAATTTGTGCCACGTGCTGCACCGTCAACTACAACAGGACCATATAACTGCACCTGATATGTCTGTTGTTCACCGTTTTCATATGTAATAATTTCGCCATCTTCATCTGTTACAACTGCAGCAACTTGATTTTTGTCATTAATAACTGTATTGCCTTCGTCATCTGTTACAAGAAGATATTCCTTACCATTAAGTTTTGTTGTTTCATATTTTTTGCTACAACCTACAAGTGCTGTTACCATTAATACGAGAACCAGTGCGATTGCTATAATTTTCTTTTCCATAATAATTCCTCCGTTAAGGATTTTTTATAAAAGGGGAGTCCCTTTATTTTTTACTCCGATACTTTTGTAAGGCTTCTGTTTGCTTCAGGAACTACACCAATCCAAGTCTGTCCACTATTTACTACTAATTCCTGACCATTTACGCTTGTAAACTTAAGAGCTCCTGATTTACCGTTCTTTGACCAATAAATCTTCTGACCTATGCCACCTGATACATAGAATCCTTCGCCTTTAACTTCAAGATTCCATTCTTTATGACCTTTATTAGTGTTGAGAGTTGCAACAGGTGTATACATAACAAGAACATTTTCAACAGCCATTTCTTTGCCGTTGTTACCGTCTGTCATAACTTTATTGTTAAGGTAGTTTGTGTATTTCTTTGTTTCCGCATTATATTTAAATGTATGAACGTAACCTGATGAGAATGTTACTGTAATTGATGAGCAATCACCCATAACTGAAGTGTCGCCCCATATATTGTTTGCACCTTCAAGTGAAACTTGATACGGCTCCCAATCTGAAGCGGTCTGCTTTGTTGAATAGCCGATTTTTGAAATTGCACTCTGGATTTTTGAACCACTTGTACAACCTCTGTGTTCAGAACTTGTGTTTCTTGTAGTGTCTCTGAAGAAATATGTACCTGAATATGTCAAACCGTCAATATTATTAACCCCAAGGTTCTTAATTGTTGGATATGCAAGTGTAAATCCTTTTTCATCGCTACCGCCCCAATGAACGAAAATAGCGTTCATACCTTTTGCTATCTCAACATAGTCGTGACGTGCACTTCTTACAGGACCTACTTTATCAGGAATGTCTTCTGCGTCGGCATAAATCCACATCATTCGAGTGATTCCGCCCTCAACAACGCCTTCAATAACAATGTCAGGTGTTGTGATACCCCACTGTGGACGTGCTGCAGGGGAGTTTTCAACCATAATTGCGATTGGTCGTGCACCGACTGCACTGTCAGACAAATCTGCTTTACCTGTAAGAGTGTTGACATTCTTTGGCAAATCATTGTTTTCTGTTGTTGACTCCTCGCCATTTGTTGTTGAAACATCACCTGTTTGCTCATACTGATTATTATCTTTACAAGCACCGAAAGTAAGCATCAACAATGAAAGTGCCATAATAACGCTGATTGCTTTAATAATTTTCTTTTTCATTTGTATATCCCTCTCGTAAGAAAATTTATTACTTCTCTATCTTTGTTTTTCCACCCATATACATCTGTAATGGTTTTGGAATATTAATACTACCGTCTGCATTCAAGTTGTTTTCAAGGAATGCAATTAACATTCTTGGCGGTGCAACTACTGTATTATTAAGTGTATGTGCGAAATAGTTGCCGTCTTTTGACTTAACGCGAATTCCAAGACGGCGAGCCTGTGCATCACCAAGGTTTGAGCAAGAACCAACCTCGAAATACTTCTGCTGACGTGGGCTCCAAGCCTCAACGTCACAGCTCTTAACCTTTAAGTCTGCAAGGTCACCTGAACAACATTCAAGTGTTCTTACAGGAATGTCAAGTGAGCGGAAGAAATCAACTGAATTCTGCCAGAGTACATCGTACCACTTCATACTGTCTTCAGGCTTACAAACAACAATCATTTCCTGCTTTTCGAACTGATGAATTCTGTAAACGCCACGTTCTTCAATACCGTGAGCACCAACTTCTTTTCTGAAGCAAGGGGAGTAGCTTGTAAGTGTTTTTGGAAGTTCGTCTTCGGGAACAAAACTGTCAATAAACTTACCAATCATTGAGTGTTCGCTTGTACCGATTAAATACAAATCTTCGCCCTCAATTTTATACATCATATTTTCCATTTCTGCGAAACTCATAACGCCTGTTACAACGTCACTACGAATCATAAATGGTGGAATATAATAGGTAAAACCGCGGTCAATCATAAAATCGCGTGCATATGAAAGAATTGCAGAGTGTAATCTTGCAATATCTCCGCAAAGATAATAGAAACCGTTACCACTTGTCTTTCTTGCACTGTCAAGGTCGATACCGTTAAGGTTTTCCATAATATCAACGTGATATGGTACTTCAAAATCGGGAGTTACAGGCTCACCGTAACGCTGAATTTCAACATTTTCGCTGTCGTCCTTACCAATTGGAACACTAGGGTCAATAATGTTAGGAATTACAAGCATAATCTTACGGATTTCTTCTTCAAGTTCTGCTTCTTTAACCTGCAAAGCGTTAAGCTCGTCAGCCATATCTTTAACTTTTTGTTTAACAACTTCTGCCTCGTCACGTTTACCCTGTGCCATAAGTCCACCAATTTCTTTACTTACGGAATTGCGGAGTGCACGAAGTTCGTCACCTCTGCCTTTAGCAGCTCTGTATTCTGCATCAAGCTCGATTACCTTGTCAACAAGTGGAAGCTTTTCATCCTGAAACTTTTTCTTGATGTTTTTTTTAACTACATCAGGATTAGTTCTTAAAAATTTAATATCTAACATATATATTTCCTTTCAATTTACTCTTTATCGAGGTCTTTTGCGAGTTTTGTCAAATCTTCTTTACCGAAAAATTCAAACTCGAGAGTGCCTTTGTGACCTGTATTTGACAAATAGATTTTAACCTTTCTGCCAAGCACGTTTGTAAGAGCAATCTCAACCTCGTCATAAAATTTATCTCTTTTTTTCTCACGCTTTTTAGGTGTTGGTTTTTCACCTTGCAAAGCATATTTAACCATTTTTTCAACCTGACGTACTGAAAGTTCCTGACTGATTGCTGTTTCTGCGATTTTGAGCATTTCTTTCTCATCATCAAGGGAGAGCAAAGCACGGGAATGTCCTGCCGTAAGTTTTCCGTCACCTAACAATTTAAGTACGGAATCGGGGAGTTTTAACAATCTTAAAGTATTTGTAACTGCTACACGAGATTTGCCCACACGGTCAGCAGTTTCTTCTTGTGTAAAACCATAAGTTTCTATAAGGGATTTAAGCCCTTGTGCTTCTTCAACCGGATTCAAATCTTCACGTTGTAAATTCTCAATAAGAGCAAATACGCTTGCTTCTTCATCGGTCATTTCACGGATTGTAACGGGAACTTCGTGAAGTCCTGCCATACGAGCTGCACGCCATCTGCGTTCACCGGCAACTAGCTGATAACTACCGTCGCTCATAGGACGAACAAGTAATGGCTGAATTATACCATTTTGTTTAATGCTCTTTGATAATTCTTCAAGTGCTTTTTCATCGAAAAGTTTTCTTGGCTGGTCACGGTTTGGCTCAATCTCAGTAATTCCCAGAGTTACTGTGGAATTACTGCCGTCTGTTGCGGAATTATCAAGGAAAAGAGCATCCATACCTCTGCCTAATCCACCTTTTTTAGCCATATCTTCACCTCATCACTTCTGTTGTGATAAGAATTCATCTGCAAAGGCGTCATAAGCCAACGCACCTTTTGAATGCTTATCATAATACATAATCGGCTCACCAAACGACGGAGCCTCTGAAAGTCGTACATTTCGCGGAATAGTAGTCTTGTAAACTTTATTCGGGAAAAACTTTTTAATCTCAGTTACAACCTGTTGTGTAAGGTTAAGTCTGCCGTCATACATTGTCTGAAGAACGCCTTCAAGTTCAATGTGCGGATTATAAAGTCTTTTAACCTGACGAACCGTTGCCATTAACTGTGCAAGCCCTTCAAGTGCGTAAAACTCGCACTGAACGGGAACTAAAAATGTATCAGAAGCAGTTAATGCGTTGATTGTTATAAGCCCAAGAGAAGGGGGACAGTCAAAGAAAATGTAATCATACTTGTCCCACACCTGTGCAACCGCCATTTTAAGACGGCTTTCACGTTTTTCCAAGTCAATAAGTTCAACCTCTGCACCTGCAAGATTTAAATCAGCAGGCATAATATCAACGTTTTTGAACTGTGTTTTAACAATTGTATCATTTGCATTAATGTCTTTTACAAGAACATCATAAGATGAATGTGTGATTTTTCTTTTGTTTATACCGAATCCGCTTGTAGAGTTACCTTGTGGGTCAATATCTGCAAGCAAAACCTTAAAGCCTTTAGCACCAACAGCGGCTGCAAGGCTAACTGCGGTTGTAGTTTTACCTACTCCGCCTTTTTGGTTAATAATTGAAACAACTTTTGCCAAAAATCCCACTCCGAAATGGTAAAAAGGCGTTTTTTCACACCCTAGTACCCGATTTTATACAAGTATATCACACATTTTCGAAAAATTAAAGTGAAAATCAAGAAAATTTACAAATTATATAGTTATTTTTTGTTTTTCTATTCCAATAACTACCAATTGCAATCGGTAGTTACAAAATGGTGTTTCACGTGAAACATTCTGTAAAAGCAAAAGACTCCCTTTCGGGAGCCTTTCGCTGTGGATGTGGGGTGTGAAAGAGAAGGATATGGGTGGCTTTCGCCACTATATAAAAACACCGTTAGTTTTGTTATCGGGGGATAACACGGTGGTTTTACCGTTATTGGTTGCTTGCCAACGGCTTGTCATCAAGTTTTGGAATACGGACTATGTATTCAACATACTCATCAGTTTCTGTTTTTACCGAGTCCGCATCAACGCCTGCACGACGGATTGTGTCAACGGCATTGTTAAGAGTATTTATAAAAATTCTAATGTCCTTGAAACCGCGTAGCATCTGCTTTTTAGGTGTTTCGTTCTTTCGAAGCATCTGGTCAATAAGCGTTTCACTTTCGTTTACATTTAAATGACGGTCAATAATGATTGACAACGCTCTTGCTCGCTGAACTTCGTCATTTATTGAAAGCAACGCTCTTGCATGACGCTCTGTAAGTCCTGCACGGCTAATCTGATATCGCATTTCGTCGCTTAATTTGAGTAATCTCAACTTATTTGAAATTGTGGACTGTGCTTTTCCGAGTTTTTTACAAAGTTCATCTTGTCCCATATGATAATCACTTACAAGTGTTGCCAGGGCTTCGGCTTCTTCAAAATAGTCTAAATCTTGACGCTGAAGATTTTCAAGAACAGCAAACACTGCAGAATCGGTTTCTGATATTTCATTCACTACACAAGGAACTTTGGTAAGACCTACAAGTCGTGCGGCACGAAGTCTGCGTTCACCTGCAATCAACTCATATTTTCCGTTTTCAAGAGTTCTTACCAAAAGCGGTTGTAAAATACCGTTTGTTCGTATGCTTTGTGCAAGACCTTCAAGTTCGTCATAGTCGAATCTTTTTCTTGGCTGATTTGGATTTGGGAGAATATCGCTTTGCGGAATTTGCAGTATTTTATTTTCTGTTCTTATTTTATCGTGATAGTGTTTTCTCATAAAAAATAACCTCCGCAGTGCTTGTCCTTGTTTACAAGTTTAGCACTACGAAGGTCTGTTTGTAAAGAAAATCCGTTTGTCAGAATTGGCTCTATATCAACGGTTTTCGCCTTTATTTTAATGGTTTTTTAGCGATTTGGGCAGATGGACGAGGGTATTTTGTCGGAGTTTGCGAATTCTTTTTAATAAGAATTATTCTGCGGGGCATATTTTCGACTAAATCGAACACAATATTCTCTTGGATTTTTCCGCCAAGTATTCCAATTGCCATTTTAGCCTCATTCATTTCTTCATTACTTTCGGCAGATTTCATTGAAATAAACGTACCACCTTGTTTTACGAATGGTAAACAATATTCAGACAAGACGGGGAGTGCCGCAACAGCTCTTGCAGTTGCAAAATCAAACTGCTCACGGTATTTTGAAAGTTGTGCCGCTTCTTCCGCTCTCATATGAAGTGTTTCGCCTTGCACACCGCATTCGTTTAAAACGCTTTCAATAAAGCCAAGTTTTTTCTTTGTACTGTCAAGAAAAGTCATTTGAATATCAGGTCTTGCAAGTTTTAACACAAGACCGGGAAATCCTGCCCCTGTGCCAACATCAATAATTTTTGCATTTTCGGGAATATCTACATATTTGAAAATAGCAAGGCAATCGGCAAAATGTTTTACAGTAACATCGTCAGGCTCTTTAATTGCAGTAAGATTAAAACTTTTATTAGTTTCAATAAGCATTTCTGCAAATTTATCAAGACGCTGAAACGCATTGTCGTCAACAGACACATTGAATTTTTCAATTGTTGAATAGAATAAATCTTTATTTAACATAGTAAATCCTTTATTTTCTTTCGTTTTTACTTAAATGGATTAATAATACTGAAATATCTGACGGAGAAACACCGCTAATTCTCGACGCTTGTCCTACACTTTCTGGACGCACTTTTTTAAGTTTTTCTCTTGCTTCAAGACGAAGTGAATAAACATCATCATAATCAATATCTGCAGGAATTTTCTTGACTTCAAGTCTTCTCATTTCATCAACTTTTGCTTGCTGACGTTTGATATAACCTTCATATTTTAAGTCGATTTCAACTTGTTCAAAAACTTCTGCAGGCAAATTAGGTCGTGTTTTGTCGAATGGTGTCAAGCATTCATAATCAAGTTGTGGACGCTTAATAAGTTCAGCAAGTCTTATACCCGTTTTCATTGGGGCTGTTTCACGTGAAACAAGCACCTCATTGATTTCTGGGGAGGGGGCAATAGTAACGCTTTCTACTCGCTCACGCTCTTGCTTTATAAGTTCAAGTTTATTTTTAAATTTAGCATATCTTTCTTCTGATATAAGTCCGATTTCATAACCGTAATCAGTAAGACGAATGTCAGCATTGTCTTGGCGGAGTAAAAGTCTGTATTCGCTACGTGATGTCATCATTCTGTACGGGTCGGAACAACCCTTTGTAACAAGGTCATCAATAAGTGTACCGATATATGAACTTGCACGGTCAAGAATAAAAGGTTCTTTTCCTTGAATTTTACGTACCGCATTAATACCTGCAATAAGTCCTTGTGCTGCAGCTTCTTCATAACCTGATGAGCCGTTAAACTGACCTGCACCGAATAGTCCGTCAATATCATTAAATTCAAGTGATGCCTTTAATGCCAACGGGTCAACGCAATCATATTCAATAGCGTATGCCGTTCTCATAACCTCAACATTTTCAAGACCTTTAATGCTACGCAAAAATTTAAGTTGCACATCTTCGGGAAGGGAAGAAGACATACCTTGCAAATATAATTCTTCTGTATCAAGTCCGCAAGGCTCAATAAATAACTGATGACGCTCTTTTTCTTCGAAGCGTACAATTTTATCTTCAATACTTGGGCAATATCTTGGGCCTACACCCTCAATTTTGCCTGAGTAAAGGGGAGAGCGGTGAATGTTTTCAAGAATAATACGCTTTGTTTCTTCATTTGTATATGTAATATGACATACTTCTTTATTTTCGGGCAAAACTTCTGTTTCATAAGAGAATGGCACAATCTGTTCGTCACCCTCTTGTACTTCAAGTTCTGTAAAATCAACACTACGTCTATTAACTCGTGACGGAGTACCCGTTTTAAATCTACGAAGCGGAATTTCCATTTTATAAAGTGCTTGAGAAAGTCTTGTTGCGGGAAACATACCATCAGGACCGCTTTCAAATGAAACATCACCAATATAAATTCTGCCACCAAGAAATGTACCCGTTGCAATAATTACTGCCTTTGCGGTGTAAATTGCCTCAAGATTTGTTTTAAGGTAGAAAACATCGTCTTTCTTATACAAATCAACAATTTCTGCCTGTTTCATATCAAGGTTTTCTTGTTTTTCAAGAGTGTGTTTCATATATTTGGAATAATCGCGACGGTCAATTTGTGCACGCAAAGAATGTACCGCAGGACCTTTTCCTCGATTTAACATTCTTGTCTGTATGGAATTTTTATCGGCAGCCTTACCCATTTCTCCGCCGAGAGCATCAATTTCACGAACAAGATGTCCTTTTGAAGTGCCGCCAATAGATGGATTACAAGGCAGATTGCCTACCCAGTCCATATTGATTGTGAATATAACTGTTGATGCACCAAGACGTGCAGATGCAAGTGCCGCCTCAATTCCTGCATGACCGGCACCGATTACTGCTATATCATATTCTTTTGCGAAGTATTCCATAATATCAATTCCTTGAAAAAAATCGGCGATAAGTATTCCTACCACCGCCGATTATTCTTATTCTTCTGTAGTTGAAGCAGTTGAACGGATTTCTACTTTACCGTAAAGTGCTGTTCCGTCAATATCGCTTTTTGGTGCTCTATCCGGAGAAATTTCTGGCTTGTATGCTTCTTTTCTCTCACGTCTGCCACCATTTCTATTATTTCTACCACGGTTTCCGCTGTTTCTTCCGCCTTCAACTGGAGAAATAACAACGCGTCTGTCAAGGTCTGAACCTACTGAATGAGATGTTGCACCCTCTACATCCTGAACGGCTGTATGGATAATTCTTCTCTCATAAGGATTCATTGGCTCAAGTGAAATATTTCTGCCTTGGCGAACTGCTTTTTGTGCAGTTTTTCTTGCGAGAATTCTAAGAGTTTCTTCACGTTTTGCACGATAATTGCCAACGTTAATTGCAACTCTCTTATAACTCTGGTTACCCTTGTTTGCCATCATTCGTGCAAGGTACTGAATAGCATCAAGAGTTTCGCCACGTTTACCGATAATAATGCCATAATCGTCACCGCAGTCAAGTTCAAAGTAAATTTCTTCTTCATTAGACATTTCTTTGATTTCACATTCACTCATACCAAGTCCCATAACAATAGACTTGATATAATCTGCAGTTTCTTTATAAAGATTTGTTTCATTTAAAGGAAGTTCCGGAGTTTGCACTTTTGGTTCAGTCTTTGGTGCTTCTACCTTTTCTTCTTTTTTATTTTCAACCTTTTTTGCAGGCTTTTTATCGTTTTTCTTATTGTTGTTTTTATTCTGTTTCTTTTCAGGTTTTGGGTCTGCAACTTCTGTTGTAACCTTAACTTTTGCAGGATTACCGCCGAAAAGACCAAGAATCTTCTTTGTAGGTGTCTGTAAAACTTCTACATTAAAATCATCAAAGTCGCTGATACCAAGTTCAAGCATAGCAGCGGCTTTTGCCTCGTCAACCGTATTACCGGTTCCGATTGCTTCTTTAATCATTATTTACACCTCAGTTGTCGTCTTCGTTCAATGTTTCTGCAACATTTTTAAATATTTTTTCTCTTGCTCTGCGGTTAATTGTTTCGTCAACCATTGTTTTAGCAAGCACCTTTTTAGGTGAGTAAATTTTGTTTGTAATAATCATCTGAATGAATGAAAGCAAGCTTGACATAATGATATAAACACCAACGCTTGCAGGGAACAAGAATGAGAAATAGATGCTCATTGCAGGTGTCATAAGTGACATACAACCCATTGAAGGATTTTTTGCCATTTCAGGATTTGTCTTTTTCTGTCTTAACCAAGTATAAATACCCATCATAAGTGATGTTACACCTGTAAGAATTGGAATAAGCCATAATAAATCCCAACCCATATCTGTTGTTGGAGTTCTTGAAAGGTCAACACCAAAAAGATTAAAATTATCAATAAAAACATTAATTTTATTGATAACTTCTACAGGAACTCCTGACAAATCAAGTTTATCAAAATGCTGAATTGCAAGTAATTCAATCTGATATTCGAGATTTGACACTTTTCCTATTACATCTTCAGGTAATGCACGTACTGCATCTTTAATCAAATTAAGTGATTCTTCCGGAATTTTAAGAACGTAGTCAAGAATCTTATAGTTTACAAAGTAAACACCCATCATAATAGGAAACTGAATAAGAAGACCTGAACAACCACCAGTCATTGATGAATAACCTTCTTTTGCATAAAGCTCATTCATAGCTTCATTCATCTTCTGTTGGTTGCCTGCATACTTTTCTCTAATTCTTTTGATTTTTGGTTGCATTCTCTGGGTCTTAACCATACCCTTTTGTTGCTTTATCGAGGACGGAAGTAATATAAGCTTAACGCAAATTGTCATTAGCAACAAGGAAAAAATGTAGTTATCACTAATTTCATAGAAAAATCCTATGAGATAACCAAATGGGATTGAAAATATTTCTCTAATAAAATCAAACATATTGTCCTCCAGATTTTAAGGGACTCATTTTTTTTGTTTTTTCTCGGGAACAGGGTCATAACCGCCCGGAAAAAGAATGTTACACCGTAACAGTCTTGACAAAGCAAGCAAGGAGCCTTTAAAAACTCCAAATCTCTCAACTGCCTCAACGGCATATTGAGAGCAGGTAGGGTAAAAACGACAGCGTGCAGGAAAAAGTGGGGAAATTTTTCTTTGATAAAATCTGATTAATTTAATTATCAGTTGTTTCATCTATAACCCCTGCTTGTCTTAATTGAGAAAGCATAACTGAAGTCAAATCTGTACTTTTAATATACTTTGTTTTCGACCTTGCTACAAAAATAATATCATAATTTCCTTGAATTTTACTTTCAAGATTGCTGTAAGCTACACGAATAACTCGCCTTGCACGGTTACGTTCTACTGCGTTACCAATCTTTTTTGAAGTAGTTATTCCTACACGACAAATTCCCGCACGGTTTTTCAATACATAAGAAACCAGTGCAGGAGCCTGAAATGATTTTCCTTTGCCGTAAATTCTACGGAAATCACAGTTACTTTTAATTGTTACTGTCCGTTTCAAATTTTTTACCCAATTGACAAAATTAGTATGTCAACTGCTTTCTGCCCTTAGCTCTTCTGCGGGCAAGTACCTTTCTGCCGTTTCTGTCAGACATTCTCTTACGGAAGCCGTGCTCCATCTTACGATGACGCTTTTTTGGCTGATAAGTTCTCTTCATTTTTACTCCTCCGTTTCATTATTTAGTCACACATTGTAAAAATATCTGCGGAAAGACATTATATAAAATTTATGTCAAATTGTCAATCTTAAAAATTTTTAATGTTTTTTTCAACATATACGATTAATTTATTTATTTTTAAAAGTTTTCAACAATATATTGTGGATTATGTCGAAAAAAGTTTATTAAAAATATTTTTTTAATTTTTTATTTTTGAAAAATTGCACTATTATATATAATATATAAATTATATATTTATTTATTTTTTCATTTAAAATACATTGAAATCCTTGAAAAAGTGTGCTAAAATTGATTATGTATGAAAGTGGCGTACTACACGCATAAATACATAAAACGCAAAATAAAGCGGTTTTTATTGAAATTAGCGTATTTTACATAATTTTTTATGAAAGGAAGAGAAATTTGAATTCTTATAATGAATTTTGGGAAGCAGTTTTAAATTATTGCCGAGAAAATATGAATTCTATTGCGTTCAATATGTGGATTGAGCCTTTACAACTCATTAAAATTGAAGCAGAACGCGTTATTATTTCTGCTCCCGGTTTTAAAATTGATTTGATAATGACAAAATACAAAAGTCTTATTGAAGATGCATTTTATAATGTTATGGGCTTTAATGTTGAACTTGAACTTATTCCTTTTGAAAATGTTCCAAAAGAAAATATTGAAAAAAATGAAAAAAACAGCAGTTCTTCTTCAACAGGTCTTGAAAATGCAAAACTTACATTTAATAACTTCGTTGTAGGTCCGTCAAATAAATTTGCTTATACGGCATCAATGCGAGTTGCTGAAACTCCGGGTTCAGTATTTAATCCGCTTTTTATTTATGGTAATTCCGGACTTGGTAAAACCCATCTTCTTAATGCAATTATTGAAAAACTTAAAAGTAATAATCCTGATGCAAACATTGTGTATACAACAAGTGAAAATCTAACAAATGATTTGTATTTTGCATTACAGACAAAAACAACTCACGATTTACATCAAAAATATAGAACCTGTGATGCACTTCTTATTGATGATATTCAATTTATTGCAGGAAAAACTCAGACTGAAGAAGAAATTTTCCACACTTTTGATACATTAATCAAGGCAGGAAAACAAATTGTTCTTACATCTGATAAACCACCAAGTGCAATACCTAAAATTGAAGACAGACTTAAAACAAGATTTGAAAGTGGTCTTCTTTGTGACATTCAGCCACCTGATTTTGAAACAAGACTTGCAATCATAAAAGATAAGGCAAATTATTTAAGATTTGAATTACCTGATGATGTTTGCTCATTTATAGCTGAAAATATTAAGAGTAACGTTCGTCAAATGGGTTCTGCTGTTAAAAATATTTATGCTTACTGTTCATTTAACAATGTTACACCAACAGTTGAAATTGCTAAAGATATTTTAAAAGATATTCTTATAACAAGTCAGCCTGTAAGCGTTGTAATTGAAAACATAATTGAAAAAGTTTCATTTACATTTGGTGTTACTCCTGAACAAATCAAAAGTGAGCGTCGTGATGCCAATATTAACAGTGCAAGACAAGCTGCAATGTACATAATTAGAGAAATTACAGGTCTTTCACAAGACGAAGTTGGTAAGGTATTCGGCAGAAATCATTCAACTGTTAACAGTTCTCTTAAAAATGTCCAGCAAAAAATGTCTTCTGACTCAAAATATAAAAATCTTATCAATGAAATAATTAAAAATATAAATGATTAAAAATAACTAAGATTTCAACAGTTTTTGACTTTTGAACAATTAAGTTTTAGACAAGTTAATTTTTATCATTTATATAAACTTTGTATCAAAGATTTTTCAAACATAAAAAATAGGGTTTAAACGTTGATAAATAACATAAAAAATGAGTTTTCGACAGTTTAAACCGCCTCTACTACTAATACTATACTTTATTATTTTTTATTTCTAAAAAGGAGAATGATTTATGAAATTTATATGTTCATCACAAATTCTTAGTGAAGCTTGTATGAATGTTCAAAGAGCAACATCTACAAAATCAACAAATCTTCCTACAATTGAGGGTATTTTAATAAAAGCTGAAAATGACAGAATTATGCTTACAGGTTATGACCTTGAAATGGGCATCATTACTGCTGTTGAAGGTAGAGTTGAACAAACAGGTAGTATTATTCTTAATGCAAAAATTCTTTGCGATATTTTAAGAAATGTTCCTGATGAACTTGTATCAATTGAAAGTGATGAAAGACTTATCTGCAAAATCAAGAGTGGTGACTCCGAATTTTCAATTACAGGTTTTTCAGAGGCTGATTATCCTGAACTTCCATCTGTTTCAGGTGGTTTCCCAATTGTTATTAACGGTGAAACATTAAAAGATATGGTTAGAAAAACTATTTTTGCTACTGCAGAAAACGGTGCAAAGATGGTACATACAGGTGTACGTTTTGAAGTAGTAAAAGGTAATATTCGTCTTGTTGCAGTTGACGGTTATAAACTTGCTATCAGAAATGAAAAGATTGATTATGAAGGCGATGAAAAAATCTTTATTATTCCAAAGAAAACTCTTAATGAAGTTGTAAAACTTGCTGGTGATGGTGAAGATACAGTAGCAATGGTTGTTGCATCTCGTCATATTATGTTTGAATGTGGAAAATACGTAATTGTTTCACGTCTTCTTGAGGGTGAATTTTTAAGTTATAAGAGTGCAATTCCAACAACTGCAAAAACAGAAGTTAAAGTAAATACAAGAAAATTTATTAGTGGTATTGAAAGAACTTCTCTTATTATTACTGAAAGAATTAAGAGTTTTGTAAGATGTATTTTTGATTCTGAATCAATTAAAATTTCAAGTACAACTGCTCTTGGTACTGCAAACGACAGAATTCTTGCTGATATTCAGGGTGAAAGAGTAGAAATCGGTTTTAATAATAAATATTTACTTGATGCACTTAAAGTTTGTGATATTGATGAAATTACTTTAAGACTTAATGGTGCAACTTCACCAATTATTATTGTACCTGAAGATGACGGCTCACTTATTTATGAGAGAAACTTCTTATTTATGGTACTTCCTGTAAGGATGAACTAAAATGAAAAAAATTACTGCACATATTGCTAAAAAAGAACATCGTCAAGTTAATATTGACAGTGATTTTATAAGACTTGATTCACTTTTAAAACTTGTTAATGCAGTCATGACTGGCGGACACGCTAAAATTGTGATTCAAGAAAGTGAAGTTAAAGTAAACGGGGAAATTTGTACGGCACGCGGTAAAAAAATCCGTGCAGGCGATACTGTTGAATTTGACAGAGTTGTTTACGAGGTAAACTAATGTTTATTAACGAAATTAAAATTGAAAATTTTCGTAATATTGATTTTATGGGGATTTTTCCTCATAAAGAAATAAATGTTATATATGGCCAGAATGGACAAGGTAAAACAAATCTTTTAGAGGCAATCTGGCTTTTTACAGGATGTAAAAGTTTTAGAAATTCAAAAGATAGTGAACTTGTTCAGTTTGAGCAGGAAAATTCAAAAATTTCAATGAGTTTTGAAACTTCAATCCGTGAAAATAATGTGGCAATTTTTATTGATAAGAAAAGAACTGCAAATTTAAACGGGATTAATCTTCAGTCACCTCGTGAATTAATCGGTAAATATTATGCTGTTGTTTTTTCACCAATTCATTTGTCACTTATTAAAGACGGACCTGTAAACAGACGAAAATTTATTGATACTGCAATAAGTCAGATTGATAATATGTATGCAAAAAAACTTATGTATTTTAATCACCTTATTCAGCAAAAAAATGCATTACTTAAAAATGCGGCAGAAAATCCGTCTTTACTTGATACACTTGATATCTGGGATGAAAAAATAGCTATTGCCGGTGCTGAAGTTATTTGTGACAGAATTGATTACATAAAAAAACTTCAATCAAAAGCAACTGATATATATGCAGGAATTTCCGGGGAAAAAGAAGAACTTTCTATAAAATATTTAAGTAATGTCCGTTATGAAAGTGAAGATAAGCAGGATATTGCAAGAATTTATTTTGAAAGTATGCAAAAACACCGACCAAATGATTTGTATTTAAAAAATACAACAAGTGGTCCGCATCGTGATGATATTGAAATTCTTATAAATAAAATTTCTGCAAGAAAATTCGGCTCACAAGGTCAACAAAGAAGTGCATCGCTTGCATTAAAACTCGGTGAGGCAGAAATTATTAAGGATTTAAAGGGTGAACACCCTATAATTTTACTTGATGATGTAATGAGCGAACTTGATAGTACGCGTCAAAATTATATTCTCAATAAAATGACAGATAAACAAGTTTTTATTACTTGTTGTGAAAAAGAAACAGTTTCAAGACTTCACGCAGGTAAGGTTTTTAAAATAGAAAACGGAAAAGCGGTGGATTAATGTATTTAAATATCGGGCAGGACACAGTTATTACTGATGAAAATATTTTAGGTATATTTGACCTTGATAACACAACTGTTTCCAAATGCACAAGAGAATACATAAATACCGCATCAAAAAATGGCGAATGTATAACAGTTTCAATTGAAGAATTACCAAAATCATTTATTGTTACTACAAAGGAAAATAAAAAAGAAATTTATATTTCGCCACTAAATACATCAACAATTTTCAAAAGAATAAAATAAGTCAGTTTTTGACGGAGGAAAAAAATGAGCGACCAGATTAAAAACACAATTGAAGAAGAGGTTATGGATACGGTTGTCACCGAAACATATGACGCCTCTGCTATTCAGGTTCTTGAAGGACTTGAAGCTGTAAGAAAGCGTCCGGGTATGTATATCGGTTCAACAGGCCCTAAAGGACTTCACCACCTGGTATATGAAATTGTCGATAACTCAATCGACGAAGCACTTGCAGGTTACTGTACTCATATTGAGGTTGAAATTTTACCTGACGATATTATTACAGTACGTGATAACGGACGTGGTATTCCCGTTGGTATTAACGAACAGCAAGGACTTCCCGCAGTTACAGTTGTTTTGACAGTTCTTCACGCAGGCGGTAAGTTTGGCGGAAGTGGTTATAAAGTTTCGGGTGGTTTGCATGGTGTTGGTTCATCAGTTGTAAACGCACTTTCAAAATGGTTCGTTGTTGAAGTAAGTCAAAATGGTCACGTTCACCGTCAAAGATTTGAACGTGGTAATATTGCAAGTGACCTTGAAATTGTAGGGGATACAGACGAAACAGGAACATTTATTATGTTCAAAGCTGACCCTGAAATTTTTACAGAAACAACTGTTTATGAATATGAAGTTTTACAAAGAAGACTTCGTGAACAGGCATTCTTAAACGCCGGTCTTTCAATTACACTTACAGATAAGCGTGACCCTGACAATATTATTGAAGAAAATTTCTGCTACGAAGGTGGTATTAAATCTTTCGTAGATTACATTAATACAAGTCGTGGTCTTACACCTGTTGTTGACGATATTATGCATTTTACAACTGTAAGTGGTGACAGAAGTGCAGAAGTTTCAATTTCATATAACGATGGTTACAATGAAATTATTTTGAGTTTCGCTAACGGTGTTCGTACAATCGACGGCGGTACTCACGAAAATGGTTTTAAGACTGCACTTACTCGTGTATTCAATGAATATGGTAGAAAATTCAAATTACTTAAAGATAACGATAAAAATCTTTCAGGTGACGATGTTCGTGAGGGCTTGACAGCAGTTATCAGCGTTAAACTTACTGAAGCTGAATTTGAAGGTCAGACAAAAGGTAAGTTAGGTAATACAGAAATGCAGACTATCGTATCAAAAATGATGTACGAGAAGTTGATGACATATTTTGAAGAAAATCCACAGGCAGCAAAGGCTATTTTTAATAAAGCACTTGATGCATCTCGTGCTCGTGAGGCTGCAAGAAAAGCAAGAGACAGTGCAAGAAGAAAATCAGCACTTGAGGGTAACTCACTTCCCGGTAAACTTGCAGACTGTATTGATAAAAACCCTGAAAATACTGAAATCTTTATCGTCGAGGGTGACTCTGCGGGCGGTTCTGCTAAAGAAGGCAGAGATAACAGAATTCAGGCTATTCTTCCTCTTTGGGGTAAAATGCTCAACGTTGAAAAAGCAAGAATTGACAAGGTTATTGGTAATGATAAGTTGACACCTGTTGTTACGGCACTCGGTACTGGTATTGGCGAAGAATTTAACATTGAAAAACTTCGTTACCATAAAATTGTAATTATGGCCGATGCCGACGTTGACGGTCAGCATATCAGAACACTTCTTCTCACATTCTTCTTCAGATATATGAAAGATTTGATTACTGAGGGCTATATTTATATTGCACAGCCACCACTTTTCAAGGTTAGCAAGGGCAAACGCCACGAATATGCTTTCTCTGATGAACAAAGAGATGCATTCCTTGAAGAAATGGGTGCAAACTGTGACGTTCAGCGTTACAAAGGTCTTGGTGAAATGGACCCTGAACAGTTGTGGGAAACAACTATGGACCCTGCGACACGCACAATGCTTCGAGTAACACTTGAAGATGCTATGGAAGCAGACGAAACATTCTCAATTCTTATGGGCGACAAAGTTGAACCAAGAAGAGAATTTATTGAAAAGAACGCTAAATACGCAACTAATCTTGACATTTAAGAGGTAAAAAAATGAGTAAAGCTAACAATCAGAATTTGGGCGATTATGTTCCACTTGAAGAACAGAATATTATAAATGTTGAGATTAACAAGGAAATGAGAAGTTCTTTCCTTAGCTACTCAATGGCTGTTCTTACATCACGTGCACTTCCCGATGTACGTGACGGACTTAAACCTGTTCACAGAAGAATTCTTTATACAATGTACGAAAATTCACTTTATCCAGACAAACCACACCGTAAGTGTGCTGACACAGTCGGTTCAGTGCTTGGTAGATATCATCCACACGGTGACGCATCTGTTTATGATGCAATGGTACGTCTTGCACAGGATTTCTCAATGAGATATGTTCTTGTTGATGGTCACGGTAACTTCGGTTCAGTTGACGGCGACCCGCCTGCTGCATACCGTTATACTGAGTCAAGAATGAGCAAAATTGCTCTTGAAATGCTCACAAATATTGACAAGGACACAGTTGATTTTACAACAAACTACGACGACCGTCTTAAAGAACCAACCGTTTTGCCATCAAGATATCCAAATCTTCTTGCTAACGGTTCAACAGGTATTGCTGTTGGTATGGCTACAAATATTCCACCACATAATCTTGGTGAATTGGTTGACGGTATTTGTTGCGTTATTGATAACCCTGAAGCAGAACTTGACGAAATTATGGAGCATATCAAAGGACCTGACTTCCCAACAAGTGGTATTATTATGGGTAAAGCAGGTATCCGTGCGGCATACGCTACCGGTCGTGGCAAGATTGCACTTCGTGGTCGTGCAGAAATCGTAGAAAATGAGAAAAATGGACGTTTCCAGATTATTATTACAGAACTTCCTTATCAGGTAAACAAGGCTCGTCTTATTGAATCTATTGCAGATTTGCATAAAGACAAGAGAATTGAAGGTCTTTCTGATATCAACGACTATTCATCAAAACGCGGCGGCGGTATGAGAATAGTTATCGACTTAAAGCGTGATGCTAACCCACAGGTTATTCTCAATCAGCTTTATCAGATGACACAACTTCAGATTTCTTATGGTATTATTCAACTTGCTCTTGTTAATGGTGAGCCTAAAGTTCTCACTCTTAAGCAGATTATTGAAGAATACATTAAGTTCCAATGTGAAATTATCACAAGAAGAACACAGTATGACCTTAATAAAGCTCAGGCAAGAGAACATATTCTTGAAGGTCTTGCTCGTGCTATTGACATCGTTGACGAAATTATTGCAACAATCCGTGCTTGTAAAGGCGGTCAGGCAGAAGCAAAAGTTGCAATTATGGAAAAATTTGATTTTGATGACCCACAGGCAACTGCAATCGTAGCATTCCGTCTTGGACAACTTGCAGGTCTTGAAATCCAGAAAATTATTGCTGAACGCGATGAATTAAGAGCAAAAATCGCTGAATACCTTGAAATTCTCGGTTCTGAAACTAAAGTTAAAGAAATTCTTAAGGACGAACTTTCAGTTATCGGTAAAAAATTCGGTGATGAAAGAAGAACTGAAATTTCAAATGTTCTTGGCGAAGTTGATATTGAAGACCTTATTGCTGAAGAAGATTGCGTATTTACTCTTACAAAGATGGGTTACATTAAGCGTCAGCCTGTTGAAACTTATCAGGTACAGCGTCGTGGCGGTAAAGGTATCAAGGGTATGAGCCGTCGTGAAGAGGACTACGCTGAAAGTATGTTTATCTGTTCATCTCACGATTACATTCTTTTCTTCACATCAGTAGGTAAGATGTATCGTCTTAAGGGTTACGAAATTCCAGAAGGAACAAGAACCGGTAAAGGTATGAATATTGTTAATATTCTTCCTATTACTGCTGACGAAAAAGTTACTGCCATGCTTCGTGTTCCGGACTTTGGTGAAGATAAATATTATCTTTGTATGGCTACAAAGAATGGTGTTATCAAACGTACAGAACTCGATGCATACAAAAACATTCGTAAGAGCGGTATTATTGCAATTAATCTTGACGAGGGCGACGAACTTCGTTGGGTTAAACTTACTGATGGTGAGCAGAACTTGATGGTTGCTACTCGAAAGGGTATGAGTATCTGCTTTAATGAAAAAGATGCAAGAGCTATTGGCAGAACTGCTCGTGGCGTTCGTGCTATTACTCTCGGTGAGGGTGACGAGGTTGTAGGTATGGTTATTTTCGGTGACGAAGGTAAAGTTCTTACAATCAGCGAAAAAGGTTACGGCAGACGAAGTGATGTTTCTAACTACCGTGTTCAGAACCGTGGTGGTAAAGGTCTTACAAACTATCATACTGAACAGTATGGTGAAGTTTGTGCTATTGAAATGGTAGATGAAACACAAGATATTATTATGATTTCTTCTGATGGTATTATTATTCGTCTTCCTGCAGAGCAGGTAAGAGAATGTAACAGACCATCAAAGGGTGTTATTCTTATGAAAACTAAAGATGGCGAAAAAGTTGTTACAATTTCTCTTGCAGAGCATGAGGAAGAAACAGAAGAAACTGAAACAGAAACAGTTGAAACTGTTGAGGGTGCTAACGAGGAATAATTTTTTCTGTTTGTGAAAGGAAAGATATAATATGAACGACAACGAGAAAAAGTTAGATGAAGTTATTGAAGAACCAAAGGAAGAAAAGAAGAAAAAGAAAAAGTTATTAGTAATTTTACTTCCTATTCTCGCAGTATTTCTTGCACTTGTAATTGCAGTAGTGGCTTTTGTGGGTCATAAATTTAGTCTTATTGATTTTGATGACCCTGAAAGCACAACAATTAATCCTACACAAGAATTTGTGGACAGTGCAGAAGAAAACATTGACTTCGCTGAAATGGATGACGCTACAGGTAACGATTTTAAGGAAATTCTTAAAAATTGGGCAACTAACGGTGGCGAAAAAATGAGCAATCGCGACATTATCAATGTTTTGCTTATAGGTAGTGATGCTTCAGCGGAAGAAGCAGGCAGAGCAAATATTACTGAAAAGGGTAATACTGATGTTATGATGCTTGTTTCTATCAATCAGGTTGATAAAAAGATTAAATTGGTTTCATTTATGCGTGACAGCTACACTTATATGGACCAATTTGACCGTTATGCAAAGTTAAATGCGGCTTGTGCAAACGGCGGACCTGCATATCTTGTTGAAACAATCGAAAACGATTACAAAATTGAAATTGACGGTTATGCAATGGTAGACTTTGATTCATTTACTCAGGTTATTGATGTTCTTGGTGGCGTAAATGTTGATGTTCCTGCTTATGTTGCAAATCATCTTTCATCTGAAAAGAAAGGTGTTTATTTTCCAAGTGGAGAAAATGTTCTACTTAATGGTGAACAAGCATTAAGATTCAGCCGTGTTAGAAAAACAGATGCTAATGGTGACATCAGCCGTGTTGCTCGTCAGCGTCAGGTTGTAAATGCACTTATTGAAAAAGCAAAAAGTGCAACTCTTGCAGAAATCAATGAGGTTGCAGACGTTATGCTTGCAAACGTGCGTACAAATATAAGCAAAAAATCAATTATCAGTTATGCATCAAAGGCAGTAACTGAGGGTTGGGCAAACTATGAGATTACAGAACTCACTTTGCCTACACCTGATACTCGATATGGTTATTCTTCTCGTTCAACTGCTTGGATTTGGGTTGTTGACTATCCACTTGCAGCACAGAAGCTTCAGCTTGAACTTTATGGTGATACAAATATCAAACTTGAAGAAGAAGGAAGAAAAACAGCAATCACAGTTATTGGTGGTTATGTTTCAAAAAAGACTACTGATAATTAATAATAAATATTTAACTGACATTTTAAGGAGTTTACAATGAATAACTATCAAAATCCAAATAGTCAGTTTGGCGGATGGGGACAAAACAATACGCCTTATAATATGAACTACGCAAACAACGGATATGCTTCATATTATAATGAGCAATATATGAAACAACAGGAAAAGAAAAATGACAAAAAAGTTCTGCGTAAAATGGGTAACCGTTTTGGCCTTGCTATAATTGCTTATGTAATTCTTTCGTTTGCTATTTCTATTGTTATCGAAATATTGAGTGAATTTATTCCTGCTTTTAATTTGCTTTATGAAAATTCAATTGCAAATTATGCGTATAGCGTAATAGGTTCAATTATTTATATTGGCGTTCCGTTTGGAATTGTTTATTTAACTTTAAAATCAAGCAAACTTGCAGGGAACTTACTATTTGGTACAGTTTATAACGGAAAAGCAGCAGTATGTCTTACAATGATGCTTATACCGATAATGTTAATTTCTTCAATTGTAGTCAATGCTGTTTCGCTTATTTTCCAGACACTTGCAGGAGTAGAATTTACAAGCGGTCTTGAAGATTTAGAAATGAACGGAATTAGCGGATTTCTCATTTCAGTAATTTCAATGGCTGTTGTTCCTGCTATTATTGAAGAATTTTCAATTCGCGGAGTTGTTATGCAACCATTACGCCGTTATGGTGACGGTTTTGCTATTGTTGCAAGTGCGTTTATTTTCTCAATTATGCACGGCAATATGGCACAAATCCCATACACAGTTGTAGGTGGTCTGTATTTAGGTTACCTTACAATTGCAACCGGTAGTATCTGGCCATCAATTATTCTTCATTTTATAAATAATATGTATTCCGTAATTCTTATGACGATTGACAGTAACTTTGGTGAGAGTTGGTCAGGTGTTGCGGCAGTAATAATGATAATATTATTTATTATTTTAGGTATTCTTGGCGGAGTTGGATTTTTCTCAATGAATTACAAAACAAAGTTGGCAAAAGGTGTAGACACCTTAAAATCCGGCGAAAAAGTTAGTTCGTTATTTATAAATGTACCTATGGTAATCGCAATTATCATTATGGTTATAATTACACTTACAAGTATTGAGTCTTGATTATGGATAAGTTTGATTTTATGAAATATGCACTTTCTCTTGCCGAGCAATCGGCAGATGAGGGCGAAGTGCCTGTTGGTGCAATTGTAGTCTGTGACGGCGAAATAGTAGGCGAAGGCAGAAATCGCAGAGAAGTCGTGAAAAATGCTTTGCATCATGCCGAAATTGAAGCAATAGATAACGCCTGCAAAAAACTTGGTGGCTGGCGACTCTGGAAATGTGATTTGTATGTAACTCTTGAGCCGTGTCCTATGTGTGCAGGTGCAATCATAAATTCAAGAATTAAAAATGTGTATTTTGGTGCAACTGATGAAAAGAACGGTGCTGTCGTTTCGGCGGCACGTCTTTTTGATATGAATTTTACTCATAAACCGATATATGAGGGTGGAATTATGGGTGAACAATGTGCGGAAATACTTTCGAATTTCTTTAAAGATTTAAGGAAAAAGAAGGCGGGTGAAGAAAAATGAGTACCGTAGCGGCAATTTCAACGGGTCGTGCCCCAGGTGGAATAGGAATTGTAAGAATTTCAGGTGAAAACGCTATATCTGTTGCGGACAAGGTTTTTTCTTCATTCAACGGTAAAAAACTTTGCGAAATAGGTGGCTATTCTGCTCTTTACGGCAAAGCTTATGATGAAAATGGCAACATTGACAATGTTGTGGCACTTGTGTTCAAAGCACCAAAAAGTTACACAGGTGAAGATGTTGTTGAGATTTCTTGTCACGGCGGACTTTTTGTTACCGATAAAGTTTTAAAAGCGGTTCTCGGTGCAGGTGCTGTACCTGCTGAAGCAGGCGAATTCACTAAACGAGCTTTCTTAAATGGAAAAATGGATTTGACAAGTGCCGAATCTGTTATGAATATTATTTCTGCACAAGGTGAGCAGGCTGAAAAAATTGCTCTTGGAGTGCTTGAGGGCAGACTTTTCAAAGAAATTAAAAAGATAAATGACAAATTAGTTTATGATATGGCTCTTCTTTCTGCTTGGGTTGATTACCCTTATGAAGAAATTGAAGATTTATCTGAAAACAATTTGAAAGAACATATAGACGAAAGCATTTTAAGTCTTGAAAAACTTATAAATGACTTCTCGAAAGGGCAGATTATAATGGAAGGTGTTGACACCGCCATTGTAGGTTGCCCCAATGTTGGAAAATCTACACTTATGAACTTGCTTTCGGGTACTGAAAAATCAATTGTCACCGAAATTGCAGGTACAACACGCGATATTGTAGAAGATACAGTAAATGTGGGCGGAATTACTTTACGACTTGCTGATACGGCAGGTGTACGTGATACTGATGATGTAGTTGAGAGTATTGGTGTTGACCGTGCAGTTAAAAGACTTGAAAATGCTGAATTAGTCCTTGCAGTTTTTGATGCAAGCAGACCTTTAACAGATGAAGACCGTCGCTTAATTGAACTTTGTAAAGGTAAAAAGGCGATAGGAATTGTCAATAAAACAGATTTAGACAAAAACTATCTAAAAGGCGAAATTGAAGAAAATTTTGCACAGACAGTTTTTATCTCAGCAAAAACGGGTGACGGAAAACAATCCCTTACAAATGCGGTTGAGCAGTTGCTTGGAACAGCAGATTTTGACACATCTGCAACAGCAATTGTTAATGAACGTCAACGTGACTGTTGCAAAAAAGCACTTGAAGCCCTTAAAGATGCTGACAATGCCTTAATGCTTGGTATGACAATGGATGCTGTTACTGTTTGTCTTGATTCGGCTATTGAAAACTTAATGGTTTTAACGGGCGAAAAGGCAACAGAATTAGTAGTTAATGAAATTTTTGCACAGTTTTGTGTAGGAAAATAATATTTAGTTAATAATTATCTATACTGAAAAGAGGTTTTCTAAAATGAGTGAATGTAGTGGAAATTGCAGCAGCTGTTCAGCAAACTGCGATAGCAAAAAACAGGACTTACACATTCCCGGAAATTCTATGAGCGATGTTAAAAAGGTTATTGCTGTTGTAAGCGGTAAAGGTGGCGTTGGTAAGAGCTTTGTCACATCATCACTTGCAGTAACAGCACAGACAATGGGCTATCAGACCGCAGTTCTTGATGCTGATATTACAGGTCCGTCAATTCCGAAGGCTTTTGGCGTTCACGGTAATCCTGAAGGCACAGCAGAGGGAATGTATCCATTGGAATCAAAGTTGGGTACAAGAATTATGAGTGTAAATCTTCTTCTTGAAAAAGAAGACCAGCCTGTTATTTGGCGTGGCCCTGTTATTTCAGGACTTATTCACCAATTCTGGCAGGAAGTCGTTTGGGGCGATGTTGACTTTATGTTTGTTGATATGCCTCCGGGAACAGGTGACGTTCCACTTACAGTGTTCCAGTCTCTCCCTGTTGACGGAATTGTAATTGTAACAACACCGCAGGATTTGGTTACACTTATCGTTAAAAAGGCAGTCAATATGGCAAAAATGATGAATATTCCGATTATTGGTATTGTTGAGAATATGAGTTATTTTGAATGCCCCGACTGTGGCAAAAAGCACTTTATCTATGGCGAAAGTAAGATTGACGAAGTTGCAAAAGAGTTGGGAATCCCTGTACTTGCAAAACTTCCTATTAACCCTGCAAATGCATCACTTGTTGATAAAGGTGCAATTGAGTTAAGCGAAGAAAAACAGTTTATTGATGTAATCAAAAAGATTGCGGAATAATAACAAAAATTTAGGGCTACCTGATGGTAGCCCTTTTTCATTTGATTTTTAGTGTTTTAAGATATTCTTTTTGTTCTTTTGTTATGCGGTAACTTTCAATAGACTTTTGAATTGCCTTGTTGTGAATCCATCTGCTGAATTTTTGATTTTCAATATATGGAATTACTATTTCCCAACGGCTTGAAAGTGCAGTTGCCAAGTACCAAGCAATAGCCATATTGATATAATATTCGTCAGTTTTTATACTTAATAGCAGATTTAGATGTTTTTTATCTAAACGCTCATCCATAAAGAATTTCATTAATGTGACAACTGCAAATCTAACGGTATAAGTGTGTTTTGATTTTGACCATTCTACGATTTTTTCATAAAGTTTTTCAGGATTTGTGCTTAAAACTTTTGGTGTCATCATATCGCAGGTTGCCCAGTTATCAACAAATAGTAGAAAATTATCTAACGCAGAAATGCACTCATCAAAATCTTTAATTTGCTCAATTAAAAATGCGTGCAGATTGTCTTCTTCATAATATTTATGGGGCAGGGTATTCAAAAAATCTACCTTTAGTTCTGACTTGTTAATTTCTTTTGCTAATTTTCGTAATTGGGGAACGCGAACACCAATAATTTTATTTTTGCAGACTGTGGGCATAAGTTTAGCGTGAAACTCTTTATATCCCAAATCCTTCAATTCAAACAGTTTATCTTGAATTAACGTCATATTAATATAAAACTTTTGAAAGAATGAAGCAAGTCCAGAGTGCAATTACAAAAAGTCCCTCAGCAGGAATTGCAAGTTTTGTGTATGGGCATTTCCAACCCTTGTCGACGAACAAAAAGATTGTTCTTGTAACAAAAACAGTTGTTGAGAAGAAAAGTCCGCCAATCATTGAATAGTATGGTGTTTTAAGGGCTAACATAAGGAAAAGCAAAAATCCGCCTAAAGCACCTGAAATACCACCATAATAAACGCGGATTTCAGTTTTACCTGCATTATCAACAGGCTTAATTGAAAAACTTTCTGCATTTTTAAGTGGACTAATAATAAATACAATTGCCATACCGAAGAAATAAAGAACAAGTCCTATTGTGGCAACGGCTGCAGGAATATTTGACATTAAAATCTCTTTCATAAATATTCTCCTTTATGCGTTTACTGTTTCTCTAACTTGTTTTTTGTCAAAGAATGATGTGAAGTTGATTATAAATAAGAGTGCATATGCTACCCACATTGGCAAGTTTTCAATAAACGCACTCTTGCCAACTGTCACTAAAAGCACAAGCATTAAAAGAAGAACAGCAACGAAAATAATTGTAGCGATTATGTATTTCTTATCTTTTTCTTTGCACTTGTGGAAGAGGAAAATAATTACGCCTGCTGCACCTAAAAATGCGAAAATAAGAGCAGTTGCCCAGTGACCTAAACAACGAGCAGTCATAACAAGGTCAAGTCCTGCAGATGGAACATTTACTGTTACATAAATTGCGGCACATCCGAGAGACGTTACAATAACGCCTGCCTTACCCTGATAATTATTTTTGCGATACATATAGAGTGTGTTTGTGAAAATTGATAATGATGCTAACACACCCCACATTTTGAATTGCCATGGGTAACGAAGACCAAGCATACTTGCCGTAACGTCAGTTAAAATGTTGCCGAATTGATGTGGGAAATTGAGAAATCCATACCAAGTAATGAAAACAAAACCTGCAATAAGATTAGCAATACAGAAAATTGTTGTACCTTTTGTGAGTTTGTTTGCAAAAAGGATTTTTCTTATAAAAAATGCATATAAGAAAAGAAGCACGGTTGAGCCGATTACCCAAAGCCAATAAACCGTTGAGTTTGCATACAATGGTTCATAAAGCATACCGTCAAATTTTGCAATAAATTCTTCGGCAGGTAAAGCCAAATCTGCATCTGTAGGAATTATGTAAGGATACTGGTCCCAACTCATAACAAATGTCATCCATAAGCCATAAACAACTGCAATTACAGCCCACATAATAGTATAGATATTCATCATTTTTTTGTTGTTTGTCATAACAATCACCTCATAGGTAAATTGTAGCACTAATCAAACATAAAAGCAACAAAAAAGGACTACCAATTTGGTAGTCCTTAAGTTTTGTGAATATTAATTATTCTTCGTCTTCGCAGCAGTCGCAGTCACATTCGCAATCGAATTCAAGAACTTCGCCGCATGCTGGACATTCAGCCTCACCGTCAAGAATGATTTCTTCATCAAAGTAAATCATTTCGCCACAGTTAGGGCATTCAACCTCATACATATCTTCATCACAGTCGCAATCGCAATCGTCACAATCACAGTCACAATCGTCGCACTCGTCATAGAAGATTTCTTCAAGGTCTGCAAGGTCTTCGTCAACAGCGTCAAGCTGTTCAGTAACTACTGCCATTTCGTCGTCAAGGTCGCTTACTGCAAGAGCAAGGTCCTCAAGTACATCAAGAACAGCGTTAATAACCTTTGTTTCTTTATCGTCCTTATCAAAATCAAGACCTTCAACAAGTCCCTTAAGATAAGCTACTTTTTCTGTTACTGTCATCATAATTTACCTCCAATTATGCACGTGACATATACTCGCCTGTACGAGTATCAACGTTAATCATTTCGCCTTCTTCAATGAAGAGAGGAACTTTGATTTCTGCACCTGTTTCAAGAGTAGCCGGTTTTGTAGCGTTAGTTGCTGTGTTACCTGCAAAGCCAGGGTCAGTCTGTGTTACCTGAAGCACAACAAAGTTTGGTGGTTCAACACCGAAAACATTACCCTTATATGAAAGGATTTTACAAATCATATTTTCTTTAACAAACTTAAAGTTGTCGCCAAGGTCTGAAGCATTTACCGGAACCATATCGTATGTTTCCTGGTCCATAAAGTAGTAAAGACCACCGTCATTGTAAGAATATTCCATATCTTTTCTTTCAATGAAAGCTGTTGGGTATTTTTCAGTTGGGTTGAATGTTCTTTCAACAACACCACCTGAAATAACGTTTTTAATTTTAGCTCTTACGAAAGCAGCACCCTTGCCGGGTTTAACATGCTGGAATTCAACGATTTGGTAAACGTTGCCGTCCATTTCAAATGTTACGCCGTTTCTGAAATCACCTGCTGATACCATAGGTATTATACCTCCGTTTTTTGTTTTAATTCACTATAAATAATACAATAAAATTCATTGTATTTCAAGTCTTTTTGTAAAATCAAGGCAGAATTATATAACTCTCTGCCGCACTTTCCGATAATTTTTCATAAAAATCAGTATTTTCAGGCTGATTTTTAACTGTTGGAATTATTTTTATAGTAGAAAAATTGTTTTTTGCTTTATCATTCATAACAATGTAATTGTTTTCGATAAACTCAATATAATTGCTATTTTCGGGCGGAGTGAGAAGTGGCGAGCACACAGGTGCAGATGTATCAAAAAGATTTCCGCCCCATTTTTCTGTGTCACCATCAGTTGCACATTCTAACGGCATACCAAGAATTATTGGTCTGTTGCCTGCAGATTTTACGGCTTTTTCAATAAATTGCATAAGCACAAGATTGCGGTTTAGTGTTGTGTCATCTACAGAATATACGGGTTTTGAGTTTTCTCTTCCCTGTGGGAACTGAACGGATTGAAGATAAATGCAATCTGCACCGAAATCCGCAACTTCGTCGATTACTGAGCAAAGGTAATTTGTTGCTCTTGAATTAGTTGGGTCAAGCCACACTCTGCCACCATTGATTGCAGAGTTATCAAACCATATTTTTGTCTTTTCCGTATTTTCATAAACATATGCGTTTATACGTTGTGGGGCAATTGTATCTTCAAAACAGAAAATTCTGCCAATAATTATAAAGCCTTCGCTTTTAATTTTTTCAATAATAACTTCATCTATAATATTGATTTCTGTGTAATATGAAAGCAAATCGGAATTATAGGTCAATACGCCTTCTTGCGTTTTGAAATCAAGCACTACCGCATTAAATCCGTTGCGTTTTGCCTCGTCAAGTGCTTTTGACAAATCTGTAATTTCGCCTAAAATCTGATTATCAATATATGTTGCACGAATTGTACCCAGATTATCTGCAGTAATTACGGGTGCAGGATTTTCTTCTTGCTGTGGTAACGGTCGGGTTGAAAGGTTATAACAGAATTTGGCAAAAATGAATGTAAATACAAAAAGACACACCAAAACAACGCCTGCCAAAATCTTTTTGGTGCGTTCTCTTTTTTTCGCTTTTGGGGTTTCGTGAATAGGTCTGTCCCCTCGGCGAGACGGGTATTTTTTTGAAAATCCGTAGTACCCCTTTAATCTGCGGGGTGCATTTTCATTTTTCGCCATAAATTAACCTTTATATAAATATTGATGAGCCTGAAATTCCTATAAATGCAAGGGACAAAATCGCTGTATAAACGAACATTGCGGGAGTTCCCTTAAAACAAGCGGGAATAGTTTTGTTCATATCAAGACGCTTAAGTCCGTTATTAATGAGCAGAACCGCAATAACATAAGCTACACCTGCACCAAGTCCTGCACCGATTGCCTCAACAACCGAAAAAGCGGAACGATAGTTGATAAACGGAACTGCCAATACAAGTGTATTAAAAGCGGCAATACCTATTCTGCGGACTGTTCGTGGAGATACTTTTCCGTAAATCAGAACAACTGCCATAGTAAGCATATATGTGAGCAAAAGTACACCCATAAACAGAATAGCGTGAAGAATTTCATTGAGAGAATGAATTACTGCAATTCTGTCAAGAAGTACACAAAAAGTTGACACAACTGTAGAAAAGTATGTGATAAATATTGCCATTGGCACTAATTGACGTGGTTTTGCACTCATTCTTACGGCTTCGCTTATACCGTAACCGCCGTTGAAAATAAGATTTTGAAAAATCATTACATAAAAGGCGGCAGAAATAAGTTTTAAGAAGATACTCATTCCTCATCACCTCCGTCATTATTTTCAACATCTGTATCAGTACGGCTCTTATATTCTTCAAGTTCTGTAAGCATATCTGAAAAATCGTCAAGATATGTACGCTCGTCGTCATTTCTAACACGAGGTTCACGACGTGGAGTTTCCGCCTGCTTTTTAAGTTTAGATGGTTTTTCTTTCTTTTTCTTTTCTTTCTTTTTCTTTTCTTTCTTGACTTTTTCTTTTTTCGGCTTTTCTTCGGTTTCCGTTATTTCTGTAAATTCTTTTGTATGGAATTCTGTTTCTTCAGCTTTAAGTTTACGTTCTTTACGAACACGTATAAATGCGGTTTCAGTTTCATTAGCACCCTCGCCATATGGGTCAAATGTGTCCTTCATAAGTTCGCTTAGACTACCGCGAAGTGAACGACGTATTTCGGACGTATCAAAGGCACGGTCAGGGGACTTTTCAGGATATTTCTTCATAACAAAAGCTTTAAGTGCTGCCGCTAAAAATCCGATTATGAGAAGACCGCCGAACGGAGTTGCAAGGGCAGGGAATTTAACGGGCATATTTATGTCCATTCCGCCGATTGAACCGTTTGCAAAGAGTTCACGTAAAAAGCCTACAATTATTGTAACCGCACCATAACTTAATGATGCTGATGTTGCGTCAATAAAACTGTCTTTTACATTGTTTTTTACTGCAACACGTTCGCAGTGCAATGCAATAAGCGAGTTTACCGCCATAAGCGGCAAATAAATACCGAAATTGATTGATATATCAGAGAAGAATTTATTTACAAAAATCATTATAGGGAAAATAACCCCGACTCCCAAAACGGCATATATTGCAACTCGCCAATAACGGCGGACATTTTTAAGTAAAAGCGATGCTAATACTTCGCATAAAATCATTTCAATTGCGGTAACAACTGCAAGAAAGATTGATAATTTTAATGAAATTGCAATTGCTACAACAGGGCAAAGACCAATTGCCTCAAAAAGTAACGGATTTTTGATAACTGCACTGTTTCGAATTCGTTTGAATGTTTTGTTGTTATCACTCATCTTCGCCACCTCCTATTACAAAAGGTGCTTGCTGGTCTGTAACAGTGTTTTCTTCGGAAATAACTTCTTCAAGGCTTTCTGCTTCTTGCATGGGATTTTCTTCTGCCATTTCTTCTGTGTTTTCTGTTTCAACAGTTTCTTCTGTGATTTCCTCGGGAATATCGGGAATTTCTTCAAGTACTTCATCGGGGACAACTGTTATTGGCAATTCGAGTACAGTTTCTTCTACTTGAATTTGTGATTTTTCTTTCTTTGTAAGCGGGAGTTTGTCAAAGAAATCCGAAATCGCACAAGTAATAAGAATACCAAAGCAAGCACTTTCTTCAACCGCACCTATGTAGCGGATAATCATACAAATCACGCCACCTGTAAAGCCCCATACCGCACGGGCAAGTGTTCTTTCAGGCATAACTGATGGTACAGAAATAAAGAAAATTGCACCAAAGAGTAACATACCACCGCAAAGTTCCATAACAAGTGAAATAAATCTGCCTGTACCAACTCGTGGGAAAAGTAATGACATAACTATTACTGCAAGTAAAAATGTAAGCACGGGAACGCTGTCTTTAGGTCTGCGGATTATAAGAAAAACAAGTGCACCAAAAAGGATTAACGCACAACCTGTACCCATTGCTGACGGAACGTTACCGATTAACACTTCAAACACAGATGCTACATTGTCGCCCATTGAAATGTTTTGTGAAAGCAATTCTGTAATTGATGAATCGGCAGACGCGTAATCAAAAACTTGTTCTTTCCAGCAAAGAATTGCAAAGCAGAGTGCAACAGATGCAGGAACAAAAGGTGATTTTTCAGGTGAGCCGAATGGTAAAATGCACACTATAACTGCAAAAGCAGATGTAAATACAAAAATCCACCAAGGTGCAGTTGCAGGAAGCATTAAAGCAACGGACAAACCAATTACAATTGGAGTTAAAAAACGTGATGAAAAGTCGATTTTCAAGAACTTTTCACCAAATCTTACACATATAATGCTTGTAAGCATTGAAATAAGAGCAAGTACAAGTGCTGAAAATCCGTTTTTTGTAATAGCAAAAATTAAAGGAGCAGAAAGCATTATCGCATAGTCAAGGGTGACTCTGCGGGTTTCTGTCAGTTCATATTTTTTTTGAGGTGTTGTAGTGTTTGTCAAAACGCATTCCTCACTTTTTCCAATATTTATTTATTGCACAAAGCCCGTCCCCGTAATATGATAGATTAAGAAGTATTTTCGGTATTCGGGGGTAATAAAATGACTTTTGAAGTACTTAATGATAACGTGATGCTTGTTGAACTTACTTTTGAAGAAATGAAAAAGTATCACATTACATATGAAACTCTTGACTGCAACAGTCAGTACACGCAAAGTGCAGTAAAGAACATTCTTGATTTGATTAAGGCTGGTGAAAATTTTAATACAAAGGACAAAATCACCGTTGAAGCCTTGCCCGTAAATGACGGGGGATGTTTTTTCATATTCACATTTTCGCCAAAGAAAAAAGTGCGTTATAAAATGAAGAAACTGAATAATTATTCTGTTTTTCAAGCGGAAACTCTTGATAATCTGCTTGATTTTGTGTCTGTATTAAAAAGACGTCACAGAAAAGACCTTGAATATGAAATATATAAAATTGATAATTCGTTTTATATGCAAATTCCTGCCAACTCACCCAAAATCAACGCAGTTATGTGGGAATTCGGCCAAATTTCAGATATTCAGCCTGAAAAGTTGTGTGAATACGGAGCTTTTTTAGGCTCAGTTGTTATTTAATTATTTACAGAAATTTTCTTCTGCAATAGCCTTGAATTTCTCGATAGTACCTTTTCTGTCAGCACTTGAGAAAATTGCATTACCTGAAACAAATACATCAGCACCTGCTTTTGCGGCAATTGCTATTGTTTGTTCATTAATTCCGCCGTCAACTTCGATTTCACATTCAAGATTTCGGCGGTTTATTTCTGCCCTGAGTGCTGAAACCTTTGACATCATATCTTCCATAAAACTTTGTCCGCCAAAGCCCGGCTCAACGGTCATAACAAGCACCATTGAAAGTTTGTCGAGATATGGGAATATTTCTTCAACGGGAGTGTTTGGTTTAACTGTAAGTGAAGCCTTAACACCATTTGCAAGAATTTTGTCAATAGTTTCTTCAATTGGTGAGTCGCACTCTGTGTGGAATGTGATAATATCAGCACCTGCTTTGCAGAAATCGTCGATATATTTAAGTGGCTCACTAATCATAAGGTGCACATCAAAAGGAACAGAAGTAGCCTTTTTAATGCATTTAACAACGGGTGCACCAAGTGTGATGTTTGGCACAAAGTGACCGTCCATAACATCAATGTGCATATAGTCAGCACCGCAGTGCTCCATGTCTTTTAATTCTTCTGCAATTTTACCGTAATCACAGGAAAGGATTGAAGGTGAAATTTTCATCATAATAAAAACTCCAAAAAATAATTATAATATCAAATTATTTTACCATACTTTTGACTAAATTTCAATACAAATTAAAAGGTGTCATTCATCGTCACAAACTCCTTAGAATGACATTGAAAAATGAAAAACATTGTATTATAATAATCCTATCAATTTTTTTGAGGGAATATTATGAACGAGAACACAAAAGCAAAACTTTCATTAATTTTATCAATGTTCATATTTGGTACTATCGGTATTTTTCGTAAATACGTGCCACTTTCTTCAGGGCTTCTTGCCATTTCAAGAGGTTACATAGGTGCGTTGTTTTTGATTTTACTGATTTTTATTAAGAAAGACAAAATGTCATTCAAGGCAATTAAGAGTAATTTGTTCTTGTTATGTCTTTCGGGTATTTTTATCGGTATCAACTGGATTCTGCTTTTTGAGTCATATCAATATACATCAGTTGCAACTGCAACGCTTTGTTATTATATGGCACCCGTTTTTGTAATAATTGTTTCGCCATTGTTATTCAAAGAGAAAATCACCTTAAAAAAGGCGATTTGTGTAGTGGTAGCCCTTGTGGGTATGGTGCTTGTTTCGGGAATTATCGAAACGGGATTTACAGGCATTGGCGAGTTGAAAGGTATTCTTTTAGGTCTTGGTGCAGCGGCATTTTATGCGTCGGTTATTGTACTTAATAAGAAAATCAAAGATGTTCCCATTTATGATAAAACAATAGTGCAACTTTTTAGTGCAGCAACAATTTTAGTGCCGTATTCAATACTTGCTGAAGATAATTCACAAGCAGAAATTACGCCGATTGTGATTATTATGCTTTTGATTGTAGGTGTTGTGCATACAGGCTTTGCATATGCACTTTATTTTGGAACAATCGAAAAGTTGAATACTCAGACTGTTGCACTTTTCAGTTATATTGACCCTATTGTTGCGATTATTCTTTCGGCTGTTATATTAAGTGAGAAAATGAGTGTTTACGGGGTAATCGGGGCAGTGCTTATTTTAGGCTCAACAATGATTAGCGAGGTTACACTCAAAAAACTGAACAAATAAGATTTTGATTTTTTATTAAACTTGTCAAGTGACAACACACAGATTTTAAGATATACTTAAACCAACAAATTCCGGAGGGTAATTATGAAGAAAAATAAGTTCAAAAAAATTGCCGTTATTTTAGCGGTAATTATAGCGTTGGCAGGGGTAATTACTCTTGTTGTTATGGGGGTAAAAGACATTATGAACTATGCACAACCGGCAAAAAGCGAAAGCGGAAAATATCTTTTTGCTTACTTTGTAGGTAATGAGCCTGAACAGGAAAGAATCCATTTTGCAGTAAGTGAAGATGGTTATAATTTTGAGGCACTTAACGGAAATCAACCTGTTATTATTCAGTATTTGGGTAAGCGTTCAGTCCGTGACCCTTATATTCTTAAAGGACAAGATGGTTATTATTACATAATCGGTACAGATATGAAGAGTGCAGAGGGCTGGACTTCGAACCACGCACTTGTTACTTGGAAATCAAAAGATTTAATCACTTGGACAGACGAAACAATCATTGATATTCGTGATTTCGGTGGTCAATATTCAGAAACAACACGTGCTTGGGCACCTCAGGCAATCTGGGATGCAGAAAAGCAGGCATATATGGTTTATTGGGCACATTCAACCGTATGGAACGACGTTGCACAGATGTATTATGCATATACAACCGATTTCAAGACACTTACAGAGCCACAGTTATTGTATGAACGTCCCGGAATTCAGACAATCGACGGCGATATTGCATATAGCGAAGAAAAAGGACTTTATTACCTTTATTTCAAACACGACGAAGACCAGACAATTGCTTATGTAACAAGTGAAAATCTTACAGGCCCATATACAAGCGAGCCTGTTGTAGTATCACTTGCAACAACGGGTGTTGAGGGTAGTGAAATCTATAATATAACAGGCACAGACCAGTGGGTTATGATTATGGACGAATACGGCACAGACCGTTTCTTTATGCAACAAACAAGCGATTTTGAAAACTTTAAGCCAGTAAAAGCAGAAGATTACAGTATGGAATTCTTCCCAAGACACGGCTCGGTTGTAGCAATTACAGACGATGAGTATAAAGCACTTGTTGAAAAGTTTGGGAAATAATTAAAATTTAAAGGGATGCCAAGCATCCCTTATTTTTTTGCATATTCTGTTTTAACTGTTTTCATAACTTTTGAAGCGATTGGTACAGCACTTTTGATACTTGACGTTGTGTCTTCAACAACAACGATAATTGCAAATGGCATATTGTCTTGTTGTGAGTAGCCTATAAATAGGGCGTTTGGTTTTGCATCGGCGTTGTCACTGACTTCAGCAGTACCCGTTTTTCCGCACATTTTCATTTGTGGGAAATAACCGTCACCATAGTAATTCTTAACATTTGAGCGAAGCAAGTCGTCAAGTTTTGTGGCGGTGTCAACGGTAAAATATTCGCCTAAAGTTTCAGTAGTCGCACTATATGTGACTTTGCCTTCAGGGGATGTGATTTCACTTACAACCTGCGGAGCGAGTGCTGTGCCGTCATTGGCAATAGCTGAAACTATTGTGAGCATCTGGCAAGGATTTATAAGAGTTGTGTATTGCCCTATACCTGCCCAACCTAAATCAAGGGCGGTGGCTTCAGTTAGATTAATTTTACTTTTTGCACTACGGATTTTTCCGCTGACCATAATATTAGTGTTGTTAAAGCCAAGTCGCTCAGCGGTAGCGGTCATTTTTTCGTTACCCAATTCGTAAGCAATTTCTGCAAAGGCAACATTACAGGATTTGTTAAGTGCTTCTTCAAAATCCACTTTACCGTGAGTGCCGTTACAGATTACATAGCCTTCACCAATTTGTACTTTGCCTTTACAAGTGTATGTGCGGTCATAAATATCAGGAATATTCTCAATAGCACAAGCTGCGGTCAGCACCTTAAAGGTTGAACCGGGAGTGTAAAGTCCCGAGAAAAATCTGTTCATATAAATGCCGTCATATTTGCCTGTTGTATCGGTGTTTATATCGGTTGGCTTATCTAAAATATCATAAGTCGGATTTGAAACAATACAGATAATCTCACCTGTTTTGTAATTCATAACACCAACTGTACCTTTTTTGTTGCCTAATGCTTTGTATGCAGTTTTACAGACTTCTGCATTAAGTGTCAGCTTAATATCATTGCCTTTTCCGTATCTTTTAAGGTTATATACGCCATCAGTTAATGTGTAACCCGTAAGTTCATCTTTGAAAGAAGTTTGAATACCGCTTGCAATATAACCTGCACTGTCACCAACTGTATGAAGTGTACCAAGACGAATATATTTGTTATCGTTATAAACTCGCTTTCCGTCTTCTGTGGTAACAAGGATTTCGCCGTTAATATCTGTAATATCGCCTGCGGTGGCGAGTGTGCCGTTTGAATACAAATGCTGGTTTGCTCTGTTCATTGCCCATACGTCTGCATTTGTAACAAGGTTATAAAAGAGTAACCCGCAACCTGCAAAGAACAGCAAAATCAATGAGTAAAGAGTTAACGCTCTGCGTGAAATGGATTTCATTGACGAACACCTCCATATCTGTAAGTGCTACGGTCAACTGCTTTGATGAATGCAAGTAGCATCCAACAACTGATTACACTTGAACCGCCTCGGCTGATGAATGGGAGCGTTACGCCCGTAAGGGGTAGTATATCGTTTACGCCGAATACGTTGAGAGATGCTTGAAACAACATAAGTGACGCTGCCGCACAAGCACAAATTGCGTAAAATGATGAACGTGCATATTTTGAATGACGGATTGAGTAGACAAGAAGTGCAACGTATGAAAGAAGAATTGCTCCCGCCATAATCATACCGAATTCTTCACAGACAACGCCAAACACAAGGTCTTCAGTTGCAGCGAAAATATCGCGAAGCTCACCGTTGCCAAGACCAACACCAAAAAGTCCGCCACTTGCGGAATAAATCATAGTTCTTGTTTGCTGATAGCCTGATGTGTCAAAGTATTCCCACACGTGACCGTATGCTGCAAATCGATTTGCAACGTAAGGACGGAACATAAGCACAATAAGTCCGCCCATAAGTGCTACGGTGCATACAAGAACAAGGGTTCTTATATCGCCTGAACGCATAAATGAGATAACAATAAATGTAAAGAAGAATATAAGTGCGGTGCCGAAGTCGTACATTAAGAACAATGCTCCGACACAAGCAAATGCAAAAACAATAAATTTCGTAAGACTTTTATTGGATTGCAGTTTTTCAAGTGATGCCGCACCTACAAAAATAAATGCAACTTTTACAAGTTCTGACGGTTGAATTGAAAATCCGCCGATATATAACCAGTTTTTAGCACCGTTTGTAAAACTTGCGAAAACAAGGGTGAATGCTAAAAGTCCAACTGCACCGATTGCTACAGGAATACGCAAAACGGATGCTCGTTTCAAATCCCGCAAAAGCCATTGTAAAAACACAAACCCGAAAATGCCGATAAGCACAGCAACTAATTGTTTTAGTGCTTTGTCGGGGTAAACGCTTGCGGTAATTGAAAGACCGATTGAGGTAAGTAAAAATGCTATCAGTTCAACCTCAAATCCTTTTCGTTTAAGAATGAGCCTTGCACCGATAAAATACACGTATTCTACAAGAATATAAATGCTAAAGGTGAGAATTATGCCCGTTTTAAACTCGTCAGCGGCCTTGCTTACAAGGGTGAAAAGACAAGTCAATTGAAAAAGTGTAATAACGAAAAGCATTATTATAAGGCTTACATTTTTAGTTTTCTTTAGCATAATTTCACCTACTTTCTTTTATTTTTGCTTGTCACATTTCTTCATAAAGAAATGCAAAATCACCAATTTTTATAACATCACCGTCATAAAGGGGAGTGTCTGAAAAAATCTGTTCACCATTAAGTGTTGTTTTTGTGACTGTACCGTAATCTTCAATAAACCATTTATTGCCTTTTTTGAAGATTTCCGCTTGTCTGCGGGATACATAAGGTGCAGAAATCTCAATGTTACTGCCGATTTCTCTGCCGATTGTAATATAATCGCCGTCAAGCATAAATTCTGTGTTATCTACAATATTTACAAGACGTGAACGAGTAGAGATTTCATCTTTTTTGTGAGAAATATCGTTATCTGCTTCGCTACCTATATAGAATTTCATAATTGCCGTGCCGAATGCAATAACATCACCGTCAGAAAGCTTTGCACTTTTTTCAATTTTTTCGCCGTTTACATAAACTCCTGTTTTGGATTCGGTATCAAACACGTAAAAACCGTCTTTACGAAGTGCTACAACTGCGTGTGAACGAGAAACAGTAGTGTTTGTAAACACAATGTCGCAGGATTTACTTCTGCCAACAGATGTTTCGTAGCAGGTGATAGGGTGCTGCTCATCATTTGCCATATTAACAAGCACCGCATAAATCTTTTTGTCAGGACGCAGACGAATAAGTGACCATACACAGTTGACTATAACCGCTATGGCAAGAATACAAAGGACGTAACGCATTAAATATTCAAGATTATCCATATCTGCACCTCCTGATAATTTCCTATATTTAGAATAACTTTTTCTAATATTCTTGTCAATGAATTTTAAAATAATGTAATTGAATTTTAACTTTTTGTAATGATTTATATGCTCTTGAAATGAAAGTGGAAATATGTTAAAATAAAAATCGAATAGAAAGGAGTTGATACAATTGTACATATTTCTTGGAAATACAGATATAAGAATGTATGAACTTGTTGGATATTTAGGTTTCATACCAATTATTTTATATGGTTTGACACTTTATAGAGAACAGGAAAAAAGATTGTCAATTTCTTCTCAAAGAATGGTTCTTCTTATTAAAAGAATAAATCGAAAGGCTGCAAAGAGAGCAAGAACTTTCTTCGTTTATAGTGATATATATAATACTATCTTAATGATAGGTCTTATTGCAGGGCTTGTTAATCGACCATTTGGTAAACTTGTTGGAACAGGTGCAAACTATTTTGGTATGTTGTTTACCATAACATTTGCTTTTGCTTTTTTGTGCATAACAGCAACATCAAATGTTCTCAAACAAGTAGACATGGTAATGCCTGCAATGCCGATGATATTATCCGTGGCAAAAATGGCATGCTTTTGTGCAGGTTGTTGTGGTGGCATTGAAAGTGAATATGGGCTTTATAACGAGCGTTCCGGACTCAAGGAAATTCCTGTACAGCTCATAGAAGCAGCTGTTGCATTATTGCTTTTTATATTTCTTCTTTGGTATAAGAAAAGAGCAAAGCCAGGTACGATGTTGCCGATATACATGATATTGTATTCTGTTACAAGATTTTTTACTGAATTTTTAAGAAAAGAAGAAAATGTGCTTGGACCACTAAAAATGCATCAGATTTTATGTATTATATGTGTTGTATACGGCATAGTTGAATGGGTGTTGATTGCAAAATTTCGTGATAAAATAGATGCATTTTTTGAAAGACGAATTGAGAATGCAGAAGCAGGATTTGCTGCTTTTGAAGAACAAAACAGAGAGAGTTGGGAAAAAATAGATAAGCAAAAAGAGCGAGAAAAGAAAAATAAAAAAATGTATTCTAAAAGCAGAAGGTTATAAAATTAAAATAAAAACAGAGAACGAATCGTTCTCTGTTTTTTGTTTATTTGTGATTAATTGACTTAATTATGATTTTTGCAAGAGCGTCACTGTTGTCGGTCTGGAAGTAGTGAGAGTTCGTTTTGATAAAATGCACTTGTTCAAAGTTCTTTGCAACAGTTTTCCATAAGCGTTCAGCATCATTATAATTCTTTGTGAATATATCTGTTTTACTGATTATTACGGATGTATTTGCGTTGATTGTCGTTGCAAGTTTATAAAAATACGCTGTCATAAAGTCGGTATCCTTACGGAATTTATCAACCATATTGTAGTTGTAGTCAGCAGAGAACTTTTCTATAGGTGCACCAGCTTTTATAAGTGCACTTTTGATAAAATTTTTAGGAGCAAAATTCCATGTGTTATGTTTACTTGCTCTTTCGGGAGGAATAAATCCGCCTGAAATGTAGTGAGAAAGCGTAACACCTTGTGCTTCAAGAATGTTTATAAGTTGTAAAGCAACAGCCACACCTGCACAATGTGAATAAAGGTTGATTTCTTTTGTTTTGCTTAATTTTGCTATTGCTTCAGCGACTTTTTCACATTCCTCATATGAACGAAGATAATCAACATAATAAAGAGACAAATCAGGTGCAAGATTTGTGAAATCATTTGTAATAGCCGCAAAGGCCGATGCGTCACCACCTGCATACGGTATTAAAATCAAAGCTTTTGTTGAATTTGGAACATCTCTCAACGCGTAGAACCCGTCAGTTTCTGTAACTTCGTTGCTTTCAAGAAGAATTGCCAACTTTTCAGCAGTTGAATTAGCGATGAAATCTGCTGCGGAAATGTTTTGAAGTTCGGTTTCTGACAAGATTGAAATCATATCAAGACTTGTTCCGCCAAGGCTAAAGAAGTTTTCATTTCTACCAACAAAATCAATGTGAAGAGTTTTTTCAAACAACTTACAAAGTGTTTTTTCAGTTTCAGTAACAGGATTTTCTTTAATAATTGCGTTATCAAATACAACTTCAATGTTTTTAAGTGCTTTTCGGTCAAGTTTACCGCTTGCATTAAGTGGTAGTTTTTTAATAAACTGAAACTTGCCTGGAATCATATACTGCGGTAATTTGTTTTCACAGTGTTTAAGTATTTCATTTGTTGAACTTTCGTCGCCACAACAGAAAGCAACAAGCACTTCTTGTCCGTTGTTCTGTTTGATAATAACTGCAACAGATTCAACACCGGAAACTTCACCAATTACCTTTTCAATTTCCCCTAATTCAACACGTTGACCATTGATTTTGATTTGACCGTCCATTCTGCCCACATAACAGATATTGCCGTCATTACGCCAGTATGCAAGGTCGCCTGTTTTGTATAGTTTACCTTCACCGAATGGATTGTCTATGAACTTTTCATTTGTGAGTTGTTCGTTGTTAAGATAACCTTGTCCAACGTTTACACCTGCAATACAAAGTTCACCCACTACACCTATTGGTGTTGGGTTTAAATATTTGTCAACTATGTAAAGTTGTGTGTTATAGATTGGTTTGCCAATCGGTACAGGGTCAGTATCTGTTGGTACACAAGCGTAGTAACTTACGTCAACTGCACATTCTGTTGGTCCGTAAAGGTTGTGTAACTGTACCTTGTTGTAATCATAAATGTTGTAGAATCTGTTAATATGATTTGCTGTTAATGCTTCACCAGACAAGAAGACATATTTAACGGAATTGAATCTGTTCTGTTCTTCCTTGTTATTTTCAAGATATGTTAAGAACAAATCAAAAACTGACGGAACAAAGTGTAAATGAGTAACTTTGTTCTTTTCTGTTTCTTCTAATATCTTTGCAGGTAAGAAGTGTTCATCAGGTTTAGATGCACAAAGTGTTCTGCCTGTAATACCCCACCAGAAAAGTTCCCATACAGAAACGTCAAATGTATATGGTGTTTTCTGAAGGATTACATCATTTTCTTCTAATGGGTAGAAATCATGCATCCAAAGTATTCTGTTAATAGCAGATTTGTGACTGATTTTAGCACCTTTAGGATTACCTGTAGAACCGGATGTATAGATTACATAAGCAGTGTCATCAGGTAAAGCGAGTATTTCTGTTTTTGTTGGTTGTTCTTTACTATTAAGAAGTTCAGTAGCATCAATACAAGGAATATTCTTTGCAAGATATGTGAATTTATCTTGTGTAATTACTGCTTTAGCGTTACTGTTTTCTAAAATGTAGTTAATTCTGTCTTGTGGATAGTTAGAGTCAATAGGTAAGTATGCATTCCCACCACGGATAATACCATAAACTGCACCGTACATTTCAAATGAACGTTCACAAATCACAGCAATTACAGATTTTTCTTCTGTAATGTTTCTTACGGCATTGTCAATTCTTTCTGCATATGCTTTGAAATCCTTGAATGTAATTTCTTTATTATCTGCAACAATACATACCTTATCTCCGTTTTCTTCACTTGCTTTCTCGAACAATGAGTAAAGTGTTGAATTGTCAGAAATATCGTATGTGTATTCTGTATTATTGAAATCTTTTAATACTTTTTGTTTTTCATTTTCGGTTAACACAGAAATATATTTGATTTGTTTAGTTTCATCAAGA
>JAZQBM010000006.1:0-34557 GCA_045545735.1 Candidatus Fimenecus sp. | reverse complement strand
AGCAGTTTTAATCCATATAATTTTCGTTTAGACAAAATGACAAAAACCTCACTAGGCTGACGCCTTGTGAGGTTTTTTCGTGAAGTATTAACGGAAAGGATAGGATTAAAACCTATTAAATCCCTAATTGAGAGACCCCTTTGCTACTCCTTATTTTTATGCCATTTCTTTTGCAAGTTCTTTAATCTGTTCACGGCTTGTGTCGTTGAGTGCTGAGTGAATTGTCACAACTGTGTCAGCGAATGTGATTTCCTTGCTGTTTTCAAACATTTTTGTAATCTTGTTCTTAACAACAGGTGCCCAAGTTCCATTTTCTACAATGCCGATTTTACGGTTTTTGTAGCCTCTTTCGGTAAGCTCGTGAATAAAGTTTCTCATAAACGGGAATAAATCGCCGTTGTACGTGGTAGTTGCAAGAATAATTTTGCCGTAACGGAAGGCATCTTCAACTGCCTCTGCCATATCACAACGAGCAAGGTCGTTTACTACAACCTTAGGGCAACCGTTAGCCTTTAATTCGTCGGCAATCATCTGTACTGCCTTTTTAGTATTGCCGTAAACTGATGTGTAGCAGATTAAAGTGCCTTCACTTTCAACCCCGTATGATGACCATGTGTTGTATAAGTCAAGGTAATAACTAAGGTTTTCTTTAAGAATAGGTCCGTGAAGTGGACAGATAATCTGAATGTCAAGATTAGCAGCTTTTTTGAGTACTGCCTGCACTTGTGCACCGTATTTGCCTACAATACCAAAGTAGTAACGGCGTGCTTCACAAGCCCAATCTTCATCAACATCCAATGCACCGAATTTACCAAAACCGTCAGCTGAGAAAAGCACCTTATCAGTAGCGTCATATGTCATCATAACTTCCGGCCAATGCACCATTGGTGCTAAACAGAATGTAAGTTCGTGTTTTCCAAGGCTTAATGTGTCACCATCTTTTACAACAATTCTACGGTCAGCGTAATCTGTACCGAAAAATTTGTTCATCATTACAAAAGCACGGTCAGTTGCTACAATTGTAGCGTCAGGGTAAGCAAGAGCAAACTCGTGAACATTAGCAGAATGGTCAGGTTCCATATGCTGAACAATTAAATAGTCAGGGGACTTGTCACCTAAAACGGATTTGATGTTACCAAGCCATTCGTCTTTGAAGTTAGCATCAACTGAATCCATAACTGCAATTTTTTCGTCTAAAATAACGTATGAATTGTATGCCATTCCGTTCGGTACAATGTACTGACCTTCAAACAAATCAATTTCGTGGTCATTTACGCCAATGTATTTAATGTCGTTTGTAATCATAATAAACTCCTTTACCTTTAATCTTTTTATCTATTTTAGCACAATTATAAGTATTTTTAAAGTGGGTTTATTTAGGAAAAATAAAAGAACTCAAGTCCCTAAAGACTTGAGCTCTTGGTGCGAGAGACGGGACTTGAACCCGTACGGGATTACCACACGCCCCTCAAACGTGCGCGTCTGCCGATTCCGCCACTCTCGCATATCGATCGTTCTCTCGAACGCAAGAGACATTATAGCAAAGGAAATCGGCACTGTCAAGCATTTTTTTGAATTTTTTTCAAAAATCTTATATTAGTGTATTGTTTAATATTTTCTTCTGCAAATTGGAGTTTGTTTAATTAAGTGCAAAGTGCAAAATGCAAAGTGTCGGAACTGCGTTGCAATTATAGATTGCGTCGCAGAGGCTAAATTACGAATTACGCATTACGAATTGAGTTCGACAAACTATAATTTGTAAAATTCTATTTCTGCTCTTTTACTGACGGCTTTTTACGTTGTTTTGGCAAGCCCTGTGCAATAGTAGGATAGTCGTTTGCAGTTTCGGCAGTAGGTTGAATTTCATACGTGCCATATTTGTTCACCATTTCATAAGGGCTTTCGGGATTATCAGGCACATAGGTAACGCGTTCTTCAAGTTCTTTATAATGTGGGAATTTTTCATTTTCATTTTTCATATTATCACCGTTTATATTTTTTCATATAAAAATGTGAATATACAAAAAAGAGTGACCTGAAAAATTCAAGTCACTCTTGATTTTATACTAAAGTTAAAACCCATTTGCCAAAAACATAAAATGCGGGGATGAATAGTGCGGGTAGAAGATTACCTACACGAATTTTCTTGCCGAAAGTAATATTTATACCAACGCAGAATATAAGTGCTGAACCTATGTACGAAAGATAACCCGTCAGTTCTTCATTAATAAAGTTGCCTGCAAAGTGTGAAATCAGTGTAATCGAACCTTGATAAACAAGAATTGCAAGGGCAGAACACATTGTTCCCACACCATAAGTTGATGCCATAATCGCAACCACAACAAAGTCGAGAATTGCTTTTGCAAGAAGCATCGAATAGTCACCTGTAAGTCCGTCTTGCATTGAGCCGACAATCGCCATAGCACCCACGCAGATAATAAGCGAAGTATTAACAAACCCGTCGACGAATTTATTATCGTTTTCCGCTTTGAACAGTTTTTTGAGTTTTTCGCCAAGCCCATCCATACGCTTTTCAATGTTAAGAAGTTCGCCTATAAGTCCGCCGATTACCATTGAAAAGATTAAAAGCATTGTGCCTTGCGTTTCAATTTTTCCATTTGATGTTACTGTAAGCATTCCTTGAAGTGTACCTGTAACACCTATAAAAATCGTAGAAACACCGCAAGCCGCCATAAGAGTTTTGTGGTAACGCTCGGTAATTCCTTTACCGATTAAAAGACCAAGTCCGCTACCTAAAATAACTAAAACTGTGTTTATAATTGTGCCAAGTCCAAACATTTTTGTCACTTCCAAAAAAAGATTGAGTGAATTATAACATCTGCATATAATTTTTTCAATATTTTACAGATTTATTTAAAAATATTTCTATTGAAAAAAACTTTAATTGTGATACAATACCTATTAGAATGGAGCAGATTGGGGATTTTGTAATTTAGATTTGTTCTTTCGCGATTAAAAATGAAGGAGAAATTGAAAATGGTAGATTTCTTAAAGAACTTTATTGATTTGCTGTTTGGCGATACAATAGGCAACTTTGATGTAAGAATGCTTATTATGTGGGCTATCGGCGGAATTCTCATTTACCTTGCTATTAAAAAGGAAATGGAGCCTACACTTCTCTTACCAATGGGCTTTGGTGCAATTCTTGTAAACCTTCCTATTTCAGGTGCAATTACTCAGGTAATTAACGGTGAAGTGCAGGAGGGTGCGTTGTCAGTACTCTTTGAAGCTGGTATTGCAAACGAATTGTTCCCACTTATTTTGTTCATCGGTATTGGTGCAATGATTGACTTCGGTCCTTTGCTTTCAAATCCAAAACTTATGATTTTTGGTGCTGCTGCACAGTTTGGTATTTTCTTTACATTGTGTCTTGCATCAATGTTTTTCCCGATTAATGACGCGGCTTCAATCGCAATTATCGGTGCGGCTGACGGTCCTACATCAATTGTCGTTGCTAACAAACTTAACTCACAGTATTTAGGTGCAATTATGGTTGCGGCTTATTCATATATGGCACTTGTTCCTATTATTCAGCCACCATTTATTAAACTTTGCACAACAAAAAAAGAGCGTATGATTCGTATGCCTTATACACAGACAGAAGTTAAAAAGATTACAAGAATTCTTTTCCCGATTATTATTACTATCGTTGCAGGTCTTGTAGCACCGGCTTCAGTTTCACTTGTTGGTTTCCTTATGTTCGGTAACCTTATTCGTGAGTGTGGCGTCCTTAATTCTCTTTCAGAAACTGCACAAAAAGTACTTGCAAATCTTATTACAATTTTCCTTGGTATTACAATTGCTACAAAAATGCATTATGAGTCATTCTTGGCTCCTGACACACTTCTTATTCTCGGTCTTGGTCTTGTTGCATTCATCTTTGATACTGTTGGCGGTGTTATGTTTGCAAAACTTCTCAACATCTTCTTACCAAAGGGCAAAAAGATTAACCCAATGATTGGTGCGGCTGGTATTTCAGCATTCCCAATGTCAGGTCGTATTGTTCATAAGATGGGACTTAAAGAAGACCCACAGAACTTCCTTCTTATGCATTCAATCGGCGTAAATGTTTCAGGTCAGATTGCATCTGTTATCGCAGGTGGTCTTATCCTTAACTTCTTTATGTAATAGGAGGGCTTTAAGATGTTACAGAATTTATTAGTTACTTTTATGGCAATCGCTTTTAATCCGGGTGCATTTATAGATAACCTTTATTACATGGGCGTTGGTATGCTCGCAATCATTTTTGTTATGGGCGTACTTATTGGAATCACAACACTTCTTAATAAGATTTTCTCAAAACCTAAGAAAGACAAAGATAATAAATAAAACTTTGAACCGCTGAAGAATTTCGGCGGTTTTTTATTGTGCTATTTCGTATAAGCATCTCGACAAATTATAGTTTGGCGGGATGATTAAGTGTGAAATTGAAAACGTAAAGTGGAAAGTGTCGGGTCTGCGACGCTAATTATATCTACAATTGCAACGCAGTTCATTCGTTTTCCATTTTCCACTTTCCATTTTACACTTATTTCGACAAACTCAAATTTATTGCAACCAATAGTTTACATAATGTAAACTAAAATGTATAGAAAAATATTTTTTCATCATATATTCTAAATGTGTTGAAAAAAATCTTTTCATCTGCTAAAATTAAAATAACATCTAACGGAGGTGCATTATGAGAGATTTTATTGAATATATCGAAACTTCCTGTGCGAAGTTACCCGATAACCACATTACATATTTGTATAAGAAAAAAATTCTTGACGAGATGACAGAGCGTGCTAACGAGGTTACACATTCAGGGCTTAAAGATGAAAAAGTTCTCGCTGATTTGATGGCTGACGAGTACCCAAACCTTGAGGGTAATTATAAGGATTGGGCAAAGGCATACAAAAAGAAAAAACTTGCTAAAACAATGCGACTTGTTATGGGCATTGGTGGTGTGATTTTCTTTATATTAATGTTTGTTGCATATTTTGAAGTGAGCAAGGCAACGGGTGCTTGGAGTAAAACTTGGCTTATTATTGTAGGCGGAATTTTTGCTATGATTATTTTCTACACAAGTTTCGGTATTAAACGAATTTGTCATATGCGACGTATTTTTCACCCGATTGCAAGATTTTTGATTATAGCTTGCGTAATGCTGTTTACAGTATTTATGTTCCTTTTCTGGCTTATGATGATTCCTGAATTAGTTGTATGGCCAATTTTAATGGTCGGTATTATTCTTGCTTTAGTTTCTGATATTATTTTTGCATTCGCAACAAAGCAGAAATTCCGTACAGTTACCACTATGGTATATATGCCGGTTATTTTCACAATGCTTTACATTATACTTGCGGCTTACAACGTAATCGGTTGGCTTACAGGTTGGCCAATTATCCTTTTAGGCCTTGTTGTTGACCTTGTTGCAATTCTTGTTATTGCACTCAGCAACGCAAAATACTTTATGTATAAAAAGGAGGACGATGAATAATGGAACGCAGATTAAATGCAGAATTATGGGACAAAATGCACTATCTTTTCCGTGACTTCAATGACCGTATGGTTCACGTAGAACTCAATTACGATTTTGTCCCCGATATTGAAGCTCTTAAAACCGTTATTATTTGTGCATTTGAAAAAGTGCCCGTACTCCGCTCAAAGTTTGTTGATACAAAACTTTCAACTCATTGGGAAGTAAAGCCTTACGTAATTGACGATATTCTTACAGTTGCTTACCCCGATAACTTAGAAGAAGCAGTTGAAGAATTTCTTACACAGTATATTGCCCCTGATGCCGATAATCAGATGGAAATCGCACTTTTCATTAAAGACGGCAAAAGTACACTTTGTATCGTTGAAAATCATATGTGTATGGACGGTGGCGACCTTAAATATTTCTTGCAGGCATTCTGTGAGAATTATACAAAGTATGTGCAGGAGGGTGTAAGCCCTGTTGAATTCAGAACAGGTTCCCGTGCATATAATGATGTTTATTCAGGGTTCTCAAAAACTGAATCAGGTGTTGCACAGCGTCTTTTCAAGAATATCAATGCAAGAGATAAACATAAATTCCCATTAACACCAAACCATATCAGCGATAAATCATTTATTGCAAGAAGAAAATTCAGTGAAGACACTCTTGCAAAGCTTAAACCAGTTGGAAAACAACTCGGTGCAACTGTTAATGAGTTGCTTCTTGCGGCATATTTTTATAGTGTTTACGAGTTGGCAAATTTCCCTGCAAGCGACAAGGTTATGATTTCAAGTGCTATTGACCTTCGTCGCCATATGGATAGCGTTGCAGATAAAGGTTTCACAAACCATACTTCATGGATGCAATGTGCAATCCCAGAGCGTGGCCGTGACATTTTTGAAACTATTAAATATGTAGTTCGTAGCTCAAACCGTTTCAAGAAAGATAAGTTTATGGGACTTTACGGATTGCCGCTTCTTAACTTTGGTTACAGCATTATGCCACATGCCGCAAGTGAAGAAATTATCAAGATTGGTTACTCAAATCCATATATGGCAATGAGCAATATAGGCATTCTTAACGGTCAGCAGTTAGCCCTTGACGGTCACGAGCCAACCGACGCTTTTATGTCAGGTGCGGTTAAATATAAGCCATTCGTACTTCTCACCGCAACAACATACAAGAATGTTATCACGCTTTCAATGTGTGTTCGTGGTAATGAAGAAGATAAAAAGATTGTAAACAAATTCTTTGACCTTATGGAGAAGAATATTAAAACAATTATTGGTGAATAAAAAAATAAACGGGTGTAGGTAACTACACTCGTTTTTTCTGTCCTTTTTCACAAATTGAGTGAATATAATTCGGTAAAGTGTCTCATTGTAAAGGTTTTTTATTTGGTGTATAATTATATAGTATATATCTGACGAAATGTCGGGAGGAATTATAATGAAAGTTTATGAAATTAAAGAAATCCTTGATGCAGAAGTAATCTGTGGCGAAGAATTTATGGACCGTGATGTTTTTACTGCTTGCGGTAGCGATATGATGAGTGACGTGCTCGCTTACGTTAAAGAACAGGCAGTTCTTCTTTCAGGTCTTGTTAATCCGCAGGTTGTTCGTACTGCTGAAATGATGGATATGCAGTGTATCGTATTTGTTCGCGGTAAACAGCCTGACCAAGGTATTATTGACTTGGCAAAGGAACGCGATATTGTGCTTATGACTACAAAACAGGCAATGTTTGCATCTTGCGGAATGCTCTACGAGAAAGGTCTTCGAGGAGGAGCAATGAAATGAGCAACTTGAAACTTCACTTTGATGTGCCGGGTGATGATTTTACACGTGCAGGTGAGGCGTCAGGTAAAGTCAAAAAGACCTTAAAGGATTTGGGGTTTAGTCCTGAAGTTGTCAGAAAAACTGTAATTGCTCTCTATGAGGCTGAAATTAACCTTGTAATTCATGCAGGCGGTGGCGAAATCGATGTTGAAATTTCTCCTGAATGTATTGATATGGTTTTAACTGACCAAGGACCCGGAATTCCCGATGTTGCCCTTGCTATGAAAGAGGGTTATTCGACTGCACCTGATAATGTGCGTTCATTGGGGTTCGGTGCAGGTATGGGACTTCCTAATATTAAAAAATATACAGACGAAATGAAAATTGATTCAACCGTTGGTGTTGGAACAACTATGTATCTTAAAGTACTTACAAATTGAGTGATATAAATGAACGAAACTTATTTCCATTCTGTTCGACTTGATGAAGAAAAATGTAAGGGTTGTGTTTCTTGTTTGAAACGCTGTCCTACAAATGCAATCCGAGTTCGTAACGGAAAGGCTTACATACTTTCAGAGCGTTGTGTTGACTGTGGTGAATGTATAAGAATTTGCCCTTATCACGCAAAATATGCTGAAAAGTATTCATTAAACGAAATTTTAGAATATAAATACAGAATTGCTGTGCCTGCACCGTCATTGTACGGTCAGTTTAATAACCTTGATGACACAGATTACGTGTTGACGGGGCTTAAACGAATGGGCTTTGACGATGTTTTTGAGGTTTCAAAAGGTGCAGAGTTGGTAAGCGAGGCAACCAGACTTATTCTTTCAATGAATAAGACTAAAAAACCGTTGATTTCTTCCGCTTGCCCCGCAGTTGTGCGATTAATCCGTGTGCGTTTCCCAAATTTGATTGAAAATGTGCTTGATTTGAATGCACCAATGGAAGAAGCCGCACGTCTTGCAAGAATTAAAGCACGCGAAGGAACAGGACTTTCAGATGAAGATATTGGCGTATTCTTTATTACACCTTGTACTGCAAAAATTTCTTCAATCAAACAGCCAATCTGTAACGGTAAGTCAAACATCAACGGCGTTCTTGCCATTAAAGATATTTATCCCGTACTTGTGGGGCAGATGGATAAAATCATTGAACTTGAAAGTTTAAGCGACTCAGGTATTATCGGTGTTAGTTGGGCATCGTCAGGTGGCGAGTCCGCGGCACTTCTTAAAGATAGATATTTAGCGGCTGACGGTATTGAAAATGTTATAAAAGTTCTTGAAGAATTAGAAGACGAAAAACTCAATGACCTTGAATTTATTGAACTTAACGCTTGTTCAGGTGGTTGTGTTGGTGGACCATTAACAGTTGAAAATCCGTTTGTTGCAAAGGCAAGACTTCAACGACTTCGCAAATATATGCCCGTTTCTTGTAATCACCTTGAATACGAGTCTATTCCAAAAGAAATGTATTGGGAAAAGCCTCTTGAGGCAGCTCCGTGGAAATTGGCTGACAATGTTTTTGAGGCAATGCAGAAAATGAACGATATTAAAGAACTTGAAAGCACTTTGCCCGGACTTGACTGCGGTATGTGTGGTTCGCCGTCTTGCCATTGTTTTGCAGAAGATGTTGTTGCAGGCAAAGCAGACGTTAATGACTGTATTTTCAATATGAAAAATCGTGAGGGTGCAGTTTTACCGAAACCATTTAGAACAGAGGAAAAATAATGAATATTAAAGATTTGGTTGAAAAATTAGAACTTAAAATACTCGTTGAGGGGGAACTTGACCGCGAAATTACAGGCGGTTACTGTGGCGACCTTTTAAGCTGGGTTATGGGCAGAGCACAAAGTGGCGATTGTTGGTTTACGGTAATGGGTAATATTAACGCTATTGGCGTTTGTGTGCTTGCTGATTGTGCTTGCATTGTACTTTGTGAAAATGCAACTCTTGATGACAACGCTAAAGACCGTGCAGAAATGCAAGGCGTGAGCATTCTTTCGTCAGAAAAAAATTCTTATACATTGGCAACAAAACTCGGTGAATTATTATGAAATTAAAGTATGATTTTCACCTGCATTCGTGCTTGTCCCCTTGTGGCGATAACGACATGACACCATATAACCTTGTCAATATGGCAAAACTTATGGGTTATGATATTATCGCTCTCACCGACCACAATTCCTGTCTTAATTGCCCTGCTGCTATTAAAGCAGGGGAACAGGCGGGAATTACAGTTGTGCCCGGAATGGAGCTTTGCACATCGGAAGAAATTCATACAGTTTGTCTTTTCCCTACACTTGAAAACGCATTGGAGTTTTCAAAATATGTAAAAACTACAATGCCACCCGTTAAAAATGACGAGAGTATTTTCGGTAATCAGTATATAATGGACGAAACCGACCAGATTTTAGGTAATGAAGAAATTCTTTTGACAACTGCATCGGGAATAAGCATTGACGATGTTGTGAAAGAAGTTTCAAGATTTAACGGAGTAGTATTTCCTGCACACCTTGACCGTGCATCTTATTCAGTGCTTTCAGTTTTGGGCTTTATGTACCCTGAAATGAATTTTACTTGTGCGGAGTTTACTCATAAAGCGTATATTCCGCAGTATGAAGAAAAACACCCCTTGCTTAAAGGAATGAAACATCTTCGCAATTCCGATGCCCACTATCTTGAAAATATGCTTGAAGCAAGTGAAGAAATTGACCTGCCAGAATGCACCGCACAAGCGGTTGTGGATTATATACTGAATAAATAAGTGCAAAATGCAAAACGCAAAGTGCAAAATGTAGGAACTGCGTTGCGATTATAAACAAAACAAAAGGGACACGCTCGTGCCCCTTAATTTTTTCGCTATTTTATCTTCTCGCAAATTGATAATATATAATTGTTTATAATTTCGGTGTGGAAATCGTAGTCTTGCAAATTGTAAATATCAAAGCCTTTCATAATTTCGATTGTGCCGTTACCGTCGATTTTACTGTAGGCTTCTTTTTTTGTCCAGATTTCATAAAATTGTTCAGCGGTAGGGGAGTTATTGAAAATTTCAAGTTCTTTTCCGCGAAATACTCGCTTTGAAAGTTTTTCTAAATTCCTTTTTTCGTCTATGAGTTCAATGTCAAGTCCAATAGGTTTTTCACTTGTACAAACTGCAACCATATTTCCGCTGTGCGAAATACTTACAAAACAATTGTCTGCAACGGGTTTGCCGTTTTCTTCATATCGAAGATTTTGCACTCCCATATCAATAAGAGCTTTTGCTGCCGCAAAACTTTCTTGCTTTTTACAATGACTTAATACACTTTGTGGTAAATCTTCATTTTTATATTCATTTTTTTCTGACAATTCAAAAAAATAAATAGATTTCATTTAATCACCAATGAAATTTTACCACATTTGTTTTTATATATCAACACGTTTTCCAAGGTAATCTGACGGTGAAACCGTAACGCCGTCTTTATACATTTCAAAGTGCAGGTGAATTCCGTCGGCACTTTCTACGGGGATTTCACCGAGTACGCCTATTTTACTGTTTGCTTTTATTTCTTCACCAGGTTGTGCTACACCATCTTTTTGTAATCCATAGTATTTGGCAGTGAAACCGTTACCGTGGTTGATTGTAACAATCGTGCCCCATATTTCACTGTGTTCAAGTTCGGTTACTGTGCCATCACAGATAGCATTGACCTGGTCGCCCTTTGCACCGTTTATGTCAACACCGTTGTGAGTTCGCCAATCGTCAGTAGTTTTGTTTTTTACAATTTCACCTTTTGAGTATTCTCTTGCAATTTTATTCCCAAGTGGGAATGAATAATACACACTTTTTATTGCTTCTGTAGTGGTTGTCACGGGGTCAGTTCTGTCATCACGGACATTTGTGACAGGGGTATTAACTTGCACATCTTCCGTTGTTTGTTCGGTAGTAGTTGTGGTATCAGTTTCTTGCGGTGTAATGTTATTATTTTTGTTAGACAACCAGAATGAAAAAAGTGTGACGCCACAAAGAGCCAATGCAGAAACCGAGTAAATTGTTTTCTTGATTTTTTCCTGATTTTTTATTCTTTTCAATTAAAACACCTCTGCCATTATTTTTGGCAAAGGTGGGAATTTTTATACAGAAAAAAACCGATGGTTGCGGAGCCATCGGTTTTTCCGACTGACCTACGTCAGTCTTGAGGGGTTGTTTGAGGATGGGGTATGTGCACCGCAGTTTCCCTTGGTGCATCTTTATAATAACGTTAAAATGTGAAAAAACAATGAATATTCTTTTAATATTCAGAAAAAGAAATGTGAACAACCATAAAAATTATGAAAAACTAAAAATTTTTTTAAAAATTATCGAACAAATGTTTACTTTTTGAAAATTATGTGTTAGAATATAGAAAAAAGTAGGCTTTTTTATATAGAAAGCTAATTGAGGAGTAGTTTTTATGCGTCCTATTAATGATACACAACAAAAAATTTATGAATTTCTTTGCGAGCGTTCACAGTGTGGTGTTCCGCCGTCAGTTCGTGAAATCGGTTCTGCAGTTGGTCTTCGTTCAACATCTTCTGTTCAGGCTAACCTTGATGCACTTGAAGAAGCTGGTTATATTGAGCGTGACCCGTTACTTAAACGTTCAATCCGAGTTCTTGGTCAGGCTGAAAACGTAACAAGTGTTCCGCTTTTAGGTACAGTTACAGCAGGTATGCCCATATTGGCAGTTGAGCAGATTGAGGGCTATATTCCATATAACGGCAGAGTTTCACGCGATAAGTCACTTTTCGCACTTAAAGTTCGTGGCGAGAGTATGCTTTGGGCAGGTATTCTTGACGGTGACGTTGTAATCTGCGAAAAAACACCTTATGCCACAAATGGCGAAATTGTTGTTGCAATGATTGAAGACGAAGCAACAGTTAAGCGTTTCTATAAAGAAAACGGACATTTTAGACTTCAACCTGAAAATGACGCTTACGAACCAATTATTACAAACGAAGTAATAATCCTTGGTAAAGTAGTTGCACTTTACAGATATTATTAAAAATAACAGTACGGCGGGGTTTTAACCCCGCCTTTTACTATATTTGTATAATTGACAAAAGGATTAAAAATGGCTATACTATCTTTGATTATGGATTTTTAATTTGACTTGGAGAAAAGTTTATGTTAATTAAGTTTTCTGCACCCTGTCTTTTAGGACTTGAAGGCCTTGTGGCACAAGAGTTAAAAGATATGGATGCACAAAATGTTGAAGCGAAAAATGGCAGAGTTGATTTTGAGGGTGATATGAATATTCTTGCCCGTGCAAACCTCTGTTCAAGATACAGCGAAAGAATACTCATCAGAATGGGCGAGTTCAAGGCTACAACCTTTGAACAACTTTTTCAAGGTGTCAAGAAACTCCATTGGGAAGAATGGATTGGCAAGTTTGACGAATTCCCTGTTAAAGGTTATTCACTTAATTCTCAACTTCATTCGGTGAGTGACTGTCAGGCGATTATCAAAAAAGCGGTTGTTGAAAGACTTAAAGAAAAGTATAAAATTTCATGGTTTGAAGAAACAGGTTCAAAACATCAAATTCAGTTTTCAATTATGAAAGATATTGTAACTGTTTTTATTGATACGTCGGGTGCAGGACTTCACAAGCGTGGCTACCGTCCTGTTGCAAATGCAGCACCTATTAAAGAAACTCTTGCCGCTGCTATGGCGGACCTTGCACGTCTTCGCCATTATCACACACTTTATGATGTTTGTTGTGGCTCGGGCACAATTCTTATTGAGGGTGCTATGAAAGCTCTTAATATTGCACCGGGACTTCACCGTGCATTTATTTCTGAACGATTTGAAAATATAGATTCTTCTGTATGGCAACAAGAACGAGCAAGGGCTACCGACCTTGTAATCCGTGATGCTGATTTTATGGCATATGGCTCAGATATTGATTTTCATGCACTTGAAATCGCACGTGAAAATGCACGCCGTGCAGGTGTAGGTATGAAAATCGACTTATCTAAAAAAGATTTAAAAGATTTTGTACCAAAAAGTGAAAAGGGAACGGTTATCTGTAATCCACCTTATGGCGAAAGAATGATGGACATTAAATCTGCAGAAGATATTTACAGAATTATGGGTAAAACTTTCAAGCAGGAACGAGGATGGGCATATTATATTATCAGTCCTGACGAAGATTTTGAAAAATGTTTCGGCAGAAAGGCTGACAAACGAAGAAAGTTATACAATGGTATGATTAAATGCCAATTATATATGTATTACAAATAAATTGCTTTTTATGGGTGTGAAATTATGAAGCATATTTTTATTGTAAATCCCGTTTCGGGAAAAGGAACAATTGCAAAAGCGTATATTCCTACAATTGAAAACTACATAAAAGAATATAACCTTGACGCTGAAATTTATCTTACAAAAGCAAGCCGTGATGGTATGCGTTATGTTGAAGAGCGAGCAAAATCGGGTGAAGAAATCCGTTTTTATTCCTGCGGTGGCGACGGCACTCTTTACGAAGTTGTGAATGGTTGTTATAAATACCCGAATTGTCAGGTTGCTAATATTCCGCTTGGTTCAGGTAATGATTTCTGCCGACTTTTCGGTAAAAATACAAACCTTAGTGACCACGTGAATGGTGTCCCCGTAAAACTTGACCTTATTGAAACTGATGGTACAGTGGCAATCAATGAGTGTGCTATGGGACTTGATTCCGAAATTTGTGCAAAGCAGGCTGATTTTAAGAAAATTCCCGGCGTAAATGGTGAAATGGCTTATACTGTAGCTGCACTTTACTGTCTTATGGGCAAATATAAAAACAGATTTAAGATTACCCTTGATGACAAAGATGTTTATGAAGATGATTATCTTTTCTGTTACATAGGTAATTCCCGTTGGTACGGTGGTGGCTATAAAGCCGCACCAAATGCTATGCCAAATGATGGATTGATTGATGTTGTTATGGTGCGTTGCGACAGAGGAAGACTAGGGTTGTTACCATTGATTCCTAAATATAAAAAAGGCGAGCATCTTGATTGGAGTATTACGAATTTCAAACGAGCAAAAAAGGTGAAAATTGAAAGCAAAAATCCCGCGGCAGTGAACGTTGACGGCGAATGTGCGTATGTTACTGAACGTGAATTTAAACTTCTAGAAAAAGCCATAACCTTTGTTGTGCCACGAAATTCAGACTTTTTGAATATGTAAAGGTAGGGCGGGGGCTTGCCCCCGCCGTTGTTATATAAGGAAGATTTATTATGCATAACTTTTTTGTTAATGAAAATCAAAAACAAGGGGACCGTTATTTTATAAACGGAACAGATTTCAACCACATAAAAAACGTGTTACGAATGAATATTGGTGATACTTTTCTTGTAAGTGAGCAGGGTGAAAGTAGTCTATGTGAAATCGAAAGTTTTGAAAACGATACTGTAATTGTAAAAATACTTGAAGAAAATTACAACGATACAAGTCTGCCAATTAAAATTTACCTTTTTCAAGGACTTCCCAAAGGCGACAAATTGGAACTTATTATTCAAAAGTGTGTTGAGTTAGGAGTTCACGAAATTGTTCCTGTGCAGATGAATCGTTGTGTTGTAAAAATAGAAGAAAAGAAAAAGAAAAGTAAGCGTGAGCGTTGGCAAGCGATTTCTGAAAGTGCCGCAAAGCAGAGCAAGTGCAATAGAGTTCCCGAAGTTGCAGAAATCCTTACGTATAAGCAAGCCTTAGAAAAAGCAAAAGACCTTGATTTGCTTTTAGTTCCTTATGAAAGCAAAAACGGAATGGAAGATACAAAAAATGCCCTTAATGAAATTAAAAGTGGTATGAGTGTGGGTGTTTTAATCGGTCCTGAGGGTGGATTTGACGAAAATGAAATCGCACAAGCCCTTGAAAATAATGGAAAAGTAATATCTTTAGGCAAACGTATTCTACGTACCGAAACAGCCGCAATTACAAGCGTATCAATGTGTATGCTTCACGCTGAAATGAATTTGAGTGATAAACAATGAAACCACTTCCTATTGAATTTGAAAATCGAATGAAAACACTTTTAGGTGACGAGTTTGAAGACTTCAAAAAGTCTTTTGATGAGCCACCCGTTCGTGCATTTCGCGTAAATACTGACAAGATTTCACTTGCGGATTTTGAAAAAATTAATTCGTTTCCTTGTGAGAAAATTCCTTATGTAGAAAACGGATTTTATTTTGATTATGATGGTATCGGCAATCACCCATATCACCACGCAGGTATGATTTATGTGCAGGAACCTGCCGCAATGGTGCCTGTTGAAAGCGTAGAAATTTGTAAGGATTGGAAAGTGCTTGATATGTGTGCCGCCCCCGGTGGCAAGAGCAGTCAGATTAAGAATAAACTTGGCAAAAATGGTGTTCTTGTGTCAAATGAGATTATACCGTCGCGTTGCAAAATTCTGACGGGCAACATTGAAAGAATGGGATTCCAAAATGTTGTTACAACTTGTATGCATCCGCAAAAAATCGTGAAAACATTCCCTGAACAGTATTTCAATATGATAATGGTTGATGCACCTTGCTCGGGTGAGGGGATGTTCCGTAAAGAAGAAATTGCAATTGATGAGTGGTCACCAGAAAATGTTAAAATGTGTGCTGAAAGACAGGCAGAAATTCTTGATTGTGCCGCAAAACTTGTGAAAGTTGGTGGATATATAATTTATTCCACCTGCACTTTTTCACTTGAAGAAAATGAAATGACCGTTGATGCGTTCTTACAGCGTCATCCTGAATTTGAGATTGTTCCCGTAACTAATAAAGTTAAAGAAAATACAGCTGACGGAATACATTTTGATGGTTGCAAGTGTGAAAATATTCATTATGCCCGTCGTTGCTATCCGCACAAAACAAAAGGCGAAGGGCAATTTGTCGCAGTTCTTTATTATGCCGAATCAAGTGTTGATACTGAGTTTTTTTTTGCTCGTGTCGGTAAAGAGAAACTCGAAAAAACACTTGTGGATTTTCTTGATGATACGCTTACTACATACAATAAAGAAAATGTGCAGATTTATAACGGTAACCCTGTGTATTTCACACCCGATTTTCCCGTGCCGAGAGGCGTGGCGTTTGCCTGCGGTGTAACAATAGGTGAAATTCGTAGAAATTATATTCAGCCACATCACCAATTTTTTATGGCGTTGGGTAAGGATTTTAAGAGAAAAATTCAATTTACTGCAGAAAGTGAAGAACTCAAAAAATATCTTCATGGCGAAGAATTTAATACGGAGTGTTCTAATGGTTGGGCAGTAGTTTTGGTTGACGGTTGTACTGTAGGCGGTGTAAAAGTTTCCAATGGAAGAGCAAAAAATCATTACCCCAAGGGGCTACGTACAAAATAAAAATTCCCACAGGCAATACAGCCTGTGGGATTGATTTTTAATGTACTATTGTTTGTGAAACTTCAAGAACTCTAAATGTTGCGTTCTGATATTCTTCAATGCTTTCAGCGTCTATATATTCAAAGGCTTCTTCAACAATTGATTGCCCGCTGTTAAGACTGTCAACATAAATTTTATCAGTTGCAAGTCTGTAACCATTATCATCAATAGCCTCAATGGTTATGTAGAATGAACATCTTTCTTCATTCAAATTTGTGACGGTAACATCAAGCGTGGTTTCCATAAAGAATTCATTTTCTACAACTTCTAATGCACCGATGGAAATATCAACATGTTCTGACCATTCATTTTCGTCCATAAACATGTTCATAGAAACTGAGCCACCGCCTGAATAAACAGGGCCAAGATTATCGTTGATAACACTAAATCCTATAACTGTAAACAGAATAACAAGAATTATAGAAAATACAAATCCCGTTATAAATCCCGCAAGAGCACCTTTACCTGCTGATTTTGCAGTTTTTGGTTTATCATCGTGATAAATTAGGAATAAAATCAAGCCTACAATCGGAATAAAAAATCCAAGCACAGCTAACGCCGTTGACGGCTTGTCGTCGGGTTTCTGTTGAGGCTGTACGAATTGATAACCACAATGAACACACATTACGGCTTTGTCGTCTATAGGCTGACCACATTTTGTACAATACATATAAACACACCCTTTTTCTTTTAGTATAGCATATGTTAAGTTTTTCAGCAATAATATAAAAAAGAAAAGTCACACAATTGTGTGACTTTTTTGGAGCTGCTAACCGGATTTGAACCGGTGACCTCGTCCTTACCAAGGACGTGCTCTACCGCCTGAGCCATAGCAGCATATTCAAAACGCAAGAGTTATTATACAGTTGTTTAAAGTGTTTGTCAAGGAAGATTTATTGCATAAAAGTGCCGTTGCAACAAATCATTGCTCGACTTTTTTTAGTGTTTGTGCAATAATGTAGTTGAAAAGGAGGCGAGGAGTATGCCTAAAATCTCAAAAAATATTAAAAAACTTCGTGCAGAACGGAATTTAACACAAGATGCTCTTGCTGAAAAAATTCACGTTACCCGTCAGGCAATATCAAATTGGGAGAACGATAAAACCAAACCTGATATTGAAGCCCTTGAAAATCTTGCAGAAGTTTTTGAGGTAGATATTGAAGAACTTATTTACGGCGAGAAAAAAGAAGTTGTAATTTCACAAGAAAAAACAACCGAGAAAAATCGCATAAAAATTATTCTTGCAATTGTAGGCTCACTTCTTGTAGCGTCAGGTTTAGCACTTGTCTTTTTTGGCTTCTGGCAAAACTTTTCTATTGCCTTACAAACTATATTTGCAGTTGTTCCAATGTTGTTAGGGCAAGGTGTAGCAATTTTTACAAACTCCAAGAAAAAAGAAAGTGTAAGTTGGCGTGAAAGTGCAGCGATTATATGGAGCGTTGGTGTTATTGTAACCATTGCATTACTTAATGGTATTCACAATATAAATTTAGGGTATATAAATTGTCTTGCAATTGACGCTTTTCTTATTATACCTATAATGTATTTGTTTAACGCAGTTTCACCACTTGCATTTCTTCTTTATGCTTCAAATCATATAGGAACAGATGGCTTGTGGCAATATCTTTTGATATCAATTGTTATTTATATGTTTGCAATCGGATTTACAGTGTTGTTGCGAAAAAAAGAAGATACAAGAGCCGTGTTTGCTCAATGGATTTCAGTTTTGGCAAGTCTTCCGTTAATATGGATTTATAATTTTGCATTGAGTGAAACAGGTTTAATGCTTGATTCAGATAACATATTTATAGCGTTTTATCTGGTTGCATTTTTATGTATGTATATTTTCTCATCAGATAAATCAAATTATGTGTTGCCATATAAACCTATAAGTATTTTAGGACTTTGTGTAACCACGTCATTTCTTACAGAAGACTTTTATTATGAATATTTGGTGGATGGCGGTACGGCTTTAGTTGTTTCAAATGCTGTTCTTTGTATAGCTGTACCAATTGTTGCAGGACTTATCAATAGAAAAACATTTGAAAACAATGCTAAGAAAATTCTTGTTTCTGCATTACCAGTTACAATTATGGTAACAAATTTTGCCCATATGTTCATTATAGAGTTTGTAGGATATTTTAATGAGGTGGCAAATGTTATAAAAGAAATATTGATAATCGGTACTGGTGTGCTTGTTGTTGCATTTGGTGTAGCATTAGTTTATGCAGGAATAAAAGAGTTGAGATTATTCCTTATAAATGTGGGATTGATTACGGCGTTTGCACAGGTAGTCCGATTGATTTATAGTGATTTAGTGCCGGATAGTTATCTTCTTAAAGGTATAATTCTCGCAATATTTGGTGCAATAATAATTGTAATCAACTGGAAAATGTTGTCTGTAAAAAAGAATATTAAAGAGCAACAGGAGGTCGATGAAAATGCGTAAGATTTTAGTTGTGATTTTAAGCATTGTTCAATTGGCTGTTGCAATATTTATGATTGGTTTCGGACAGTCAGTTGAAGAAAATGTGCAAGAACATGGTACAGAATATAAGGTTCAAATAAACATTGCTTCTGTTATGGACGGCAAAGTTATCTTTTCGCCTAAAGAATTTGACCTTTGGTATCCACTTCATGACAATACATACGTAGTGCTGGGCGTTGATGAAAATGGTAAAGCATATTGCAAAGAAAAGACTAACAAAAAGCCCGATAATGTGGATTATATAAGTCCTACCAAGAGAAATCAGAATAGATTAGACGAATATAAGGTTGATTATGATAAAGATATAACATCATATAAGTCGGGGCTGTATGAAAGAGATGCATATATCGTCATAAAGGTTTATGAAGGCAACATTGAAGTAACAAATCTTTATATTGAAGATATGGTGGTTGCTGATTGGCTTGAAAAGTTTGAGACAGGTGAAATTCCCGAAATTGAACACAAGCCAATTATAGGTGAGAGTGAGATTGTCTGGGAAGACAAACAATTAAAAGGTGGCAGAATTTCTGTCACCTTAATTTTATTTGCCATTTTCATATTCTTGTGTTAAAATATCTTCATCAACTGAAAGGATTCGGTTATGAAAGACTTTTTTAAGAAACATCGTGAATTGATTGTTTATATAATAGTTGGTGGATTAACAACTGTTGTTAACTATATAATTCATTTTGGACTACGCTTTTTTAATGCAAATTATTATGTTGCATTGTCTGTGGCGTGGTTTGGCTCTGTGCTTTTTGCTTATGTTGCAAATCGTATTTTTGTTTTTGAAAGTAAAACAAAAGGCAAAGCACAATTTAAAGAGTTCGCACTTTTCTTTGGTGCAAGAATTTTTTCTTATGGACTTGAAATGCTTGTTTCATTCATTTTCATTGATTGTGCAAATGCGGACCAATTTGTATGGCAACCTGATTTTATGGAAACTGCAATACCCGTAGGCGAACTTATTGTCAAAACAGGGGCACAGGTAGTAATTGTCTTGTCAAACTACATTTTCAGCAAATTAGTAATATTCAAAAAAGATGCATAATATTCAAATATTCACTGTATAATGTATAAAAATACACAAAAACGGTGAATATTTTTGTTTTTGTGAATAAAACCTTGACTTTTTTGAATATGGTTGTATAATTATCCCGTAAAAATAAACTTACATAAAGGAGTAAATTGAAATGAAAAAATCAGTAAAAATTCTCTCAGTTGTTCTTGCTCTTGTACTTATCGTTGGTTGCTTTGCAGCTTGCGGCGGTAACGATACACCTGACACACCTGCAGCAAAGGTTAAGGTTATTGATATTGCCCTTACAGAAGAGCTCTATGCTTTCGGCGTTGACAAAGACCAGCCTGAACTTCTTACAAAAGTAAACGCATTTATTGCAGAAATCAAAGGTAATGGCAAGTTCGACGCTATTTGTGACGCATACTTTGGCGACGGCGAAAAGAAAGGTGTTACTTCTGCAGCACTTGACACATCAAAAGACCAGCTTGTTGTTGCTACAAATGCAGCATTTGAGCCGTTCGAATACAAAGTAGGCGACAAATTCTACGGTATTGATATGGAAATCGCAGCACTTCTTGCTGAATATCTTGGTCAGGAACTCGTTATTCAGGATATGGAATTTGACGCAGTTTGTATGACAGTTGGTCAGCATAAGTGTGACATCGCAATGGCAGGTCTTACAATTAACGAAGAAAGAAAAGAATATGTTGAATTCTCAACATCATATTACACAGCTAACCAGAAACTCGTTGTAAAAGCTGACGACACAACATTTGATGCTTGCAAGACTGTTGCAGATGTTGAAACAATCCTTAACGGTTATGACAACACTAAAAAAGCAGGTTTCCAGAACGGTACAACAGGTAACTGGTATGTTGTAGGTGATGAAGATTGGGGCTTTGCAGGTCTTAAAGTTGAACCTAAGGGTTATTCAAACGGCTCACTTGCAGTTCAAGACCTTATCAACAACAATATTGATTTCGTTGTTATTGATGCTGACCCAGCAAAATTCATTACAGATGCAATTAACGAAGTAGCATAATTTCAAACAAAATAAATGTTTTGCCATAACCCTGCCTCGTGGTAGGGCTATGGCGTTTTTTAAGGATTTTGACTTATGAGTGATTTTGAAAGAAAAATTGAAAGGTTTATAGAATTCTTCATTGAATATGAAGGCTATAAAACTGTTATTGAGGGTTTACAAAACACTCTCAAAATAGCAATCTGTGGTCTTTTAATCGGTATAGTTATCGGTACTCTTATTGCTATTGTAAGGGTTTTACCAAAATATAAACTTTTACCAAGAATACTTAACGGAATCTGTAGTTTTTATGTAGCATTTTTCCGTGGTACACCAATGGTAGTGCAGCTTCTTTTATCATATTACGTTGCACTTCCGCTAATGGGACTCAATATACCGTCAGTAACAGTTGCTTTGTTTGTTTTCGGGCTTAATTCCGGTGCATATATATCTGAAATTATGCGTGGTGGTATTCAATCGGTTGACCCGGGACAAATGGAAGGCGGACGTGCTATCGGTTTAAGTTTCTCGACAACAATGCTTAAAATTGTTATTCCGCAAGCGGTCAAGAACATCTTGCCTACACTTGGTAATGAGTTTATTACACTTATCAAAGAAACTTCTGTTGTAAGCTTTGTTGGTGCTCTTGACCTTTATGTTGCATTCAACCGTATAGGTTCAAACAGTTACGAATTTATGGTGCCATATCTTGTAATGGCGTTAATTTATATCGTGCTTGTTCTTATTATCAGCGGTCTTGTTAAATTGATGGAAAGGAGTCTGAGTAAAAGTGATAGAGGTCGTTAACCTTAATAAATCATTTGGCGAAATAGATGTCCTTCACGATATCAATATTAAAATCAACAAAGGCGAAAAAGTTGTAGTTGTTGGTCCGTCAGGCTCTGGTAAATCTACATTCTTGCGTTGCCTTAACTGTATGGAAGACCCAACATCAGGCAGTATTATCTTCAACGGCGTTGATATTGCTGATATGAAAGTTGATATTAACATTCATCGTCAGAAAATGGGAATGGTTTTCCAGCACTTTAATCTTTTTAATAATAAAACAGTTATTGAAAATATTATGCTCGCCCCCGTTTATGTTGAGAAAAAGCGAATGAAAAAACTTCGCCGTAAAAATCCGCAAAACGAGAAAATCAAGAGCGTTAAAGAGATTAAAGCAGATGCAAAAGCACAGGCGATTGAACTTTTAAAGCGTATCGGTCTTGAAGAAAAAGCAGACGCATATCCAAGTCAGTTGTCAGGCGGACAAAAACAGCGTGTTGCTATTGTTCGTGCACTTGCTATGAATCCTGATGTTATTCTTTTTGATGAGCCAACATCTGCACTTGACCCTGAAATGGTAGGCGAAGTTCTTGAACTTATGAAAGAACTTGCAGATAGCGGTATGACAATGGTTGTTGTTACTCACGAAATGGGATTTGCACGTGAGGTTGGTACTCGTGTTATCTTTATGGACGAGGGTAGAATTATTGAAGAAAATAATCCGAAAGATTTCTTTGCAAACCCTCAAAATGAGCGACTCAAAGAATTTTTGTCAAAAGTTTTATAATAAAAAATTGTCACCTCGGCATACTATTGCTGAGGTGATTTTTTATGACTAATAATATGAGTATGGATGTAAGAGCATACTTTAATACTTTGCCCGCATCTGTAAGAACTGCAATTGTAGAGTCAGGTGCAAAGTTCGATACACTTGAACAACTTAAAGTCCTTGCGGAAAGTTATATGAGCAAATAAAAGTGTAAAGTGCAAAATGATGGGGCGATTCACGAATCGCCCGTAATACTTATTGACAAAATATTAAAAAAATAGTTTAATATATGAGATACAAATTTTTTAGCAAAGGTGATACATAATGGAAAACACCGTAGAAAAGAAAAAGATAGTTTTAAGTGCAATTCAGCCAACAGGTACGCCAACATTGGGCAACTACCTTGGTGCACTTAAAAACTGGAAAAATATGAAAGATGATTACAACTGCCTTTATGCAGTTGCTGACTTGCATTCTCTTACAGTCCGTCCTGAGCCTGCCGTTCTTCGCAAGAACACAATGGAACTTTATGCGATTTTGTTAGCACTTGGTCTTGACCCTGAAGAGAGCATCGTGTTTATTCAAAGCCACGTGCCACAACATGCACAACTTGCATGGCTCTTAAATTGTTGTACACAGTTTGGCGAGGCTGCACGTATGACACAGTTTAAAGACAAGAGTGAAAAGCATCCCGAAAATGTAAATGTAGGACTTTTCACATATCCTGTTCTTATGGCTGCTGATATTCTTCTTTATCAAGCAGATTATGTGCCGATTGGTGCTGACCAGAAACAACATCTTGAAATTACACGTGATATAGCAGAACGTTTTAACACGGTTTACGGCAACACTTTTACAATGCCTGAACCATTTATTGGTAAGGTTGGTGCTCGTGTTATGTCACTTCAGGACCCTACTGCAAAAATGAGTAAATCTGACCCTAATCCAAAGAGTTATATCTCAATGCTTGATGATGACAATGTAATTGTTAAGAAAATTAAGAGTGCAGTTACTGACAGCGAAGCAAAAGTAAGATACGCTGATGGTAAAGAGGGTATCAACAACCTTATGGGTATTTACTCTTGTTGCACAGGTCTTTCTTATGAACAGATTGAAAAAGATTTCGACGGCAAAGGTTATGGCGATTTCAAAGCCGCAGTAGCAGAAGCAGTTGTTGAAGAACTTCGTCCATTCAAGACAGAATTCAACCGTCTTATCAATGATAAAGCATACCTTAACGAGTGTGCAAAGAACGGTGCAGAGAAAGCAAGCCGTTTCGCACAAAGAACACTCAATAAGGCAATGAAAAAATCAGGACTTTATATGTTATAAGTGCAAAATGCAAAACGAACAGCGAGAGAAAAATTCTCTCGCTGTTTTTAATCATCATATAATGCCTGAAAAATAAATCGTGTAGCAAACATAATGCCTTTAATAAATGCGTGGCGTTCGCTTATTCTGTTGAGTTCTGAAACTGCGTCATCGTATTCTTCAAGAAAAACAATTTGGTCATCTGTAAGCTTTGAACGAAATTTATTTTCGCTTTTTGAATATTTCTTTACAAGAATATCCTCTTTTTTAGTGTTTTTAATTGGCACTTCAATTAAATAATAATTCCATAAATCTTCTAAATCTTGTCGCATAATAAAACCGCCTTTCTATATTTGCGTAACCAAAATGGTTACAATGGTATTATAGTAGCCAAATTGGTTACTGTCAAGAGAAAAATTTATTTGTATTGTAAAATTTAGTAGGTGATGTTATGAACTATACAAAGAGATTATATGATTTAAGAACGGACAATGACTTAACACAAGAAGATGTTGCTCGTGTGCTTAATACATCTAAACAAAACTATGGTAGATATGAGAATGGGAAACGCAAATTAAATATTGATGATTTAATCACATTAAGTAAATTTTATAAAGTATCAGCAGATTATATTTTGTGTTTAAAAGATGAACCATAATTTTGAAAATTTATGTTGACATCAGCACTTTACTGTGCTAAAATACTTAACAATCAGCAAACAGAGGTAATATTTATGAAAACTCTTAATTTCGCAGCTGAATACTTTTACTTTAGCTTTTTCTTTAACAAGAAAGGGTTTAGTTTCACTGCGGAAAAATAAAGATTGCTGAAATAATTGCACTTTATTCCTACAGTGAAACCACTGTAGGAATTTTTTATTTGCGAAATCCAAACCAAAAGGAGTAAGAAAAATGGTAGTAATTCTTAAAAATGAAGTTGACCCTAAAAAAGTCGAAAATTTAACTAACTGGTTACATGAGCAGAAACTTGTAATCAATGAGGTTGTCGGTGAATACCAGACAATTCTCGGTCTTATCGGTGACACAAGCCGTGTTGACATCGATTTAATCCAAAGCCTTGATATTGTTGAGGATGTAAGACGAATTTCAGAGCCTTACAAGTGTGCAAACAGAAAATTCCACCCTGATGACACAGTTGTTGATGTTGAGGGTTATAAAATAGGCGGAGGCAATTTCCAGTTCTTCGCAGGTCCTTGCTCAATTGAGAGTAGAGAACAGATTTTAAGCATCGCAAAAGATGTTAAAGCAGCAGGTGCTAATTTTCTTCGTGGCGGTGCGTTCAAACCAAGAACATCACCTTACGCTTTCCAAGGTATGCGTGGCGAAGGTCTTGAACTTATGCTTGAAGCAAAAAAAGAAACAGGTATGCCAATCGTAACTGAAATTATGGACGCATCACATATTCCGCTTTTTGAGAATGTTGATGTTATTCAGGTTGGTGCACGTAATATGCAGAACTTTGAACTTTTAAAGGAACTTGGTCATCTTGACAAACCAATTTTCTTAAAACGTGGTCTTTCAAGCACATTTCAGGAACTTCTTATGAGTGCTGAATACATTATGGCAGGCGGTAACGAAAAAGTTATTCTTTGTGAGCGTGGTATCCGTACGTTCGAAACTGCAACAAGAAATACTCTTGATTTGTCAGCAGTTCCAATGCTTAAAGAAAAATCACATTTGCCTGTTGTTATCGACCCATCTCACGCATCTGGTATTGCACGTTTTGTTAAGCCAATGTCATTGGCTGCAGCTGCTTGCGGTGCTGACGGTCTTATGATTGAAGTACATAACGACCCTGCAAAAGCACTTTGCGATGGCCCTCAGGCACTCACACCACCACAGTTCACAGATGTTGTAAACTGTGTAAATAAAGTTTTAGACGCAGTAAAATAAGGTGATTAAATGAAAGTCGGAATAATCGGTTTAGGTCTTATGGGTGGCTCACTTGCCAAGGCAATTTCTTTTGGTACAGAGCATACTGTATGGGGTACTAACAGAAGCCCCGAAGCAGTTCAAAAAGCACTTTTTGTTGGTGCAATAGAAAAAGAACTTGAGAAAAATGATTTGCCAGAATGCGATTTGGTTATAGTTTCTCTCTACCCTGGAGCTACTATTGACTATATTAAGGAAAATGCAAAGAATTTCAAAAAAGGTGCAATCGTTATGGACATAAGCGGTGTAAAACGCTATGTTTGTGATGCTCTTTATGATACTGCAAAAGAAAATGACTTTATATTCATCGGTGCTCACCCTATGGCAGGTTTGCATTTATCAGGTTTTGAACATTCAACGGCTAAAATCTTTAACAATTCTTCAATGATTCTTACTCCTTATGAAGATACGCTGGAGGAATGTGTAAATGTAATAAAAGAACTTTTCCTTAAAATCGGTTTTACGAATATTCAGATGTCAACTCCCGATGAACACGACAAAATTATCGCTTTCACTTCACAACTTGCTCACGTTGTTTCAAATGCTTATGTTAAAAGTCCTAATGCACTTATTCATAAAGGATTTTCAGCGGGCAGTTACAAGGATTTAACTCGTGTTGCATATCTTAATGAAAATATGTGGTCTGAATTATTTCTTGAAAATCGCGATAATCTCATAAATGAAATTGACGCGATAGTGAATAATTTGGTACAATATAAAGAGTCGTTAGAAAATAATGACCGTGAAAAGTTAGCAGAACTTTTACGCGACGGTAAAATATTAAAAGAACAGATTGACGGGTGACGATTATGGAAACAGTTAAAGTGACCGCATCAAAAGAATATATTGTGCATATCGGCACAGGTTTTCTTGACACAATCGGTGAGAAAATCAAAGAAATCAAAAGACTTTGCCGAGTAGTGCTTGTGTCAGACGACACAGTTTATTCACTTTACGGCGAACGAGTAAAAAAGAGTTTGACTGAAGCAGGGTTTTCCGTTTGCGAATTTGTATTCCCGCACGGTGAAGATGCAAAATCTCTTGAAAACTTCGGTAAAATACAGGAGTTTTGTGCTGAAAACAGCATTACAAGAACTGACCTTTTCGTAGCCCTTGGCGGTGGCGTTACAGGCGACCTTACAGGATTTGTTGCATCTACTTATCTTCGTGGTGTGGATTTTGTTCAGATTCCTACAACTGTACTTTCAATGGTAGACTCATCTGTTGGTGGCAAAACTGCAATTAATCTTAATGCAGGCAAAAATCTTTGCGGTGCATTTTATCAGCCGATTGCAGTTTACGCTGATTGCGAAACCTTAAAGACATTACCCGACGAAACATTTAATGAGGGCTGTGCTGAAATCATTAAATATGGTATGATTTTAGACGGTGAATTCCTTACATATTTAAGTAATAACAGTATTCGCGAAAATATTGAATATGTAATCAAGCGTTGCGTTGAGATAAAACGTGACGTTGTTGACCGTGACGAATTTGAAAAAGGCGAGAGAAAATTATTAAACTTTGGCCACACTATCGGTCACGCTATTGAAAAATGCAGTAATCTTACCATTTCTCACGGAAACGCCGTTGCAATCGGTATGGTTATTGCTACAAAAGGTGCTTATGAAATTGGTATGTCCGACGAAGATTATAGCGATGTGCTTTTGCCAATCCTTAAGGCAAATAACTTGCCAACAACTTGTGATTTTTCAGCAGAAGAACTTTACAAGGCATCACTTTCTGATAAGAAAAGAAGTCTTGACACAATGGCACTTATAGTCCCTGAAGAATATGGACTTTGCAAGATTATGAAACTTCCTGTTGAGGATTTATTGAATTTTATTGAAAAAGGCTTGAATTAAATGGAAATGAGATGTACTCCGTCACGACTTTCGGGACGAATAAATGCAATTTCATCAAAGTCAGATGCACATAGGCTTTTAATTTGTGCCGCATTGTCTGATAAAGCAACAAAAATTTATTGTAATTGCTTGTCAAAAGATATTGTTGCGACGGCTGAATGTTTAAAAAGTATGGGTGCTGATATTACTGTGGGTAACGGTGCAATTACTGTTACCCCACAACCATTTAAAAGACAAGCTACACTTAATTGTATTGAAAGTGGTTCAACTTTAAGATTTTTATTGCCCGTTGTTTCTGCATTGGGTATTGATGCCACATTCAAAGGTCAAGGCAGATTGCCCGAAAGACCGATTTCGCCATTAAAAGAAGAAATGGAGAAAAAAGGTGTTGTTTTCCATACGGGTAGCGAATTTCCGTTGCATTTAACAGGTGAATTGCAATCGGGCGAATATGAGATTGCAGGAAACATCAGCTCACAGTTTATTACGGGGTTGCTTTTTGCACTTCCGATTTTAGACGGTGACAGTAAAATAAAACTTATTCCACCTGTTGAGTCAAGGTCATATCTTAATATTACAATTTCCGCACTTCGCAAGTTTGGAATTGAAATAATCCAAGAAGAAAATCTTTACATAATAAAAGGTAATCAAAAATACATTTCCCCAAGTGAAATTACAGTTGATGGTGACTGGTCAAACGGTGCGTTTTTCCTTTGTGCAGGTGCACTCTCAAAAGATGGTATAACAGTTACGGGACTTGATGTAAATTCACCGCAAGGAGATAAAAAAATTCTTGAAATCTTACGCCGTATGGGTGCTGACGTAGTTGTTAATGGTACGGAAATTACCGTTAAGAAAAACAGACTTTTCGGCACAGTTGTTGATGCTGGCGACATACCTGATTTAGTGCCTATAATTTCAGTACTTGCTGCTGCTTGCGAAAAAGGTGTAACCCATATTATCAATGCGGGTAGGCTTCGCATAAAAGAAAGTGACAGAATACAGTCAGTATTTAATATGCTTGACAAAGTTGGTGCAGCAGTAAGCGAAACTGACGACGGACTTGTTATCTGGAGTGATAACGAAATGGTAGGCAGAGTAATCGACGGTTATAATGACCACAGAATTGTAATGTCGGCGGCGATTTTAAGTAGTGAATGTTCACTTCCTGTTGATATTACAGATTATAAAGCGGTTGAAAAATCATACCCACATTTCTTTAATGATTTTAACAGTTTAGGAGGGAATGCAAATGTCATCAATGACGGGAAATAAAATTAAAATATCGGTTTTCGGTCAATCCCACTCTGCAGGAATAGGCGTTGTAATTGACGGACTTCCTGCAGGCAAAAAAATAGATATGGAAAAAGTTATGGCGTTTATGGAGCGTCGTGCCCCGGGCAGAAATTCCCTTTCAACTCAGCGTAAAGAAGCAGATACCCCCGAAATTATTTCAGGACTTGTAAACGGTGTAACTTGCGGTGCACCGCTTTGTGCGGTAATCCGCAACACAAATCAACATTCAGCGGATTATAATAATATTATGGACACACCACGCCCATCTCACGCAGATTTCAGCGGGAACATTCGTTACAATGGATTTAACGATGTGTCAGGTGGCGGACATTTTTCAGGCAGACTTACAGCACCACTTTGTTTTGTAGGTGCAGTTTGTATGCAGATTTTAGCGGATATGGGCATCGAAATTCAGGCTCATATTCAGAAAATTAAAAATGTTTATGATGACAAAATTGATTTTGTAAATATAGGCAAATGGAATACGGCAGGAAAAGAGTTCCCCGTAATCAATGATGAAAAAGGCAAATTTATGATTGCCGAAATCGAAAAAGCAAGAGCACTCGGCGATTCTGTTGGCGGTGTAATCGAGTGTGCAGTAACGGGCGTTAAAGCAGGGCTTGGCGACCCAATGTTTGACGGTGTTGAAAACGGACTTGCTAAAAACATTTTCGGTATTCCTGCGGTTAAGGGAATCGAATTCGGTAACGGATTTGGGGCTACTGACCTTTACGGTAGTGAGAATAACGATGCTTTTTGCATTGTTGACGGCGAAATTAAAACCGCAACTAATAATGCAGGTGGAATAAACGGCGGAATTACTAACGGTATGCCGATAATTTTTAGAACTGCAATAAAACCAACACCATCAATTTATAAAGAACAGAATAGTGTTAGCCTTGCCAATAAAACTGAACAGAAGTTGCAAATTCAAGGCAGACACGACCCGTGTATAGTACAAAGAGCAGTACCTGTAGTTGAAGCGGTAACTGCGTTTACCGTATTAGATTTAATTATATAAGGTGATTTATGATGGAAGACCTTTCAGTAATCAGAGAAAAAATAAATAACATTGATAACAAAATAATTGAACTCTGGAAAGACAGAATGGAAACTTGTCTTTCAGTTGCTCAGTATAAAAAAGAGAATAATCTTCCTGTTTTAGATGCAAAAAGAGAACGTGAACTTCTTGAACGTATCAGCAATATGGCAGGGGAAGATTTAGAGGTTTACTCACGTGTGCTTTATGATACCATTATGACTGTTTCACGTTCATATCAGCACCGTTATCTTAATACTGACAGCGAATTGACCGAAAAAATTAAGTCAGCAGTTGAGAATACATCAAAATTGTTTCCGCAAAAAGCAATGGTTGCTTGTCAGGGTGTTGAGGGGGCTTATTCAGGACTTGCTTGCGAGAAACTTTTCAAATATCCAACTGTTTCATATTTCAAAACTTGGTATGATGTTGTAAATGCAGTTGAAAAAGGACTTTGCAAATACGGTGTTCTTCCAATTGAGAACAGTACTGCGGGTAGTGTCAACGGCGTTTATGATTTAATGGCAGAGCACAATTTCTATGTAGTTAAGAGTATTCGCCTTAAAATTAATCATTGTCTTTTAGGCAATAAAGGTGCAACTCTTGATGGCATTAAAGAAGTTTTTTCTCACGAGCAAGCAATCAACCAATGCAGTGATTTTTTGCGTCAGCATAGTAATATTAAAGTTACGGTTTGCGAGAATACTGCAGTTGCGGCAAAAATGGTTATGGAAAGCGGTCGTACAGATGTTGCGGCAATTTCATCAGAAAACTGCCGTGATTTGTATGGTATGACACTCATTTCTGATGATGTGCAGAATAAAGATAACAACTACACTCGTTTTATTTGCATTTCAAAGGATTTGGAAATTTACCCCGGTGCTGACAAAACAAGTTTCGTACTTACTTTGCCACATCACCCAGGTTCGCTTTATCATACACTTGCCCGTTTTTACGCGTTGGGCATTAATGTGAATAAAATAGAAAGCCGTCCTATGCAGAATAAGGACTTTGAATTTATGTTCTATTTTGATATGTCGGTATCAGTTTACGATAACGCATTTTACGAAATCCTTGAACAGTTGAAGGATGAATGTGAATATTTCCACTATTTAGGCAGTTATTCGGAGGTAATGTAACAATGTACGGACTTTTAGGTGAGCATTTGCCTCACAGCTTTTCGCCACAAATCCATTTGGCTTTAGGTAACCACGATTACAATCTTTTTGAGGTTGCACCCCAGCATCTTGAAGCCTTTATGAAAGAGCATAACTTTAAAGGTATCAATGTTACTATACCTTACAAAAAGGCGGTTATTCCATATCTTGATGTTGTTTCACCTGAAGCACAGAAAATCGGTGCAGTTAATACTGTAACTGTTCGTGATGGTAAACTTTATGGTGATAATACTGACTATTTTGGATTTGTATATATGCTTGAAAAGTCAGGCATCAGCGTTAAAGATAAAAAGACTGTTGTACTTGGTGGCGGTGGTGCATCTGCAACGGTACAGGCTGTTCTTCGTGACTTCGGTGCAAAAGAGGTTATTGTTGTTGATTTGAATACAGAGAATAACTATAAGAATTTGCATCTCCACTATGACGGTGAAATTATCGTAAATACTACACCTGTGGGAATGTACCCGAATAATTTAAAATCACTTGTAAATCTTGACGATTTCAAAAATCTTTCGGGTGTGCTTGATGTTGTGTATAATCCACTTAAAACAAAACTGATTTTAGATGCTGAAGAACGAAATATTCCTTGTTCGGCAGGCCTTTCAATGCTTGTTGCCCAAGCTAAAAAAGCACACGAGATTTTCTTTGATACAAAAATCGAAACATCTGTTTGCGAAAAGATTGAAAATATACTTAAAAAGCAGATGTGTAATATCGTTCTTATCGGTATGGCAGGTTGTGGCAAGTCAACAATTGGTAAAGTCCTTGCAGAAAAACTCAATAAAGAACTTGTCGACACGGATGAAATGATAGAAAATGTTGAAAATATGCCAATCCCCGAAATAATTGAAAAGTACGGCGAAGTACACTTTAGAAATTGCGAAAATGCTGCGGTAATTTTGGCGGGCAGAGAAAAAGAGTGTATAATCGCAACGGGCGGGGGAGTAATAACTCGTCACGAAAATTACAATCCGTTAAAGCAAAACGGAATTATTATATTTATCAACCGTGATGCAGATTTGTTACCCACAAACGGAAGACCACTTTCACAAATGCACGGTGTAAAAGCACTTTATGAAAAAAGAATGCCACTTTACCGTCAATTTGCAGATGTTGAAATCGACGGTAATGGCACAATCGAAGAAGTTGCCGACAGAATTTTAAAGGAGATTGAGTGCTTATGAAAATTCTTGTAATCAACGGACCAAATATAAATATGTTAGGTATTCGTGAGCCGGGAATTTACGGTAGCCAAAATTATGAAACTTTGCTTTGCGATATTGATGCTTGGGCAAATGAACTCGGTTGCGAGGTTGAGTGCTTTCAATCGAACCACGAAGGCTCAATAGTTGACAAAATTCAAGAAGCATACGGCGAAGTGGACGGAATTGTAATTAATCCTGCTGCTTATACTCATACAAGCGTTGCAATTTTAGATGCACTTAAATCTGTGGGAATCCCCGCAGTTGAAGTTCATATTTCTGATGTAACCAAGCGTGAAGATTTTCGCCAAATCTCATTTGCAGGTATGGCGTGCGAAGAACACATTATCGGTAAAGGACTTGAAGGCTATCATTTGGCTATGAAATATTTATGTGAAAAGTATAAGTAAACAAATTATAGTTTGTCTAACTAATTAAGTGTAAAGTTGAAAACGCAAAGTGGAAAGTGTAGAGTCTATGAGACGCTGATTATATCTACAATTGCAACGCAGTTCCGACATTACGAATTCCGAATTACGCATTACGAATTGAGTTCGATAAACTCTAATTTGTCAAATTCTTGAAATAAAAATCAACCCCACTCTCAATTGAGAATGGGGTTTTATTATATCATTTTGCACTTTGCATTTTGCGTTTTGCACTATTTACAAAAAACGTGCCGTCCAATCGTTGTCACAACCGGTCTTGTTCTAATCCATTGGTTACTTGTTTTTGCAGGATTATAATAGTATATAGCATCACCCGTTGGGTCCCAACCGTTAATAGCATCTCGTGCTGCTTTCTTTGCTGTGTCGTTTGGTGGCACATTCCAGTTACTGTCCCGTACTGCCGAAAACGCACCTGACTGATACACAACTCCAGCAATAGAGTCGGGGAATGACGAGTGTCTAACCCTATTTAATACTACTGCACCAACTGCAACTTGTCCTACATAACTTTCACCACGTGCCTCAGCACCAATAATTCTCGCAAGAAGATATACATCACTTGAACTATATCCGCCTGCCGATGAACTACCACCCGAGCCAAGTCCCAAATATAATAATGTTTTGCGACCTGCAATGCCATCAACTGTAAGTCCGCAATTTTTCTGGAATTGTCGGACTGCTTTTTGCGTTGCGGTTCCGTAAATGCCGTCAACCGAGCCTGAGTATAAACCGAGTTCACGTAATTTCTGTTGTATTTGTCGCACTTCTTGTCCGCGTGAGCCTAATCGGGATAGAGTTTGTGCACTTTCACCGTATGTGTATGCAATCGCAGTAATTACCATTACGTTTACAAGAATAATGGCAATTATCTGCCATAATATCTGCTTTTTACTTCGCAATTCCTTTTTTGCGTCCATTTAATATATCACTCCGCATATTTTATTCGGTATTATGTTTTCCTTTTTAGGATTTTTTATTCAAAAAACAGGAGTAATTGTGGTCAAAATACATACTATATACAATATATATAGGCTCAAAAACAACTTGAAAAAATTTTTTAAAAAAATTAAAAAAAGTTGTTGACAAGTCGATTTTGTTGTGATATTATATCAAAGCTGTCTGCGAGAGACTGAAGTCCAACAGCAAAAAAACTTAAAAAAGTTTGAAAAAACTGTTGACAATCTTGCGGAGTTTTGTTACAATAAAACTCCACCCGCAAAAACGGGTTGGACAGACTGAACCTTAAAAATTAAACAACGACGAGATAAGTAAAAGGAACCCTGTAGATTCTTTGAGGGTGAGAAATCACTCAACAAGGAAGTACAAGAAACAGTAATTCTTTTGGATAACAGAAGAGTTAAAAAGAACGCAAAGCGTTTGAGTTAAAAGTAAGTAAAGAGCTAAAAAGCACTTTAGAAAATGATTTCTACACAGAGATGTGTAAAGATACAATTTTTTAGAGAGTTTGATCCTGGCTCAGGACGAACGCTGGCGGCGTGCCTAACACATGCAAGTCGAA
>JAZQBM010000005.1:0-24867 GCA_045545735.1 Candidatus Fimenecus sp. | reverse complement strand
AGTTATATAGCGAGTGGTATGACGGTTTCGGCGGTCATAAGGCTCACCACGACCTGCATACAAGTTATGTAGCCCGTGAAAAATATTCTAAATAAGAATAAAAACAGTAAAAGGCTTCCCTTTGGGGAAGCCTTTAATATTTAAAAAAGCCGCTTAAATGAATATTGAAGGAATGAATAATTAATAATGAATGATACAAACGAAAAAGCCGCCCTCTTTCGAGAACGGATTTTCGTTTGTCTAAGGGCTATAAAAAGGATATTTTTCCGACGCGAGAGGAAAAACTGCAAAAAAGAAGAACCTCAACTACGCATCTGCGTGTCGAGGCTCTCGGTTGGTTGGTGTTCAAAAAAGAACTGCCATCAAATCTAATCATTAAGGTACAAAAGACCTTGAATTTCTTAACATTTATATTTTACTGCATTGAAACTTGTCAAGAATTTCGGACTGATGGAAGAGTGAAAAATTGATTTGGTACTGAATAATTGATTCCCGAATGTAATCTTACTGAATTGTAATATAATTCAATATACTCAACAATTTTTCTTGAAGCTTCGTCGAATGGGAGATGACTGATATCAGTCATCTCCCATTCGAGCGTTTTCCAAAAACTCTCTATGGGTTGATTATCGCTTGGTGTTCCCGGTCTCGACATACTTTTCCGAAAACCGTTTTGTTCCACCAGTTCTTTAGTTTTCTTTGCGGTATACTGACAACCTCTGTCGCTATGATATACGGCTCCTTTAGGTCTGTTGGGATTTCGACCTACTGCCATATTAAATGCATTTTGCACGATTTCCTGTCGTTGATGCTTTGCTATATCCCAACCTACCAACCTTCTTGTAGCCACATCTATTACTCCACATACATATATCTTTTGTCTGTAACAGTTAAGCACGGTTATATCTGAACACCAAAGATAATTTGGCTCTTTTACGCTAAATTTATCTTTTATTAGATTTTCTTCTATGTATTGTTCCTCTGTCGGTTTGGGTTGTTTTGGTTTGCCTGTTCTTCCGCTTTTTGCAACCAATCCATATTTCTTCAGTATTTTTGCTATGCGGTACTCACTGATATCTATGCCTTCGTTAAGCAATTCTTTTCGTATCCGTATTCTACCGTAATTTCTATTGTGTTTTTTAAAACAGTTAATTACAGTCTTTTCTACCACTGTTTTTTCACTTACACTCTCTACCTTATGACTGTAATATCCGCTTTTTGACACCTGCAACATTCGGCATACTATGTTGGTGTCATATTCACACAACTCTTTTTTAGCAAAATCTAAGCGTTTTTGTTTTCTTTCGCAAAGTATGCCGCTGCTTTTTTTAATATCTCTACCTGTTGCCTTAATTCCTCATTTTCTTTTTGTAGTTTTTTCAGTTTTGCCTCTTCCGGTTTTAGATGTCCTTTACCCACAAATGCTGCGTCTCCATAGGTTTTGTACTCGTCTATCCAACGATAAAGCATTATGTGCCCTATACCCATTTTGTCGGCCACGGTTTTAACCTTGACTTCGTCTTTTAAAACCAACTCACAGGCCTTGACTTTAAACTCCTTTGTGTAATTCACTTTCTTTTTCATTTTGTTCACTCTCCTGAAAATATTTTACCAACATTTTCACTCTTTGAACAGTCCTTTTTTACTATACAACTTTCGCGATTTCATTATTCAATATTCATTTGAAAATTCGTTATCGCTTAATGAATAATGAATGATGAATATTGAAAAATGAATAATACAAACGAAAATCCGTCCCCTTACGAGAACGGATTTTCGTTTGGTGCGAGTGACGGGACTTGAACAAATAAATTGATGTTTCACACTCTTACAAAACACGATAAAAACGGCTATTTTAAGCCTTTTATTGTATGTTGCATTACATAAAGTTACATATCGTTTCACCAAAATAAAGAACAAATAAAGAACACGAATTGCATTAAATTTTATTCCTTTCATTACAGTAATTGAAAAGACTACTAATAAAAATTTAACTGTTTAAAAGATATTTTTATAATAAAAGTATGTTTTAAATTGTTAAATATAGGGTACAAAGGGTACAAACCTTGATATAGATATTTATATTGATATTGATTATGATACAGATAGTTATATATAGAAGGATAAATAAAAAAATAATTAAAAAGAAAAATAAATTAATAAAATAAGTTAAAGCAAAACAAAAAGGACGGTAAACCGCCCTTTCTGTTTTCGCTAAAAAACATCACTAATTATCATTTTCTGTGTTGGTGTAATGTTAGTAAGTATAAAATCCTTTAAGTGTTTAAATTCTTCTGTTTTACTGTCAAATCGTATTGTATATATTATTGTATCAATAACTTCTTCTGCTTTTCCTTCTAATACATCTACACTTGCATAGGCTACAGGAATATCATTCTGTAAATCTTCTTGTAGTATGGTTATTACAAAATCGCCAATATTAAAAGCAAAATGTTCTTGAAACACAAAAGTTATTTTGTAGTGTTCGGGTATTTCTTCTTCTGTATTCTCTGTTATTAACTCAATACATATGTATTCTGATATGTTTAAGGGAAATTCCTTTACCTCTAAAATGCGACTGCCTTTTGTTTGGTTGTTTAATTCAAATAATTTCATAATTTAACTCCTTGTATTTTATACGGCTTTATGGTACAATACAAGAGTAGCCGATACTTTGTATTGTGTTGCGGAAGTAGTGATAATTCTTGCTTTGGTCGGTGGGGATTATCACTATTTGTCTAATAGGTTAATACTACGTTCTAAAAATTCAGACTTACTGATTTTTTCTTTTTCGGTATAACTGTTTATTCTTTCAAAGAGGTCAATTTTAATATCTGCTTGAAACTTTTTATAATGCTTTTCGTTATACCTGCGTTTTACCGCTGTTGATGTAGTTGTTTTTCTTTTTTCTATTGACAATTCACCTCACATAATATATAATACAGATGGAACTGAAGGGCAACCGTTTAGGTTATCCCCAAAAGTTTATCGGAAAATTAACCGCTTATCTTTTGACCGAGAGAGCGGTTATTTTTTTATGGTGATAATAAGTAGTAATACAATAATAAGTATTAAAAGCTCATATGCCATAAGCATCACCCCCCTTACCATCTTTCAGGGGATTTGCTAACCGTTCGCCCTTCAGCATTATCAGTATAACATACTCGATATAGTATGTCAAGGAAAAGTTTTAATTTTCTCATTGTTAAATTACACAAATATCCGTGTAAAACTTTGTGCATAAATTACATTGATTTCTGTGTAATTATCTGATATAATACATTGTGAATAATGTAAAAGGGATAGTGTGCTTTATGCTATTAAGTTATAAGATTGATATACTTGCAGCACTTAAAGAAAAAGGTTATAACACTAATAGGCTAAGAAAAGAAAAATTACTTGCTGAAGGTGTTTTACAATCATTAAGAGAGAATAAACCTATTTCTTGGTCGAATATTGAAAAGATATGTATATTGTTAAATTGTCAACCGGGCGATATTTTAGAAATAAATTAAATTTCTTTGCTGACAAATTCGTATTTTTTGAGTATAATATATATAGGGAACATGTCCTAAAAATATTACTTGACAATTACATAATTAACTATATAATAAATTGCCGAAATTTTTTGTAAAGGAGGATAGCGAAAATATTTATCGGCATTTATATAAATAATAAAAAATAAGAAAAGGATGATTATTTGAAGAAACTCCAAAACAAAGGAACATTAAAAACACTAAACAAGGCTTTACTACCCTGTTTAATTATTGGGGGTGGTACATTATAAGCAAAACAGAAATAATTTACATACCTTCTTTAGAAGCAAAAGATTTATATAACGCTTCACACCAATTTAATAACGGCGGTTACCGTATCCGCAAACCAAAAGACGGAAGTTTAAATTTGAAAAGATTTTCTAATACATTAGATTATAGTTTAGATACTATACAATTAGAAAAAGTTTATACGAAAGTTACACGAAGAAAAAACTTTACTTTTACTGTTGACGATAGAAAATATACACAACAGATAATAAATGTGAATTTTAATTATAATTGTTATGAATATAATAATTCGGGTAATACCTATGTTAAGGCCGGTTACAATGTTGATGACTGCAAATTTGAGGATTGTGTGTATATATCAGACGGTCAATTAATCGGCATAAAGATTAATAATAAAATTCAAAAACCTATAAATGAAGATTTATTAGGTAAATATTTCAGATATGATGAAGCTGAAAACGAGTATAAAAAGGTTAAAAAACCTCCTACAGTATTAAATCGTGAAGAATTAAGAAAGCATATATACGAATATGGTTTTATATGTGATGGGATTAAATACGTAAGATATAAGCGTAGTAGTGGTTCAAGCAGAATCGGGAAATGCTTGTTTATAAATGAAAAACTATATAAACAAATGTCAAAATGGGATAACTGCGGCATAGAAATTTTTGACAGTAAAGAAATAGATTTAGCCGCTTTTGAAAGCTACATTTCATTAACTTCAAGTAGTATTATAGATACTATAAATATAGAGCCTAAAAACATTTTAATTATTGAGGATTACGAAAGCAAATTTAAGGATAAGGTTGTTTCTGTGGAAGAACAGAACGGTGAATTAACGGCAACCGAAAAAGAAGCGGAAATATCAAATAGCATTTGGGATGGTCAATCCCTTATGGATATTTCGTTATTTGGTAAATACTCTGATAAGGGCATGTTGCTTTTAAGAAACCGCTTTTTTAAATCCTGTGCCTTTAACTGTAATATTCAGCAATGGTTTAAAGATAATAATATAACCTCAGTAAAACAATTAAATGGCTTTACAGTAGCACAGGATATTGAAGACATTAAATTAATTACTACACCGAGTAGTATTAAATATATGAAATTCGGGTCAAAAGAAGATTGGTTAAAACATATTGATAGTACATTTGGAATTGTAAAATACGAAAAGAAACCTAAATTTCAAGATGGTACAATGGTACTTACACATTATCAGTTATTAAATACTTTACAGATGACCTATGAAGAAGTCGAAGAATTATTAAGCCCTTCTTTTGACTATATGAATAAATTAAGAACTGACCCCGATGTATTAAGGAAACATATTGAATTTTCTTATGATGACGGTACAATATGGTCATTAGATTCAAGAGAAAAAATAATTTTTAAATTACTTAGTGTTAATGACAGGTTCGTTAAAACAAAATTATATAATGATTTTAAAAGTAAATTAATTGACTCAATACGAAAAGAATTAAGGGCAGGAAAAATTTTAGTTAATGGTAATTATTCAACATTGTTAGGCAATGGTTTAGAAATGTTGAAACATACCATATATAAATTCAATTATACAAGTGAATTGAACGGCTACGAGGTAGTAAGCAAAAGATTTAAACCAAATATTAATATACTTGCTTCAAGAAGCCCCCACATTTGCGCCGGTAATGTTGGATTGTTAAAAAATATTAGCAATGAAAAGTATGATAAATATTTTAACTTAACAGAAGAAATAATTTGTGTTAATGCAATAAATACTAATATACAACAGAGATTTAACGGGCAAGATTATGATAGTGATACTGTATTATTAACCGATAATCAGATATTAATAAATGCAGCAAGAAGAAATATAAATAATTTTCTTGTACCTACAAATGATGTACCAATGGATAAAACGCAAAGATATTATACCAATGAGCATAAAACCGATTTAGATTATAAAACATCTGTAAATAAAATTGGTGAGATTGTAAACCTTTCTCAAAAGTTGAATAGTATTTTGTGGGATAACCTAAACAAAGGTAAAAGTATTTCAGATATTCAAGACTTGTATTTAGATATTTGTAAATTAGCAATATTATCTAATATTGAGATTGACAAGGCTAAAAAGGAATCTGTTATCAATACAGAAAAAGAATTAAGAGAATGCAAGAAAAAATATGACTTGCAAGGTGTTAAACCGTTATTCTTTAAATTTATAGATAAAAATAAAGGTTATGATACCGATAATATTAAATATCGTCATTATAATACCACTATGGATTATACTATAGATGCGATAGACAACAATAAATTCACAAGAGGTAAAAATTTACACAAAGAGTTATTTGTAGATATACTTAAAAAACCAAATGTTACAGACGAAAGTTTAAAACAAGGTTGGTATTATCAGCGTGTAAAATTAGCCTTAGATAATATTAAAAAGGTAAAGGTTAATTTGGATGATATACACCGAAAAATAAGAAACGCAAATAACAGTGTTATTAAAGAAAGTTTAAACACTGAAATAGATTATATAAAAAGAAAATATCATAAGGCAGTAAATTCTATTCTTCGTAATCAGGCAGTTGTATATTTGCTATTTAAAGAATTGGATAAAAAAGAAAATGAAGGTTTATTATTTCTTACATTAGAAATTTTACTTTATAATCCTTTCCCTAATGAATATTTTTTGAATTTACTTAATGAATCTAAAGAAGATTTAAACAAGTTGGTTGAAGATAAAGACGGTGATATTATACTTTATCAGCGCACTTTTAAAAGAACAAAATCAGCTTAACACTTTTACCCCTTTCTCTTTTGAAAGGGGTATTTTACATTTTTTGATTAAAACTTATCGAAGGGAAAATACACATTACTTGAAAAACCGCATAAATAAAGGGTTTTCGGGTGTTTCGCTTGAAAAATTTGCTTTTGGTATATGGAGAGAACAGCAGATAAAGCAATGTTAGCAGTTTTTAAGTGTTTATTTTTCTCTCCTCCTCTATTGGTTATTTGGGGATGTTTTTTTGGAGTTTTACATCCCCAATAACTAAAAAATAATATTAAATGGAAAGTAGGAAAATTTTATTGAAAAAAGAAGAAACGAATTTTGTATTTTATGGTAGTTGGTATAAAACCATACAAGCATTTTTAGAAACCAACTCAGAATTAGCTAAAAATTTTGCTTTAGGTATTATTGAATACGGATGTACGGGCGAAATTATCAGTTGCGATAGCCCGTATAAAGAAATGATTTTAGGTATGATTGCACCAAATATTGATAGCGCACAGGAAAGATACCAAAAAGCCGTTGAAGCAGGAAAACAAGGCGGTAGACCCCCGCAAGTCGACAAAGACGAAGTATTAAAATTAAAAGAAGAAGGATTAAGCAATAAAGAAATTGCAGAAAAATTAAATTCTAATACAAATACAATTAAACAAATTCTACATAGAAATAAGGATACAAAGGGTACAAAACAAGATAATGATTTAGATAGTAATTTTACATTAGAACAAGAAGATAGATTAGAATTTGATTTAGATATAATTAATCAAATTTTTAGTGATTGGTATGCTGAATTTGATAAAGATAAAATGATAATGTCTGAAGAAACCGATTATTCTAAAGAAGATATACAATTTGCCTTAGATATTTATAACATTATAAAACAATCAGAAAAAGACAATATTGACCCTAAAACTGTAATTGATGAAGGAAATTTTAAGAGTAGTAAAAGACTTTGTTTAAAATGGCTTGACATTCATTACAACAAAATTAATACCGATGAAGATAATATAATAGTAGACAAAAATACAGGTGAATGTATTAAAACACCTAAAGATACTATTGATGATGAGGATTTATATTAAAAAGAGGTAAAATATTTGAGAGAAATTAAAGGAAAATATTATTATTGTAAAAGAATGCGATTGATGGAATTTTTACATAATAAAGGTTTGAAATTTGTAAAAACTGTTCCCGATTTGCAAGATGCTAATAAAATTATATGGGTGTATGAAAATACACCTGAATTAAATGATGGATTATCCGAATATTATTTTCTGAGAAAGGCAAACGCCGATTCAATGAATGATGTTCGATAATTGTTCTTAACATAGTTGTTGTGATTACAGGGTGGGTAAAACCGCCCTGTTTTTGCAATAATTAAACAGAACTATATAGAAAATGAGGTATTTAAAGTGATTAATATTTATAATTTTGATAGGTCAAATACAGAATTGATTGTATTGCCCGATGAAAACGCTACTGAAATACATATTTATAGACCTACACAGGCTATTATTGAACAGTTAAAGTCTATAAATTGCCGTAAGCCGTTTAATGAACATACTTTTAGAGCCGAATTTAATGTATTGGCTTCTATGATTTTAAGTAATAATGCAGAAAAAATAGGTTTTTCGCCCGAATGGGTAAAAAAGCATTTTTCTGTTGATACATTGACTTGGTTTTATGAATGTGTTTTTGCTTGGTATAATGGCGAATCGGTGCAACAGTTAAGAAAAAGAGTACGAAATAATTAAAGGAAGGTTTTTGATTGGAAAAATATTTTTGTAAATCCGTTTCTTTGTTAGACCATTTATATAGAGCCGGATTTAAGTTTATAGACATAGAGGATAACCCAAACAATAATCAAAAGGTATGGGTTTATGAGCGAACTAACGAGCTTGAAAATGTGATAAAGGATTACTATTCCCCTGACCGAAAAGCGGAACGAGATAGGGATTATAAGGATTATCCGCACACTTTCAGATGTTACAGTTTAAAACTTGCTACTTATTTATGCTCGAATGGTATTTTGTATTTAAAGGAAATTGCAAATACTGTTGATGCAGATAAATTCGGTTGGCTGTATGAAAAATCGGCTTCCTTTTATGAGGCCTTTAAAAAATACAAGGGGAATATTGAGGAATAATATTTAAGTTATTAAAGGGTGTATGTGCTTAATTGCCGTACACCCTTTTTATTTTTACGATTTTATAGAAGTAAGGGGGACTAAATATGTTGAGTAATAAGCAAAAACAAGCAATTAATTTATTTGTTTCTGCCCCTTTAACACATAAAGAAATAGCAGAAAAAATAGGTGTTTCATCTATGACTATTTCAAATTGGATGAAAAATGACGAGTTTACCGCAGAAATTGAAAAGGCTAACCGCAGGGCGTTTAGTAGTGCCGCAAGTAAAGCACAAAGAAAAATGATTGAATTGATAGACAGTAAAAATGAAAGTATTTCCTTCGCTGCTTGTAGGGATGTTTTAGACCGTTCAGGATATAAACCCATTGATAAATCAGAAATGAAATTATCTGATATTAATATTTCTATTGATTATGGCGATGATACCGAATGATAAAAATAGGGTTTAATTCGGTATTCAAAGATTTTAATAAAACGAAATGCCGTTATCGTATTGCGATGGGTTCGGCGGGAAGCGGTAAATCTGTCAATATTGCAAGGGATTACATTCTGAAACTATCTGATATTAAATATAAAGGTGCTAATTTACTTGTTGTTAGAAGTGCAGAAAACGCTAACAGAACTTCTACATTCCCCGAACTTGTAAAGGCAATTAATGATATGGGATTGTCGGCATTTTGGAATATTACCACTACACCGCTACAATTAACAAACATTCATACAGGGTGTTCAATAATATTCAGGGGTTGTAATGACGAGAGAGCAAGAGAACGCATTAAATCAATTACTTTTGCTAATGGTAAATTAACTTTTATTTGGGTTGAAGAAGCTACAGAGTTAAAAGAATCTGATATTGATATATTGGACGATAGATTAAGGGGTATTTTAGAAAACCCAAATTTACATTATGAAATAACACTATCATTTAACCCAATTTCCGCTTCACATTGGATTAAGCGCAGATTTTGGGATTATGAGGATAAAGAAATTTTTAAATGTCATTCTACATATCTACAAAACCGCTTTATTGACGATGGTTATAAAAAGCGTATGGAAATGCGAAAAGAAGTTGACCCTGAAGGATATAAAATTTACGGCGAAGGCCGATGGGGTGAAACAGGCGGTTTAATACTTACCAATTATATTATTGAAGATTTACCGACAGAATTTGATAGATATGACAATGTTTTGTATAGTCAAGATTTTGGATATAATCATGCGAATTGTATTTTGGAAATTGGTTTTAAAGACAATGAAATTTATGTACTACGTGAATTATACGTACACGAAAAAGATACTTCTGAAATAATAGAACTTGCTAATGGAATGAATTTTAATAAAAGTAAAATTATGTTTTGTGATTCCGCAGAGCCTGACCGAATTAAAATGTGGCAGAAAGCCGGATATAAGGCAAATGCAGTTAAAAAAGAACAAGGTTCTGTAAAAGCACAAATTGACTATTTAAAACAACATAGAATACATATTAATTCTATTTGTCAAAACACAATAAAAGAGATTCAAGCGTGGAAATGGCAAAAGGACAATAAGACAGGTTTGTATATTGACGAACCTACACCTATATTTGACGATGCGATGGCTTGTTTAAGATATTCGGTTGAACAATATAGGCGAAAGAAAACTACTTTTGTATCAAAGAATTGTTTAGGTCTTTGATAAAGGGGGTAATAAATTGAATTTTTATAATATTAATAATATCGAAGAACTTACTATTGAAAGAATACAGACTATTGTAAATGACTTTAAAACCCGTTTACAGCCTGTTTTAACTACAAGGGGCAAATATTATAACGGAATGCAGAAAATCAAAAATAAAGCATATTCTGATACTTCTAAGCCTTGCACAAAGGCAGTTGTAAATTATTGCCGAACGGTAACGGATATTTATAACGGATATTTGACAGGTAAAGCAATTAGTTATGTTAGTGATGACAATATTGAAGATATACAACAGACTTTAAAATACAACGATTCAAAACGTGAAGACAGTCTATTATTGCGCAATGCTTTAATATATGGTGTTGCTTATGAGGTTGTATATATGGATGAGGACAAGCAGATACGATTTAAGGGATTAGACAGTTGCGGTTGCATACCGATTTTTAATACTACCCTTAATGAAGATTTAATTGCCGTTCTTCGTTTTTGGCCTGTTGATAGCCTTGATAAAGGAAAAGGTTATTATTTTGAATTATATAACGATAAGCAAATAATTACATATAAATCAGATGAAAATTTTTCAGCACCTCAAGTAATAGATATAAAAGAACATTATTTTAAACAAGTGCCTATTATCGTATATAAGATTAATGACAGTTATGACAATATATTTGATTGTATTGTGGATTTACAAGATGCTTATAATGAACTTTATTCTTCTGAAATTGACGATTTCGAGGCTTTTGTAGATGCTTATTTGGTGTTAAAGGGTGCTAATCTTAATGTTGACGATAAAGACGATGCCGAAACACTTAAAAATATGCGTCAAAATCGTGTTATGTTATTGGATAATGACGGTTCGGCAGAGTATTTAACAAAACAAATTGACGATACACAGATACAGAATCTTTTGCAAAATACTAATGATATGATTCACAAAATTTCTAATGCACCTGATTTTAATGACGAAAAGTTTTTAGCACAATCAGGTATAGCAATGAAATATAAACTAACGGCTTTTGAAAATGCTGCATCAAATATTGAAAGTTATTTAAAAGAAAGTTTACAACGAAGAATAGAACTGATTTCTACAATCTTAACACTTTCTTATGATGATATTTCTGTATGGCGTGATATTGATATTGTGTTTACCCGTAATTTGCCCGAAAATTTAACTGATATTGTAAGTGTAATATCACAATTAAGAGGACTTGTTTCTGACGAAACTTTATTATCACTTCTTCCCTTTGTTTCTGACCCGAAAGCAGAACTTGAAAAGCAGAAAGCAGAGAAGCCGAAAGTTGATTATTTCCCTGATGAAGATGATGCAGAATGACAAGTAAAGCCTATTTTAAAAAGAGAGCAAAACAAAATGTCGAATATGCTAAATCTATTGAGGATAAATTTTTAGAGGTACGAAAGGCAGAATATTCAAGACAATTAAAAAACATTGATAATGCTGTTACAAATATTTATGCTAAAATGCTTGAAAAGGGCGAAATTTCAAATACTGAACTATATGCCTTTAACCGATACAAGAAATTAAGAAAACAAATTACTTCTGCTTGTAAAGAGTTAGGACAAGGCAACAGAAAAGAAATGTATTCAGCCTTAAAATCGGTATATAAACATACATTTAATAATACTTCTCTTACGGAAAAAGAACATAAAAAGGCATTAAATACCACTTGGGGAAAACTTGACGAGGATAGAATGAATACCGTATTAAATCAAACAAGGTACGGTTCTGATTTTTCAGATAGAATATGGGACGATTGTGATAAACTTGCAAAGAATATTGACAAGGATGTAAAAAGCATTATTTCAGGCGGTAAAACATTAGCGGAATGTAAAAAGGCTATTAAGAATAATTTTAATAATAGTTTTTATAACGTTAATAGGCTTGTTAGAACGGAATCTATGTATGCTATGAATACCGCAACACTTGACAAATATACAAAATTAGGTGTTAAAAAGTATCAGTTTATATCGGCGCACGATTCCCGGACTTCTGAAATATGTTCTTCAATGGATGGTAAGATATTTGAAACTGCTAAAGCCGTTTCGGGTGAAAATTACCCGCCCTTGCATCCTCACTGTAGGTCTGTTACAATCCCTATTTTGGACGATGAAACAGAAAATATATCTGAAAAGGGTTCTAAGGCCTTGACAGAGCAACCCAAACAGGCTAAAATTGACTTAAATGATGATGATATACAGGCTATTAATACATATATTTCCTCAGAAAGTTATACAATTAACGATATATTAAGAAATGGCGGTCAATTATCCCCTGAACAGTTGGCATTTTGCGAACAGTTAGACAAAACACTTGATAAAATGCCCGAATTTGAGGGAACGGTTTATAGGTCGATAACAAGTGATTACATAGACGATATTGAAGCCTTTAACAGAAAATATGCAGTAGATGAATGTATTATAGAACCGTCTTTTGTTTCTACTTCATTAGAAGTATATGACAATACAATGGATATTCAATTTATAATCAAAAGTAAGCACGGCAAAGATATTAGTAGTATCAATGAAAACGAAAAAGAAATACTATTTAAACGAAATTCAAAGTTTATAGTTACTGACCGACAAGGCAATAATATTTATATGGAGGAATTATAATTAATGCACATTGAAGATAAAAATTATAACCGCTTCACTTGGGAAACGGCGGCAAGGACTTTAAGATGTAGTAAATGCAAACACAGAAATAAAAAGACTTGTAAAGCATTCCCCGATGGCATACCTTCAGAAGTATTTGATGCAGTTGATAACGATATAAATTATCAATGCAGTAAAGATTATAAATTTGAGCCGAAAGACAATTAAAGATATTAAATTAATTTAGCACTCTTGATTATTTCAAGGGTGCTTTTATTATGCCGTTTTAAAGGGGTTAGGCAATAAACAATAACTTATAATAAAGGGTTAGAGTAATCTAAAACTTATAGGAGGATTTATTTATGGAAAATGAAATTATTAAAGAAAATGAAGGGGCAGAAAATATTAATAATGAACCTATTATTTTCACAGACGAACAAAAGGCTGAAATTGCTAAAATGATACAGTCTGAATCTGATAGGCGTGTAAGTCAAGCACTATCTAAGCAGAAAAAGGAATATGAAAAGAAACTATCCCTTTCTCAGCTTGACGAAACCGCAAGGGCGACAGCCGAAAAAGATAATAGGATTGCCGAACTTGAAGAACAGATTAGAGATTTTACAATTTTAGAGCAGAAAAACGAGATAATGAAAACATTGTCGGGGCGTGGACTACCTTCTGAATTGGTTGACGTTCTTTATATTGGTGAAGATTCAGCCGAAAATCAGGCAGTTATTGAAACATTTGATAAGTTGTTTAAATCGGCTGTTTTGAATGAAGTAAATAAGCGTTTAACGGCTTCTGTACCTAAAAAGGGTTTACCAAACAATGAACAGTTGACAAAGGACGAATTTAGAAAAATGAGCCTTACTCAACAGGCAGAAATTTTTAGAAACAACCCCGAACAATATAAACAATTAATCAATTAATTAATTATTACCTTGTCGAACTGACAAGGATTTTTTATTTTAGGAGGATTTTTAATTATGGCAGATATTCACACTACTTATGATAATATTGTTCTTGAAAACAAGATGACAGACCTTGTAAATACCTATGTTGATGTTAATGCTCTTTTTACTACTGACGATTCTTTGGTAGAAAGTGCGGGTATGAAAAAGGTAATTAACAAGTACACTTACACAGGCGAAGTTGAGAAGTTGGCAAAGGGTGCTAAAAATACCGCTTCTAAAAAGGGTGCTGTTACTTATGTACCTTCTGAATATACTGTAGAACGCTATCAGCATACCGCAGAGTGGAACGACGAGGACGTGATGACCGACCCTTATGTACTTGATGTAATAACTAATAAGGCATCTGAAGTTGTTTCAAATGAAATTAAGTCTGAATACTTTGCAGAACTTGCTAAGATTAGTAAGACTTTTGAATTTAATACCTTTAATTATGATGCTGTTGTTGATGCACTTGCTTCTATTAATAAGGAAGTAGAAAACGGTCTATTTATTGTTATGGGAACTGACAGTAAGGCTTCTATCCGTAAAGACCCCGATTACAAGTCTTCTAAGCAGGGCGAAATTCTTTATACAGGTGAATTCGGCAACCTCTGTGGACTCCCTTGTGTATGCTCTAAACTTGTACCCGCTGGTACTGCTTATATTACAAACAAGGCAGCGGTTAAATTCTTCAGAAAGAAGAAAGGTACAGTAGAGCAAGACCGCAACATAGAAACAAAAGACAATACTATGGTTTATTCCCGTTATGGCATTATGGCACTTGTAGATGAAAGCAATTCTATCAAGATGACTAAAAAGACCGCAGCGTAATAATAAACGATATTAGAGGGTGCTAATAGCGCCCTCTTTATTTAATAAAGGGGGTTAGCATCTTATATGGATATGGAAGATTTAATTGCAAGATTAGAAGTTTTGAATAAAACCGCCTCTAAATATGATATTGAGTTTTTAGAATTGCTTATTGAAATTACACAATCTGAATTGACAGAACTTTTACATTACAAGGAATATAATTCTGCTTGGGATTTGCTTGTTTTACAAATGTGTAATGAAAAATTAAATAAGGTAGGAAATGAAGGACTAAATTCCGTTTCATTTTCGGGTGTTTCTGAAAACTATACTGATTTTTATAGTGCAAGTATTGTTAAACAGATACAGTCAAAAAGGCGGCTGAGAATGTTATGAGTATAGCAAGTAATGAAGTACAGGCTGAACTGTTAAAGCGAGGCGATACCGATTATTACGGTAAAACGGAAGAATGGATTAAAGACAAAGATATTTATATATCTATCTTTGAAAAATCAGGTTCTGTTTACGCCTCTAACAATCTTTTAACCGCAGAGAGTACACATATAGGTTTAACTGATGAACAAGGCATAGACAAGAAAAATAACCGTATTAAAGTATCAGATACAATATATTCTATCGAATACATTATTTCTGCCCGAAAGCAAGTTTTATTTCTAAAGGCGGTTGAATAATGAACGATAACGCTATTGAAAATCTTGAAAAGTTTATGAATGATACTTTGCCTGAAGGCTTGGAAGAAGCATTAAAAAAGGCGGTTTTAAAAGTTGAAGCAGACAGTAAAAAGAATTGTCCTGTTGATGATGGTATTTTAAGGGCATCTATTCAATCAGATGTCGAAAGAGAAAATAAAAATACTATTTCGGGTTATGTTGGCTCTAATGTCGATTATAGCGTTTTTGTTCATCAAGGTACGGGGGTCTGGGCTAAAGAAGGTAACGGTAGAAAAAATGTCCCGTGGGTGTATGTGGATGATAAAGGACATTTTCATAGTACTAAGGGACAAAAACCACAACCTTTTATAACTGATGCTATTGATAAAAACAAAAGATATATTGAAAATTGTTTTAAAAATCTATTTTAGGAGGTTTTTCCGATGATAAAAGATATAATTGATACCTTAAAAACAAATGCGGAATTAACCGCCCTAATAAAAGCAAAAAATATAGTTGCCTTTTCTAATGATTTAGCAAAGGGCGATTCTATTACTTACGCTTTTAAACCTTTGTCAAACAATGGAATTATTGATAAACAAAGGCTTGAATTGACTATTATAACAAAGAAAATTCAAAATAATGTCGATTGTGAAGAAATAATTAAGAGATTAATTATTACTGTAGGCGACAAACAATTTAATAATAAAATTATCGAAGTAAAATTAAACGGTGGTGGCATGCTTGAAAATATTGAAACAGGAACATACCACACCTTTTTATATTTCGATATAACACAGAGAATATAAAGGAGGCTTTATTATGACCGACAAAAATTATGCTCTTGGTGCCGGTACTGTATATATAACATTGGGCGATACTATGCCTACAAACGATGCGGAAATTGAAACCGAAGCTAATAAGATTTCTGATACAAGCGGCGGTGCAACCCTATCTTATTCTTTCGATACATACGAAGTAGAAAATGATAATTTTGAAGCACTTGATATTGTTAAGCAGAAAGAAAAGGTTGCTTTCAAGGCTAATTTGCTTACTTGGAATCCTGAACAGTTGGCAATGTTTACCGCAAATTCTACCGCAACCGAAAAGGACGGTGTTGTTACCCTAAACATTGGCTCTAAATCAAAGTCTTTACAGCATATTGTAATGCGCTTTGTTAATGAACTTTCTGACGGAAGTATCCTTAGAGTAACACTTAGGGGTGTTTCTACAGGCGGTTTTGAATTGGCATTTGCTAAGGATAAGGAAACTATTATACCTGTTGAAATTACTGCACTTGCAGATTCTAACGGTGTTAAATCGGTGCTTACATTTACACCCAAAACACCGAAATAAATCGAACGGTTTACCGAACACATAAAAGGGCGGATTTCCCGCCCTTTTTGCTTTAAAGAAAGGATAATTTTTTAATGATTGATTTAAGCATTTATACCCCCGAAACAGAAGAAGTAAAGATTGGCGAAGATATTATACATATTGCTAAACCTAATGAACTTTTAACATTACAGATGATTAAATACTTGGAAGATGTTAAAGCAATGAAAGAAGTAGATACTTCTAAAATAAATGCTGAAACGGCAGAACAACTTATAACAAAGGCAAATAATACATTGGATTTGATTATTGCTGATATTCTCAATAACAATGTTGATAATATGAAATTTACCGCTGCTGATGTAAAAAAGAAAGTGCAATATAATGCTAAATTAGCGTTTGTTGATTGGTATATGAAATGGGCAAATAATTTAGCAAATCAAACTTTTTAGAGCTGCCTTTCGACCCCTATAGTACCCATAATAATAGCACCGATACAGAAAATGAAAATTTTTCCGCAATGGGTACTATACGAAAGGTAATGAAATATAGCGGATTAAACTATAACGAAACACTAAATTTGCCTGTTGATACATTTAAAATGATGGTTAAAGAATCGGTTATTGACGAAATGTCAAGAACAAAGGAAGGTAAAAAGATTTTAGAAAACTATCATTGCTACAAGAAAACACAGTTAGATAATTCTGACATTTTAGAATTAAAACAATTAATTGTGTAAAAATCAGGAGGTGATTATTCATTGATTGATTTAGGTGCTTTAAAATTAAAAGTTACGGTAGATAATACCGAAGGAAATAAGAAACTTGACGATTCAAAAAGTAAATTAGAAGCGTTTAAAAAAGTCGGTAGCACAATAACAAAAGGTATAGCAATAACGGGAGCGGCGGCAATAACCGCAGTAGCCGGTATTACTAAGGCAGCAGTTGACAGTTACGGCGAATATGAACAGTTAGTAGGCGGTATAGAAACCCTATTTGGCGATAGTGCGGACAAAATGAAAGAATATGCTTCAAAGGCATATAAAACAGCGCAAATTTCCGCTAACGATTATATGAGCCTTGCAACATCCTTTTCAGCTTCACTATTGCAATCATTAGGCGGTGATACTGAAAAGGCGGCTAAGGTTGCTGATTCTGCAATTATTGATATGGCAGATAATGCTAATAAGATGGGTTCGAGTATGGAAAGCATACAGAACGCATATCAAGGTTTTGCAAAACAGAACTTCGCCATGCTCGATAACTTAAAATTAGGCTATGGAGGAACGAAAGAAGAAATGCAAAGACTTCTTTCTGATGCTACTGCTTTATCAGGTATTAAATATGATATTTCAAGTTTTGCCGATATTACAGAGGCTATCCATGTAATACAGACCGATTTAGGCATAGCCGGAACTTCTGCAAAAGAAGCAAGTACAACAATTCAAGGTAGTTTTGCTTCTACAAAGGCGGCTTTTCAAGATTTAATACGTGCTTTTGGTGATAAGGATGCAGATATTAAACCTTATTTAGATGCAGTAATTGAAACCGCTACAACGGCATTTGAAAATTTATTACCCGTTATAGAAAGAGTATTAGAGCAAATCGGCAATGCTTTACCGACTTTGTTTAATTTAATTGCTACACGTTTACCGCCTCTGTTGGCTGATTTGTTGCCTAAAGTTTTAGAAGGTGCAACGGCTCTATTAGACGGTCTTATAGCGAATTTACCTATGCTTTTTACTACTTTGGGCGAAATTTTATTATCGGGCGTAAATTACATAATTGCAAATTTACCTATGATTATAGAACTTGCTTTAACTCTAATTCAAACATTGGCTGATGGTATTATTAATGCTTTGCCTACTTTGATACCCGCCCTTATAGATACAATATTACAAATAGTAATGACATTAACTGACCCTGACAGTTTAGGGCAATTAGTAGATACGGCTATTGTTTTAATTGAAACTTTGGCTGACGGTCTTTTAGAAGCCTTACCACAGTTAATAGATGCCTTGCCTATGATTATTGAAAATATTGTAATGTTCTTTGTAAATAATTGGCCTAAACTCTTAGAATGTGGGTTTAATTTAATAATAAAATTGGCGGCAGGTCTTATAAAGGCTATACCGAATTTGTTAAAGGCAATTCCGCAAATTATGAAAACTTTAATTAATGGCATAGGTGATTATTATTCAAAAATATTTGATGTAGGAAAAAATATTGTCGGTGGCATTAAAGAAGGCATTAAAAACGCTTGGAAAAACCTCAAAGATTGGTTCAAGGGATTGTTTGGCGATTTAATCAGCATAGCAAAAAATATTTTAGGTATAAAATCGCCCTCAAGAGTTTTTAAAGTTATAGGAAAATTTGTTGATGAAGGATTACAAGACGGTCTTGAACAGGGTGCAGAGGATGTTTATAAAACAGTTGGGGAAATTTCAGACGGCGTTGTAGATGCTTTTGATGCTGAAATTAAACCCAATTATGATATAACGTCCGCAAATGCAAGTAATAATTTCACAGGTGCTGAAGGTGGCATTTTAACAAAAGCGACAACATTCGGCTTTATGGGTAATACTCAGTTTGTCGGCAGTAAAGCAGATACAGAAGGCACTATACCTTTAAAGATATTACCCGATTTAATTAAGAAAATGAAATTAATTCCTTCACAGGGTATGATTAAATCTATATTAAATATTGATGGTCGAGAAATGGGCGTTTCATTAATGCCTTATATGGCAGAAGAATTAGGATTTGCGGGGACGTGATTATGAAAGAAATAATAATAAATGATAGTAATTTAATTATTAGAAATGAAAATATTTCTAAGGTAATATATGATGTACCCTGTATTAAAAGGACTTTAATACACCCTAAAATCACTTCTGAATATACTGAAATATTAGGCAATGACCCGATATATCACAATACTAATTATGGCTCTTTGCAGTTAAAATTGGACTTTTATGTTAAATCTGAAAGCAGAGAACGAACAGAAAACCAAATTAGCGAATTAATATATGCTCTATCTGATAAGTTTATACTTTCTTTCAGAACAGATAATTGTAGTGGGACTATGGCATTTAATACCAATGGTGAGCAAATATTTATTGATTATGGCGACCCTGAAGACTACGGTTATTCGTACAAGTGCATTTATGAAAGTAATGACATATCAGAGCATATAACACCCACTAATAAAATTGTTTCTTTGGTGTTTAATGTTAGTAGAATGAGGCGTACAGAAAATATTTCCTTAAAAGACAATACGGAATATTCCTTTGATATTAGGGGTACAAAGGCTATAGACCCTGTAATAACAATTACACCCCTAAATGATATGGAATCTTTTATTTATGATGATATTACTATTTATAATTTAACGGCTAATCAGCCTGTAATTATTGACTGTGAGAACAAAGAAATTACTGAAAATGGGGTAAACAAATTTCTTGATACTGATATTATAGATTTTCCCAAATACAAAAGCGGAAATAACAGTATTAATGTTTCTTCTTCTGATGTTACAATACAACTAACATATAACCCCACTTATATTTAAAGGGGGTATAAAATGATTGTAAAAATATTTAATGCAAATAATACTGATGCTGTCGCTCTGAAAAATCCCGATAATCTTTATAGGGAAACTGAATCAGGCGGCAGCATTAAATTATGTTTTGATATATCACCAAAGGATGAACAGTATAAACTAATTGCCGAAGAAATTAAACTTGAATACGATAATATCTTTTATACAATTAAGAAGATTAACGAACGTAAAACGGTATCAAGCATTGAAGCGGTTATTGATTTAGATGACTTTAAAAAACAGGCGTACTATGACTATTATAAAACAGAATATCTGTTATCTGACCTATTAGACGATTGTTTAAGTGGTACAGGATGGGTACATAGAGATTCAACATTAATAAGCAGAAAACACACAGTAGAATTAAAAAACTGTAATACACTCGATATTATTAATGAGGCTTCTAAATTGTGGGGTTGTCAATTCTCTTTTGATAACAAAAACAAAGTAATTACCGCAATAGATACTGAAATAAAACAGCCTACGGGGGTATTTTTCACCGATGAATTAAATCTGTTGTCTGTAGGATTTAAGGGTGATTCCTCCTCATTCATCACCCGTTTAAAATGTAGAGGTAAAAAAGACGAGAACGACAATTATTTAACCTTTGCAGATATAAACGATGGCAAAGACTATGTTGAAAATTATGATTATTCTGATAAGGTTATAACGGGTATATGGGTTGACGAAAGATATACTGACAAACAATCTTTAAAAGATGATGCAATAGAAAGACTTAAAACCCTTGCTATTCCTGTTAGAAGTTATGAATGTACTATTGCAGATTTAGCGAAGATTGACCCGAAATATAATAATTTTGCGGTGGCTCTGTATGATATTGTTACCTTAATTGACAGAGAACGAAAAACAAGGGTAAATCATAGAATTGTAAAATTACGTGAATATGATAAAACGCCGCTTAAAAATGTTATTACATTAAATTCGGTTACACATACTATTACAGGCAATATTAAACAGTTAGATACATTGATTTCTAATGCCGGAGATATTAAGGTAGATGGAATAACCCTTAACGAATTTAAAAGAGATATTAATAATAATTCTCTTGAAATTCAGAAAAGATACACAAAGGGCGAAACAGATACTATTTTAGATACTAAGATATTACAATCAGAATCTGAAATAATGACTAAAGTATCAGAAAAGTATTCAACAAAGGAAGATACAACAAATGAAATTTCGTCTGCTGTTACACAAACAAAATCAGATATAACATTTGATTTTAAAAATGGTGGTCTCTCTTCCAATGTTGTTTTTAATAATGAAGGACAAATCATTTATAATGGCGGTCTAACAATTTTTAACAAAAACAATAATAAGCAATTTTACGCCGACGATAACGGCAATCTTGTTTTGTCCGGCACTATTTTTGCCAATAGTGGTAAAATTGGCGGTTGGAACATCAATGGTTTTAAAATTTATGCTGGAGACGGGAAGGATGTAAAAACATCAGTAATACAGGCTCCGTCAAGCGATATTACTTGGGTGTTTGCAGCAGGTGGGGCAAGTCATGATAGTTATAGTGATTGCCCATTTAGAGTTGACAAATACGGCAATTTATATGCCACATCCGGTAATATAGGCGGTTGGCATATAGGTACTAATGTAATTTATGGCGGTGATACTGTTAATGGTAAATTGCATTTATGGGCACCAGATTCAACTAACGGGTGGGTTATGGCCACTTATATAGAAGAAGGCGGAAAACTAACAACCCCATTTGTGTTAACTAAACAAGGTCACTTAACTGCAACTAAAGCAGATATTAAAGGAACTATTACTGCAACAAGCGGTTCGTTTAATGGTACTATTACTGCACAAAATGGCGAAATTGGCGGTTGGAGCATTAACACAAACTACTTGCAAGGAACATGGGGCAGTAATTATGTTAAAATAAAAGTACCTGATGATACTTCTGATACTACTTTTCTTGATGTAAAATATAATGGGACATTTCCTTTTGTTGTTGATAAGTATGGACATTTAACTGCTACAGATGCAAATATTACAGGAACTATTACTGCTACAGAAGGTAAGATAGGAAATTGGGAAATTAGTGATATTTCATATATGGGTGGTACTTGTTTATTTGCTAAAAATGGCAATTATTCAGCGGGAATATCTTCAAGATGGTTACATGGCGGTTCTTCAGAATATTACGGTTATGTTGAAATGGTTAATGTTGTTAAAAGCGCACGGGATTGGGCTAACTTAAATTCAAGTGAATCCGATAAAAATGTAAAAAATTCTATTACGACATTTGAATCTGAATACGAAAAATTATTTGATAATTTAATTCCTTGTCGTTATAAATATAATCATGGTACTTCTGACAGATTCCACACAGGATTTATAGCACAAGAGGTTGTTGATGCAATTACAAAAGCAGGGTTAACAACATCTGATTTCGCCGGTATTGTGCATTTAAAAGAGCCGAATTGGAATAATTGCGAATGGTTATTACGCAGAGATGAATTTATTGCCCTTAATACTTGGCAAATACAAAAATTGAAGAAAAAAGTAATTGATTTAACTGAGAAATTGGACAAGCAACAAAAAGAAATTAACGATTTAAAAGCGTTAATACAGTAATAAAAAATAGCTCTGCTGCGGCAGGGCTATTTTTATACTTTAATAAATGTAAATTATAAGGAGATTATATATGATTAGAATGAGAACAATTCCTAAAGCATATGAGGAAATTAAACAATTAGATAATAATACATCATTTACATTACGTGCATTACGCCGTATGTGTACGAATGGTGAAATACCGACAGTCAAAGTTGGAAATAAAACACTTATAAATCTTGACTTGCTAATCAGTAAACTTTCATGTTATAATGACGAAGCAATTTGTGTTCTTTAAATTAAAAGGAGTTTAAAGAATATGGCAACAATACAAAAAAGAGTAAGTAAGTCGGGCGATTTATCATTTTTAATCAGAGTTTCACTTGGATATGATAACCAAAACAAGCAAGTAATTAAATCTATGACTTATAAGCCCGATAAGGAGTTGACGGAAAGACAAGCAATAAAAGAAGCAAACAGACAAGCGGTGTTATTCGAGGATAAATGTCAAGTGTATAGCCTTAGTAATAGGCGTGTTAAGTTTAAGGCATTAGCGGAAGAATGGTTACAGTTAATAGAGCAAACACAAGAAATGAAACCTGCAACTATTGTAAGGCTTAAAACATTACAAGAACGAACATATAACGCTATTGGAAATACTTATGTTGATAAACTTACCTATCGGCAGATACAAAACTTTATCTTGACATTATCAAAAGACGGTGTAAACCAAACAACCGGTAAAGGTCTATCACAGAAAACACAGAAACATTATCTATCGTTTATTAGTGATGTTATGCGATACGCTTTAAAATGCGGTTTAATTTCCGCTAACCCTTGCAAAGATATTACTACCGTTAAGACCGAAACAAAAGAAAAGGAAATTTATTCTTTGGAAGAAATGAAAACTTTAATATCCAAAATCAACGAAAAGGCAAGTACCGATTACAAAGTTTTCTTTAATCTTTTGGCTTACTGTGGGTTAAGGCGTGGCGAGGCGTTAGGAATTGAATACAAAGACATTGATTTTAATACTGGAATGTTGTCAATAGTGCGAACCTCTAACTACAACAAAGATAAGGGCGTTTATACAAGCACCCCGAAAACAAAATCAAGCAATAGATATTTGTATTTGCAACCTTTTATTCTTGACTTAATCAAAAAGTTGAGAGCAGAGCAAGAAGAACAAGCCAATAAAACAGGTGATTTGTGGGTTGAAAATGACCGCTTATTTATAACCTGGTGCGGTAAGCCTATGCACCCGAACACACCTTATACTTGGTTGGAGCGTTTCTGTAAAAGTGAAAGTATATCCTTTAAAGGTTTGCACAGTTTTAGGCACACGGTAGCAACGCAAACAATAACAAATGGCGTTGACATTAAAACGGTATCATCATTTTTAGGGCATAGTCAAACAAGTACCACATTAAATATTTATGCTCACGCCGTACAAAAGTCTAATGTTAAAGCCTTAAATCTTATGGCTAACTTACTTGAACAAGCAGAGCCATAAAGAACACAACAAAGAACATAGGCACATTTGAGAAAAAAGAAAACCTCACAAATAGCCTATTTAAGCCATTTGTAAGGTTTAAAATTTGGTGCGAGTGACGGGACTTGAACCCGTACGTCGTGGACACACGCCCCTCAAACGTGCCTGTCTGCCTATTCCAGCACACTCGCAAATATTTATGCTCTTTAAGTGAGCCTAAATATTATATCAAAGGCAATGGAAAAAGTCAACTGTTTATTTGCAAAAATATCATTTTTCTATGTAGGTTTACAATAGATGTGTTACAGTAACGAATAAAAAAAGAGTGACGAATGGAAAATCCTGTGTTACAGTTAAGTTGCCGAATCAAAACAGACAGGAGGATTAACCATTCGTCATGAAAACTGTAACACAAACAATGC
>JAZQBM010000004.1:0-203521 GCA_045545735.1 Candidatus Fimenecus sp. | reverse complement strand
CAACTCAATTTTAGCAAAAGAAAATGTGGTTTAATAATTAAAAATATAAAATTAAAAAGGATTTGCAATTTCGCAAATCCTTTTATTTTATGGCACGCCTGATGCGATTTGAACGCACGACCTTCAGAGTCGGAGTCTGACGCTCTATCCAACTGAGCTACAAGCGCTGATTACCAAGTTTTTATAATCTGTGGATTTTCAAAAATCTCATCAAGCACTTTAATAAACGGTACAACATCGTTAAGTGCACCAATTCTATGGTCAAATGTGAGAGTGATTGGCATTACTTTTTTTACACCCAAGTCAACTTCACCTTTACTGTTGCGGAATGCAAATTCTTTGTCCTGTACCATACCCGTACCCATCATAAATACCTGTGGGTAAAGAAGTGGTGCTTGTGAGCCCATACCTGTAAGACCACGGTAAAGTGTTCCCCAGTTAGAAAAACATACAGTACCTTCGCCAATATGTTCAGGTGAGAGTGCGTTTTCTTCTTTTTCAGGACGGTTAAATAAATCCTTTATTGAACCCATTTTACTCTTTCCAACTGCACCTTTAATTCCCATAGCAGCCGCTTTAACTATTTTGCCCGTAAGTGCAAACGCAATTCCACGATTAAGAACAAGGTCTGTGTAAGCACGCTTGATATTTGTAGTCTTCATACGTGTAACAACATCAACAACTTGTTCTTGCAGTTCTTTAAGTGTCTTTTCTTCAGCATGAAGAATGTTAACGGGGAATGTTTCACCGCTGTCAAGAACAACAGGCATTGCAATATTTATATGTTTTTTGATAATAAGTCTGCCTGATACCGAAAACGGTTTGAAATCAATGTGGGAGTTAAGTCTTGGTGCGACTTTAAGACCCTCAACCATTGCACGCATAACAACTGTGTTGAAAGAAAGGGCATAACCACATTCAGCTTTTAATTCTTTATATGCATCCCAAAGCTTTGTAACGTCAGCCTCATAAGCATATGCGGCTGCGGGTTGAGAAGTGGCATTTGAAAGCACATAGCCGTTACATTTTTTCTTAACTTCGCCAAAATATTCAACTCTGTCACCCTCAACAGGACGACCGAGTGTTTTGTCAAGAAAGTTTTTAAGGCCCATACTATTCACCTCACGTGAAAATAAAAGTAAATCAAAGTAAGTATATCAAAATAAGTAAATATAGTCAATAAAAATCCCATTGACAAACGATTTTTATGGTGCTATAATACTTTGCAATACGCTTTAGAACTTTTAACTGCTAAAGTGAAAATTACACAAGAGGCGAACACTATGAGAAAAGGTAACTTAATGAGCGTGCGTCACGATATTAAACTTCTTGACGCAACAATCCGTGACGGCGGACTTTGTAACAATTTTGAATTTACAGATGAATTTGTACGTGAACTTTATAAAACAAATATAAAGTGCGGCGTTGACTATATGGAATTCGGCTATAAGGCAAGCAAAAATCTTTTTAATGAAGAAGACCACGGTAAATGGAAATTCTGTAATGAAGAGGATTTGCGTGCAATCGTCGGCGAAAATGTGTCTGATATGAAAATTGCAGTAATGGCTGACGTTGGCCGTTGTGATTATAAAACTGACTTTATTCCTAAAAAAGACAGCGTAATTGATATGATTCGTGTAGCTTGCTATATTCATCAAATTCCTGCGGCAGTTGAAATGATTAATTATTTCAATGAATTGGGCTACGAAACAACCTGCAATATTATGGCAATTTCACAGGCAAGTTTTAATCAGATTGATGATGCACTTGAAATGCTTGGCGAATCAAAAGTTGACGTTATCTACCTTGTAGATAGTTACGGTTCGCTCTTCCCTGAAAATGCGGCAGAACTTGCAAAGAAATACCTTGAATACGGCGAAAAATACAATAAGAAAATAGGTTTCCACGGTCATAATAACCAAAACCTTGCCTTTGCAAATACAATTGAAACTCTTTCATACGGTGTTTCTTATGTTGATGCAACTGCACTCGCTATGGGTAGGGGAGCAGGTAACTGTGCTATGGAATTAATGCTCGGCTTCCTTAAAAATCCAAAGTACAGCATTTACAGTCTTTTAAGATTTATTGAAAATTATATGCTTCCTCTTAAAGAATCAGGAGTAGTGTGGGGCTTTGACTTGCAGTATATGTTCACAGGCCAGCTTAACCGACACCCAAGAGAAGCTATGAACTTCACAGACAAAAAGCGTAGCGATTATACTGAGTTTTATAAAGAACTTTTAGATAACTATTAAAATTCGTAATTGACGGCGAGAAAATTTTCTCGCCGTTTTTATGTAATTCAAAAAATAATTACGAATTCCGAATTCAGCATTACGAATTTAAAAAAATGCTTGACATTTGACAAGTCTTCTGTTATCATATTCAAGCCGCATATTAGGGGGTAGTATGTCTAAAGGCATACTGCAAGTGAATTTTCCACCCTCAATAGCGAGTCTATATTTAAGGTAGGTTAGAAAAATGTACGCAATTATCGTAACAGGCGGCAAGCAGTACAAAGTACAGAACGGCGACGTTGTATTTGTAGAAAAGCTTGACGTTGAAGCAGATGCAGAGATTACTTTTGACAAGGTTCTCGCAGTTGGTTCAGAAGACGGACTTAAAGCAGGTGCACCTTATGTTGACGGTGCAACAGTAACTGCTAAGGTTCTCAAGAATGGTAAAGGTAAGAAAATCACAGTATTTACTTACAAGCCAAAGAAGAACGAAAAGCGTAAGAAGGGTCATCGTCAGCCATATACAAAGGTTGAGATTACCGGTATTAACGCATAATGACAACAGCAAAATTTCTGTTTTCGGATGATGTATTAGTTTCATTTGAGTTAAGCGGTCATAGTGGTGCAGGGGAGTGTGGCACAGACATTGTCTGCAGTGCAGTTTCTTCAGCAGTTTATATGGTGGCAAACACAATAATTGAAATTATGAAATTAAATCCAGAAACAGTAGTCCGTGACGGGTATTTGAAATTAGAAATGAATTTAGATGATGCCCGCAAATCGAAAGTGATTACTGATGGTTTATACTTGCATTTAAGCGAGTTGCAAAGTCAGTATCCCAACAACTTGAAACTTGAAAGAGGTGTTTTTGATGCTTAAAATCAACATTCAGTTATTTGCTCATAAAAAAGGTATGGGTTCTACAAAGAACGGCCGTGACTCAGAGTCAAAGCGTCTTGGTGTTAAGAGAGCAGACGGACAGTTCGTTCTCGCAGGTAACATTCTTGTTAAACAGCGTGGTACTCACATTCACCCAGGCAACAACGTAGGTCGTGGTTCTGATGACTCTCTTTTCGCACTTATCGACGGTAAAGTTAAGTTCGAAAGAATGGGCAAAGACAGAAAAAAGGTAAGCGTTTATCCTGTTGAGCAGTAATTTTCGAAAAACTACTGAAATTCCCACTGGCAACAGTGGGAATATTTTTTTAGTAATATTTAGATAATAATGTTGGAGTGATAATCATGAGAACATTCAATAAAAGCACAAAACTTGATAATGTTTGTTATGACATTCGCGGACCTGTTATGGATGAAGCCGTGAAAATGGAGTCACAAGGTCAGCGAATTTTAAAACTTAATATCGGCAACCCTGCCCCATTCGGCTTTACAGCACCTGACGAGGTTATCCGTGATATGATGTATAATCTTCGCGAGTGTGAGGGCTATTCTGACTCAAAGGGTATGTTCTCTGCACGCAAATCCATTATGCAGTATTATCAGGTAAAAGGCGTAAAGGGCGTTGATATCGGTGACATCTATTTAGGTAATGGTGTAAGTGAATTGATAACTATGTCAATGCAAGGTTTACTTGATAACGGCGACGAAATTTTAGTGCCGTCACCTGACTATCCGCTCTGGACTGCATCTGTAACACTTGCAGGCGGTAATGCTGTTCACTATATGTGCGACGAGCAGAATGAGTGGAACCCTGATATTGACGATATTAAAAAGAAGATTACACCAAAAACTAAAGGTATTGTAATTATCAATCCTAACAACCCGACCGGTGCACTGTATAGTGATGAAATTCTTAAAGAAATTGTTGAAATTGCACGTCAAAATGAGTTAATCCTTTTTGCTGATGAAATTTATGACAGACTTGTTATGGATGGTCATACTCATACAGCATTGGCTTCACTTGCACCCGACGTGCCTTGTATCAGTTTTAACGGACTTTCAAAGTCACACCGCGTTGCAGGTTTCCGCGTAGGCTGGATGGTAATCAGCGGTGATAAGAAGAAAATCAAAGGTTATATTGAGGGACTTAATCTTCTCTCAACTATGCGTCTTTGCTCAAATGTGCCTGCACAGAGTATTGTGCAGACTGCACTCGGTGGATTGCAGAGCATTGATGAATTACTTCTTCCAGGCGGAAGAATTTATGAACAGAGAGAATTCGTTTATAATGCACTTTGTGAGATTGACGGCGTGTCTGTTGTAAAACCAAAGGCAGCATTTTACATCTTCCCGAAACTCGATGCAAAGAAATTTAATTTGCACGATGATGAAAAACTTGTACTTGACTTCTTGAAAGCAAAGAAAGTTCTTCTTATGCATGGTAAAGGCTTTAACTACCCGACACCTGACCATATAAGAATTGTGTACTTGCCAAGAAGACGAATTCTCGGCGAAGCTATGGACGCATTTGCAGATTTCTTGAAAGATTACAGACAATAAATACAAAATTAACGGCGAAAGAAATATCTTTCGCCGTTTTTTGTGTATGGAATAAAGTGTTTTTTATGACAAGGTCACAATAAAAAATTATAATCGAATTAATATGAACTCTTGATTTTATGTGCGTGTTGCAGTACTATAAATATAGTTTATAACACGATACGAGAGGCAAGAAAATATGACAACTGGGGAATATTTAAAACTTATTGATGAAGTTAATGAAAAAGGAAAATACAAGGCTGATTGGTCTTCACTCTCACACCACAAAGTACCCGAATGGTATATGCACGATAAATTAGGTGTATTTATTCATTGGGGTGTTTACAGTGTGCCTGCCTATGGCAGCGAGTGGTATTCAAGAAGTATGTATGACCCAAATTGCGGAGAATTTGAATATCACAGAAAGACTTACGGCGAACATAAGGATTTCGGTTATAAAGATTTTATCCCTATGTTTAAGGCTGAAAAATTCGATGCAAAAGAATGGGTATCTCTTTTCAAAAAAGCGGGTATGAAATATGTTATGCCCGTTGCCGAACATCACGATGGCTTTGCGATGTATGATACAGAGTTTAATCGCTGGAACGCAAAAGAAATGGGACCTTGCCGTGATGTTGTGGGTGAACTTAAGGCAGAGTGTGAAAAGCAGGGGCTCACACTTTGTGCCTCAACCCACCGTGCCGAGCATTATTTCTTTATGAATATGGGCAAAACCTATGACAGTGATGTAAACAACCCTGAATGTGCTGATTTTTATGGTCCTGCGGTTTACTGCAAGGAGTTTCATTCACACGATTTGCATAGATACACCGCGGACACATATTCTCTCGGTGCAAGTAAAGAATGGCTTGAAGATTGGCTTGTTCGTACTTGTGAGTTGATTGATAAATATCAGCCGTCAGTACTTTATTTCGATTGGTGGATTCATAACCATTCATATAAACCATATCTTAAGAAGCTTGCAGCATATTACTACAACCGTGCAGAAGAATGGGGTAAGGAAGTTACTATCAATTATAAGCACGAGGCATTTCCACCAACAGTTGCAACATTTGATATTGAAAGAGGTGCACTTTCAGGCATTTCACCTATCTATTGGCAGACAGACACGGCAATCGGTAAATGTTCTTGGGGTTATAGAAAAGATAACGATTTCAAAAGTGCAAGACAAGTGATTTGTGACCTTGTTGATATTGTTTCAAAGAATGGCAATTTGCTTATTAATATAGGTCCCAAACCGGATGGCACTATCACAAATGAAGAAACACAAGTTCTTTTGGATATGGGCGAATGGCTACAAATCAACGGCGAAGGCATTTACGGCACAACTTTCTGGAAACAATTCGGTGAAGGTAAAGTTAATGCCAAAGATGGATTTTTCCAAGATGGTGATGAAAAGAAATTCACAAACAAGGATTTCCGTTTTACATATAAAAATGGTTATCTTTATGTATTCCAGATGCGTCCGTCCAAAACAGTAAAAATCAAAACTCTCAAAAAGCATAATCCACACGATTATCTTATCGAGAGTGTTGAACTTTTGGGTAGCGAAGAAAAAGTTGATTACATAAGAGATGAAAAAGCACTCACAATTAAGATTAAAGGCGATTTCAAAAACGACTTGCCAATTTGCTTTAAAATCGCAATAGATTAAAGGGGGATTTTACTATGAAAATTACATTTATGGGAGCGGGTAGTACTGTTTTTGCAAGAAATGTTATAGGTGACTGTATGTGCACAGAGGCTTTACGTGACAGTGTGTTTGCTCTTTATGATATTGATGCAGAAAGACTTGAAGAAAGCCGTACAATTCTTGAGGCAATGAGAACTGCTAAAGGTGGTTACGGAAAAATTGAGTGCTATGTTGGTGTAGAAAACAGAAAAGACGCACTTCGCGGTGCAAATTTTGTAGTTAATGCTATTCAGGTTGGTCTTTATGACCCTTGCACAATTATCGACTTTGAAGTGCCTAAAAAATACGGTTTAAGACAGACAATAGGCGACACTCTCGGTATCGGCGGAATTATGCGTACACTTCGTACAATTCCCGTTATGAAAGGCTTTGCTGATGATATGGAAGAAGTTTGCCCCGATGCACTTTTCTTGAATTATGTTAACCCGATGGCAATGCTTACAGGTTATATGCAAAGATATACACCAATTAAAACTGTTGGACTTTGCCACAGTGTTCAGGGTTGCTCGAAATGGTTGCTCAAAAAACTTGATATGGAAGATAAGCTCGACGGCAGAAAAGAGCTTATTGCAGGTATCAACCATATGGCATGGCTTCTTGAAATTAAGGACAAAGACGGTGTTGATTTGTACCCCGAAATCAAGTCAAGAGTTGACGATTATATGGCTAAACCTGATGCGGACGATAAAGTACGTATGGACTATATTAAAAACTTTGGTTATTACTGCACAGAATCAAGTGAGCATAATGCAGAGTACAATATGTTCTATATTAAGTCGAAATATCCCGAACTTATTGAAAAATATAATATTCCGCTTGATGAATATCCACGCCGTTGTGTAAATCAGATTGAGGGCTGGAAAAAAGAATATGCCGAAATGCTCGAAAAAGGTGTTAAAGAACACGAGCGTTCAGAAGAATACGCATCAAGAATTATGGAAGCAATCGTAACAGGCAATCCTTACCAAATTGGCGGAAATGTGCTCAATACAGGTCATCTTATTACAAATCTTCCCGAAAATGCTTGTGTTGAAGTGCCTTGCCTTGTAAACGGTTATGGTGTTCATCCTTGCCACGTTGGTGCACTTCCCGTACAATGTGCTGCAATGAATATGACAAACATCAATGTTCAACTTCTTACAATTGAGGCAGCAGTAACAGGTAAAAAAGAGCATATCTATCAAGCGGCTATGCTTGACCCACATACAGGTAGCGAACTCGACATTGATACAATCAAGAAAATGGTTGACGATTTAATCGTTGCCCACGGCGAATATCTCCCCAAATTCAACTAAACTAATAATAAAAAATAAGGACTTGGAATAAACAAAACATTCCAAGGCTTTTTCGGAATAAGACAGGGGACGGTTCCTTGTCTTTGGATGAATCCAACAACTAAAACTTAATAACCCAACAAAACAGGACGAGGTTTCATGAAGTGAACCTCGCCCTGTTTTGTTATCTTTACAATTATCAATCAAAATAACCCTTATAAATAATTCTTTTATTACTGCCTGGGAATAAGTGAGCATATAAATCAACGAAATAATCGTCAGTCATACTTGCTATGTAATCCACAACAATCTGATTAGGTTCAGTTTCCTCATAAGGGAAATTACGAGTATAGTGAATATTCTTCACATAATCAATGTGATGAGTAAAAATAGGTGAGGACTTATCATTATTGATTAAATCCTCAAGCAATTTCTCATACATTTCTGCCATCATAGGCTTGATTGTATCGTATGCCTTGCCAACTTTTTCCTGCTTGTAAATAAGAGAATAGTTGTCATCTTTTGCTTTTGTAAGTGCATCAAAATGCTCTTGGTCCATCTTAATATAAGGTTTGCCATAACTATTTTCAACAATATTTACAATAAGATTGTTTATAATCTGAGCATTATAAATTCCAATAGTTCCGTCATCAAAATCACGATTATTAACAATATTAGCTTTTTCAGCATCCTGACGGTCTTTGCCTAAGTAGGCAATAATGTCAGAAATTCGCATAACACAACCTTCAAGTGTAGAGGGAGTCAATAGTTTTTTTACGTTTTCTTTGTCTATGTAGCAAGTCTCAATCTGTTTGTCGAAATCCTCAAAACTTTTAAGTGGTTTTGGGTGGTATTCGCACAATTCCATTTCCCCATCGTGAGATGCAATTCCGTTGAGTGTCTGCAAACTGATATTATACGGGAAGATTTTATCAAGCACTCTCACAGAATGAATATTATGGCTGAAATGTCTGCCGGTGTGACAAGACAATAGTTCATCAAGAAAGTTTTCACCTGCGTGGCCGAAGGGAGTATGACCAATATCGTGACCAAGTGCGATTGCCTCAATCAAATCAAGGTTAAGATTTAATGCTTTGCCAATAGTACGTGCAATTCGTGACACCAACTGCACATGTAGGCTGCGTCTTGAAAGGTCATCATTTTTATAGAATGAAAATACCTGTGTCTTGTCAGCATATCGGTTGTAGTACGGACAGTGCATAATCTTGTCAATATCACGGATAAAAGCTGGACGAATAATAGTGGACTTGTCGTATTCACCATTTCTGCGAGTTGCATTGTTTTCATCAAATCTTAATCTTGGCAGAGTGCCATTTTCTCTATCATAAAGAATTTTATTCTCAAGTTCAGCGGATAATTTTTCATATCTAAGTTTTTGCTTTGTCATAAAATCACCTCTTTTTTATAATTATATCATAATGGAAAAATTTTTACACACTATTTTGATATTTTACATCATAATTTGAGAAGTTTTTTGTTTATTGCTTTTCTATTACAAAACCTAAAATATCTGGATATTCTTTAGGATTTTTTTCTTTTAGCTCTTCTATTATATTTATATTAAAATGAGCATCATTGATGTACTTGCAATATGTTTCAATTGAACGGTGAAAATATAAAATTGGAGATGGATAATCGTCTCGTCCTTTGGTTGAAAATTTAATTTCATAGTTTTTTTCATCAAGATATGAAAAAAAGTGTTTCTTTAAATGTTTAATTGGCCAAAAACATGGGTGTGGTATGATAATAATTAGTTTTCCATTTTCTTGTAACACTTTAAAAGCAGACTCAAAAAACAATTTCATATCAGGCATATTGTTTAAAGTCATTATAGAAATACCAATGTTAAATTTTTCATCAAAATATAAATTACAAAAATCACCAAGTATGAATTTTATATTTGAGTATTTGTTTTTTGCATATGATATTGAGTTCTTGGAAATATCTACACCTGTTACTTTACCTATTTTTTCGTTCGAAATAAGGTTGGTGAGAAAACCGCAACCGCAACCAATATCGATAATTGAGTTGTCGATTGTTTTATATTTTTCAATTTGTTTCATAACCCAAGGAACAATGATTTTGTTGTAGGTGTAGTCAGTCCCATTTTCTATATCGGTTGCTCTGACATGAATGTTCATATCCCAGGTGTGAGAGATATGCTTATTAATATCTTTGAAGTTATTATTTTGTGACGAATTCATCAAACTCCTCCTTTGAAGTCTCTAATAGTACATTTAGCAACTCAGTAACATAAAGGTTATTAATATCTTTAAAAACAACATGATTTTGCTCCTCTGATTTTTTTCTTACAATTATACATGAGTTATTGTTCATACGAGATAAACTTGAAAAACTATAAGAGTTTACCAAAGATTGTGGAGCCCGATAAATTTTTGCCCCAGCATCAAATAGAATCTTTTCGTATCCGTTTCTAGATAATTGATGGATATAAATATCAAGCCTTTGTCTCTTTGCTTTTTTCATTAAGGCATTAAATATTTCTTTGTTCTGACCATCTTCGGAAACAACCCAATCAATATCTTCACAAATAATTGATAGTACGCCTTTTTTTGAGTACCATTTTTTAAAGAAACGATAAAATTTTTTACTTCCGTATTTCAAATCGTGAACATGGATTTCTTTATATAAATCATAAATTAAAATTCCAATGGTTAAAATACAGAAAACAGCAATTGAAATTAACGCAACAATTTTAGCTAAAGGGTGTGTTTGAATTAAATTGGATATAAATATTTTAATGTCCCAATTAGAAGGGATAACACTATATATGCTAATGATTGTAAGTATAGAACTAGTTACAATGCCAAAAATTTTTCTAAATTTCATTTTTATTTTCCTCCGAATAAAAGTATTTCTTTTTATATGAAGTGTATAGTTCTTCCATTGAAAGATTCTCTTTTTCCAAACAATTATTTCCAAATTGGTCGTTGAACCAATGAGGGCCTTTTCTTACAAATTCAGTTACAGTAAAAATAAATATCCTTTCAATTTCTTCATAATGTTTTTTCTTTTTCATACAATCGCTAATAAATATCGGTTTAGAGAAAACATAAAAACCTTCTTTTGCATAAATAGCAGAATAATCTTTTTGTGGAATAATATTTGTTAAAAATTTAATGTAATAATCAGCGGTTTGGTACTTAATATCATTAGGAGAACCAACAATTTCACTAGTTTTAAGTGCTATATCTAATTTTTCAATTGCTTCTAATGCAAAAAAACGATTAGAACGCTGAACAATAAAGAAATCTCCTTCATTAAAAGATTCTTGTAAATCACCTAGTTTGTCAGTAAATAACTTTTGTGTAATGAAAATTACGTGCTTTGCAATTTGAGAACGGAACTCTGCTGTTTCTTCAGCCTTATTATCGTTGCAAATCGATTTGCCAATTTTAGCACGCATTTTGTCATCGCCAAAATTAATTTTCATAAAATTTGTAAATTCAAAGACGGTTTTCCACCAAGGTTTTAAAAAGTTACGAGTTTGATAGCGTTCTATTAAGTTGTATGTAGAGAAAATCTTTTGTGTTAGTGAGTCGGATTTTTGAAGAAAAGCATTATTTATTTGAGAAGAAAGTTCGCTCTTTTGTTTTTTATTAATGTAGTTATCAATTTCTCCGTTAAGACGAAGCTTTATAATATCATAAGGCATCGCATTGTATCTAATGATATTAAGTATCGATATCCAGTCGCTATCTGAACGATTTTGATCAACAATTGAACTAATTGAAAATAGATAGTTTTTCGGAATTAGGCCTAAAGTTGAGATTGGAAATTCCTCAAAACTAGATTTTGTTTTTTTGTTAGAGTGTAACAAATTTAATAACTCACAAAAATCATATGAATTATGTGCTAACTTTCTCAAAATATAAGAATTCATAAAATCAGAGAAAACAACAGCATGATGGTTGTATACATACATATATAGTTCATCACGAGAATCAATCATATTTTGTAAAGCAGGTACTGCTTTACTTGTAAAAACAAGTGAATAATCTTGACCTAAATACATGTTTCTAAATAGGCGCTTAGTATCAATCGTTGGTGTTCCTATACCTGTGAAAAAAGAATCTCTCATAATATAGTCGAGTTTGTCCATATCAAATATGGATGAATTAATCAAACGAATCATTATATTATGTTTTTTGTATTTTTCGAATAAATCAGATGTGGAAGTGTTATATTCACACCCTAAGATACATCTTACTATAAGTTCATAATCCACGGAAAGTCGAATTTTGTCATCGATATCAACTGGTTGTTGATTGAGCTTTGAAAGAATGTTACTAAATTTTTCTATAATAACGATACATGATATTTGTTCGTGCACGGAACCCATTTTATTATCATCTGTTTTATCTAGTTTCTCTATTAAATCGTTCCAAATTGCTATTTCTGAGTGAGATTCCATAGTTTCTTTTAATCGTGTGCGAACTTCGTTCTTGTTTATTTCTATTTCGCCTAAGTGTGAAAAAGGGCAGTGACCAACATCGTGTAATAGTGCGGCAAGACATGTGTTAAAAGCTAGTTGTTCATCAATAATTTTTTCTCCACCTTCGATTTGTTTATCTAACATGCCATTTTTATTTAAATATTTTATAGCTTGTTTAGTTAACTCTAATACTCCCAATGAATGTTCAAATCTGGTATGACGAGCAGAAGGATAAACTTGTTGGCACGTGAGTTGCCTAACATCTTTGAGCCGTTGGAATTCTATCGTATCAATTAATTGTAATTCGAATCTAGTTAAGTTAATATATCCGTGTACAAGATCTCGAATTATTTTTGTTGGTTCCAAGTAAAAGGATTTACTTACAAAATTACTCATATTAATTTCTCCTTACACAGTGTTTATTAATCCCATATATAATTAATCGTGTTTTTATAATGATTTGTGACAAAAACATCACAAAAAGTTTAACAGAATCTATATTTTTATAGTTGCTTTTATACCAAAATAAGTGCCGATTAGTGCGGTTTTCGGGATGCAATGAAAACAAACCACAAATGAGAACAAAAACGATTTTAGGACGGTTTGTGAGCGAATGTGAGGAAAAAATAATTCAAAAAAGTTTTTAATTTTGGAAAAGTAGGAAAAAACTGTGTTTTTAGAAAGATTAAATTCTGCTAAAAATGAAAATGAAGTTGAAAATTATATAAAAAATAATGAAAAATGGTTTATTCCAGCTTCTTTATTTAAAGATTATAATTTTGGACATCATGATGCGTATATATTTCCTGAAATTGCTTTAGGAGAAAAGTATAGAGCAGATTATATGCTTTTAGGAAAAAACTCAGATGGGTATAGTGTTGTACTTATCGAGTTTGAAGATGCAAATGTTGATTATATTTTAAAAACATCAAATTCTGAAAGCTTAAATGTAAGGAAAGGTCTAACACAAATTAAAGATTGGAAACGTTGGATGGATGATAATAGAGAATATTTTTAAGGAGTATAAATATATCAAGTTATGGTATTAAAATACCTACATCAAGGATATATTATTGCCTTGTAGTGAGCAGAAGAGATAAGATGACATTAGAAGCAACTGAATTGCGTAGTCAAGAAATTTATAATAATCCCAATTTGAAAATTGTTTCATATGACCGATTAGTAGATAATATAAAGGATTTGGGAATGGGATATTGATGCTGTTTTGATGATGTAGTAGACGGAAATGTTTCAAAACAGAAAAAATGTTTGCGAAAAAATGCCAATTTTGACGCAATTTTTGACGCTCTAAACAGCACAAAACTGACCCCGTGCCGACACTTTAAAACAACGAAAAAAGCCTTGAAACCACGTAGTTTCAAGGCTTTTTTGTGTGGCAGGGGCAGAAGGATTCGAACCCTCGGCACGCGGTTTTGGAGACCGCTGCTCTACCAACTGAGCTATACCCCTGTATCAACGTTTCAGCGACCTGTGCCCGCAAAATGTAACCCAAAATGTAACCTTTTTCGCGTGAAAATCGCCGATTTCAATTGTGCTTTGATTTGAAAATGTATGTATCTTCAAATCACGTTTATATTATACACACTTTTCGGCTTTTGTCAATGCGTTTTTTCAATAAATATTGCAAAAATTAAAAAAGTACCCACAATATATAGTGGGTACTAAAAAATTCTATATATGAGTTTATTTTTGGAGTTCAAAAGTTGGCGTAATTCCTTCTTCTTGCTGCCAAATCTTAAGGTTGTGCATGCTTTCTGCCAGTTCCAACTTTAGTTGTTCATTTTCTGATTGTAGTTCGGAATTGGCTTTTAGCAGCTCGTTATACTTCTTGGTTTGCTCTCGTAATTGTGGCACTGTAAGACTCCCTTCTTTTGTCGCACCATTAAGAATACCAACATCGAAGCCAAAATGATTGTAAAAATAATCACTTGCTTCTTTGTGTAAAGTGCGGAGCATTGAACGGGTTACAATTTTAGATGCATTCATCCGTAGCCCTTTCTCAGTCTCTACTACACTGGCAAAACAGAAATGAATATGAGGCTGACCTTTGGTTTTTCCATCTTGAGATTCATCTAAATGTGCAGTACAAGAAATAAGGGTATCTTCCGAATTGTTGCAAAATTTGTTTAATAAAAATTGATAACCAACTTCAAAGAATTCTTTATATCGTTCTTGTGGGAAATACTCAGCTTTAGGTAGGGTCAAAACAACATCTATCATTGTATTGACGTCAGCTCTGTTCATTACCTTCAGACCGGGAGTTTCTAATATCTTTTTATATTTTGCCATACCGGTCAATTTGTCATTGCCAAGTGTATAATTAAATTTTGTTAGTTCAGGATTGATATGTTCTTGTGTTTTGTATATTCGTGGATTACGTTCATAGTGTTCAATCATATGTCCAATTGCAGTTCTATTGTACTTTTCTATGTGCATAGCATCACTCTTTCTATATTTATTTACCTTAAGTATGTTATATAAAATTAGCATACAAACTAAAAATCAATTCTGATGTAGCAAGTTATAGCAGAATTTTCAATTCGTGCTAACTTGCCAGGGGATGCCCCTGGACCCCAACGCTTTAGCGTTATGTAGGACCGCGTAGCGGAATATATGAGAGTGATACTTAGTGTTAGATTAGTAATACTATCCTGAAAATAATATAAAAAGAGACGCTCCGACTAAAACATTCGTAAGCGTTGATACTATTAAGAATATTCGAAAAAATAGTAGGACAAAAAATGTCTTGTAAAAAAGACAACTTTTGTCTCGTTTTTCAATGCCTGTATTTCATACTATTTTCAAATAATTGAAAAGGAAGTATGTAATATGGAAAAAGAAAAGTTTGTTGATGAAGGTAAAATGATGTACCACAATTTTGTTCAGGTAACTCTTGAACACCCGTATATGCTAGCGTTGGTTAAAGGAAAACCATCAGCTGCAACGACGTTTATGTTGTTGGTTAATTTGATGGGTACATATAATAAAGTTGTAATATCAAAAGAAGCAATCATAGAAGCGTTAGATTTAACAAACAAAAAGAGTGCCGAGCGCTCTCTTAAATATCTGATTGAACATAAATATATTTATAAAACTGATAAGGATACATATGTTATCAATCCTTATGTGTGTTGCAAAACCAGTAAAACTAAAATAATGAATTGTGATATTGACTTGCCAGAACACCCTAAAATGCCCAACCAATTATACGGTCTAAACCGAATCAAGAAAACCGTAGGGGAGTATAAGATTGTTAAAAGAAGAAAATAAAAAAGTTCCACTACTGTGGAACTTTACATAGAGTGATAAATAGTATAATACATATCAACACGCTCTTCGATTAATTCTAATACATAGAAGAAATTTAAATTAGGATATGTTTTCATGAGTGTACCGGTAATTTCGCTAGCGATAGAGTGATTAATAATGCTTTTTCCTTCATCAAGGCTATTCTCAATATCGCATTCTGTACAATCGGAAGGATAATCATAACTATCTGCTATATAGAGTATGCCGTATTGATAATGGCTTATTTCCATGCAATCTGGAAGAACTTTATTGATGTTTTGAGCTAACCAATTCTTTAAGAATGGTGTGTAACACGTGATATAATTTATGATGCTATCATCATCCAAAATATCATCTTCTTTTAAATCCTCAATAACTTTATTGTAGGATTTAGTGGTGAGATTTGCTAATTTAAGTATTTCGTTGTTTTTCATAATATAAGTATCCTTTTTAAATTAATTTTTTTCTATTCTTCTGCCTCGTTTATCTAACTGATATCCATCTTTCAAATCATTATAGATTTCAATAATTCTAGTTTTACCTGCGAGGATACAAACTGTATTCTCATAATCTTCTTTGGTGTGATAAAAATCACGTGCTTGTTCGCCGAATTGGTTGAATGCACCGTTATTGCTTGCATCCATTGTGTGATTACTTACTCTGTAATCAATACCATTCAGATGGAAATAATAACTATCTTTGTTTAGAGTGTAGTGGATATGATTCTCGTCACAAAACTTTTCAATTTTTTCCATTTCTTCTTTGAATTCATATGCTGCAGCCTTTGATGGCTGCCACTTTCTATAGTAACCCATAAAACTTACTTTCCGCCGCATTTGAATTTCTTTTTTTATTAACCTCAGACCATTTGTTGCTGCGACTTGCCTGAGGTCGTATTATTTATTTGTATATTATTAAATGCATTAACCCGGTTGATTTAAGAGGCGTGTAACAAGAAGGGGGAGGTAACTAGAATGTATTGAATTTTTGTTGTTTATTATGTTGTTTTATCATCTCCTTGAATAAAAAGTTGAAAAGGGGAAACAAAAAAGGAGGCATTACAAACCAGAGCACCGCCATAGGCGATACTTTGATTCATAATTACCTCCATAAACATTTAAGGTATTAAATGTTGTTTGTTATATATTTCCCTTCGTTGCTTGCTGCCATTAGATGAAAGCAAATTTCATCGTACTTCCATCATACCATATAAAAACACATTTGTCAATAGTTTTTGAAATAAAATTTTAATTATATATCAAATCCGTTGATTTGTCAATGGTTTTTGAGCCAAAAAAATAAAAAAATATTTTTTCTAACCATTTTCTCGTCAAAAAACTAATTTTTTAATAATTTTCAAAAAATAAAATATTTATCTTTACAATTATATAATACCATTTTAGGTAGGGGTCAGTCAAGACAAGCAATGAAAATTTTGTCCGTTTTTCAGGACAAAATTTTAAAATAAAGTATTGACAAAGCGTAAATAAAACTGAAGAAACACAAAATTTTCTAAATGCCAAATAAAAGCCTTGAAAGTTTCGGACTCTCAAGGCTTAATTTTTGGTTTGTTATAAATAATGTCAAATTATTTAATATTGTAATATTTTTCGAAATTTTCCGTTGATTTGTTGTTGTATTGTTTATCGAGTATTTTGAAATCTCTATTAAGCATATTTAAAAGAACTTTATCTTCGACAGACATTTCTATTTTTAATTCATTGTGTATTGCATTAAAAACATCGATTATTACATAATAGAGCATCATAGATATTTCAAAATATTGCAACAATGGATACTTTACATAAGAAACGCTTCCATGCGTATATCCATGACACATTTTATATAATCTTTCAATCTGATGTTTTCTATTATCTGTGTTATCAAATAGATAATTCAATATTCCATAAATTGAATATTCATTATGATATTCAGATATTCCATCAAGCCAACCAAAGTGCAGATAATTAACCTTACTCTTTGTTGGAAGACGGTGATTTACATATAACTTTTCAAATTCTTCAGGATATTCCTGACTACAACAAGATTGCTCTATTTCAAAATTGCAAAACTTCAAATAAGTATCGTTTATTTCTGGATGCTTTTGAATAATACTAGCTTTTAGGTACAACTCAATCATTGTACGACATAAGGGATAAGCATTACTTAACAAATTGTTTTCTAAAAGAGTTAAAGCGGATAAAGCGTTGCAAATTATATCTTTATAGTGAACAAACAAAGGATTAGGCTTTTCCGAAATTAAAGCAGAAGATTTGACAGACATTACAAAAAGTTCATATGGAACTGGAAAATATAAAAATTCGTCGCCTAAAAGCAATTGGTTTCTGCGGAAAAATTTACTTCCATATTGTCTGAACTTTATTTTTTCAATTACTTCGTCCACAATCTTTTGTTGATAATTATTATCTTTTTCATTGTTTCGGATTTCTTCTTTTGTAAGAAATATTGAATTATGTTTATGAACACCTATGATAATTCTGCAAATATCATATTCGATAGTTTCATCTCTACCGGTGACGATTTGTGTTCCGTTACAATTCAACTGATAGTAATTAAGCAAATTAAGATTCATTTTTTCAAAAATCATAGTTTTAATTTTTATTAAAAACCCACCGTTGACTTTATCTTTAAACAAATTTTTTAATATTTTGTCAGTTTCTTTTTGAACTTCTCTACCTAATTTTATAGGGTATATATTTTGAGGTATTGCTAAATCATTCATAAAATCACACCTTTATATTATGAAATGATTATATCATAATATAAAAATCTTTTCAATTCGTGCCATAAATGCTATAATTATTTGTAGCAAAGGTAGGGGAGTCGTATGAACAAAAAACTCAAAATCCTGATTTCGATTATACTGGTAGTTGTACTTATAGCAGGGGGTTATGTAGGTAATATGTTTGGTGTGTTCAATAGTGGTAACTATGGCGAGTATTCACTCAAAAATACAGATACCGTACAAGATAGCCCAATCAAAGACAAAACCGTCATATTCCTTGGTAGTTCCGTCACTTACGGATACGGTTCAATGGGCGTGAGTTTTGCCGATTATCTTGAAAAAACCGACGGAATCCACGCAGTAAAAGAGGCAGTGTCAGGTACAACTCTTGTTGATATTAAAGACAATTCCTATGTGGCTCGAATGAAGACAATCGACAAAGAAATCAAAGCCGATGCATTCGTTTGTCAGCTCTCAACCAACGATGCAACAAAAGAAATGCCACTTGGAGAAATCAGCGATAGCTACGATATGAACGATTTTGATACCCAGACCATCGCAGGTGCGATTGAATACATAATCGCTTACGCAAAAGATACTTGGAATTGTCCAGTAGTATTCTATACCCAAGCGAAATACGATAGCGACCACTATGCAAAAATGGTAGATTTGCTTCTTAAAATTCAAGATAAATGGCAAATCACCGTAATCGATTTCTGGAATGACCTAGAAATCAATAACATCACCGAAGACCAACGCAAACTCTACCTAATCGACCACATCCACCCAACCAAAGCCGGCTACCGCAACTGGTGGCTCCCAGAATTTCAAAAAACTTTGTACGAAGTAATTAAATAACAGAACGATCAAAGCCTTGAGAGTTTACATAACCCTCAAGGTTTTTTGATTATCAAAATAAAAAGTACTTGACAGTTTAAAAAATTGCATTATAATGATATAAGTAACGTAACTCGTTAAAAGGAGCGAATAGACTATGAAAAGATTGTATCTTACAATGAGCGATGAAGTGTTTATGTATTTAGAGGAAGATTCCAAGAAAGCAAATATGAGTATGAGCATGTACACGGTATCATTATTGGAAAAAATGTATATTAAGGGGCAATTCGATTATTCAAATGCATTAAAAATTTTAATTGAAGAAGCAAGTGCTTTTTCAAAATGCGAATTCACATTATTCGATTTGCCTTATTTTCAAGATATTCCTTTATTTATGGATAATCAAGGGAAGCAAAAACCTAGTGGGATTAGATTAAGACTTGGTAGAATGTTTAATGATGCAGTTGATAATGGTCAGGTACCAAATGTTGTAAGAGCAAAAACTATAAGTCGTAAAACTGGTGGAGAAGTACTAAAGTTTAAAAATAGAGCAGCTGTATATAAGATTAAGGAGTAATAATATATGGAAAATTATGAAAAAGACTTTTTAAAAGACATTAAGGAAGAAAAAGGAATAAAAGATATTATTGATGAAAAGAATGAAAGCGAAAATTCTTTTGATTTGTTAATGCATTTTTTTGCTAATTCAAGTATAGGCGATTTAGAAAAGCATAAACAAGTAAAAGAAAATTATCATTATAAAAAACTCGGTTGGAACAATAATTATTATTTTGATGTTATAAATTCTTTTTGGATAACATTCTCTTGGGCGATGCATTGCTATAAACCTCTTGACTATAAACAAGCTTTATTTGGTAATATAAAAATATATAAAAATCATTATATCGACAAAAAGGGAGAATATGAAATAGATTCATTTCCAGAAAAATATATTGTAAGTGATAAAAAAGTATTAAATGAAACGAATAACTTATTAAGTGTTTTTTCTCAAATAGAAACAATAGCCTCCTATTGTCATTTCGTTGCAAATTTTATGCCATGCCCAAACCCACCTTTCAATCAAGCAAAGGGAAGTATGTTTTATAAAACATATGAAAATGGTGACGAAAAGCATGTTAATATGGTATGTGATTATTTACCATTAATGATTGATTTGATTGAAAATGCTACTAAAAAAGAAGGTTCAAAAGAGCAATCAAAATATAAAGGGCAAGAGTTGTTTTATTCTAAAAATGAAAACGAAAAAAATGCATACGAGAATATTTCAGAAGATAATGTTTATAAGTGGTATGAATGGTTTTTAGATGAAAAGAATAGAGACGATTATTGCTTGCAAGATTATTATCACATTCTTTCTTATAAAGATGGGACAAAAAAGTTAATCGGTATTCCGTTTTTTAGAGGTCAATCTTTAGATTATCCAGTTCCACAAAAAGAAGATGAGATTAAAGAATGCCTTGAAGAAATAATGAAACGCATTGAAACCAGAGCAATAAGGATGGCAAAAAAAATAGAACAACAATAACCAAAAACAACCGTCGTGAATTCGACGGTTGTTTTGCTTGTAATATTAAAAATAAAATTCTTCATCGGTATCAAGACACAAGACACCTAATTGACCACCAAAGCCACAACCACAATCAACTGCGATTGTATCATTTCTTCTCAAAATCTCATCAGGTATTGCACCGTGTATAAATCTTGTTGGAACATGTCCAACAATAATGGTTGTATCTTCATAATGAGTTATATCGTAATCATGAGGACCAAATAAAAGGTTGTTTTTATCATACCACTCAACAGGAATATCAGAAAAATCAGGTAATCCTGCGTGAACGAGCAAATAGTTCTGACCATTGACTTCCAGCTCTTCATACAAAGGTAATCCATTTATGAAATCCACGATTTCTCTTTGTTCAGATTTACTCAGCTTAGCAAAGTCAAACAAAGTTTCTTCTTGACCGATTCTATCAATTGCAACGGATTCATCAATGATAGTACGGACATCACTATCTGAACTAACGCCACACAATTCTTCAAGTGTATCAGCCAAAATCTTTTCGTGATTGCCTTTGAGCATAACCACGTTTGACCTTTTCATAATATCTTGTATCAAGTCAATTGGATTTGCACCACGGTCAAGTACATCGCCGATAACATACAGTGTGTCATCGTCAGTTAAAATCGAATTTACAAAATCTAAATATGCACCATATTCTCCGTGAATATCAGAGCAGACATAAATCATAAAAGCCCTCCTATGTCTTATATTACTATTATATCACGAAATATTCATATCTACAATATTGCTCAAATAAATACCCCACAAGAGAAATCTTTTCTTGTGGAGTTGATGTTTTGCAAATTAAGTAAGAATTATTTTTTAGGATTGAATTTTGCACTATACGCAAGTACTTCAGGGTCATTCATTAACCAACCAAATTTTTGAAGAAATTGAAGTTTTTCTTCATCTGTTACCCATTCTTGTAATGTATGCAAAACACCTTCAACAACTTCATTTTCCTTGCCATTAAAAACTCTTTTGCTGGGTCCTTGTTTAAGTCGAACAGGAACACCATTTTTTATCACTGTCCAAATAGTTGAACCTCCGGTTGTGTATAAGTCATTTCCTACAAGCCCATCCAATAATCCTTTAGATAACTTTGATAATAAGTTTCTTTCCTCTTTTGAAACAGCCATTTCAATATTCCCCTTAATTTAAAAGTTTAATTATTCCAATCGCACCGATTAAGAGCGCTACTGGTATCAAGAGTATCAATCCACCTGCGACCATCAAGCCACCAATGAGGGTAGGTAATGCAATTATTAACAAGATAACTGCGATAACCTTTGCTATGCCCCAAGTAAGTTTGAATAACAACTTAACTGTCCAGATGAATAAACTGATAAATAATACTGTTAATAAAATGTCTAACATAATGTTACCTCCTTATATATAACTAGTAGTAAATTTAACTTTGTAACCTAACTCTTCAAAGTGTGACGTTAAGAAATCTTTGATGTCCTGTTCGGCTTGTTCATAAATACCATCTGCTTTGGCATTTGTTAAACCACTTGTCATTACGCCATCTGCTAAGATTTGATAATCGGTTGATTCAATTGGGTTGAGCCAGACATCTTCTTCAATCATAGCAGTTTGTCCTGTGAGATAGTTCTCAATGTGAGGTTTTGATGGGAGTGAGAAGATAACCGTATCTCCTACTGTAGCGAAGTGTAATTCTTCAATCATATAACCTGCTTTGACAACGCCAGTAAACTTAACTTTTAATGACTTTGTAGTGCCAGGAACTTCAATCTTATCAAAGAGTTTGAGTGGTTCGTTAATCTCTTTATCAAGAGCGTAGTTGTAATCAGTAGTGTTCAGTTTGCCGATTGTTTTTAATTCGCCTTCAACAAATGTCTCTGTTATAACGAGTGGGTCAGGTTCTTTGGCATTTGCTTGTGGTGTTATCATACCACTAAAGAGTTGTACTGTTGCGAACCCCCCGATTGCCATAAAGACAATTGCTAATGTGATTACAAATTTCTTTGTAAAAGAGCCAATCTTCTTAACTCCAATCTTTGTTTTTGATACAGAGTTTCTTGTAAAGTTAACTGTTGCACAAATGCCAGATGTTATTGAATTTTTGATGTTATTTAATTTTTCGTTCATTTTGTTTTCCTCCTTAAAAGGTGTTTGATTCTTTGTAATCTCATTTAGATTACGGTTTTATTTTAATGCTGAATTGAAAAGAAATATATATCCACTTCAGTAAAATAAGGTTATTTATTTTACCTGATTTAGCAACTTACACTGCAAATTCTAACTTCGCGAACAAGTCTGCGAAAGGATTGAATGTGAGATGTTCACTTGGTTTTTCAGTGTAGTAATGACTTAATTGAAGTTCTGGTTCTCTTTCCATTTTAGCAAAGAGTAGTGCTGTGTTTCTTGCATCCACCAGAGCATCATGCTCACCGTCTTCATAATTAATACCTGTAAGTCTGAGTGCTTCGGTGAGATTATAGCATCTATCTGTGTTCATTTTCTCACCGAAAGTTCTCTGACAGTCAAGCCAATGACCAAAGAACTTGTCTAATTGTGGAATACTCAAATTTTTGTATTCTAATTCATATTTAACTTGATATTCGTCGCTTTCACTCCAAGAGACTAATGTTGCATCCTCAGGCACCCAAACCAGAAATTCTTCGAGTGCCTCCTTAAAATGAGGAGCATTGGCTACATCTTGAAAGGAGATTTTGGTTAGTCCATGGATTCTGGAATTAATGTAGCCATACTGAGGAGCAACATAACTCTTGAAGTTTTCAACGATATTCAAGGATTCATCTAATAAAACTGCACCGATTTCAATAATCTCTGTACCATAATTATAATGCTTACGAACAGCACCTCTTGGTACGTCGCACATTTCAAAATCGACTACTACGTATTTGCACATAAATCTTTTTCCTCTTTCTCTTTTTCTACAACTTTGACTTCTATACCGATTTGCTTTGCATATTCGGGATTTCTTTTTTGCTTTTCTAAAAGTTTTAAGGCTAAAAGTCTTGATTTAACACTCATAACGCATCCTCCTCTGAAGTTGTGTTCGTGTTTCTGTTGTGACTATATTCTACAACGAGCCAACCGCAAAGTAATTAACTATGTCAGTAAAATAACTATGCTTAATTTACCTTTTTCGGTAAAATAAAAAGCACTTCAGATTAAACCGAAGTGCCGTAAAGGAATAACAATATTTATTTGTTTTCGCCGAGTTTCATCTTCTCGCACCATAATTGAAGTGCTTCAATGGTCATTGAGATGTGTTCAAGTTCTTCAGAGATTTTCTCATAATCTTCAATCTCGTTATCATCGACTTTACCATCTTCAAGTATTTCCATAAGACGAATTTTCTCATGATTTACATTTTTGAGCGAAACTGCCATGTTTACAAGAATTTCGTGAACCCCACCACTGTATGTAACCTCAGGTGCATCAATTCTACCGATTGCACATTCGTTACAACAGTAGTAATTACGAAGTTCAGGCTTGTTGTATCTTTTTGCCATTGCAACAACATCTTCAGGTTGTATTGTTACTTCACCATGTTCAAGTTTTACAAGTCTGCTCTCAGTAACACCATCCATACCGGGAAATTCTGCATTACCGGGAATGTAGGTTGTTGCATCTGCTCTTGTAAGCCCTAATTCCTCTCTTGCTAGTTGATATATGCATTTGTTTTCTCTTGTTGATGCCTTGCCCATTTTTCTAACTCCTTAATTTGCGATAAGATATATGTTTTTATTGTCAAACATTATATCAGTAGTGTGGACATAAATTTGAATTAACTCATCCATCTTTTCTGTGAAAAGGTTTGTTCCTGGATTGCTCATTTCTGAAAAGGTCTCGATAACTTCTTTTTCAATCAAAGTTGCCTTATCACTTGCACGCTCGCCACTTTCTTGAAGGAATTCATCAACTTGACCATCTTTAACAACAGGAATATTGCTAATCAATTTACCTGCAGCCTTACTTACTTTGCCAACACCTTTTAAAAGGTTTGCTTCAAGTGCGGCCTTTTCCATATTTTCTAAATAAACTGAACAGTCGCCATAAATATCTCTATAAGCAAATGCTTGTTTTTCTATTTCTTCCTTAATGCTAAGAATATTTTCTTCTTTGAAATTACCGCTTAACATTATTTCTAAAAGAGAGGACATAGAGAAAGCAAACAATGATAATCTGTAGTATTTAAAATTCTTTTGCAATTCATTAAGTGTATTTTTAACCTTGGATTGTAAAGTAATGATTTGCTTTGATTTTATCATATCTTTTACTTTTTTCTGATATGAAAGCATATTTTTTCTTGAAGTTCTTTGTATATCAATAATGGTTTGGTGATTACTTGAAATAAAATGTTCGTTATCCCAACTATGTTTGTACTTATTAATGATGTTTGAAAGAATTTCAACATCTGCTTCAATTTCAGATTCCTTTTCAATTTCAAGAAAAGAAATAATCTTTCTTTGCATTTCTTCAATGTGACCCAATTGTTTCTCTATTGAGAAAATAGCAACAGACATCATAATAGTAGCAGGGTCAATTGGCATAACTGTTTTGCTCATAGTAGTTACATTGCCAGCCTCAGCGAATTTTGCCATTTTAGAGGCACCTGATGATGTTTTTAGTGCTCCCCAGAAGTTACCGTCTTTTGCTACCTTTAATGTGTCGTTCACTGCGGCATTTGCCAAACGATATAATCCTTGACCTGCAACAGATGTTGTTTCAGTAACTGTTCTGAAAGCCGGTAACAAAGAAGATACACCTGTTCCAAGTGTTGCTAACTGTGAAATAGGTAAGGATAGTGTATTTAATTGTGTTATATCAGTTCTAACATCTAAAAGAATATTGTCGGCAATGCTAACTAAATCGCTTGAAGATGCTGGAGATAATTCTTGTTGGCTATTAATTTCAATTAGATTGTTATCCATTATGACTCTCCTTAAAATATGCTCATAATAAACGTTATTATGGAAATTACTTTTTAAATGAGTGGTATTTGATAACTATGGGTTTATCATATTCGTAAATCTCATTTTTTTGAAAAGTACTTTCTTCATTACCTTTAAAATACACTTTGCTAACCATACCTTCTTTATTTAACCATCCAACTGATAAGTCTTTCATTGATTTTAATGTAATGTTTGAAAAACCGAGAGTACGAAGTTGTTTTTCCACATCATAACAGTTTTGACGCTTGAAAGTTTTACCTGAAAAACTTGTTGTAATTTCCTGCTTATCGTGATAGTAAATAATTATTTCAGTATTATCTTGTATATTTGTGCCTGCTTGAATTTGGTTGTAACCATTGATTGAGACGTAAGCAACTTGGTATATATAATTATTACTTGCCGTATTTATATCTTTTATAGGTAGGGATTTTATATTAATAAAACCATTGCTTTTGAGTATTGATAGCACAACATAAATATGTTCATTTGTAAGCATAGATGAATTTACTAATGTGTTGATGTAATGCTTTTTTGAAAAAAACTCTTTTAACGGTTTAGGTTTATAAGATGTCCCAAAAGATGACATAGTAGTCTTATTTAAATTAGAGTATACAAGATTAGCAAAACTCATTCTAACTGCATTACGAGAATGTAGTAATTCACAAATTTCAGATGAAACCATTTCTTCAAAATATTTTGGAATATTTGAATCAATGTTATCAGAACTTCTCCAAAATACACCAGTTATATGACCCCAATCGTTAAAATCAACATGAAAGTTCCAGGTGGAATATCCTGTTTGAGATTCTACGGTACACATAATAGTTGCGTTGTTTATTTCTACTTTTTTGATTCTTTTGATACGTTTTTGTGCTTTATATATAATTTGATTGAATTCTTCATTGGATATGCCTTCGTTGAAGTTGCAAGGGGTATTTCGCCTGGCTTTTTCAATCTTTTCCAGACGGCCCTTATTATGTTTACTTTTCTCAAATTCATTCAAAAATTTTTGATGCTCATTATTTAGTTCTTTATCGCTTTTATTTGATATTGATTTTATAACCCAGAGTGCTCCGCCCAGAAGCAACCAATTAGATAAAGCCATAGCCACCTCATCCTTTATAATTCTCAAGAACGATTATTGAAATTTATTATATACTTAAATAATCGTTATTTCAACAAATTTTGTTTCGCGAAATTTACAAACTCTTTTCTGAACAGACATTTATTGTTTAGAAAGGAGTTATTTTTATGGTTAATGCTAACCAACATAGAACAGTTTACCAAATTTTCAATGACAAACATAATGACAATGTCATTTGTTATGCCGATGGTGAGGTGGTATTATGTCATTAAATAAGGGCTATGTTAATAGTCAGGAGGTGGAACTTTTGAAAAATGACCTCAGCGGATTAAATGGAGTATACAAAGATATAGCGGACGAAATAGGGTTAGAAAATACTCTGACAATATTCAAGTTGTTTCATGGTACGCAAATTTCATTTCCTAACAGACTTTTCTCAAAAGAGTACACTTATAAGGCTATTATTAAAGAGTATGACGGCAAAAACATACCACAATTGGCACGAAAATACAATTACTCTGAACGGAGTATATGGCGTATTCTAAAATCAATAAAGAAATAATATTTAGGAGGATGTTTATATGTGTAAAAAGATATTGGCAATTTGCTTGTCAATCGTATTTGTGTTTGGTCTTGTTGCTTGTAGTAAAGAGAATGATGCATCACTAAATACCGATAATGTATCTGTTAGTCAGGAAGATAGCACAACCCAATCTAATAATCAATTAACTACAGAAAGCGAGACGAATGAAGATAGTACAGTCAGTACCACTGCTAATACAACTGTAACAACAAATAAGTCTTCAGAGTCTAAGCCATCAAATACAAAAAATGAGACTGCTAATGAATATGAAGGATACACTCTTTGTGCTAATTGTTCAAGCGTTTGGTTTGAAGGTAATTATACATATTGTAGCAGTTGCAAATGCACTATAAGCACATGTAATAATTTGAAGAGTGGTAATTCAAAACACTTTTGTTCAGAGCATATGTGCGGACAGACGGGTTGCTCAAATGCAAAAGAAAAGGGTTCATTGTTTTGTCAACACCATAATTGCGATGCAAATAGTTGCAAAGAACCACCAAGCTATAATTCAAGATATTGTTTACAGCATAAATGCAGTGAATGTAGTAGCCAAAAAGAAAATGGGTCTAATTATTGTCAAAATCATAACTGTGCTTGGAGCGGTTGCAAAGCAGATAAATATAAAAATAGTAGTTATTGCTATGCACATAAATGTAGCGACCCGAATTGTTCAAATAAAAAACAAAATAGTTCTTCAAGCAATGTAAATTATTGTTCTAATCACGATTGTAAATATTGTATGAATGACCGATTTGGAGGTAGTTTTTATTGCATAGACCATAAGTGCTCTGTAAGTGGTTGCACAAATTTTGGAAATACAACAATTGACGGAATAAACTATTGCGGTAATCACAAACCTGAATAATGTATTTACTTATAAACAAAAATACCCTATTGGAATACTATTTCCAGTAGGGTATTTTTCCATTTCTATTACCAAGACACATGCTTATTAGCAAGTCTTTTGGCATCAGCAAGTGTAGTGGCAAGTAGTTTGTTTACGCAATCATCTTCAGTTTCGATTATTCCTTGCATAATCTTGATTGTTTGTTTTAGTTTTTCATTCTCGTCTCTTAATTTTTTGTTTTCCAGTTTTAACTGTAAGTACTTCATAAAATTACCTCGACTTTCATTATTGGATTTTCATCCTATAATAGTCGTTGTAATTTTCGCGAACTCATATTTTATGTCCCTAAAATTGTACTGACTAACAATCTTTTAATTGTGTATCGTAATAAAATGTGATATTATAAAAACCGAAAGGATGTGAGTCAATCCAATGAGCAGTGAAACCAAAGTTACAATCATTCGTAGCAACAGAAAAACACTTTCAATTGAGTTAAAGCCAAACGAAATTATTGCTCGTGCTCCTGCTCGTATGAAAGAAAAAGAGATTTATAAATTCATTGAGTCAAAGAAATCTTGGATTGATAGCCATCTTGCCAAACTCAACGAAAGACAGAGAGTTTTAGATGACTCAAAGCCATATACACAGGAAGAAATAAAACAATTTACAGCGAAAGCAAAACTCGATATTCCAAAGCGTGTGGAGTTTTATGCTCAAAAAATCGGTGTAACATATAACAAAATCACTATCAGATGTCAGCAGACACGATGGGGGAGTTGCTCGTCAAAAGGTAACCTGAATTTCAACTGCCTTTTGGTGTTGTTACCCGATGAAATCATTGATAGCATTGTTGTGCATGAATTGTGCCACCTTAAGCAAATGAATCATTCAGCACGATTCTATGCAGAGATTGATAAGGTCTTCCCAAACTATAAGCAATGCCACTTATGGCTAAAACAAAACGGTACAATATACCTTAACCGTATTCCAAAATAAATTAGGAGAGAATTATGCCACTTAAAATTATGCGTCAAGACATAACAAAAATTGAATGTGATGCTATTGTAAATCCGTCCAATACACGTCTGTATCCAGGTGGGGGAACAGATTTGTCAATTCACAAGGCAGCAGGTCCGGAGTTGTTGAAATATTGCGAGCAACTTGGTGGATGCAAAGTAGGTCAGGCAAAAATCTCACCTGCATTTGAATTACCTTGCAAGTTTGTTATACATACAGTAGGCCCCGTATGGCAAGAAAACCAAAACTCTGAAGATTTGCTCGTTTCTTGCTATAAGGAATGCCTTGCACTTGCAAAGGAATATAATTGCGAAACCATTGCCTTTCCGCTTATTTCGTCTGGCAGTTTTGGATTCCCTAAAAAGTCCGTTATGAAGATTGCAACAAGCGTAATTAGCGACTTTCTTTTCGATAACGAAATGTTTGTGTATCTTGTTGTCTATGATAAGAAAGCATTTGAAATCAGTGAAAAACTGTTCTGCGATGTTGCCGAGTATATTGACGATAACTATGTTGATGAAAATACTATTGGTAGATTCAAAAACTACCCAATGCAGTCTTGTCGAGAATGTAATATGGAAGAATTCGAAAGCAAACGAATGATGCCTGAAGAGTCCGTTTGCCTTTCACAAGCAATGCCTTGCGACTCTGGCGATATTGGCGAATGGCTCAAACAGATGGACAAGGGATTTGCAGATACACTTTTCTACTATATCGACAAGAAAGAGATTACAGATGTTGAGGCATATAAACGCTCAAATGTAAGCAAAAAGACCTTCTCAAAAATCAAGTGCGACCAGAATTACAAACCAAGCAAAGTTACTGCAATATCATTTGTAATCGGACTTAAACTTGATTTCAACGAAGCAACACACTTGCTCAAAACAGCAGGATTTGCTCTTTCAGAGAGTAGTAAATTTGATATGATTATTCAGTACTTCATCGAAACAGGAAACTACAAAACCATCTTTGATGTGAATGAAGTACTGTACCAATTCGACCAGCAGTTGTTAGGAGTGTAGTATTAAGATAATAGAAATCTATCGCAGAATATAAATCAAGTTTTATAAAAAGTTCTATGATTGAAAATATTTATAGTAGTCGATTTGCTTCATTGTGAGAAGCAGCTATTTTCAATGAATATTAAATATATTTCATAAAATGCGATTTAAGTATATAAGTTTTTGTACTATTTTTGTATGAAAATCAGTGATGTTACAATAATTGAAACATCAAATTAATTTTATTGAATAAGAAAAGTATATTATATTCAACAAAAGTATTTGTTTATTTACTTTGTGTAAAATTTTTACATTAAAAAATTAAAAAGATGTAAAAGTATTGCATTTTTGTTTTGAGTTGTGATATACTTTAATATACAGAGAGGAGATATAGATATGTTAAAAACCGTTGTTATAAATAATTTTAAATCTTTTAAGATGAAAACTCAATTGGATTTGATGAAAACAAATTATCAAATGTTATCATCTAGTAATGTTAAAAATGATTTACTAAAGGGTACTATGTTTGTTGGTGCAAACGCATCAGGCAAGTCTAATTCAATATTAGCTATTAAATTCTTGTTGGATTCATTACTTGGAAAACAGAACATAAATATACCATACTATTTCTGCCTTTTTTCTAAGGAACCATTAATGGAACTGTCATATGATTTTATAATTAACAATCAGCAAATAAATTATAATATAAGTTTTCACAAAATTAATAACATTATAAAAGAAGAATTGTTGTTAGACAATAAACCTATTTTGAAAAGAGATGGGATGTATGCTGAAGTAACTTTAGATGAAACAAATCAGCACGAAGATGTTCCTAATAATATACTATTTTTAAGAGATGTATATTTTAATACAAAGTTCCGTGGGAACGAAACTTTACAAAAATGGTTTGAATTTTTAAGTAATTCAATATACCTCGATTTATATGATGAAAAATTAATTACTTATAATGATATAGACCTTTCTATAATGAATTATTTGGACGATAATGGAACGGAAGAGATTAATAAATTTTTTAATGAATACAATTTCGAACAAAATATAGAGTATAACACAGATGCTGTTGGTCCAACTATTAAGATACATTCAGATGAGAAAATGATTTATTTTAAAAGAAAAGGCATAAATGACCCCATTCCAGATTCGTACGAATCAATGGGTAACAGAAATTTAATTAGATTACTTCCGGCGTTTTTTTATTGCATAAAAAATAATGGAATGTTACTTTTAGATGAATTCTCTAGTGGATTTCATAATGACCTTGAAGAACTACTTATAAGATATTTTATGAGGAATTCAGACTATTCACAATTGTTCTTTGTTTCACATTCCACAAATCTTTTAACAAATAGTTTGTTAAGACCTGACCAAATTTACTCTGTTGAATTTGATGAAAATGGAAGTCATTTGAAAAGGTTTTCAAGTGAAAAACCACGTGAAGCACAAAATTTAGAAAAAATGTATTTAAGCGGCGTTTTTAAGGGAGTACCAAAATATGAGTATGAACCTTAATAAAAATAAGAATATTGGACGAGTACTTTTTATTGTTGAAGGAAGTTCAACGGAAAAATATATTTTATGGAAAATATTTGCTGATATTTTTGATTATCAAGTTGAAACTAAAATGCGTGAACATCCATATAATATATTTAATAAAAAAGATAATCCTTATTCTAAGGTGTTTGTTATCAATGCAAAAGAGAGCAATATCAAAAACATAAAAAAGGATGATGAATTTTTAAATAATCTTTTTAGAACGCTTGTTGAAGAGTATGATTTTGATGTGGATGATGCGGCAATATATTATTTATTTGATCGTGATCCAGAATCTAACACAGATTCAGATTTCATATTGAAACTTTTAAACCAATTGACAAACTCACGTGAGAACGAAGATAATTACAGACAAGGATTATTGCTGTTAAGTTATCCTTCTATCGAAAGCTTTACATTAAGTTGTTTTGAATCAGATAGCTTTAATGTTAAATTTGGAATTGGCAATGAATTGAAAAAGTATTTGGAGGATCATAAATTTAACCAATCTAAAATCACGGAAGACAAACTTTTATTAGCAGCTACAACGCTTTGTAATACTTTGATTCAAATTAACAATGGCGAAAAGTTTGATATTGATGATTTCAAAAAGTGTAACATAAAAGTTTTTAATTTTGAAGAATCATTATATTCAACAGATAGTGTTTTTTGTTGCTTGTGTTTGTTATGTATTTCTCTTATTGATTTGGGCTTGATTATTATAGATGATGAGTAATTTTTTGTCAGCCAAGATCAAAAGTCTCCCGTCAAGAGACCCTTACAAGTAAATAACTCGTTATAATGTGGTTGTAAGGTCAAGGAAAAACCTTGAAGAATACAATCACATTATTTTTTTTGGAGGAATTTACAATGAAGAAAAACTTAACTGAACTTGTATTTGTTTTAGACCGTAGTGGCTCAATGTCAGGGCTTGAAAGCGACACAATCGGTGGATTTAATTCAATGATTGAAAAACAGAAAAAACAGGATGGCGAGTGCGTAGTCTCAACTGTACTTTTCAACAATGATAGCCAAGTAATCCACGATAGAGTACCTCTTGATAAAATCGAGCCGATGACTGAACGCGATTATTATGTTTCAGGTGGCACAGCACTTATTGATGCTATCGGTAGAGCAATCCATCATATCGGCAATGTGCATAAATACGCACGACCAGAAGATGTGCCAGAAAACACAATTTTCATCATCACAACTGACGGTTACGAAAATGCAAGTTATCGTTATTCGTCAGATAAGGTTAAGCGTATGATTGAACACGAAAAAGAAAAATACGGTTGGGAATTCTTGTTCATCGGTGCAAATATCGATGCTGTCGAAACTGCAAAGCATTACGGTATTGACCAAGACCGTGCAGTTAATTACCATGCTGACGCACAAGGTACTGATATTGTGTATGCAACAGTTTCTCAAGCAGTATGCAATGTCCGTATGAATAAATGCATGGCAGAAAACTGGAGCGAAGACATCGACAACGACTACAAAAACCGTGGTAAGAAGTAAGTCTATACCATAAGTACCAAACCACCTAAAAATTAGGTGGTTTTTTGTAATTTTATGTCACAAAAGAACCAATAATTTCGATGTATATTTTAGGATAATTATATTAAATAACAGTCCATTAAAACGTGCTCAATTAAAATAAAACTGCAGACAATTGTATATTTCTATGATATAATATATGAAAACAAGAAAAATGCTGAAATCTCAATATTTTTTTGGAAATAAGTTGAGAAAAGTAAATCTTTGTGATATAATTATTGCTAATATTTACAAAGAATTATATTAATCATAGGGGTGTAATCATGGCTGCAAGTTATAAGAAATTATTTAAACTTTTAATCGACCGTGACATGAAGAAAAAAGAACTCGCAGAAAAAGCAGGAGTCAGTATTGCTACCATTACAAAAATGGGTAAAGATGGTGCTGTTGTATCAAGCGATGTTCTGGTAAAAATCTGTACTGCACTTGACTGTACAATGGATGATATTGTTGAGATAGTTACTACACAGGAGGAAAAATAAGATGGCTGAAAAGATTATTGATTTTATATCAGGAAAAGAAGTAAATGCTACGCCAGAAGAAATTGAAGCAGTACAAGTGTTTGCTAAGTCATTGGTTAACGACTATAACTATCCAAAAGAATTAATTCAGACACGCCCGCAGTTTAGAGTTAAAGCACGTCCTTCCGATACTACCAAGGAATACCCTGTAGATATTGCTGTTTTTTCAGATGTCGCAAAAGATGATGACTCTTTGTACATAATAGTAGAATGTAAAAAGAAAAACCGCGAAGACGGAAAAACTCAATTGCAGGACTATATGCGTTTGTCAAAAGCATTTTTAGGCGTTTGGTTTAATGGTGAAGAAAGATTATTTTTGCATAAAATTGAAAAAGACGGAAAGGTGTATTTTGAGGATATTCCCAATATACCGCAATATAAGCAGAGATTGGAAGATATCGGCAAGTATCAAAGAAAAAATCTTGTCAAGGCGCATAATTTAAAAACAACATTCAAGGCAATTCGTAATTATTTGGCTGCCAATACTGTTGGTGCTACACGTGATGAGGTATTAGCACAACAATTGATTAATATCGTATTTTGCAAAATTTATGATGAAAAATTCACAAAACCGGATGATATGGTTTCTTTTCGTTGCGGAATAGAAGAAAAGAAATCTGAAATAGCCAAAAGAATACAGTCTATATTCCAAAATGTTAAAAAGGTATATAAAGATGTAATTGATAGCGATGATAAAATTACTTTAGATGACAGCTCTATTGCATATGTTGTTGGTGAATTACAAAATTATTGTTTAATGGATGCTGAAAGAGACGTAATCGCAGATGCCTTTGAGGTGTTTATCGACCATGCTTTGAAGGGGGGACAAGGTCAATTTTTCACTCCAAGAAATGTCATAAAAATGATAATCGAGATTGTCAATCCACAAAACACAGATTTAATTATTGACCCTGCATGTGGTAGCGGTGGCTTCTTGGTTGAAACACTTCGTTATATTTGGAAAACTTTAGACAAAAAGGCTGTTGATTACGGATGGAACGAATTAGTTTTACAAGCAGAAAAAACAGATGTTGCCTTTAACTGTATTCGAGGCATTGATAAGGATTATTTCTTGGCTAAAGTTTGTAAAGCTTACATGGCTATTATCGGTGATGGTAAAAGCGGAATTTTCTGCGAAGATAGTTTGGAAAATCCTAAAAAATGGTCTGATTTGGCTCGCCAAAGAATCGATTTAAATAAATTTGATATTGTTTTAACTAATCCACCTTTCGGTAAAAATATTACTGTTAAAGGAGAGGAAAAACTAAAACAATATGAACTTGCATATAAATGGTCTAAGCCAAAAGATTCTACTGAATATATTAAAGGAAAACTTAAAGACCAAGAAGCACCACAGATTTTATTCATTGAAAGATGTTTACAGTTGTTGAATGAAAAAGGGAAAATGGCAATCGTTCTTCCTGATGGTTGCTTTGGCAATGAAAGCCTCAGTTATTTACGATCTTGGTTGTTAAATCATGTAAAGATTGTTGGTGTAATTGATTTGCCATTAGAAACTTTTTTACCTAACACAGGAACCAAGACATCTGTATTGCTTTGCAAAAAAGCAACACAACAAGAATTAGAAAAAGACTATCCAGTATTTATGTGTATTGCTGAAACTTGCGGTCATGATAGACGTGGCAAGGAGATTGAATCTGATGACATAAAAGGCATACCCGAATTGTTTAAAAAGTGGTGCATAGAAAATAATGTTGAATTTTAAAGAGGTATAAAATGATAAGAATCACATCCGAAAGCGCAAATAATATACGTTCAAGATACGACAATCGCCTTAGTGCGACGTACTATCATTTATCACAGCAAATGGAAACATTAAACAAACAAGGTATAAAAATCTATCCAATATCTGATATATGTTATAGTATTGATAGCGGATCATATATTGACACTTATGTTAGCAGTGGTACGCGATATATTAGAGTTGGAGATTTGAAAAAGTATGTTGTTGACATATCGGAATCAGCGTTTATTCCACCAGAAAGAGCTAAAAGTAAAATGATTTTATCTAAAGGCGATATTTGCTTTGCACGTACACAAGCTACTTTTGATAAATTAGGAAATTTTACTCTAATAGATAACCTTAATAAGGGTGATTCTATAAGTCAACATGTTTCTAAAATTAAACCATCAAAATATGTTTCAAGTGAGTATTTGGTTGCATACTTGAATTCAAAGTTTGGAAAAAAACAAATGTGTATAGCATCTTACGGCGATACACGAGTAGAGCTCACTCATAATCAAACAAAAGAAATAAAAGTTATTCTTCTTGAAGAAAGAATTATTTCTAAGATAGAAGGCAAAGTTAAAGAATTGATTTTGTGTCACGAAAAAGCTAATGCAGCATTTAAACTATCTCAAGAAATCATTGATCGTGAGTTTTATAAAGAGAAGTGTAGTTCAGCACATATGACTACAACAAAAGAAATGCTAATTGAGAACAATTTGTGGAGCCCAATCTGTTATTCGCCAAAATTTGTAGAAACAGTTAATAGGATAAAAAACAATTTTAAGTATAAAAAACTTTGCGAACTAGTTTTACCTATAAAAAAAGGAGTTGAAGTTGGTAGCGAAAACTATTTAATTGAATTAGAAAAAAGTGATACAGATTTACCGTTTATTAGGACTTCAGACATTTACAACAATGAAATTGATTATGCACCAGACTATTTTGTTTCATTAGAAAAAGCAAAAGAAGCAAAATGTCCTAATTTGTCTGCAGATGATATTATTTTCTCAAAAGACGGAAAAATTGGTCAAGTAGGAATTATTAACGAAGATAATAGCGTGGTGCCGAGTTCGGGATTTGCGATAATATGTAGTAACGGAATTATGTCAAGTGAATATTTATTTGCAGTATTATCACACAAAGAAATTGTGGTCAACCAAGCTAAAATGAAGACTGTTATTGCTGCTACCATACCACATTTAAAAGTTGATAAAATAAATGATTTTTACATTCCTATATTTTCAGATAGCGTGATATCTGAGATTGAGTCAAATATTAAAGTTTTTAGAGAAAATATTACAAAAAAGCAACAATTAATTATTGAAATTCAAGAAATCCTAAATAATAATTATAACCAACTTTTAGGATAAAAATTAGAGGAGATAAAAATGTCAAAAAGCGGTGTTATTTATATATTAACAAATCCATCATTCCCTCAATATGTTAAAATTGGCTATGCTGATAATGTGGATTCACGCTTAAAACAACTTAATAACAGCGAGTGTGTTCCGTTTGCTTTCCGCATTTATGCTACATACGAAGTTGAAGAACGATTGACAGATTTGAAGCTCCATGCACTAATCGACCAACTCAATCCTAATCTGCGTTCAATCGATAATGTTGACGGTAAAAAACGTGTGCGTGAGTTTTATGCTATGTCTCCCGAACAGGCATATTCTATCCTTGAAACTATAGCAGTTTTAGGCGGTCGTAAAGATAGACTTCACTTGTATGAGCTGACTGCAGTAGAACGTCAGAGTGAAGAAATAGCGCAGGACATTGAAGAACAACACATTGAGCGTATGGCACCGTTTGCCTTTTCTAAGTGTAATATCCCAGTGGGCGCAACCGTTACATTTGTTAGTCAAGGAAATGCAAATTCCGGCGCAAAGTGCAGTGTTATTGATGATAAAACCGTGGAATATAAGGGTAGAAAATTATCTCTTTCTGCTCTTGCTACCGAACTACTTGGTAGCAAATGGGGTGTCGCTGGACCACGTTATTTCAAGTATAACGGTGAGTGGTTAAATGATATTCGTGCTAAAGTTGAAGGACGCCAGGTTTCCCCTCGGCTTGATGACGTATGGGTGATTCCGTGCAATCCCAAGTATTATGATATCGTAGCCGCTTTTGATAATTTGGACATAATTGAATGGAGTCAATCCACTAACACATCGATTGGTGATACCGTTTATATCTATGTCGGCGAAAAATATAAAGCCATTATGTATAAATGTGAAGTGATTGCAGCAGATTTATACGGAAACCGCTCGGACGAAGACTATCCCTATTATAAGGAATTGGCTAAAGATCCCAATATCCGTTATATGAAATTAAAGCTCATAGAAAAATATGCTCCGGACAAGTATCCGTTGAGAGAACTCAAAGAAAACGGACTTGCAAGTGTTCAGGGACGTAGCAAAGCAACCGTGCAGCTTATGAAGTATTTGGGAAAAAAATAATATTATGATTAAAGAAGTAATTCATGACCCGATTTTGTTGGCGATGAAATCGGAAAAGGCTACAATTGAAGATTTGCAGGTGGCACAGGATTTGCTAGACACCCTCACTGCTAATGCTGATTGTTGTGTTGGTATGGCTGCCAATATGATTGGTGTACATAAGCGCATCATCTGTTTTGATGATAATGGTAAGTATATGACTATGTTCAACCCTGAAATCATTAAAAAATCAGACCCTTACGAAACTGAAGAGGGATGCCTATCATTGCTCGGTGGTCCCCGTAAGTGTAGGCGTTACAAGAACATAAAAGTGCAATGGCAGACAGCTGAAATCCAAACCCGAATCAAAACCTTCACTGGTTGGACAGCTCAAATCATTCAGCATGAAATCGACCATTGCAATGGAGTATTAATTTAAACAAGTGGTGAGAAGTGTGATTACAAAAGAACAGTTGGTAAGAAGTATAAGCATTATGAATCTTGGAGAGATAGATTTCTTTTTAGGAGCAGGGGCTTCTATTAGTTCAGGAATTCCTTCAGGAGAAGATCTTGTTTGGTACTTTAAACGTTTAATATATTGTAATGAAAATCGTATTTCTGTTGAAAAATATAAAGATCTATATTTGCCATCAACCAGAGAAATGTTGCAAGATTATTTTGATAAAAAGGGAACGTTTCCACCAAAATATGATTCAAAAGAATATTCTTACTATTTTCAGGAATGCTATCCTATTGCAATAGCTAGACAGAGATTTATAGACGAGCAGGTGGCAAATAAAAATCCATCTCTAGGATATCTATGTCTTGCCGAACTAATTTCTAAAGATAAAATCAAAAATATATGGACTACAAACTTTGATTCTTTAGTAGAAACTGCAATAAACATTATCAATCCACAAAAGGATATTTTAGTTTGCAGTTCTGCTAACTCAACTAGCATTCCAAATTTTAATCCTCAACATCCTTGTATCTGTAAATTGCATGGCGATTTTAGATACGACACTCTCCAAAATATAGATGAGGAGTTGCAAACTTTAGAAAAAGCGATTTGTGAATATTGGAAGCGCTCTTTGATGGGTAGAGGACTCGTTGTTGTAGGGTATTCTGGGAACGACAATTCAATTATGAACTTTCTCGAGGAAAATATTGATGATCCCGAGTTTCTTTGCAAGGGTTTATATTGGTCTGTAATTAAGGATGGAAAAGTTTCTAAAAGAGTTGAGGATCTTATATCTAAAGTTAGAGAAAAAGGCAAGATTGCTGAAATCGTTGAAACAGAAGGATTCGATGATTTATTGTATGACACATATAAATGCTTAGGATTGTCTAGCGAGTTAATTGAGGAGCAATGGCGCACCCGCATGGATGCGAGAAAACCATTATTGTTTGCACAGTCACCTATGCAATCTTTTGTAAAACTAAATGCTTATTCTATTTCGGAATTCCCCAAGTGTAAGATTTTTAAAACTGATATAACAAATTGGAAACAATTACGTGAATGTGTAGGAGACGAGAAAATTATTGCCGCATTATTCAAAGGTTGCATATATTCTTTTGATAGTGTAGATGATTTGCAAAAGGTGTTTGCAAATCATATTAAATCGGAGATTTTGGAGGAAGATATAGAAAAGCATATCTTAAGGAGACATAATTCAATATATGTAGGAATGCTTTATGATTTGATCGAGCAGCATCTGAAATCAAAGGGATTTATTCGGTACGCAAAAAATCGTTACTATCTTCCTAATACACAAAAGAATGAAAGAGGATTATTGGTGTATGAAGCCGTAGAATTTGCGATAGAGTATGTTTCTCCACAACTGTATTTGTGTTTGTTGCCTACCGTACATGTTATCAAACCTAACGGAGAAAGGCTAACTAAACAAGATTATCAGTACCAAATCAATCAACGTATTTCAACGATATACAACAAAGAATATAACGAAAAACTTAAATATTGGGAAGGATTATTACGTAAAAACGGCGCTATTTGTTTTGAATATAAGGATATGGCAGTTATATTTCACTCTCCTGCAACTAGTTGCGGAGGGCTTAACAGAAGAAAAGAGTGGAACGAATTAAGTGCGTATTCTTTTGATGAATCCATTATGTGTTTTTCTGATTCTGATGAGCAAAAATGTTCAATAAACCAATTACGTGGATTGGTAAAGTATGGTCCTGTTGATTGTTCATATGTTTCGAAAGAAATAGCACATACACCCATAAAATTAGCTGTTTTATCCCCAAAAGAAACTCTTTCAGACATACTAAAGCATTTGAATAGTTTGAATTCTCAAGCACGTCCTAAAAAAGATGCGTTTTTGCCAGATTACGAAGGCTTTTCAACTATATATCGCCGAGAATTGATTATTCCAAGTGAATATAATACGGAACTTTGTGTAACATATCCAGGTTCTTATTTTAACGCAAAACCAGCATTTGAATTTGTTGATTTTCTTAAGCGGGGTATAAATAATTTTGAAACACACAGATTAGAGTTCGATGTTTTAGTTATTTACATTCCAAAGAGTTTTTCTCGTTTTCGAGAATCGTCGGATATTTCTCCTGATTTTAATTTGCACGATGCGATAAAATTATACGCAACAGAAAAGGGCGTTGCTGTACAATTTATTGAGGAGCGCTCAACAAACTCTTATGACCTATGCAAAGTGTTCTGGGGGCTTTCTACTAGTTTATACGCAAAATCACAAGGCGTTCTTTGGCATCCAAGAGCAATAGATGAAGATACTGTATACATTGGAATTGGGTATGCCCAATCTGAAAAGAAGGGAATTTGCATAGGTTGCAGCCAGTTGTTTGATTCAACCGGAACAGGTGTGCGGATGATTTTACGAAAAATAAGTAACCCTCTGTATGCAGGTAAGAAAAATCCTTACATGGATAAAGATGAAGCCAGAAAGATGATGACAACTTTAAGAGAAAAGTATTATCGTTGTTGTCCCACATCTAAAATACGACGGGTTGTAATACATAAAACCACTCCGTTTATGAAGGATGAGATTATAGGAATAACTCAGGCATTTGAAGGTGTCGATGTAGAACTGGTTCAAATACAAGAGTATTCTTCTTGGCGCGGAATTAGATTCGAAGATTATGCACAAGCAGATGCGTATGGTTTTCCCCTTAAGCGAGGAACGGTTGTATCTTTGAACGAAGAAAGTTTTCTCTTGTGGACGCATGGATGTGTGATGAGTGATGAATTGTCCGGCAGTAATCGAAACTATTATAAGGGCGGACGAGGAATTCCCTCTCCTGTTCTTGTTAAGAGGTTTTATGGACAAGCAGATGCCGATGTGTTGGCAAAGGAAATTCTAATGCTAACAAAGATGAATTGGAATAGTGGAGATAGTCTTTATAAAGTGTTGCCTGTTACATTAGATTTTGCTAAAGTTCTTTCTCGAATGTCTAAACAAGAAGAAGCTATCTATGATAAAGCGTACGATTTTAGATATTTTATGTAGTCCGTATGCGTATAAAGCTATAATGACATGAAAGGATAAGTATTCTTATAAAGGTGAAATTATGTTATATGCTTACGATACCTTTTTACAAGAAGTAGTTCCATCTGAACTAGCAGCGCAAAATAGTGCTGATGAGACGTATAGATATGAATGTGCTTGTTGCGGCGAAGAGGTGTTAATAGCTGCAAAACACAGTAACAGTATGGTGGCTCATTTTAGACATCGTAGTGGCAATAATGATGTTAATTGCGAAAAGTATCTTGGTAAATATGGATTGGTGGGTGCGAACTCTAGAATACGAAAAAAAGATAGAGAAAAGGTAGAATTTTATTTCAATAGCATCACTAAATGCTTTTATATAGGATTTCGCTTTAATGAAAATGAAATATCAAATTATGAAAAAGAGAATATTAGTATTGAAATAAGAACTTACGGAAATACTGAACCTTTTTTTGAACAAAAAATAGATCGGAAGAACTTTTCTGCGGATTGTGTGAAATTAGTTATGCTGGAGACTTTTTCACCAGTTTATTACATATCTAATTCTTTTAATCCCAATAAAAGAACACATATGATATTTCGAGAAAATACTCCCTCTTTCTTTAAAATTCAGGGAGAAAGAAAAGATTACAATGCAAAATTAGTCAGAAGCGACACATTATATACAGGTATCCGATATTTTGTAGCTCTTGTGGGTGGGAACGGAGCTCAATTAAAGCTAAGGAAATTGCCAGGAGTGGTTATTGAACAGGAATTTGATTTTGTTTCCATGAGAAATCATATTTGGGCTTCGGTAATTACAATTATAGACAAGACAAGTGAAATAGAGGGAATGCTTAAGCAGTGGGGATATAAACTAGATACTTCGGAATCTATTACATTGCTTTGGCCACCTGCAAGTGACGTTGATGGAATTACTGTGATATCCACAAACAATGCCTTTTTATCGAGTAGTTTTAAGCTGCAACCATATGGAAACATTAATACAGCTTCTGAAAATATACAAACAATAGATTCTAATATTACAAGGATAAATGTTGACAAGCTCATTAAAATTACAAAGAAAAATGCTGAATTAGAAGTGAGCTCTCAAAACTCAATTTTTGTTTTGCAAGAAAACAAGGTTGAGCAGGAATTCGTGAAAAAAATTTTTATTCCCGAAAAGAATAGACATTATTTATTTTCTGAAAGCGGAGTTAGGAAATTAGAATATGGTGAAAAAATTGTATTAACTCCCACTTCTTATGTATGCGAATACTCAAATGGATGTCTTACACGGATTATCAAATCAGCTGTAGATAGGGACTTGAATGGTGAAGATTTATTAGTTGATATAATAAAACACTATAAGGTGGTTGAACCATACAATAGGATTTGTGATGATGGAATGCCCAATTATATAGTAAAATACATAAAAAACTGCGAAAAAACAGGTTTGATTAATTCTTTAGTGAAAAAGTATATTGAGGAGGGTAAGTTGTGAAATATTTAGATCTTTTATCATCAGAAGAAATTGAGTTTATCTGTGCCTCAATACCACATAGTGATGTTATAAAATATTTCAAAATGAACCCGAAGGAATTTTCTAAAATTCTTCCTGGATTTCGTCCTGCCTCTTTGACTCCCAAGAATGCCACAAAACTTTTAGCAAACAATTTAAGCCGTGATTTTATTTCTTCGTTTGTTGAAAAGATAATTAAAATGTGGTTGTTGCAAATACAGAATGCATACGAAAATTACCTTGATAATGGGAAAAGCGAAACTGCGGCTATTGTTCATACATTGTCTCAATCTTATTTTGCAGATAATGTTGGTACATATTTCAAATTAGTTGATAAGGATTATACTGGTGAGCAGATTTCCTTGATTTCTGATTTGGTTTATGATTATAAAACAACAAAACAACAGATAGAGAATCTGAGTGGGCAGGTTAAGGAACTTCAAAACTCTATTCAGGACATGGAATCTGTAAATAGAAAAAAAGATTCTGATACGAGAAAACTTCAAAATAGACTTCAACAAACTCTAGAAGAACTAGAGGATTTAAGAAAAACTAAAGTCAAAATTCATGACCTTGCATCGGATTTAGAAGAGTTCAAGGGAAAATCAATATTTTTTGAAAAGCAAATAAAGCAACAAAAAGAATATATAAATCAACTTTTGTCCCAAATTAATGAAATTACAAAAGAAAAGGAAACTTTGGAGAGTGACTTGATTTTACGTATAGAAAACGAAAGAAAGAATAAATTGAATACGAGTATTAGAGAGTTTTCTTTGTTGAGACCAATTGATATGCGTGAATTTCAGGAGAATTTGTCTTATGTATTTGAGGACTTAGGAATCGATGGTTCTATACCTGGAGGCGCACTATTAAAGAGTTATCTTGCTAAAATTTTGTTTTGTGGTGTTCCCATAATAACAAGTGAGCAATCAGGATTGAATCTTGCAAAATGTGTTGCAAATGCTTTAATTGGGTCGCAAGAAGTATCTTTATTAAGATATAATTCGGCTATATCGGCAGAAGATATTTTTGGCTTTTTGTCAGAGTCTAAACGCGTTGTTCTTTTAGATAACTTTATCGGAAATTATAACGAAACACTATTGCTACCAATTTTTAAAATGTTTGGAGATAAGATTATTTTTGTGACCACTTCTTATGATAGGACATTGAATTATATTTCTTCAGAGTTTTTTAAATATTGTAGTTACATAAACGTGAGTTATTATAATCAATTATTGGGTCAAGTTGAAATAAATGAAGATCCTCTTACAGCAACTGAAGAAATATATTCCTTGAAAACTTCCCATAAACAAAGTCGTCATTTGAAAATATTAAATAAAATTCTTGCGGAATTATGTCTCGAACACTTGTCAACCAGTGTGGGTCGTCACGGTGTTTCAAGTGATGATGATATCTCCGCAGAACTAATTTATAATATACTTCCTTTTTGTATGTGTGTTTGCAACAAACAACCTATGCGATTATCGGAAACATTGCAGAAGTATATAGGTAGATGTCCATATAATGAGTTAATTGGAGAATGGTTTGCAAATGAATGAATTAATAAAATCCATGTCAGTTGATATGAAAATTATCCCATATAAAGCAGAGAGCGAAAACTCTTTTGTATACCGAGTTTTATTCTCTGCTTTAGGACAATGGTGTTTGCATATTGCTGCAGGAAAACAAAACGGTAATTCAGGAACAACAAAACACAACCAAACATATATTCTGAATAATTTAATAAGCAATTATATTGAGCTGTTTCCGGATGTTGAACAATCTTTGTGTTCTGATGATACACAACTACCGGTATTAATTAGGCATATATATCAAGAGTTTGGATATTTCTGTACGGATGATGAAAATCGTAATCATTTGTGTGATATTCTTCGTGCAGTTAACACAGGAGCATTTAAATTATGCTTGAATTTATTACGAGATAGTGAAATTAATGGATTAGGAATATTTAACTCGGAAACCACTTCTTCTGTTTCATGGAGAGAGCTTTTAATACGTGATTTACTTACACCTGAACAGTATATAAATTCAAAATATGATATAGTTATGTTTGAAGATAGAGATTTGGATTTTCAAGATATGCAATTTTTCAACCCACTTTCTTATGCTTCTCCCTCTCAGTCTTGGGGAAATAAGATGTATACAAATTTTACTGTATGTCGCAAAAGCCTTTTGGGTCCATTTTATTTGATTCAGTCGTATGATGGAACTATCTTGTATAGCAAGGAAGAACTAAGTGAAACAGGTGATAAGATAACTTCTTTTGAATATAGAAGGTTGTATTTTGCATTAAAGAATTTCTATAAAAATCCTGTAAAGATGAGAATTGAAAAATTAGATGACACTTATTCTAAATTGATTTTTCAGGGTCACCTTCCCAATAGAGAGTATTATTTATTGTTACTTATTTCATGGCCTGATCAACATGCTTTTAATAAAACAGAGTTTATAATCAAGAATCACTTTATACCCTTTATTTCTGAGGTGATTTCAAATCTTGGTATTGAAATTATAGGAGGTTAATGATGGAAAATAATGGCGTACAACAGTATTATGATGCAATTCGTAATCGTTTGAGTAATTACATAAAATCAGACTATCTTGCAAATAGCGAAACCTTATTATTATATGCTGAAGATATACTTGGAGAGATGTGTTCTGACGCCACTAATATTGCAAAAGAGCCGTATATTGAAACGGCTGCCTCATATAAAAAAATGAAGAGTGGAATTAAGAACTCTTCAGAGGAAGAAATTCCTTCACATATAAAAGATTTTTTAATAAAGTTAATAGAAGCTAAACTTGGAGTGTTTGAAGATCCTTTTGCACATCAGGTGAAAGCGTTACAATCTTTTATTTCTGGGAAAGATCTTTTTGTGTCAACTGGAACAGGTTCCGGTAAAACAGAGTGCTTTATTTGGCCAATTATTTCAAAATGTATTGATGAAGCTAAAACAAGACCTGAGTCTTTTCAATCAAATGCAGTACGGACATTGATTATTTATCCAATGAATGCCCTTGTTTCCGATCAGTTGGCACGTTTTAGAAGGATAATGGGCTCCGATGAATATATTGAATATTTTACAAAAGATGCGAAAGTAGATAGAATTCCTCATTTTGGAATGTATACGGGGAGAACACCATATGCTGGCGATGCAAAAATGGCAAGTAGCAGAGAATTAGCAGAAACTTTTAGAGATAGTTATTTGGTAGATGAAAATGCTACAGAAGAAAAACAAAGACAGCAAGAATTAAACATTAAAGGTTTGCATAGAATTAATAAATATCCAGCAAGATATGGCAAAAACGGTATGAAAAAATTCATTGACAACCTGGAGAATAATTTTCATACACCCGACCCACTTGATGCAGAATTTATCACTCGTTTTGAAATGCAATCTTGTCCTCCGGATATTCTTGTAACTAATTATTCTATGTTAGAGTATATGTTAATGCGTCAAAGAGAAGCTCATATTTGGGAAAGTACAAAACAGTGGTTAAATGAGTCTCCAGAAAACAAGTTGCTTATTGTTTTGGATGAAGCTCATATGTACAGAGGTTCTTCGGGAGGTGAGATTGCACTTCTTTTGGAACGTCTTTTTATGCGTTTGGAAATTAATCTTGAAAAAGTTCAGTTTATTTTAACTACTGCTAGTATGCCTCTAGAGGATCAGGAATCAATTAATGATTTTTATACAGGACTCACAGGTAAAGCACCTTCTGATTGTGAATTTCTGTATGGTGAAAGAGAGGAAATACCTGAAGAATCCGATATTTCTCTTGACATAGATGCTTTAGCGGAAGTCGGTTCAGAGCAAGTTACAGAAAATGAATTTGCTGATAAAATTAAAAGGTTTGCAGAATTAGTATATTGTGAAAAATTGCCAGTAGATATTACTTGTAATGAAGCACAAAAATGGCTTTATAATAATTTGCCGAGATATGAAGCTTTTGTTAAACTAAACGTGCTTTGTAGAGAAGGCGCCAAATCGTATAGTTTCTTAAAAGAACAAATCTTTGGAGAACATGAAAAATCAGAATTAGCATTGGACTCTTTGTTATCTATAGTTTCTTTGGCATGTAAAGATGGAAATGTTCTTTTCCCTGTTAGACTTCACATGTTCTTACGTGGATTACAAGGTATATATGCTTGTTCTAATCCGAATTGCTCATGTTCGAAATATTCACAGGCAGAAAAATTGAAGTTAGGAAAAGTGATTTCTCTTCGAAAAGAGAATTGCGAATGTGGTGGAAGAATATACGAGCTGGTAAACCATGTGAAATGCGGTGCACTATATCTTAAAGTGTATGTTCAACTTAATGAAGGATATCCTTATTGGTATGTCTTCTCTCAACGAGGATTGAATGGCGATGTTAATTCTTTAAAAGAAATGCTTTTATATGTTGTGCCTGATGGTTATGATAGTAATCCAAAGGATAAAATAGGGTCGCTTGATCCTTTTACAGGGAAACTGTACCTATCTGAGAAAGATGATCCTAATTTGTTGAGGGTTATTTATACAGATAAATTTGATTTAAATGAGCACGCATATACTTTTGCAACTTGTCCTAGATGCAGAAAACCAATGAGGTTGAAAAAACCAAGTGATTTTTCAACAAAGGGAAATATTCCATTTTACAATTTGACAAAAGCACAGTTTGAGTTGCAACCAGCAAGGTCCGAAATGATAAATCAAGGAAAAAAGGTTTTATTATTTTCAGATTCGCGCCAAAACGCAGCTAAACTCGCACGAGATTTGTCGAAATCTTCAGACGCGGATGCATTTCGCCAAGCTGTTATGTTGTCCACGCTCTTGCTTAAAATTGACGAAAAAGAACACTCATTAGCTGATTTATATCCAGCATTCTTGGATGTGTGCATTCAAAATCAATTAACCTTTTTCAGTGGATTGAGTAGAGATAAATTTCAAGATGATAAGCGAACCTTTTTTGATAGAAAAAAACGATATGCTCGAAGGGGCAGACCTATAGATTACTCTGCATTGGCACAGGAGTATCAAAATTTGCCTGATGAGTATTATGAACAACTATTAACATTTTTCACTGAAAGTCCTCGTTCCTTTAAGGATATAGGAATTGGTTTTCTTGCTCCTGTTTCGGATGCGTTAGAAGATTGCATTTTTGATTTGGAAGAGCACGAGATTGAAATTAACACTAACGATTTGTATAAGGCGTTAGTATTGTTGTTTTGGGATGTTATGGATGATAGTGCGGCGCTTGGTGAATCTATACCCGATGATATACGAAGAGATTTGCCAGGACGTAGTAAAGCACAAGATTTCGGACTTTCTTTTGACTTTTCTCGGTCATTGGATTCAAAGCTTATCCAACTACTTCCTCAATATCTTGATATTCAGGAATCAAATATAGAAGCCTTGACAACAAAGATTCGAGATATTTTCTTTGGTGCTGCCTCGAATAACAAGTATTATATTAAACTTTCTACAGTGAAAATAGAATTAGCGGACAAACATTTTGAATGGTATAGATGTACAAAGTGCGGTAAGCTGTCACCATTTAAGTTAGGAGATTACTGTGGTGCTTGTTTTGAAAAACAAGATCTTACCAAAATAAGCGTTGCAGATTTGGAACGATTCGACTTCTGGCGCATACCTGTTCTAAATGCTCTTGAAAAAATTGACGGAATTCATACAATTGATACAGAGGAACATACTGCACAATTGTCGCATAAAGGGGTTAAAAGCGAAACTTGGAGTCGCACAGAAAAATACGAAATGAGATTTCAAGATATCAATGCTGGCGAACACGGTGAGAATTCCATTGATGTTTTGAGTTGTACAACTACGATGGAAGTTGGTATTGATATTGGTTCTTTGACTGCGGTCGGTTTGAGAAATATTCCCCCAATGCGTGAAAATTATCAGCAACGTGCAGGACGAGCAGGTCGAAAGAATGCCGGTATATCAACAATTGTTACATATGCTTCTGGAGGGGTTCATGACAGTCATTATTTTGCACATCCCGATGAAATGATATCTGGTGCCCCGAGAAAACCGTGGATAGACAGAAACAACCCAAAAATTTTGCAGCGACATACAAACATGTTGGTTATAAACGGTTTTATGTCATCACCAGGGATGAAGGAACGCTTTGATAGTATTATGGATGTTGGTATAATAACCTTCTGTGAGGAATTTGGTGTAGCATTTGTCGAGTATGCAAAATCATTGTCCTTTAATACGGAAAAAACTATTGAAAGTTTTAATAAGATCAAATTAATGGTTCTTGCTGAAGGGAAGCGAGCACAATATACTGCAAATGATAAAGAAACAGATGCTTTTGATGTGTTCTATAGCGAAGGATTTATCCCTTCCTATTCCTTCCCAAAAAATGTGGTTCGCTTTTTTGTTGAGGAGGAATCAGAGAAAGGCAAATATGCGCCCCGAGAAATAAGATATGCACCCGAGCGCGATATTGCTGTTGCCTTAAGCGAATATGCCCCTGGAAGATTTGTTACTATTGATAAAAAGATTTATCGAAGTGGTGGAGTTTACGCAAATCCCCGACCAAAAGGCTTTGAAGATAATCAGGCTGAATATTATTTCAATAGTCCGGATTATTATAGTGATATTTTTGTGTGTACGGAATGTAACTGGTTTGGAAACAAAGCGGAGGATGCTCAGGATGGAGCTTGTCCTTATTGTGGTGCACGCGTAGATCCTCACAAAATGTTAAAACCATGGGGATTTGCTCCGGTTAAGGGGGAAGAAGTTCATCATGAAGATGAAAGTGAAGAGTTTACCTATACTGAGGCTCCATATTATTCATATGTACCAAGTGCAGCAGATGCTATGCAGAGTTATGGTGAAAGCAATATAAAATATATAGAACTTTCTGATAAAAAAGTACTTACAGTGAATATGGGAAAGCGAAAAAATGGATTTAATGTTTGCAAAAAATGCGGAGGTGCTGATGTTGCGGAAGAGACCGATACAGGTAACTACAAATTCACACAACCATATCATGATCGAACATTGTGTAGACATGATGGCACTGTCGAACCAAACATTTTTCTCGGGTACGAGTTTATGACAGATATGTTTATGTTGGATATAGAATATGATTCAAACAAACTAGTCGGCATAAACAACTCTGAAGAAAAGGCGATTTTAAGGGCTGCTGTAACAACGTTACACGAGGCAATGAAAAAAGCTATTTCATTAGAACTCGATATCGATTATAATGAAATAAGTGGTGGATGGAGACCACGTATAAAAAGAGATGGAAATTCGCATATTGAAATGTTCTTCTATGACAATTTGACAAGTGGTGCGGGATATTCATCTTTGATTGGAACAATTCTAGATAGGGTATTAGTTAGGACTCGAGAGATTTTGAGTAATTGCGAATGCTCAAGATCTTGTAAGAATTGTCTTGATAATTATTATAATCAGAGGAATCATTATCTCTTTGATAGAAAGTTGGGGTTGCAGTTACTTGATTATGCTGAGCTAAACAAGTATCCATCTAAATATGACAAGGAAGAGACGGATGCAATGGTTTATCCTTTGTTGAAATTGATAGAGGAAGATGGTAGCAGAAAATTTCCCAAATCTTTAAGTTTGGAAGTCATTCCAGCTCTTATGAAAAAAGATAACTCGGATCCACAAAAACTTTATTTTAATCCGTATGATTTGACAGACTGGTTGCCAAATGCTTTTATGACATTTAGAGATTACTCAGTCTGATTTGAAAGTGGCTTTTGCCACTAGATATCTGGCGGAAATAATTACTTGGAGGCATAATATGGCTCAACAAAATATACAAGAAATAAAATTAAAGAATTATTCTCCACTTAGGTATCCTGGTGGCAAAAGCAAACTTGCTCCTTTTGTATCTTTAGTGATTAAGAAGGCAAACCTACAGAATCCTGTTTATATCGAGCCTTTCGCCGGCGGAGCCGGAACGGCACTCGAATTACTATTTAACGGAACGGTCAGTGAAATAGTAATAAACGATTATGATAAAGCGATATATTCTATGTGGAGAGCAATACTTACAAATACGCGAAAATTCATTAAAATGATAGAAGATACGCCGATAAACGACGCTGAGTGGAGAAAACAGAAAGATATTTATAATACACAAAATAAAAAATACTCATTTGAACTTGGATTTGCGACATTTTATTTAAATCGCACGAATCGTTCTGGGATTTTAAGTGCAGGACCAATTGGTGGACATGATCAAACCGGCAATTATTTAATTGATGCAAGGTTTAACAAAGATGATCTGATTGTAAGAGTAAAAAAAATCGCAAAATACAGACATAAAATTCACCTATACAATCATGATGTGCGTACATTTTTGAATGTTTACGCTCAAAGATATATGAGAAATGCGTTTATCTATTTTGACCCACCTTATTATCGTAAAGGTAAGCAGTTATATAAAAACTTCTTTGAACATAAAGACCACGAACAAATAAGAGATTTGATTGTAAATTTGAATTGTCCCTGGATTGTCACATATGATGATGTTGACGAAATTAAAACAATATATAATGCTTATCAAGGATATAATTTTGATTTGATTTACGGAGTGGCAAATACTGGACTGAATTCAGAGATCATGTTTTTGAGTAGCTGTACATTAGTACCAACGGTCAACGAATTAGCAACGGCAGATATTAAAATTAATTTTAGAAAATGCACATGAATATTTCGCTGGACTTTTGAAACCCTTTGTGATATAGAAAAACAAAGAAGAGATTGGAATAGGACATATCATTTGTCATGATAAATTTTTGTTAGAAAAACTTACTCAATAATAAATAATGATGCCTATGAGGTTGGTGATAACCTCATAGGCGTTTATCATTTAATATATTTAAAAAATTCATTAATTGAAGTATATTTACTTCGCGTTTTTATAAGCATATCCAAAATGAATTGGTGGGGCAGTTACTGAGATATATACAAACTCATCATTGCTATCATTTAATAAGCCATGAATATCATTTTCTTCGAAACGGACAACATCGCCCGCTTTGAAGTCTTTTTCTTTATCATCAGCAAGCAATAGCTTTCCATTACCTTTAATAGCATACCAAATCTGTTCAGATGCATTATGAGTATGTCTTGGTTGAATAGCACCGGCTTCAATATATACTTCTGTGATGGTTACTCTCTCACTTGATGAATTATCAGGATTTAGCAACTGCCTTGATACCACGCCTGGATTTGATAATTCTTTTATGCTCTCTTTGCTGATAAATTCCATACTTTAAACTCCTATAAAATATACTTTGCATTAAAATAAGTATATCATAGGAGGTATCCAAATTCAACGATTAAACGGGTACATAAAAATTTATTCTTTCAACCCACATTTGTGGGTTGCTTTTTTATTTGTACAAATATATCAACTAACATACTTATATCAAATAATCACGAAAGGAGGGTAGAGAGACCACAAGTTAATATTTAAATAAAAATCTTATTATTTACAAAGGAGTGTTTTAGTTGATAAATACTGAAGATTTGAAGCGGATAATGAATGCTAATGAAAACTTATATTACGGTCGGAATTATATTAACATACATGACCATAGTCACAAGTTTGCTGTGATTGACGATGCCTATCAGGTGCCGATAGTTTTCGTTCATTGTTATAACTACACAGAGGAGGATGCAGAAAAACTGAGTCGTCAGTTTGATAGCTTTTTCTATCATAAATTGCCGGAATTTCATATGGAGAACAAGATTGTTCTTATGTTTATAGATACGGCGAAAATGGTTGCTTATATCAACAGTTTTGAGGAGGGAGAAAATGCTAAATAAAAAGCTATTAGACCAATATGAGTTCAAAATATACAACGGAGCTTTCAAGGACTACATCCGTGACCATTGTATATTATCGAAAGAATGCATTGAAGAACTTGAAAAAATCGAGAATCTATTTTTCTCGTATAATTTTCCCATTGAAAAAATCAAGTTGTTTGAAAATTGGCTTAAAAAAGATGAGTACATTATTTTATTCAGTGTAAACGTGTATAACAACAGTCTTAATGTAAGAATCTATGGCAAGATTGGTGTGAAGAAAATCAAAGAGTTACGAGAACAAATCTCTTCTATTCTTGCTAAAGAGAAGTACGATTGTTGCACATATAACGTTCTCAGATTATATGAAAATCGTACTGTAATGGCTATCGAAATGCATTTTTATGGCGAAAAATGTACGCCATTACTACTCCAAAAGATTGCTGACCGACTCAAAGAGAAAGAGTATATTTCTAAGGTGTTTATGGATGACCTTTCGGCAGTGACGCTACTTGAAGCAATTAAAACTAATTCTGTTGTAGTGGAAATCAGAACAGCAGTTATTAATCCGTCAACTGACGAGATAAAAACATATATTACTGTGTATGGTCCAGCTGGGCTTGCTCGTAAAGTGCAAAAGAAAATCAATCAAATTATGTTGGAGTTTTTGTTTGTACCCGAATCTATCAAAAGCTCTTGGGTGCCTAACAGCACTTTGACTTATGAGAGACAGGAGGTAACTTACACCAACGATTTAACAATTTTCTAATTTTTAATTAATTTCTGTCATTTTTTCGGTTGCCATAAATACTAAATGTCATACTTAATGTGACTGAATAAAATACGATAGGAGTTTGTTATAGGGAAGCTCTACATCGCAATCAGTCGCGTACATAATTTGGCGGAGTTTGTGTTGTTCCTCCGCCGTCTCCATTTAATTCCTTGTTTTTCCCTATATTCCTTATTTTGTTGTCGTGTTTGTTCTTTCCTTGCAAACACAATGTCTTTTTTTCTTATGTTTTTTGGAGAGGAGGTGTCGGTCTCGCACCTCCTTTTTCCATTTTTTGAAAAATTTTTGAAAAATTATCAAAATAAGCAGTTTTTTTATATATGAAAATTTATTTATATAAAAAATTTCATACTTTTTTCAAAATAAATTAAAAAAGGAGAAATTATATGATAGTTTCTAAAAATTATTCATTTGAAGACCTTACAACAGAATTGCTTACAGCAAAAGAATTGAAGAAAGTGATGAGATGTGGCATTAATAGAGCATATGATTTGCTACGCTCACCGGCATTCCCATCAATAAAAATCGGAGGCCGTTACTATGTAACAGTCTCCGCGTTGAAAGAATGGCTTGAGTATTATGAGAATAAAGTGTTTTATCTTTAATCAAGCAATTTAATTGTGTTAATCTTATCTTCGTCCTTAGTATGTACATACTTGTTTATGGTGACGCTGACATCGGCGTGACCGAGAAGTTTGGACACAATAGCAATATTAGCATCTTTCTTGTTGATAAGGCGAGTAGCAAACGAATGACGCATTGAGTGAGGGCCGTAGATTTTATTCACGATCCTTCCACGTTCATCAATGGCTTTGTCCATTTCTGCAGCATATAAAATGTCGCGGAACATTCTTGCAAAGTTTCTAACGGTGATTGGAGTTTTCTTTTCTGTAGAAGATACATACTCAAATCCGCCATTGAGCTTTTGAAGTCTTTTCATTGCCGCTTTGCATTTTTTTGACATTGGAATAGTCCTAATACTTGATTCAGTTTTAGGAGGATTTATAACATCCACGTAACTTGGTTCCGTGGGTGTTTTTTTGTTGTGATTTTTTACGTGCTGTCTTGTTTTGGTAATTGATATCATTCCGTTTTTGAAATCCACATCGTTCCAAGTCAAAGCAAGGAATTCACCTGAACGCATACCTGTTTCGCCAAGCACTATAACCGCATCACCAAGTCTGTATATGTATTTACCTGTTGAATCTTTTTTAGTTGCTGCAGCATAGATTTTCTTTATTTCTTTTTCGGTGTAATAAACGATATCATCTGATTTTTTTGACGGAGCACTTGCAGGGACGACCACATCATCAAATGGATTTTCTTCAAATTTGTTGAGAATTTTGTGAAATCGTAAAGCTGCTTGTAAATATTCTTTTGCTTTTTTAATCGTTGAATAACTGTATCCCTGCACAGCAAGTTCATTAAGCCAGGTCTGAACAGTAGTTGAAGTTAATGATATAACCTGCTGTTTTTCTAAATAGGGGACAATCTGATGCTCAACAATCTGCACTTTGCGGTCGTATGTACTTACCTTCTTGGTCAAACCCTTTTGAAGACCAAGCCAGTCATACATAAGTTGAGCTATTGTAGTTTTACCATAATCCTCAACTAATTTTCTGTATTTTGTGCTATTCAGCAATTCAGTATAGTATTTTTCAGCATCCTTACGCTTTGCTCTTACATAAGTTTTGCCAAATAATTTAAAGCAATAATTGCCATCATTGCGTTTATAAACTTTAGGATTGGACATTTTCTAAAACCTCCTTTGTTTCTACTATATCATACTAAAATTCAAAAAGCAATTTTTTTACTTAAAAAAGTGTAAAAAAGCCACTTTTTAGGCAAAAATGTAACCAAAAATGTAACCGATTTTAAGCGTTAACCGACCTTTTTTAGAAATTTTTGATTAAAAGTGGTGAAAGTAAAAAACTCTGAAACCCTTGATAAATAAGGAACTTTGCGATTTTACTTAACTTTTTAGATGTTAGTAAATATCTAAATATAAGACTTTGGAGACCGCTGCTCACAAAATGGGCGATATTATTGTATCTGTTGTGTTTTAAAGTACCATTAAGCTATGCATATTTTTTCATTTTCATCAACGTATTTGGTTAGTTTTTTAACATTTTTTTAGTTTTTTTAAAGGTATTTTTTATCAATACAATTAATCATTGAAGATACGCCTCAATAATGATATAATAAATTTATAAACTCACTTTGGGGAAATGGTTATGAAAAAGTTTTTTGAAAAGCATGAGACATACGTGTGTATATCGCTAATTGTTCTATACATAGTCATAAACTCGTTCTGTTTGCAAAATTTCGGGGTAGAAGACTATCGTAGCACTATCATCAATACAGTCTTCTCACTTGGGTTGGTTATTTTGATGATTGTACTTAAAAGAACAAAATATTATGGTATAACAAAAGTAACCGACGCTAAAAAATACTTGTATTTCATTCCGTTGGCGTTGATTATTTCGGTTAATGTGTGGAACGGAATAAATATAAATAATACTTATATTGAGATTGTTTTTCATATTCTCACTATGTTCAATATCGGCTTTATTGAAGAAGTTATCTTTCGTGGATTTCTCTTCAAAATGATGGCGAAAGATAATGTGAATCTCGCAATCGCAGTCAGTTCAATTACATTTGGAATTGGCCATATTGTGAATTTACTGAATGGTGCAGATTTAGTGCCAACGCTTATGCAAATCGGCTATGCTACTGCAATCGGCTATCTTTTTGTAGTCATATTCCATAAGAGTAAATCCCTTATTCCTTGCATAGTCGCACACTCTCTCAACAACGCACTTTCAATATTTAATGTAGAGAACAGAGTGTCATTATATATCGCACCAATATTTTTGATGGTTGTACCCATAATATATGCAGTCTATATCAACAAAACAGTAAAAGATAAATGAAAATTGACGGGGTAAATACAAATAACTAATGTAATTATAAGATTTTAACTTATAAGGCAAGGAGTAACTATTATGAAAGCATTTGACAATACAGCGTTTGAAAACTATAAAAACGAAGTAAGGGAAAAATGGGGTAATACTCAAGCATATAATGAGTACACCCAAAAGACTAAAGAATATTCAAAAGAAACTTTTAATGTAATAGACGAGGGAATGAACAAAATTCTTGCAGAGTTTGCTAACTGTATGAACGTTGGATTAAATCCTGAGTCAGCAGATGCACAAAACCTTGTGCAAAATCTTCAAAATTATATTACCGAGAATTTTTACAACTGCACAAACGAAATCTTGTCAGGACTCGGGCAAATGTATATAGCCGATGAACGATTTAAGAATAATATTGATAAACATTCTGTGGGTACAGCAGAGTTTATAAGTAATGCTATCAGTTATTATTGTAAATAAGTTGGTGAAAATATGATTTTATATTTCAGTGGTACAGGCAACAGTAAATATGTAGCAAATCTAATTGCTAAAATTACTTCTGACGAACTTGTCAGCATTAACGACAAGTTGAAGAATAATGACACAAGCACAATTACTGTACAAGATAGATTAGTTTTTGTAGTTCCTACTTATGCTTGGCGAATTCCAAGAGTTGTTCGTGATTGGATTGTCAAAACAAACTTTATAGGAGCAAAAAATACCTGGTTTGTAATGACTTGTGGCAGTGAAGTCGGCAATTCGGCAAAGTATAACAAGAAACTATGTGACGAAAAAGGGTTCGCATATATGGGAACAGCTCAAATTGTAATGCCCGAAAATTATATTGCTATGTTCAACTCGCCTGAACAAAATGAAATTGAAAAAATCATTGCTAAAGCCAACCCGATAATCGAAAGCACCGCAAAACTGATAAATGAGAACAAATCATTCACTACACCACGTAATAATCTGCAAGATAAATTTATGAGTGGCCCTGTGAATATGCTTTTTTACCCCATGTTTGTAAAATCAAAGGATTTTTACGCTGACGATAAATGCATAGGATGTCAAAAATGTGTAAATGTATGCCCACTTAATAACATTAAAATCAAAAACAGCAAACCCATATGGGACAAGAATTGTACACATTGTATGGCGTGTATTTCATATTGCCCCACAAGTGCAATTGAATATGGCAAGAAAACTGTTGGCAAGCAAAGATATAAATGTGATAGATAAAAGTTCACCCCACAAAATTTCAGTTTCTGTGGGGATTTTTTCCATTTATTTATAATTTCTTGTCACGGTTGAGTTTGATTTATTTGGTTGTTACTGATGGTAGATTGCCGAGATTGTCGTTTTCTTTGCCGTTGGGGATTGATTTAAGATATTCGTTATCGCCACGGTGAGCGATGCCGACGCCTGCGATTTCGCCCTGTTTTGCCATCTGCACAGCCTGTGGCTTTTCGACGATTGTACTGTCTGACAACTGATAACCTGTAACACGTCCGTTTTCTTTCACAAGACCTGTAATTCGCTTGGCATTAGATTTCGCTTGTGGAATTTCATCAAGCGTATTTTTAACAAGCTCACTGCCGTTTATGTTATTTGTGTTATCGTTCATATTTACACTCCTTTTTATTCAGTTTGTGCAATGTGTAGATTTTTATTCAATCGCGTAAATCCCCCGTAATAAACAATGAAAAGGGGATTGAACGCAAAACGCGGGAATGATATAATAAGTTTAGTGCAAAATTAACAGGGGTGGTAAAATGAATTTCAATATAAATAAGTTAAAATGGACAAGAGAGCCTGCAGACTACTCAATTTCTGACGATAAAATTGAAATCGTTACAAATCCGCACACTGATTTGTGGCAGAGAACATATTATCATTTCAGAAACGATAATGCACCTGTTTTGCAGATGGAAACAGATGAAAAATACTTCTCATTTATTGTTAAAACAGAGTTTCAGAGTAAGCACAGATTTGACCAATGCGGAGTAGTAATGTATCTTGATAGCGAAAACTGGCTGAAAGGCTCAATAGAATACGAAAACGAAGAATTTCAGCACTTGGGTAGTGTTGTTACCAATAACGGCTATTCCGATTGGGCAACTACTGCTATTGACGCGTCAATTAAATCTATGTGGTACAGATTAAGTCGCAGAGAAGACGATTATTGCATTGAATGTTCAACTGACGGAATAAATTATTCACAAATGCGTATCTGTCATATGTGGAATGGTGGCGGAACAATCCAATTTGGTATTTATGCGTGTAGCCCCGAAAATTCGTCATTTAAAGCAACTTTTACTAATATGGAAATGACCGAATGTAAGTGGCTTGCACACGACGGACAACAACCCGATGAGGAATAACCACCAAACCAATGGTTGATATAATCAAAAATCCCCACACTCAACCAACGGTATGTAGATTTTTAAATTAAAAGTATTTACACTAATGTTGAAAGGAGGCAACCTTAATGGACCAAATCAAAATCGGTAAATTTATAGCAGATTGCAGAAAGAATAAAGGCCTTACTCAAATGCAGTTAGCCGAAAAACTTAACATTACCGATAGAGCCATATCAAAATGGGAAAACGGCAAATCCTTGCCCGATTCTTCAATAATGCTTGAACTTTGTGGTGTGCTGGGCATTAGTGTAAATGATTTATTAAGTGGGGAGGTAGTTACAATGAATGACTACAATAAAAATTCAGAAAAAATTTTATTAGAAATGGTAAAAGAAAAAGAAAAAGCCGACGAAAGATTATTAACCATTGAAATAGTAATAGGTACTATCAGCACAGTGTTATCTTTAGCACTTTGTTTTGTAGCGGCTTATGTACCAATGGTAGATTGGTTAAGAATAGTATTGTTTGGTACAGGTTTTATATTCCTTCTCATTATAGCCTTTTGTATGTTGAAAATCGAACAAGTTGCAGGGTATTATGAATGTGAGCATTGCCACCATAAATATGTGCCGTCATATCAAAGTGTTTTGTGGGCGATGCATATAAATCGCACACGATATATGAAATGCCCCGAATGTCATAAATGGTCTTGGCAGAAGAAAGTAATAAGTAAGGACTAATTGAACAACAGAACCCCCACAGAGAACGCTCTTTGTGGGGATTTTTTTGCTTTCAGAATTTTTGAAAAAACAGTAATCGTAGATGGAATATAATATCTAAAATTATTCCTAATTTGATATCGACAAAATATATGCTTGTGTGATATAATACTATAACAATATAAAAATAAGGAGAAGGTTAAAATGAAAAAAATAGTTGCTATTGTTTTGTGTTTCTGTATGGTGTTTATGCTAACTTCCTGTGGTAAGATAAATGGATTAGTCAAAGATATTGACGAATTTGCAACAAAAGAAGTTATTACACAAGAAGAACTGGATGCTTTATTTGAAATTTATAATTCTCTGTCGGAAGAAGATAAAGAAAAAATTACTAATTATAACATACTTGAAAAGTATGAAAATGTTGATATTGAAAAGGTCAATGAATTACAAAAGGAAATATCTCATATTTCAAATACAAGCGGTTTTTCTGATGCAATAAAGCTATACGAAAAATATGAGGCAATGAATACTAACGAGCAAAATTTGGTTGAAGTAAAACCAATAGAGGAAATTGTAAAACTAACCAACATGGAAAAGGCAGCCGTTTCTGCTTGTCAGTACATAAAGAAGAGTCTTAAGAGTTCTAATAGTTTTAAATTAAATAGCGTAAAAGTTATTGATGACATAGGTAAAAAGTCAAACTACTATCTTGTAAATATTGGATACTCTGCAACTAACGGATTTGGTGCAACGATTGATGAGACAAGTTTTCAAACAATTAGTTCTGAATTTGAAAACCCATGGTATCCTCTTGCAATATTGAATGGTGATTATTCATCAGCTTTAAAATGCACAACATTCATACAGTTTTATTTGTTAAATGAACAAGAGCCAACAGAAATAGACTGTGAAAAGGTTTTGTATTATATTGAAGAAGATGTAAAAGAATAATAATTAACTAAAAATTTCCACATTGAAAGGTTTTATTAAACTTCTCTTTGTGGGGATTTTTTTGCTTTTACACATTCTAAAAATTAGTTGAAAATTCTAGATGAAAATTATATACTAAATATTGTAAACATATTTGGAGTTGGGACAATGAGGAAACGAATTAAAATAATAATTTTATTAGGATTGGTGGTTATTATGGTAGCAGGAATTTTATCACCCTTATTAAGACCTGAATACAGCGGAGTTAACTACAATCCCGCAGACAGTCAGAACAAAACGGATAAAACAATTAAGTTTGATTCAAACGGAAAACTCAAAATTCTGCATATTACTGACACTCATTTAAATCTTAATCATAACTTTGACCCTACAATCTGGTTGGTTGAGAGAGCTTGTGACATAGAAAAACCTGATATTGTGATGATTACAGGCGACAATGTTGTGAATTGCGAAAATGCCGAAGATACAAAGAAAATGATTAATGCATTGATGAATATTTTTGACAGGAGAAATATTCCCGTTGCAGTAACATTTGGTAATCACGATTCAGAGCAGGGTGCAATGACACGAGAAGAACTTATGGCATATTACAACACTTTCTCTTGCTCGGTTTCAATTGATGACGGCGAAGCCCTTTCAGGTTGTGGTACATATAACATTCCCGTGCTTTCGTCCAACGGCGAAAAAGTTAAATTCAATCTATGGGTTTTCGATTCAGGTGATTATGACGAAGAGGGAAGATACAGTTGTGTAAAGCCCGACCAGATTGAGTGGTACAAACAGACATCTGACAAACTCAAAGCAGATAACAATGGCGAAGTAGTGAATTCTCTCGTTTTCCAACATATAATCGTTGGTGAAATCTATGACGTACTTAAAAAGTCAGATTCGTGGAAGCCATATGCATTCAAGCATTTATACAACAAAGACGAATTCTATATGTTTGACCCTGACCGTGTGAATTACGGTACAATAAGAGAGTACCCTTGCCCTGGTTATGAAAACTTTGGTCAATTTGACGCTATGGTAGAAAAAGGCGATGTACTAGCAATGTTTACAGGTCACGACCACACTAACGCATTCGCAGTAGAGTATAAAGGTATTGATATTGTCAACTCTCTCAGCACTCGTTACATAGGACTTTGTCATTCCACACAATGTGGTTATCGCATAATAGAAGTTGACGAAAATGATACCTCAACTTACGAAACACGAGTTGCACGTATTTATGATATGTTCGATTCTGAAACTATGAAAGAAGAAAAACAAAATGGAGATAAATTTACATACAAAATGGCTCGTGAATTTGCAGTTAAAGGCAAAATTCAGAAAACTGCAAGTAACATTTACCGTTCACTCGTAAAAACATTTACAGGAAGACAAGTAACTTACCCGGATTGATAAATTCCAATTTGTAGGAGTGTTATTATGACAGTAAAATTATTCATTCAAGCAATAACTAAATTTTTATTAGGTGTTGTTTTGGTTGGTTTATTGATATTCTTACCAGCGGGTACATTTTCATTTTTCAACGGTTGGTTATTTATGGGGATTTTATTCATTCCAATGTTTTTAGCAGGTATTGTAATGATGACCAAAAATCCTAAACTTTTAGAATCCCGACTTGATGCAAAAGAAGAACAAAAAGAACAAAGCCTTGTAGTGAAACTCAGCGGACTTATGTTTCTTGCAGGATTCATTGTTGCGGGCTTGGGTTTCCGTTTCAATTGGTACACTTTGCCAAAGAGTGTTGTAATCGGTGCGGCGGTGTTATTTCTTGTAGCATATAGTCTTTATGCAGAAGTACTCAGGGAGAATACATACCTTAGTCGTACCATTGAAGTGCAGGAAAATCAAAAAGTTATTGACACGGGATTGTACGGAATTGTCAGACATCCAATGTATAGCGTCACGTTACTTTTGTTTTTGTCTATGCCACTGGTGTTAGGTTCAATATATTCATTTTTGATTTTTCTTGTATATCCTTTTATAATTGCCAAAAGAATTAGAAACGAAGAAGAATTTCTCGAAAAAGAACTCGATGGTTATCGTGAGTATAAGCAAAAAGTCAAATATCGTTTGATACCATTTATTTGGTAATATTAAAATAAATCTAATTTTTTTAGGTGAGAATATGAGTAAATTCAACCACAACTTCAATCTATATAAAACAACCTCATCTTGCCGTCTTTACAAATCTGACGATAATATCGCGAGGCTTGATTTCATAGGCGAAAGCTGTATACGAGTTGCGATTTATAAAGAAAACAGCAAAATACTGCCTACATTTTCTGTTAGTCCTGATAACGATTTGATTATAAACGGTAGGGATAGACTTTCTTTTAAAGGATTCACGCCTATTGAACCGCAATGTTGCGAAACAGAAAATGGTGAAAGGTTTACTCTGCCATGTGGTATAGAAATCAATCTTGATTTGCACAATTTTATACTTTCATTCTCTCTTGACGATAAAGAACTTTTTTCAGACCGCAAACCTCTTGCATATAATTTTGACGGTGAGTTCGGTAAAGACAGTTACCACTATATCACAAGAGAAAAAACAGAAAGAATTTATGGTCTTGGCGATAAAGGCGGTGACCTTAATAAATCGGGCAGAGCATTCCGTATTGAGTGCAGTGACGCGATGGGTTACGATGCCAAAGGAAGTGACCCACTTTACAAGCACGTACCGTTTTATATATGTGAAAACAGTGTTGGTTCTTACGGCATTTTTTATGATACAACTGACACTTCTTATGCTGATTTTGGCAAAGAAATAAACAATTATTATCCAACATACAAACATTTTAAAACCGAAGACAACTGTCTTGTTTATTATGTTTTCTTTGGCAGTAAATTGTCAATTCTTCAGCAGTTCTGTTCTGTTTGCGGTAAACAGATTTTGCCACCGAGGTGGAGTTTTGACTACTGCGGTAGCACTATGGCATACACTGATGCTCCCGACAGTGAAAATCAGATGAACGGATTTTTGCAAAATCTCAAGAACTTTGACCTTTCCTGTGGCGGATTTTATCTTTCATCGGGATACACTTCAATAGGAAACAGACGTTATGTTTTTAATTGGAATACCGATAAATTCCCGAAGCCTAAGGAGTTTATCAAAAAATTTAGCGACGAGGGAATAAACATTATACCAAATATAAAACCTGCATTTTTAGAAAGTCATCCTTTATATAATGAGATTGCCACAAAAGGCTATTTTATCAAAGATAAAGATGGTACTCCTTTTGTAACAGAATTTTGGGACGGTATAGGCAGTTATCTCGATTTTACTAATCCCGAAGCATTCAATTATTGGTGCGAAAAAGTTAAAGAGACACTGCTTGATTACGGCATTACTGCCACTTGGAATGACAATAACGAGTTTGACATAAAGGACATTGATGCTGTGGCTTACGGTTTTGGTGACGGTAATGTGCGTGCAAGCAGAATAAGACCTGTGCTTACATATCTTATGGTGCTTTCTTCTTATATAGCACAGATAAAAAAAGAGCCGAATTTGAGACCTTTTCTTTCTACCCGAAGCGGTAGTATTGCAACAAGACGACTTGCACAGACTTGGTCAGGTGACAACAGAAGCGAATTCAAAGATTTGCGTTATTGCCACAATATAGGTCTTACTATGTCACTTTCAGGATTTTTCTTTTACGGTCACGATTTAGGTGGATTTGACGGTGATATGCCATCAAGAGAATTGCTTTTGCGTTGGCTTCAGCACGGCATATTTGAGCCAAGATTTACAATTCATTCTTGGAATAAGGACGGCTCTGCTACAATGCCTTGGAGTTATAATGATATTATTCCAAATATCAGAAAAATTTTTGCACAGAGAAAAAAGTTACTACCTTATCTTTATAACTGTGCTTACAATGCTGTCGAAAAAGAGATTCCCATAAATGCACCGGCATTTCTTTATTATGATGACGAAGAACTTATGGAAGAAAACGACACAATGATGATTGGTAAGGATATTCTTGTGGGCTTTGTCTTTGACGAGGGCAAAGAGGAAACAGAAGTTTATCTGCCACGTAAAAATGATTGGTACTTGGGTAATAAGCTTTATAAAGGTGGAGAAAAAATTAAGTTAAATATACCCGCAGAAAATGAAATACCTTACTTTGTAAAAAGCGGAAGTATAATTGCTACAAACGAAGCCCCTTATGGATTTGACAGTAAAAATGATATTGTTTTTACTGTTTATCCCGTAAGTGAAGGTGCTTTTGAAAGCGACTTTTTCACCGATGACGGTGTTTCGTTTGATTATCAGAAAGACGAATGTGTAAAAATCCATTTTACTGTGACATGCACCCAAGACAAAGTCAGCGTCAGCTATATAAATATCGGAAAAACTGCTTTTGATGTCAAACTCAGACTTTGCCAAGGAGATAAAAGATATTTTGAAATTAAAGCCTGATTTGCATATGAAAGTTGAGCGATATGAGTTCGCCGAGACTGACAACTCAATCGAAGAAAAGTATATCAGAAAATAGGTGAAAACTATGGACAGACCTTATATTATTTGTCATATGGTCACTTCTATTGACGGCAAGGTGACGGGGGAGTTTCTCTCAAAGCCCGAATGTGAGAGTGCCTGCGAAATTTATTATGATATAAATAGAAATACAAAATCTAACGGATTTATCTGTGGTCGCGTTACTATGGAAGGCAGTTTTACGGGTGGGTATTACCCTGATTTATCAAAATATGAGCCGAAAGAAAAGAAAGATTATGTACCTAAAAATTTAATGGGATTTTATGCCGTTGCATTTGACCCAAAAGGTAAACTCGGTTGGAAATCCAATAAAATTATCGACCCCGATGGTGACCCGGGTTATGACGGTGCACAGATTATCGAAGTCCTCACTGAACAAGCCGATAACCGATATCTTTCATACCTTATGGAAATGGGAATACCGTTTATTATCGCGGGTGAAGACAAAATAGATGTGGATTTTGCCTTGTTCAAACTTAAAAATATCATAGGTTGTGAAACTCTGCTTTTAGAGGGCGGAAGCATTATAAACGGCTCGTTTCAGTGTGCCGAGGTTATCGACGAATTGAGCCTTGTGGTAGCTTCAATTGTAGCCGACAAAAACGACAAACCGTTGTTTATGGAAAGTAACATTTCAAACTTTGAACTCACCAAATCTGAAAGTGTTAACGGAAATCTTGTGCTGAATTATAAGAGAAAATAATAGTTTCCACAGAAAATACAAATAATAAGAATTTTCAACGAAAACTATTTGCCAATAGTATCAATTATGGTATTATATGAGTGTATTTTGAAAGGAGTGTCGCGTTGTGGCAAAGGGAAAAAGTAAAAAGGGGAAAAAGGTTTTGCTTACAATAATTTCTGTAGTTATTGTTCTTGCAATTGTAATCGCAGGTGCAAATGTTTTATCAGTTAATAATCTTTTGAAAAAGGGCAGTTCATACAATAAAGTTGAAATTGAAAATCAGATTGTTCCAGAGAAAGATGAAAATGGAAATTGGTATTTTACAACTGACAGAGATTTCAAAGTAATGCACCTTACCGATATTCATATTGGTGGCGGTTTTATGTCAAAAGGTGTGGATGAAAAAGCTCTTAACGCAGTTGCAACAATGGTCACAAAGGAAAAGCCTGACCTTGTTATTGCAACGGGTGATATAACTTTCCCTGTACCGTACAGGGCAGGTACTTTCAATAACTACAGTGGTGCAAAGGCTTTCGCAAACCTTATGGAAAGTCTTGGTGTTTATTGGGACGTTACATTCGGTAATCACGATGCCGAAGCATATTCATATTTTGACAGAGAATCACTAGCAGAGTTTTATGAAAATGAAGAATATAAATATTGCTTGTTTCAGGCAGGTCCGGAAGATGTTGATGGTTACGGAAACCACACTATTGAGGTAAAAAATTCAAAGGGAATCATCACTCAAGCTATAATTTTAATTGATTCTCAGGCTTATGTTAAAGATAACATTATTGAAAGCATTAAGGGTACATATGATAATGTTCATCCTAATCAGGTAGAATGGTATGAATCTGAAATATTACGAATGAATGCTGAAAATGAAAAAATCAGTAAAGATTCAGTACCTGTTAAATCTCTTGCATTTTTCCATATTCCTTTGGTAGAAATGGACGATGCGTGGAATGAGTTCCGTGAAAATGACTATAAAGATACTGATAACTTTAAATATGTTGAAGGCATAATTGGCGAGCAGGGCAGACAAGTGTGCTGTGGTTACGGTGAAGATGACCTTTTTGAAAAAATGCTTGAACTCCAGTCAACAAAGGCAATGTTCAACGGTCATGACCACGTTAATAACACCACTTTTGAGTATAAGGGTATTCAGTTCAGTTATGGTTACAGTATTGACTATTTCGCATATTCAGGTATTGATAAACTTGGCTCGCAAAGGGGTTGCACTATGATTACTTGTAAACCCGATTCCACGTTCACTATTGATAAATATAATTATTATTCTGACAGATATGACCTTGACGGTTTTACTCGTGAAGATGTTACAATGCAATTTGAAGATGTAACATATCAGGTATTGGCAGACTAAATTGTGCGAAAAGGGGAAGAAAAATGATTAAAGAAAAACTTAGTAAAAAGAATTGGTTCATAATCACCCTTTTCTGTTTTATGGGTGGTATTGCTTGGAATACTGAAAATATGTATTTCAACACCTTTATAACAAATGAAATATATGCCGATGTATCTCAGTCAGCTATTATGGGCTCAATGGAAGCTACAACAGCGGTAGCCCGTATGGTAGCTCTTTCAGCTATTGCCGCTGTGGTTACAACATTTATAATGGGTGCTCTCAGCGATAAACTTAAAAACCGTAAGATGTTTATTTCTGTAGGCTATATTCTTTGGGGTATAGTTACTGCAATGTTCGGCTTCATTACAAAAGAGAATGTGGCAAATCTTTTTAATCTTACTGATGAAGCTAAAATTCTTGGCACAACAGTATGGTTTGTTATCCTTATGGATATTGTAATGACCTTTATGGGCTCAACAAGTAATGATGCGGCGTTTCAGGCATGGGTAACTGATGTTACGGTTCCTAGCCAAAGACCGATTGTTGAGACAGTTTTATCAGTTGTAGGTACAATATCTTCATTTGCAGTTACGGGCGTAGGTAGTTTTGCTCAAGCAGGCACCATTACATACAAAGCATTTTTCATAGGACTTGGTCTTATTGTTACTTTATGTGGTGTTGTGGGATTATTCCTTATTAAAGACCCACCTCGCACACTACAAATTAAAACCTCTTCTAATTATTGGGCTGACCTTGTATATGGCTTCAGACCATCAGTTATTAAAGAAAATGCAAGACTTTACCTTGCACTTTTGTCATTCTGTTTTGCAATTATTGCATTCCAGGTTTTCTATCCTTATCTTCTTACATATGTTCAGTACGTTATTATTCCTGACAATGGTGGTCTAAGTAACATTCTAAAACCGTCTGTTATTATAACTGCAGTTATTGTAGCAATTATCACTCTTACTTGTATTGTAACACTTCTGAAGCTTTCGACAAAGAAAAGAGGCTTATGTCTTGCAACTGGTGTTATTGTTCTTACCGTTGGCTTTTTACTTCTTTCAACAAGCACAAGCATTTATGTTATTCTCATTAGCATTGTGCCGGTTGTGCTTGGCAACGCTCTTGTCAACATACTTTTCAGTGCTACGGTTAAGGACTTTATACCTGAGGGCAAAACCGGTATGTTCCAAGGTATAAGAATGATATTTGCCGTTATGCTTCCAATGGTTATAGGTCCTGTTATTGGTGACAAGGCGTGTCAAAGTGCTGCACAGACCATTATAAACGAAGTAGGTGCAGAGGTAATTGTACCTGCAAAGAATATGTTCTTGTGGGCAGGTATTGTATGTATTTTTGCTATAATTCCGTTATATTTCCTTATTAAAAAAGGATTTGATATAACAGAAGGCAAAAAAGAGGTTGCAGAAAATGAATAAGTGGAATATTTATACATCAAAAGAAATAAAACCACAAGGGTGGCTTCGCCGTCAGCTTGAAATTCAAGCGGAAGGTTTAAGCGGTAATCTTCATAAAATCTGGCCTGATATTCGTGATAGTGCGTGGATTGGTGGAGACCGTGAGGGCTGGGAAAGAGTACCTTATTGGCTTGATGGATTTATTCCACTAGCATATCTTCTTGAAAATGAAGAAATGATTGCAACAGTAAAAAAATACATAGATGCAATTCTTTCTGCACAAGAAGATGATGGTTGGATTTGCCCTTGCAAGAAAGAAAAACGAGCAAAATACGACACTTGGGCAATACAGCTTATTTGTAAAGTTCTTAAAGTTTATTACGATTGCTCAGCTGATGAAAGAATTCCACAAGTTATTTACAGCGTTCTCAAAAACTATTATGAACTCCTTCGAAGTGGTGAAATCAAGCTGTTTCAATGGGCAAAATACAGATGGTTTGAGTCTTTTATATCACTTAATTTCTTATATGAAAAATACCATGAAGATTGGATTAGAGATTTAGCTAAAATCATCAAAGAACAAGGCTTTGACTATAATACAACAACAGAAAAATGGAAAAAACCAAGTCATATGTGGGTATTGAATACTCACATAGTAAATATGGCTATGATGCTTAAAGGCGAAGCTGTTTCTCACGATTTACTTGGTGAGGAATATACCGATAATGCAGAAAAACTTCGCAAAATTCTTGATAAATATAATGGTACTGCATTTGAGGGCTTTACAGGTGACGAGGTGCTTTCAGGACTTGACCCAACAAGAGGTACTGAATGCTGTGCTGTAGTTGAGCAGATGTATTCATATGAAGAAATCTTTGCCCATACAGGAGATAATAAGTGGGCAGAGCGTCTTGAAGTGCTTGGATTTAACGCACTTCCTGCCACACTCAGCGAAGATATGTGGACTCACCAATATGTTCAGCAGGTTAATCAGATTGCTTGTCAGAAAACAATGATTATGGCACCGTGGAGTACAAACGGACCTTACGCACATACATTTGGACTTGAACCAAACTTTGGCTGTTGTACTGCAAATTTCAATCAGGGCTGGCCTAAATTTGCTCTTTCATCATTTATGCACAAGGACAATAAAATAATCAATTCTGTTATGTTGCCATCTATTTTGAATGATAATGGTGTTACAATTAAACTCGAAACTAACTACCCATTTGAAAATAAAATGCATTATTATATAGATGCAGATAGGGCTTTTGACTTTGCAATTCGTATTCCGTCATTTGCAAAAAATCTTAAAGTAAATGGTGAAAACGCAGAAACAAAAGACCTTGAATTCGCTATAAAACAAGGAAAAACTGAATTTGAAATAGAATTTAAGACAACACCATTCTTGAAGGCAAGACCAAATGACCTTTATGCTTTGCAATCAGGCTCATTACTTTTCTCTGTGCCTATTGAATATGAAAAAGAAATGAGAGAATACACCAAAAAAGGCGTAGAACGTAAATTCCCATATTGTGATTATCAGTTTATACCAAAAACACCTTGGAATTATGGCTATTCAAATGCAGATTTTGAAGTAAACTTTAATGGAATTAGTGATATTCCGTTTTCACAGAAAAAACCACCAATAACAATAAAAGCCAATATGCAACAAATCGATTGGGGACTTAAATTCCCATACAGAAGTGTTGCAAGAAAAGTTCCAAAATCTACAAAACCAATTTCCAGCGTTCAGTCAATTGAACTTTGCCCATACGGTTGTGCAAGACTTCGAATGACCGAAATGCCAATGTTGAAATAGTAACAAATTTGAGTTTGTCGAACTAATTAAGTGCAAAGTTGAAAACGCAAAGTGGAAAGTGTAGAGTCTATGAGACGCTGATTATATCTACAATTGCAACGCAGTTCCTTCGTTTTCCGTTTTCTACTTTCCATTTTACACTTATCCATACAAACTCCATTTTAACGAGGTGATAAAATGGCAATAACAATAAATATTTACTATTCAGGCACAAATAGAAATGCGAGAAAATTTGCAGAAGAAATGATTTCAAGTGGAATCGTAGACGAAATCCGTGCTGAAAAAGGTAATCTGAAATATGAATACTTTTTACCGATGAATAATAATGAAACTGTTCTTTTAATTGATAGTTGGGAAAGTCAACAAGCAATCGATATTCACCACAAATCCCCTATGATGCAAAAAATCATTGACTTGCGTGAAAAGTATGATTTAAGTATGAAAGTGGAACGATATATTACTGATGAGCTGGGAATTCCCGAAAAAGACAAAGCATTCATAAAAGAATAAAATATTATTACTTAACCCCATGAGCAACAGTATTTCGCTGTTGCTCTTTTATTTTATGGGTGGTATAATTGTTTTGATAAAGGAGATGTTACCATGAAAAAATTACTGTTATTAATCATTCCTGCTGTTTTAATAGTGGCAAGTCTTATTTTTTCGTATTATTCACCACTTTTATTTTGGGGGAATATGACGAACACACCTTATACAAATGATTACCAGATTCCCGAAAGTATTCCTGAATACCAAGTGATTTCTACGGGCGAAAAAACTGATTGGAAGGCACATTGGATTTGGGATAAGGAAAACCTGACGGAAGAAAATGTCTGGATGTGCTTTAATAAAAAGATAAATCTTGAAAACAAACCTGAAGAACTTATTGCTCATATTTCAGCTGATTCAAAATATTGGCTTTACATAAACGGAGAAACTGTTGTTTTTGAGGGTAGTGTGAAACGTGGTCCCTCTGAAAACAGTTGTTATTATGACAGTATAGATGTTGCCCCATACTTACAAGAGGGGGAAAACACTATTTGTGCTTTAGTGTGGTATTGGGATGATGAAACAAGCTATTCATATAACAGCAGTGGTCAGGGCGGATTCCTTTTTGAAGCCATAAACAATGACATCACCATAATTTCTGACAACAGTTGGAAGGTAAAAAAGAATGATGCTTATGGTGACAGCATTCTTTATAAGCCAAATTATAGACTCCCTGAACACAGTATTTATTTCGATGCAAGAAAAGATATAGGCGATTGGCTCAATGCAACTTTTGATTTTTCGTCTTGGGAGAATGCAACTGAATATGCTAACGGCGGTGAAGGTGCTTATGGCAAGCTTTATCCGAGAGGAATACCATTCGTGAAGGATTACGGTCTTAAAGATTATGAGAATTCAAAGGATTACGAAAACTATACTGTAAAAAATCTTTTCGGTGAAAAAATCACAGTTGATATTCCTTACAACGCACAAGTTACTACATATCTTAAAGTTATAGCACCTAAAGGCAAAAAGATTCGCATAATAACAGAGAACACTCCAATCGGTGCAGTTTCAACCACCTATATAACTAAAGATGGCGAGCAGGAGTTTGAGGCATTAGGTTGGGTTAACGGTGAGCATATTACTTATGACATACCTCACGGCGTTACAGTTGTTGCTCTCAAATACCGTGAAACAGGATATGATAGCTCATTTGCCGGTAACTTTAAGTGCGATGATGAATTTTTAAATTCTTTGTGGCAAAAATCTTTGCGTACTCTCTATGTTACAATGCGTGACAATTTTATGGATTGTCCCGACAGAGAAAGAGCTCAATGGTGGGGTGATGTCACAATCGAAATGAATATGACAATGTACTCTATGGATAGCAATTCTTACTTACTCTATCAAAAAGGCGTAGATGCTATGCTTTCCCACGTTGACGAGTCAAAGGTGTTACAGACGGTTGTACCTATTAGTGGTGACTATTTTGAACTCCCTGTTCAGCAGCTTGCAGGTATTGTCGGCTTTTATACTTACTATGAGTATACAGGTGACAAAGCATTTATCGAAAAGGTTTATGATGCATCTGTTGACTACCTGAAGCTTTGGGAAATGGGAGAAAATAATCTTGTTGTTCATCGTGAGGGCTCATGGGATTGGGTTGACTGGGGCTACAAAGCAGATGTGACCGCCATTGAGAATGCATGGGTTTATTATGCTCTTTCCGCCACAGAAAAAATGGCAGAAAAATTAGGAAAAGATGAAGATATTTCGTATATTACCGAAAGAAAAGAAATAATTGCAAAAGGATATAAAAATCTTTGGACAGAAAACGGCTTTAAAAGTGATGATACGAAAAAGCCTGATGACAGAGCCAATGCTCTTGCAGTTTTGTCAGGACTTGCAGACAAAGAGCAGTATGACACCATCAAGAATGTACTCGCAACTACTCAAAATTCAGGTCCGTACATGGAATATTATGTTCTTGAAGCTCTTTGCAAAATGGGAGAATATGAACTTGCCAAAGACAGAATAAAAGACAGATATGAAAGTATGGTAGGCAAGGATTATTCAACCTTATGGGAGTTTTGGGCCGCTTGGCAAGGCACTAAAAATCATGCATCGACTGGTGGACCTCTTGTTATAATGAGTAAGCATTTTGCAGGAATCACTCCCCTTGAGTCGGGCTATGAAAAGGTTAAAATTGACCCCCAATACACTTTGTCCGACAGTATGAATTGTACCGTTCCAAGTGTAAAAGGATTAATTACTCTGGATTATGAAAAGACAAACGAAAATTACACTATCAACCTTACTCTCCCACAAGATATGAATGCTGTTTTATATGTGCCGACGGATGCCGTTGTAAATATCAATTCACAAGCATATTACCAAAACGGCGAGTATGTAAACGGTGAAATCGGTAATGTGGAAATTGTAGAAAAAGCACTCAATAACGAGTTTTCACAAACAAAATAAACTTAATAACAAAACCAAAGCCTTGAGAAATCAAAACTCTCAAGGCTTTTTTTGTTATATACTCTACTTTTGCAAAATTATGTATCGTTTTCTTAACGCTCAGAACTATCGGTTCGACTCCTCATTTTCAATGCACAACAAAAAATACACCCTAAAGGGTACCTTTTTCGCTGTGGTGGTCGTGACAGGAGTCAAAATATAGACTCAACTCACTAATTGATTCTTACAACAAGGTCGCTTTCGGGGTAGCAACAGCAAGGGTGTATGAAATTAAACTGCATATCTGCTATACGACGCTTGTCTTCGCCCTCGGGGATATAAACTTTACCGCTAACAAGTTTACTTCTGCAAAAACCACATTCGCCTGTATGACACCTTGCAGGGACTTCTATGCCTGCTCGTTCAAATGCACAAAGCACAGTTTCATTACTGCTTGCTTTAATTACTGATTCATTTCCACGGTTAATAACTGTGATGTTGTATTCGTTTGGCTCTTCATCAACTTTTTTACCAGAAGAGAAAACTTCAAATCGAATATATTTTCTTTCTATCTGGAGTTTTGGAAGTTCTGTTTCAAGGAATTTATACAAACCACCTGGGCCACAAACGAAAATGCTGTAATTTCCATCTGGAGCATATTTCTTTATAATATCTGCACCCACAAAGCCTTTTTCATAGCCTTCTTCGTCGCTATGACTAAGAACATAAACTACATTGATTTTGTCGTTTTTCTCAGAAAGTGAGTCAAGCTCTGATTTGAAAAGGATTTCGTCAGATGTTCTGCAACCATAAAGTAAAGTAAGGGTGCAATCCTCATCACCTTGGTCTATCGCTCTCGCAAGAGATAAGAAAGGAGTAATACCACTACCGCCTGCAATAGCAACGATATTTTGGGCATCTCTTAAAGGACAATATGTCATATTACCCTCGGGTGCATAAGCGATAACTTCATCGCCCACATTCCAGTTGTCAAGAATATAATCGGAAACGAAGCCGTCAGCAATACGCTTAACAGTAATCTGATATTCACCGTTTAATGCACTTGCAGGGGAGGAGGCTATTGAATATGAACGAGTAACAACTGAGTTGCCTATTTCAAGTTTAAAGGTAAGGTATTGACCTGCTTTGAAATATGCAAGTTCTGTTTCACCTTTGAAATAATAGCTTTTTGCAATATCTGTATGTTCTTCAATTCTGCTGATTACAAGCTTTTGCTCTTTAGGATGAAGGCTTTTTGCAACTTTATTTACACCAAAATCATCAGTACGAGTTGGTAAAACTGCTGGGGCACTATCAATAAACTGTTTTCTCTCTGTTAAAAACTTTATAGTATTCACACTATCCTTGAAAGTGCCATTTATAGAAAACTTTTTCTTGCTCATTTATTTTACCTCCTTTTCCATAGCGAGTATTGCTTTCTTTGCTGCCATATCGCCAGTTGTATAGCTTGGAGAATAACCCATATGTCTTGTGGTATAGCCACCTGCAAAGTAAAGTCCCGGTATGCCTTTATCAATCAAATCAAAAACAATTCTTTTAACAATACCGTCTTCCTTGCTTGCCTCGTAACCGTAGATAGTTCCTGCAGGAGCATCAGTATAACGAGCATAGGTCATTGGTGTTGCAATTTCAATTTCTTCTATATAATCCTTAATTTTAACACCTGTTGCTTTTTCGAAATTATCTATCATTTTTTCTGCAAAGGCATGCTTTGTTTTATGGTAATCCTTAACAGAAACCTTGCTCCATTCGTCGCCTGCAAAAATAGAAGTCATATAAAGAATACTTGTGCCCTTAGGTGAACAGTCGTCAAATGCTCTGTTAAGACAAACTGTTGCCTGAACATCATTTGTCTCAAGATTTTTGCTTAATTCATAGCACTTTCTGTTATCGTTTGTGGGATAAATGAAATAAGTGTGGTTATTAAGCCCTAATTCATCTGCAGAACGGTTAAGTCCCAAAAATACTGCAAATCCTTTTGCACTCAAAGTCTTAGCATTTACTTCCTTTTTAAGTTTCTCAGGAATAGCATTTTCGTCAATAAGTTTTGTAAATGCATTATACGGCGAAGCGTTGCAGATAACCACTTTAGCATTTATCTGAGTACCATCATCAAGCACAACACCTGTTGCAACACCGTTTTCAACATTTATTTTCTTAACGCTTGTGTTAAACCATGCCTCGCCACCATTTTCGGTAAATGCCTCAAGCAAAGCAGTGCTTATTTGATGGCTTCTGCCCCTTGGAATAACAGCACCATCAATAATATATGAGTGAAGCATTGTGAAATAGTGAATAACATTAAGCTCGTCAGTAGGCTGACCAAGATAACACCAATATCCGTTAAGTATGTCTCTTGTTTTTTGACTCGCACCGAATGATTTCAACACCTCGTCAACAGAATAGTTTGCAACCTTAAGAAAGTCTGTATGCTCCGAAAAAATTTCTTTAATCATTGAGGGCTTGAAATCTTCAATGTTGCTTACGAAGTCCAGAGTTTTTTCAATACTTTCAATAAGGTCAAAAATCTTTGTAACTACGGGAGCAGAACCTGGGTCATATTCTTCAAGTTTATTTATAAAAGCATCCTTACCCAAAGGCATTAAATAGTCGCACTTTTCATTTTCATCCAATGTGAGCAATCTGTATGCTTCATCAAGTGCAACCCATTCTATTTTATCTGCTGCACCGACTTCTTGGAAAATCTTCAACAATGGTGATTTTCCTGTAATTGAGCCGATACCACAAAGCTCATGAAGAGATGCCTCAAATTCAAATCTACCTCTTACAAAACTTGTAGCAAATCCACCGGGTAAATTATGACGTTCAATAAGTAATGTCTTTTTTCCCTCTTTGGCAAGACGAGCTGATGCTACAAGTCCGCCGTTACCTGCACCGATAACAACTGCATCATAGTTTTTTACCATATTACCACTTCTTTCATATAGTACTTAAATATAAATAAATTATATCACTCACAAAGAAAAAAGCAACAGTTTTTAGGCGTTGTAGGTTGTTGTGGGTGTGATTTTTATATTCCATCTACGATTACAATTTTTCATATGTTCTAAAAATGAAAAAAGTGCCCAAAAACCAGACGCAATTTCAAGACAAAAATAAAGAAATCCCTATATTTCAAGGGATTTGTCGTATATCAATACCAAGGTACTGAGGTGATGTTCATAATAGGAGTTGAATTGCAGACTCACAATGCAAATGGGAGATTTACAAGTTGAGTCTCAAAAAATTATAAAAAAATAGAAAACACTTCACAAAAAGTCAAGTGTTTTCTATTGGTGGGCCACATAGGACTCGAACCTATGACCGTCCGGTTATGAGCCGGATGCTCTAACCAACTGAGCTAGTGGCCCTTTTCAGTTGCTCAAATATTATATATTTTTTAGAGTCCAATGTCAATACAAAATGGAATTATTTTTCTGTATAGTTTTTAACAATATTTTCGCTGATTTCTTTGAATACCGGTGCACAGTCCACAGCACCTGACGAGCCGTCTTCCTTAAAGATTACAGATACATAAGTTTTTTGATTAAAAGTGAAATACCCACAAAACCAAGTGTGTGTGATTTCTCTGTTATCTTCATACCATCCACTTTGTGCAGTTGCGGTTTTGCCGTGATTGGTAACTATTTCGGAGTATGCACGAATTGCATTACCATTAGCAACTACGCTTTCAAGAATTACGTCAATTTTTTCAATTGTAGTTTTATTGAGAACTTTGTATTTTTCAGGTAACTTTACCCTTTGTATTACGTCACCGTTTTTATCAATAATCCCTTTCATAAGTGTAGGTTCACGGTAATAGCCCCCATTTGCAAAACAAGCATATGCTACTGCCATCTGTACGGGATTTACAAGCAATTCGCCTTGACCAAAGCATAAGTTTGCAAGTGCTTGTAACGAATTTATGCTCTCGCTTGACGGTAATATTCCCGATTTCAAGTAGAAATTATCAGCTAATTCAACGCTTTTTCCCAATCCTAAAGACGAGCATAATGTGAGCAGTTTTTCGACACCAATTTTTTGCCCCAACGCAATAAAATATGTGTTGCAGGACTTCTCCATAGCAGTCTTTAAATTTAAATATCCGTGAGATGTCGAGTTGTTACACCTGAAAACAGTCCCGTTTATATCAATACTGCCAGTACAGTTGTATGTGAATTCAATATTGCTCTCAATTGCAGAAACCGCTACAAATGGCTTAAAAACCGAACCGACAGTATATGGTGTCAACGCACGATTTATAAAAGGGGAGTCGTTATTTTTAATATCATCGGACAAATTCAGCGGATTAAACTCAGGCACAGATGCACACGCCAAAATTTCGCAGGTTTCCGCATCAAGCACAACACACGCACCTTTGCCGATGTTATGGTGCAACAAAGCATTTTCGGCAATTCTTTGAATATTCAAGTCAATAGTCAACTGAATTCCTGCAGGGGAAAGATAGTCGGTTTTCTCAAATTCAATATTCTCGCCTAAAAGTATGTGACCAAGTGCATCAACACTCCATTTAGCCTTGATTTCACCACTTTGTTGTTTAAGATAACTATTATATGCTTTTTCAAGCCCCATAGCACCATCGCCGCTTTCGTCAAGATGCCCTATTAAGTGTACGCAAGGTTGATTTTGGGAATATCTGTTGACTACGGATGTTGAGCGTATATCATTTTCATTAAATTTCTGTAAAGAGTTGAATACGCTGATTTTACCATTTGACATATTATCATAAATAGTTGATTTTTCTTCATCTGTCACAAATTCTGAAATTGTATTAAACGCACTTGTAGTCGGCAAGCAAACCGTTACATTTTGTGATTCGGTGTTTACAAGTCTTGAGCCATTGCAGTCATAAATCATACCTCTTGAAGTGCCAAGAACAACACTTTTTTCGTTTGAACCCTGTGACGCAGTTGATGTGCCAAGATTAAGCCCTATAAACCCAAGATTAACAATTAAAAGACCGAATACAACCATAAGTCCAAAAAATGAAATAGCAACTCTTTTGTGCATAAAAAATCACCCGTATCAAGTTTTGACACGAGTGATTGATTTTATTATGCATTATGCAGATTTCTTCTTGAATTTTTCAGCTAAATCAAATTCGGCAAACTTTGTATTTTTTGTCTTTTCAATGATTGCTTTCATAATAAGATAACCCATAACACCTGCAAATACACCAACAAATACGCCACCGATAACGTCTGTTACATAGTGTACCATAAGGTAAATTCTAGAAAGACCTACGAGTGCTGAGAATACAGGGAAAATCCAAGCAATTTTCTTGTTTTTCATAACAAGGAATATTGCAACACCTAATTCAAAAGCCGCTGTTGTGTGACCTGACGGGAATGACTTTTCACTTTCAATGTGTCCGCCTGCAAACTCGTGCCAACTCATAAATACAGGGTTGTCAGCGTAATAGATGTATGGACGAGGACGGTCGAAAAGTGGTTTCATAATAAGGTTAGTGCAAAGAGTTCCAACAAGAACTGCAAAAAGTACAGCCATACCAAACTTACGAGTTTTCTTAAATGGAATTAAAAGAGCACCAACAATTGCCATTGGTGTAACAAAGGCTCCACCGCCAAAGAAAGTGATAAATTCTGCAACAATATTCATTGCAGCACTTTGAATTTGTTCACCAAAGAATGTGAAAACACTCATATCAAATGAGTCAAAAATTGAAAAATCCATATTCCAATCTCCTTTATGTAGTTTATGACAATATTTTACAACAAACTCCCGTCTTTTTCAAGAGTTATAAAAGTATATAATTGATTTTAGAATAAAAAAGCATTATAATAATTTTAAAGAATAATTTGGTGGGGGATTAATATGGAAAAATCAACTAACCTTATTGGAAAAATAACCAACGGTGTTAAAGCCGTTAAATCTAACTGGAAAACTGCACCAGAAGGCAGTTATGTGCCGTATAAAGAGATTGCGGCATATTCAGTTGGCGGTGCAGGTGTGTATTTTATAACTGCAATCGTGGGTATGATAGGTCTTAGTGCGGGTAGTATGATTGTAGGTGCATCTATTGGTATCACCGCAATGGATTTGCAGACAATGAATGTTATAACAACGCTTATTATGTTGCTTATTGCCCCAACCCGTGCAATGCTTTTTGATAATACAAAGAGTAAAATGGGTAAGTTTAGACCATATATTCTTACTCTTGGCCTGCCAACAGCCGTTATAGGTACAGTGTTTGTGTATCTGCCCTATGAAACAATGGAATATAATCAAAAACTTATTGCTGTTTTCGTTTGTTATACATTGCTTCAGTTTTTCTCGCCGTTTTACAGTTCAGCGTATGCAGGACTTGTTCAGGTTATGTCGGCAAACTCAAAGGAACGTTCGTGGATTATTGAAATCAGTTCAATTATATATTCATTTGCACCAACGGTAATAAACCCCGTTATGCCACTTATCGGACCGCTTGACGATATTAAAACATATCGTATCGGGTTCCCCATATTCTGCACAATTGGTATAATCGTAAGTATGCTTTGTGTTTTCGGCACAAAAGAACGCGTAATTGTACCAAAACAGTATGTCCAGAAGATGAATTTCTTTGAGGGTCTTAAAAAAGTTTCTCATAATAAATATTTCTGGATTATCAATGTTTCTCAATGGCTTAGTTTCTTAAATCAGGGCTACGGTTATATATTTCAATGGATTTTCTATTACGGAATGAACAACCCTGCAGTTTATTCAATTATGACTGTAATAAAAGGTGAGGCTTATACACCGGGTATGGTAGCCGCAGCACCTCTTACCAACAAACTTGGTAAAAAGCGAATTTGCCTGATTTCGCTTTCAATTCAGGTAATCTGCCTCGTACTTATGATATTCCTTTATAAAAACTATGTATTGTTATTTATCTGTATTTTTATAAAAGAAATGGTTGGTGCGGTTTCAATTATCTATCTTCCTGCAATGAAAGCCGATATGATGGATTATCAGCAGTATAAAACAGGGGACAGACTTGAAGGCTTTATCGACCAGAGTGGTGTGCTTATAGGCAGTATTGTAGCGTTGGCTACAGGCTATGTATTTCCACTTATCTTCAAAGCTTACGGCTTTACAAATAACTATGATGATTTGTATAATGCAGATTTTAGAAATCCACTTGTAAGAATTGTTATTATCTGTGCAATTGTGGGTACAATCCTTTCAATAATTCCGTTCCTTTTCTACGATTTAAGCGAAGAAAAGAGAAAGAATATGATTACTGCACTTAAAATTCGTGCAATGTTTGCTGACTTTGAGCATGATGATTTTGATAACTCAAAACTTTGTGAAAATCTTGGCCTTGTTTTTGAAGCAGAAAAAGCGTTGAAAGAATATGAAAATTACTCAACAAAGCAAGAAAAAGAAAAGTATCTGTCAGCAAAAATTGTCTGTGATGAAGTCGAAAAACTTAAAGCAGAAGACATTGATAAATGGAACAGAATAACAGAACAGTATCAAATGCTTAAAGCATAAAAATAGAGCAGTCTTACGACTGCTCTTAATTTTTATTTACTTTTTCCAATTAATCTTAAGTTCTGTAATATCAAGTCCGTTATTTGTAGGATACCATTTCTCACGAAGTAATATATTACTTTCATTTGCATCAACATTTACTTCTAAAAGATTGGTGCAATTATAGAATGCGTATTCCCGAATTTCCTGAATAGATTCAGGAAGTGTTATTTTTGTTAGTGCAGTGCAATATGCAAAGGCATCTTTTCCAATTTGTTCCAATCCGTTTGGGAAATTGATGTCTTCAAGTAAACCACAACGGAAAAAGGCTTTTTCATTAATAAACTTAATACTGTCAGGTAAGATTACTTTTGTAATCTTACCACACTTATAAAATGCTTTTGTACGGATTTGTTCCACTCCGTCAGCTACAACATATTCGCCTTCTTTAGCAGGTGGGAAGAAAACAACAGTTTTCATATCTTTTGTGTAGATTACGCCGTCGATGTCGCAATAATATTCATTTGCTTCGTCAACCTTGTATTCTGCAACATACTGGTTGTTTTCAAGTGCCCACACGCCTATTTCTTTAACATTTTTACCGATATAAAATTCAGTAACATATTCAAGATTTGTAGCGGCAAAGTCAGCAATTTTTGTAACGGGAACACCTTCATATTCATCAGGAATAACAATTTTTGTAACAGTTGATTTGTTGGGAACTCCTGTAACTATTGCCTCACCATTTTCAATTTTGTAATCAATTGTTTCGTTTTCACCACTTAAAAGTGAGGTTACTGAACTGCAACCTGAAAAGGCGATGCACATACAAATAACAAGAACTAAAACTTTAATGAGTCTTTTCTTCATATTAAACCGCCTCACTTTCTGCTTTGTTTTCGTTTTCAATTGCACGAACTCTCTCTTGCAATTCTCTAACACACATATCGTGTTTTTCGCGTGTCAAATCGTAGAAGATAAATGGTGCTGTCAAAAGCACAAGACCAATTACTGAACCCCAAGTATAAAGGTTGAATACATTGTTAAGAATTTGAGTATCAAAGAGTACGTCCCAGTCAGATGTAAAACCTACTCTTGAAAGTAACCAAGGCATAATATAACCGATAGCCACAGTAACAGGATTCAAGAACCAACCAAAAACACCAGACATAGCATCTGCACGTTCGCCATATTTCCATTGATGATATGTAAGTATATCAGCGTTAAGACCAACGTTGACACCGTCCACAACAGGAGAAATAGCGTTTTTAAGGAAGAGTGCAACTAAGAATATTACAATATTTTCCATCTTAACTGCAAGAGCAATACCTAAAACGGTAAGAAGTGTAATACCGCGGAAAGAAATGAGAATATTTCTTTTTTGGAATCGTTTTGTAAGTATTGGGCAAAGAATGTTGCCAAAAGTCATACCCATAACAACAATGTTAGCCGCAATACCTGAAAACCATTCCATACGAAGCGAATAAACAAACCACCAACCAAGCAGATTGCCAACAAGACCGTGCCATTGCCCTAGTACATTTGAAATATTTGTAATCCAGAAATATTTGTTTTTAAGAACATTTTTAGCACCTTTGAAGAAAGTAACCTTTGCTCGTTTTTCCATTGGTGGCTCAATTACTCTTTCTTTACAGAAAACTGCAAGTAAAGACATTGCAGCACCGACAAATGTAAAAATAGGAATAAACACTTTATATGTTTTAAGATTTAAGTAACCACCGGTTGATGTAATAAGCATTGGCCAGATAGCAGAAACAATTGATGAGAAAAGACCGGATAAAATAGGTGTAATTGAATGGAGCTTCTGTCTTTCCTGTGAGTTAGGTGTCATAAAGGTAACAAGAGTGTTAACACCGATATAGTTGTTGTAGAAATATGACATTAAAGTAAATGCAAAGTGAAGAATAATGAGTTTGTTTGTGTAAGTCATATTCTGCACAGGAAGATAAGGAATAGCAGAAACCATAAATGCACTTGGAATTGCACAAAGAAGCACAAATGGCTTAAATCTTCCGTATTTTGCACAAAACTTTCTACGAATAAACCAATGAAGATAATCCCAGATAGCACCAGCAACGAGTATGTTGCCAACTAACTGTGGAAGTCCGTTGATAACTGACTCAAACATTCCTTGTGGCAAGAAATAGCAACCAATACCAATTATGAGCTTACCACTATAACAAAGATGAGCGAAAATCTTTGTTTTCTTTTCAAGTCTACCATGATTTTCATAAATCAATACATTTATTGGGTTCATAAACATAAGTACGTATCCAAGTACTGTACTTATAATATTGATAACTGAAAAATCAATGGTTGCAATTCCCATAACCGCTCCACAAAAGTAACTTGCAGAGAAGGTAACATACATTGCCACAGCTCCAAAAACATAAGCTCCACCTTGAGCAAGGGTATAAGCCAACGTTTCTTTAAGAGTCAGGTATTCTCCCTCATTTGGTGTATTCCAATGCTCTTTTACATATGCGGGAGCACCCTTGACTTTGTCAATTATTTCAGTTTTAGTCATTTAACCATCCCTTTCCGAAACCTATAAAAGAATTATACTACATAACAAAAATAAAATAAAGCAACTATTTGAAAAACTTAAATTTTTCGTCATTATAGTTATAACAAGCGTTTTTTATATGTTACAATTGACGAAAAAAGGGCAGTTGTGCAAACTGCCCGAATTGATTTTGCATTTTTAACTAAATAATAAACAGTAATATGGTGTATGCTACGTATATTGCAAGAAGCAAAATACCTTGCCAACGCGAAAGTTTTTGTTTGATAAGTGTTGGTATAGTAAGAATAAGCATAACGCCAAGCATTACCGGAATATCAAGCACTAACGAAGAATTAATACCATTTATATATCCGGAAACAGGAACATCAAATGGATTAATAGTAATTGCAGTACCGCTTACTAGTACAAGGTTGAAAAGGTTTGCACCGATAATATTACCAAGAGAAAGTGAGCCGTGTCCCTTAATGAGTGACGTGATTGCTGTAACGAGTTCAGGGAGCGATGTGCCGAGAGCAACAATTGTAAGACCAATAACTTTTTCTGAGACACCACATTCACGGGCAATAGTTTGAGCATTATCGTTAAGAAGAGTTGCACCTATTGCAATAAGAACTGCACCGACAACCAATAAAACAATATCTTTCAACAGGCTGTCCTTAGTGCCTTCTTTAACCGATTCAACAGTGTGGTCTTCACCACTACGTGCTTCCAGTTCTGCTTCACTTGTGAGTGCTCCAACTTGTTCTTCTAATTGTACGGTTTCAATACTTGCGGCAGATTTTTTCATTCGCATAACGGTGGTTACCATATAAATAACAAAAACTGAGAGTAATACAAGACCTACTGTGCGTGAGAACGTACCTGAAACATATGATACTGTACAGTAAATTGCAGCAGCACCAAAGAAAAATGCAACGGGAACAGTCATACTTTTTCTTGCCGCAGGACCGGGCTTTATAGCAATTGTAATTGCTGCAATAAGAGCTGTGTTACATATAATTGAGCCAATAGCATTGCCATAAGCAATGTCGCCAACACCTTTTACAGCCGCACCGGCAGATACCATAACTTCGGGGAGTGTTGTACCTATTGAAACAACAGTTGCACCAATAAGGATTTCAGGCAAATGGAAACGACGTGCAATACCTGAAGCACCGTCAACAAACCAGTCACCGCCCTTAATAAGTAGAACAAGTCCGATAATCAACCAAAAAATAGGAACTAATAAATTCATTTTAAATTCTCCTTACAAAAAAACGGAACTCATAAAATGAGTCCCGTCATAGTTGGTTTAATACCACAGTTCAAAGCAAATAGAAATAAGAATTTCTATGACAGACTCCACCCTTGCTTTGAGTACAAAGAGATTATATACTACATTGTTAAAAAAGTCAACAAGTTGCAATTAACTTGTTGACCTTTTCATTATTATTTAGTTTTTGCTGAATGAGTTTTTAATTAACTCTCTTGCAGATGTAAGGTTAAGTCCTTTATCAAGATACATTAACTGTACCATAATATTACCTGCGGCAGTTGCTTCAACAGGGCCTGCAATAACTTGTTTGCCTGTGTATTTTTCAGTAAGAGAATTAAGGTAAGTATCTTTACAGCCACCACCAACAATGTTGATAACATTAATATTCTTATTACTGATTTCTTCGATTACCTTAACTGCATCATCATAAGCCTTTGCAAGTGAATGATAAACGGAGTTCAGTACATCACCAATCGGTAAATCGGGTTTATCTAAATAATTTCTGATTGCCTCAATCATATTGTCAGGTGCTAAAAAGTCAGGAGCATTAGGATTTATATACTCTACAAAATCGCTATCCATAGCCATTTGCATCATTTCATCGTATGTGTATTTCTTGTCAAGGTTTTTACGAATATTCTGTAAAAGCCACATACCCATAATGTTTTCAAGAAAACGGAAACGATGCTCTACGCCACCCTCATTTGTAAAGCCACTGTTCATTGCTTTTTCACAAGTTACAGGTTGTGAGTTTTCGGTACCAATCAAACTCCAAGTACCTGATGAAATATAAATTCCGTTGTCACCAACTGAACAAGATGCAACTGCAGATGCTGTATCGTGAGATGCACAAAGAATTACGGTTGTGTCAAAACCAACTTCGGCTTTAACATCTTCGCTTAAATTACCGACAACTGTACCAGGTAATGAAAGGGGAGTGAAGATTCTTTTCGGAATTCCAAGTTTTTCAAGTAATTCTTCATCACGTTCAAAGGTTTTTGCATTTACAAGTCCACCAGTTGTTGTAAGCGTATACTCATTTCTGATTTCACCTGTCAACTTGAATGAAAAATATTCGGGCATCATTAAAAAGTATTCTGCATTGTCAAGTTTACCTGACTTTTTATCACAATATAATTGATAAATTGAGTTATAACTTGTTGCCTGAATACCTGTGAGTTTATAAAGTTCATCACGAGGAATAATTTTGTCAATTTCTTCGGGAATTCCTGAAGTTCTGCCGTCGCGATATGACACAGCAGGCATAATTTCTTTCTTGTCTTTGTCAAGAAGAACATAGTCAACGCCCCAAGTGTCAATAGCAACGGTATCGGGTGTAATGCCACGATTTTTACACTCTTTAAGACCGTTTTTGATTTCTGTAAATAGTTTTTCTACATCCCAACAGAGTGTACCGTCAATATCAACTATTCCGTTTTCAAATCTGTATATTTCTTCAAGTTTCAGTTTGCCATTTTCAACGTAGCCGAGAATATGGCGACCACTTGAAGCACCCATATCAATAGCTAAACAGTATTTCATCAGATAACACCCTTTTGAAGAATAAGGTTTGCATAAAGTGCAGATTCACCTGTAGCAATAATTGCATAGCACTTTTTAGCCTCTTCATAAAATGCAAAACGCTCAATTTCGCCGAAAGCATTAGCTCCTCTGTCGTCGTGCTTTTTAACGATTTCTTTGTATTCATCCCAGATAGGAGTTTCTACATTGTCGCCAGCCATAACCTGCATAAGTGATACAGGATTTTCTACATATGTATCAAGCGGAAATACTGTAAGAATTGCGTCAAGAAGCTCTGTTGCGGAATGTCCGTCTGCACGAAGAACTATTGCATTTTTGCCCATACTCTCTGCAGGAAAGTTACCGTCAGCAATAACAAGACGGTCACTGTGTCCCATTTCACAAAGTACTTTAAGCATTTCAGGGGACAAAATTTTTGGAATATTTTTAAGCATAGTTAATCTTCCTTATTGTAGTGTTTGTAACCAGGGTGTTTACCTGTAACACCATAGTAGTTTTCTCTCAAATATAAGAGTTTGTCAATGTTGTCTTTAGAAATTTCTTTAGCACCGCCAAGAAGGTGAGCAGTAAGAGAAATTTTAGCAAACAATTCAAGTGTTTCCATTCTGTAATATGCAGTAATAAGGTCACAACCAACTGTGAGTGCACCGTGATTTTGTAAAAGCATAACATCATGCTCTTTAAGATAAGGTGCAATAGCCTCAGGCACTTCGTTTGTACTTGGTGTGCCGTAAGGTGTAAGCGGAATTGAACCGATTGCAATAACAGTTTCAATCATTGAATATTCGTCAAGGCTTAAACCTGCAACTGCATAACCTGTTGCTGTTGGTGGGTGAGCGTGTACTACTGCACCAACATCTTCACGCTCTTTGTAGCAACGAAGATGCATTTTAATTTCACTTGATGGCTTGTAAGGAGCACCCTCAAGTACTTCACCATTTTCGTTAATTACAACAAGTTTTTCAGGTGTGATAAAGCTTTTGCTGATACCTGTTGGTGTTGCCATGAAATTACCGTCAGGCAATTTTACAGAAACATTACCGTCATTTGCTGCAACCCAACCGAGTTGCCACATTTTATGGCAGACATCACAAATCTGCTCACGAATTTCCATATATGATAAATTTTCCATTATATTTTTAACCCCTTAATTATTTCTTGAAAAGTGGACCGTAAGTCTGGCAAGCACGATAATCCTGACCTTCTTTGTCCATACCGAAAGCATTCCAGCAAGCAGGACGGAAGATTTCGTCTTCAGGAACATTGTGCATACAAACAGGAATACGAAGCATTGAGCACATTGTGATAAGGTCAGCACCAATGTGTCCGTAAGAAATAGCACCGTGGTTAGCACCCCAGTTTTGCATTACTTCGTATGCAGTCTTGAATGGTGAGCCCTCTTTACCGTCGCAACGTGGAGCAAACCAAGTGCAAGGCCATGTTGGGTTAGTTCTTTCCATAAGTGTGTCAGAAACTTCGTCAGGAAGATTAACTGTCCAACCCTCTGCAATCTGAAGAACAGGGCCAAGACCTTTAACAAGGTTAAGTCTAATCATTGTGCAAGGCATTTCAGCCTTTGTTGTGTAATGGCTTGAGAATCCGCCACCACGGAAGTTGTCAAATCCGGCTTCACACCATACTGTTGCGTCAGTCATCTTCTTTATGTCTTCGTCAGTTACTTCCCACCATTTTTTCATAATAGCGTTGCCGTTTTCGTCTGTGCATTCACCACAAGCGTCAAGACAAGCTGCACCAGAGTTGAGAAGGTGAATAATACCGTTAGATTCTTTTGCTTTGCCCTCTAACTTGTAACCTGTAACTCTTTCAGTTGCTTCACCTGACCAGTATGTACGAACGTCAGCGAAAATCTGTGCACGGTGAGTAAGTAATCTCATAAAGAGCATACCAAGACCGTTAAGTACGTCATTTTCGGTTGCCAATGTGTATGGCTCACGAGCACCCTCGTAGTCAAATGTTGATGAAAGAAGTGCTTCAGGGTAGTCGCAGTTTGGCCAATGGTCTGTCCATTGTCTTTGACCTTGGAAACCACCTGCAATAGCGTTGTGACCTACTCTTTCTTCTACGAATGAGTCAGGAAGATTTTCGTTACCTGCCATCAAGTCCTTGATAATGCAGTACATTTTAACTGTGAATTCCCACTGCTTTTCTTTTTCTTCATCTGTGAATTTAATTTTATGGTCTTTGCCTAAGAATTCAACTGATTCAGGGTTGTCGTCACGACCCTCTTTACAGTGTTCTTTAGTCCAAGCAAGTGCTTTTTGATATTCTTCTTCGTTGTAAATTCCTTCTTCCATTCGGCGAAGAATTTCAACCTCATCAACAGATTCTACACGCATACCAAGATATGATTCCATAAAGTCCTGGTCAATAATTGAACCTGCAATACCCATACATTGTGAACCAATCTGAAGATATGACTTGCCACGCATTGTAGCACAAGCAACTGCAGCACGACCAAAGCGAAGAAGTTTCTCTTTAACGTCATCAGGAATTTCAGCAACTTGTTCTCTATCTTGAACTTCGTGACCATATATGCCGAATGCAGGAAGACCTTTTTGTGCGTGACCTGCAAGAACAGCAGCAAGATAAACTGCACCGGGACGCTCTGTACCATTAAAGCCCCAAACACCCTTGATTGTATATGGGTCCATGTCCATTGTTTCTGAACCATAGCACCAGCAAGGTGTAACTGAAAGTGTAATGTCAACACCTGCTTTGCGGAACTTGTCTGCACAAGCAGCAGCTTCAGGCACACGACCGATTGAAGTGTCAGCCATAATAACCTTTACAGGTTCGCCGTTTGAATAGAAAAGATTTTCTTCAAATAATTTCTTTGCAGCATTAGCCATAGCCATAACTTGGTCTTCAAGGCTTTCGCGTAACTGCATAGGACCACGACGACCATCAACAATAGGACGAATACCGATTACAGGGTAGTCGCCGACATATCTGTTTTTTGCCATAATAATTTCCCCTTATAAAAATATTAAAAATTTGTTTAGTTGAGCAGAAAAAGAAAATACCATAATTTTCTTAACTACATATATTAAGTATATCAAATCCCCATTTTCAAGTCAATATAAAACAAAGTGAAGTTATCCATATTTTACCCTATAATTTGTCGTCACCTTGAGGGGAAGGTATCGTAAAGTGATGGATGAGGTGTAAAACATTTTATAAATTTCAAAAAAACTGTTGACTTTTCAATTTTGTAATGGTATTATATTCGGGCGGTAAAAAGTCCGTATGCGCCGGTAGCTCAGCTGGATAGAGTGTTTGGCTACGAACCAAAAGGTCGGGGGTTCGAATCCCTTCCGGCGTGCCAAAATGAAAATCCTGTCGACTTTTGTCGATAGGATTTTTGTTTTGTATTATTAAGTTTTCGTTATTTGATTTTCATCATTCATTTGATTGGACTTTTTACGTGAGGAGAATGGCGTATGTTTACAAAAGAGAATATTCGTAAAAATGCACCCGTCTTTTTGCGTGTGGTGTTAATAAGCATTCTTGTAGGTGCTGTGTGCGGACTTGTGGGTGCAATATTTGTTAAGTCAATTGCGTTTGTTACCAATATTCGTGAAAATAACAGTTGGGTTTTATATCTCTTACCTGTTTTCGGACTTGCTGTTGCCGTACTTTATAAAGAGTTTAAGATAGAGGGTACAGGCACAAATCATATAATAAAAAGTGTCCGTACTAATAAACGCGTTTCACCACTTTTGGGCGTTGCAGTTTTTTTAGGTACAATTCTTTCACATTTTGGTGGAGCATCTGTTGGTCGTGAGGGTGCGGCTTTGCAACTTGGCGGTAGTATTGGCGAGCTTTTTGCAGAAAAATTCAAAATTCCCGAGGGATTTCGCCGTATTCTTGTTATGAGTGGTATGAGTGCTTGCTTTGCAGCACTTTTTGGCACACCAATTGCGGCTTTTGTTTTTGTTTTAGAAGTTGTAAGAGTAGGTGAGCGTTGTTTCGCGGCATTTGTTCCTGCTTTTGTATCAGGTGGAATAGCGTTTCTTGTTTCTAACAAATTAGGTGTTGAACCCGAGCAATTTCCTCTTAGTTCTGTTCCCGATTTGTCACTTAATGTGTTGTGGAAGTTTATACTTATTGCAGTTGTGGGTGCTTATGTAAGCGAACTTTTCGTTTATGCACTGCATTTTTCCGAAAAAGGATTTAAGAAGTTATTCAAAAACGAATATATTCGTGTAGTTGTAGGCGGTGTGCTTATAATTGCACTTACAAAATTAGTAGGTACAAACGATTATAACGGTGGGGGAATGAATGTAATCCACCATATTTTTACTGATGGTACAGTACACTATGAAGCATTTTTATTAAAGATTGTTTTTACTGCTATTTCAGTTGGTGCGTGCTATCGTGGTGGCGAAATTGTACCAACCTTGTTTGTAGGCGGAACCTTCGGCGGTGTGGCTGCATTACTTTTAGGACTTGACCCGTCATTCGGTGCGGCAATAGGCATTGTCACACTTTTCTCAGGTGTTACAAATTGCCCTGTATCAACAATTATATTAGCCTGTGCAATGTTTGGCGTTGAGGGTGTTGGTTACTTCGCTATTGCATCAATAATCAGTTACGCATTATCAGGTAAAGTAAGCCTTTATAAAGGTCGCAAAACCCCATTTGTAAAAAATCATTAAGAAGTATCGCTAAATCTGTAACCTTTCTCAAATTTTGACGAGTATATAGTTGAAAGGGGAGAAATTTATGGAAAAACTTAAAGAAATATTAAAAGATGTTTTTCAGGTCTTATTGGTTTTTGTAATATTTTTTGCAATGTGGCTAAGTTATGAGCCTACAAAAGTCAAATATCTTTCTGAAATTTCGTCAGGAGACACAGCAATCAATTCAAATGATTTGCGTGAAATTGTTGGCACATCTGACTATGTGTTTGTAGGCTATGTAGAAGAAACGCATGATTATAATTCAAAAAAATATTTTCGTAAATTTCCTAGAATACTTGACTATAACGGTATGCCATATACGGAGTGCGAAGTGAGAGTAGTTGAAAGTATAAAGGGTTGTCTTAATAAAGACACAACATTTTCCTTATATAAATTCGGTGGAATTACATGGAGTAGAAATTGCATTTTAATAGATGATGACGACAAACTCCCAGAAAAAGGTAATTATTATATTTTTGCAGGTAGTTGTTATGCTGACGGTACAATGCTTGTTGGTGGAAAGAATAAAACAGCACTTCTTGAAAATGGTATAAATGAAACTAATTTTGAAAACTCAACAGTATATCAAAATTATATTGAGGCATATGAAAATCAGATTACAAGAAATGCAACTCCACCAGTTTATTTGTGTAGTGCAGATGCGAATTACGATGACGGAACAACCAATGCAGAAAGATATCACCAATACATCAATGACCGTTATAATGGCGAAATAGCCGATAAGGAATATCACAAAGCAATGAAATTCGGCAATCCAAAAATTGAATAAAACTGAAAGGGGAGTTTGTACTCCCTTTTTTTATGCAAAAATATTAAAAAATATCTGTTATTTTCACAAAATATATGATATGATATTAAATGTATAACTATGTTTACTCAAATCCTTTTCATTTTTGAAAGAAGATGAAGTTAAATGTCAAAAAAATGTGATGTGCTTATAGTCGGTTGCGGTGTCGCAGGACTTAATACAGCACTTTCATTACCCGAAAATTTGAATATTATAATGCTTGCCAAAAAGAGCAATACTGACTCTAACTCGTCACTTGCCCAAGGTGGCGTTGCGGCAGTTCTCGATTTAGAGAATGACAGTTATGATTTGCATATCAATGACACTATGATTGCAGGTAAGCAGGCTAACGATATTGATGCGGTTACAACTCTAGTTCACGAAGGACCTGCAGAAGTCCGCAAAATTATCGAATATGGCGTTGAGTTTGACAAACGCCCCGATGGTGAACTTAATATGACACTTGAGGGAGGGCACAGTCGCAGACGAATTGTTCACCATAAAGATACAACAGGTGCCGAAATGGTGCGTGCAATGGTAGCTGAAGCAAAGACGCGTAAAAATATTACGATTATTGAAAATACACCTGTTTTCAAATTAACTCGTGTTAAAAGCGGTATTTGTGCCCATATTTTAACGAGTGATGGACAAGACGAGATTTTTTCAAGTTATTGTGTGCTTGCAACAGGCGGTATAGGTCGTGTTTATAAATATACAACAAACCCAAAAGTTGCAACGGGTGACGGAATCCGTCTTGCATTTGAATTAGGTGCTAGGATTAAAGATTTAAGTTATGTGCAGTTTCATCCAACTGCATTTAATTCTGACGAAAACGAGCAATTCTTAATAAGCGAAGCAGTTCGTGGCGAAGGTGCATATCTTCTTAATTGTAATAAAGAACGTTTTATGCACCGTTATGACGAAAGATTAGAACTCGCCCCACGTGACGTAGTTTCGAAGTCAATTATTATTGAATCACGCCGTACAGGTAGTAACAATTTCTATCTTGATATTACTCATCGTGATAAAGAGTATCTCTTAAATCGCTTTCCCGGTATTCATCAAGGTTGCTTAAAGTATAATGTCGATATTACAAAGGATTTAATTCCAATTTTCCCTTGTCAGCATTATTTAATGGGCGGAATTGAGGTCGATTTGAATTCACGAACAACGGTTTCAAGACTTTATGCAGTAGGTGAGTGCTCAAACACAGGTGTTCACGGCAAAAACCGACTTGCAAGTAACTCGCTTTTAGAAGCACTTGTATTTGGTAAACGCTGTGCAGATGATATTGTCCGTTGTATTGGTATGAATTACCCTGAAGTACAGATAAGCGAAATCGAAAAGCAAGACCTTGACGGTGCACCGCTTATGAAAGGTATTCGCACAGAAATCCGCAATATAATGCAACGCTCATATTTCGTAATGCCTGCCAATGAAGATGCAGTACGAAACGGCTATAAACGAGTACGAGAAATCTTAACTCGACTTAAAAACGGTAAATTCAAAATTACCCCTGACTATTGTGAAGCATTAAGCCTTGCAACAGTTGCTTATATAATTCTCAAGGAGGTCAATGACCAATGAAATTAAATCAGTTTTATGTTGACAATCTTATAATGACCGCAATTAGCGAAGATATTAATTATATCGACGTTTCAGCGGATTACTTAATCCCCGAAGAGCAGAGAAATGACTCATATTTCGTAGCAAAGGCTGATGGTGTTCTTTGCGGATTGGATATTGCAATGCGAGTATTCACACTCCTTGACGATACTTTCACTTATACAGTTCATAAAAACGATGGCGACGAAGTTAAAGCAGGGGACTTAATCGTTGAATTTAATGGTAAAACTGCTTGTCTTTTAAAAGGTGAAAGAACAGCACTTAACATTATTCAGCATATGTCAGGTATCGCAACTGCTACAAATAAAGCAGTAAAACTTGTTGCAGGCACAAAAGCACAAGTAACTGATACTCGAAAAACACTTCCTGGACTTCGTGCATTACAAAAATATGCAGTAGTTTGCGGTGGCGGTAAAAACCACAGATACAACCTTTCAGACGGTGCAATGCTTAAAGATAACCACATTGATGCAGGTGGCGGAATTACAAACGCAGTTGCAACTCTTCGCGGGGCACTTGGTCATATGGTTAAAATCGAAGTTGAAACTCGTAACTTTGACGAAGTAAAAGAAGCAGTTTCTGCGGGTGCAGATATCATTATGCTTGACAATATGAACAACGACCAAATGAAAGAATGTGTAGAATACATTAACGGCAGAGCAAAAACAGAGGCATCAGGCAATATTACACTCGATAATATTGCAGAAGTTGCAAAGACAGGTGTTGATATTATTTCTCTTGGTGCTCTTACTCATTCTGTAAAAGCATTTGACATTTCAATGAAAATGAGATAAATTTATGAATTTTAACGAATCAGTAGAATACATACACTCACTTTTGCAGTTTGGAATAAAGCCAGGACTTGAACGTATTTCTATGCTTTTAGAATTGCTTGGCAATCCCCAAGATAAAGTCAAAACAATACATATCGCAGGTACAAACGGTAAAGGCTCAACAAGCACTCATCTTGCAAATATTTTAACATCGGCGGGGTATAAAACAGGCCTTTACACTTCACCTTATGTGTTGTCTTTCTGCGAAAGAATACAAATTGATGGCGAAAACATTCCTGAAGATGGCCTTGCCAAAACTGTTACAAGAGTAAAAAGTGAAATTGAAAAACTTAATGAGCAAGGAATAATAATTACAGAGTTTGAGGCATTAACCGCAACTGCTTTTCTGTATTTTTACGAATCAGGTTGCAATTATGCCGTAATTGAAGTAGGTCTTGGCGGACGTTTTGATGCAACTAATGTGATTAAAAAGCCCGAAGCGGTTGTAATTACCTCAATTTCCCTTGACCATACAAAAATATTAGGTGACACTATATCGCAAATTGCTTTTGAAAAATGCGGAGTTGTAAAATATAGTGTTCCTGTTATAACCTCTCAAAATCAAGATGCTTTAGCACTTTCAGTTATAAGAAAAACAGCAACTGAGAAAAACTGTAATTTGATTATTGCAAATCCCGACAAAGCAAAGGTTGTTTTTGACTCTTTGAAAGTTATGCAGGTAGTTAAATTTGCATACAAAGATAGCGAATACTTATTGAAACTTATGGGTGAACACCAAATCGAGAACGCTGTAAATGTAATTGAAACTGCTCGTGTTCTCGGTATTGATGACCGATATATTCAAGAAGGTCTTGCAAAAACTACAATGCTTGCCCGTATGGAAGTAATCGGTGAAAATCCGCTTATAATCCGTGACGGCGGTCATAATGAGGGCTGTGCCAATGCACTTCACGATTTTCTCACAAAATATAACGTGCAAAATATCAATATGCTTATAGGACTTATGGCAGATAAAGACGTTGAGGGTTACGTTTCAAAAATTGCACCACTCTGCAAGTCGATTGTAACGGTAACACCGTCAAATCCAAGAGCATTAGAGAGCGAAAAACTTAAAGGAATTGCAGAAAAATACTGCAAAAATACAAAATCCATAAACAGCCCGAAAGAGGGTTATAAATATATTCTTTCAAACACCAAAAAGGACGAAACAATACTCGTTTGTGGCTCGTTTTACTTAATGAGCGACATATTTGGGGAGTAGGGGGCAAAATCTATGTATAAAGATTTTATAGAAGACAGAATAAACGTGTTTCTTGAAGAATTCGAGAAACTTGTAATAAAAGAGAATATTCCTATTACAGATTTTCTCTATAAAGAGTGTGATTATAAACTTGATAACACTCTTCCCGAAATCGATGATACATTTACTCTTTTTACACCTTATATCAATCGTTGGGGTGGTAAAAAGGACAAGCACGCTTGGTTTTGTAATGAAATTAAAGTTCCTGAGCATTGGGACGGCGAAATTCAACTTGCAGTAGCAAGTGACGCTCGTCTTGGTTGGTGTGATATTAATCCACAGTTTGTCGCATACGTTGATGGTAAACTTCAGCAGGGTATTGATAAAAACCATCGCGAAGTATTCCTCACAAAAGGTATACATAAAGTTTATCTTTATGCCTATTCAGGTAGTATTCACGACGAATACGTTGATTTTGTTACAAATCTTCAACTCATAGATGCTAAAACAAAGAAACTTTATTACGATATAAAAGTACCTTTTGAAATTCTCGCTTTTGAAGACGAAAACTCAAGAAACTACTTTGAGATTAAAAAGCATCTTAATAATGCTCTCAACTTTATTGATATGCGTTCACCTTATTCAGAAGAATATTACGCATCTCTTGACAAGGCAATCGACTACCTTAAAACAGAGTTCTACGGTAAGTATTGCCGTAAAGGTGATGTTTTCGCATTCTGTATAGGCCATACTCATATTGACGTGGCTTGGGAATGGACACTTGCACAGACAAGAGAAAAGATTTTACGCTCATTCTCTACTGTGCTTGCACTTATGAAAAAATACCCCGAGTACAAATTTATGTCAAGCCAACCGCAACTTTATAAATATCTCAAAATGGATGCACCAGAACTTTATGAAGAAGTTAAAGAAATGGTACGCCTTGGCCGTTGGGAAGTTGAAGGCGGTATGTGGGTTGAAGCCGACTGTAACCTTTGTAGTGGTGAAAGTTTAGTTCGTCAATTTATCTATGGTAAACGCTTTATGAAGGACGAATTCGGCGTTGACAGTAAAATCCTTTGGTTGCCTGACGTTTTCGGCTATTCAGCAGCACTTCCACAAATTTTACAGAAATGCGGTGTTGATAAATTTGTAACATCAAAAATCGGCTGGAACGAAATGAACAAAATGCCGTATGATACATTTATATGGCACGGTATTGATAACACACCTGTGTTCACTCACTTTATGACTGCACAGGACAAGCACAGGGGCGTTGAACCTGCAACAAATGTTACATATAATGCGAAACTTAATGCAAATCAACTTCGCGGTGCTTATGACAGATACCAACAAAAAGATTTGTATGACAATGTGCTTATCACATTCGGTTTTGGTGACGGTGGTGGCGGACCATATGCAAAAGATTTAGAGTATTTTGACCGCCTCAAGCACGGAATCCCCGGTACAAGTACACCAATTATGGCATATTCAGGTGAATTCTTTGATGACATTAAGTCAAAAACAGAGAACAACCCAAAAATTCCACATTGGTCAGGCGAATTGTATCTTGAATTCCATCGTGGTACATATACATCACAAGCAAAGAATAAGAGATATAATCGTAAATCTGAATTTATGTTCCAACGTGCTGAAACTCTTTCACTTATCGACGAACATCTTAATGGTTACAAATATCGTAAAGAAGATATGATGAATGCTTGGGAAATAATTCTTCTCAACCAATTCCACGATATTATTCCGGGTTCATCAATTAAAGAGGTTTATGAAGTTTCACATAAACAGTATGAAGAAATCGGTGCAGTTGGTAATAAAATTATAAACGATACAACAACTGATATCGCAAATAATGTAGAAGCCGTTGACGGTTATGTTGTATTCAATCCACATTCATTCGTAAATAGCGGTGCAGTAGAGGTTGACGGCAAATGGTATTATGCCGAGAACATTCCTGCAAAGGGTTATAAAGTAATTAACCCAACAGAAGAATACTCAAAAATTGCAGTTACAGAAAACTCAATTGAAAATGATTTCTTCCGTTTAGTTCTTGACGAAAAAGGCACATTCACAAGCATATATGACAAGAGAAATAACCGTGAAGTCCTTAAAAAAGGCGAACGTGGTAATGTTATTACTGCTTATGAAGACTACCCACGCGAGTACGATAACTGGGAAATCAGCAGTTATTATACTGAAAAACATTGGGAAGCAGACCAAGTTGAAAAAGTTGAAATTCTTAATGAAGGCGAGCGTGCAGGACTTAAAGTTACAAAGAAATTCAAGAATAGCACAATCGTTCAGAATATCTACCTTTACAATAACATTGATAAGATTGATTTTGAAACCTTTATAGATTGGAAAGAGTCACATTTGGTCCTCAAAACTGCATTTCCTGTTGATGTTAATACAAATAAGGCAACTTATGATATTCAGTTCGGCTCAGTTGAGCGACCAACTCATAAAAATACAAGTTGGGATGCTGCTCGTTTTGAAGTTTGTGCTCATAAATACTGCGACTTGTCAGAGTATGGTTACGGCGTAAGCTTAATGAATGACTGCAAATATGGACACGCAATTCACGACGGTGTAATGAGCCTGACCATGCTTAAATGTGGCACATTCCCTGACCCTGATGCAGATAAATGTGACCATCATTTCACATATTCACTTTACCCACATGCGGGGGATTACCGTGAAGCAGGCACAATTCAAAAAGCGTATGACCTTAATATTCCAATGCTTTGCGTAAAAGTAGGGGAGAATAAGGGCAATCTCCAGAATGAGTACTCACTCTTCACAGTTGACGCTGACAACGTAATCTTTGAAACTGCAAAGAAAGCAGAAAAAGAAGATACAATCATTCTTCGTGGTTGCGAGTATTACAATAAACGCACAACCGCAAATGTAAAATTTGGTTTCGAAATTAAAAAAGCATACCTTTGCGATATGCTTGAAAATAATATTAAAGAGCTTGAAATCAACGACAATACAGTAACACTTGACTTCAAACCATTCGAAATCAATACAATCAAAGTAGTAAAATAATTTAAAATCTCATAAAAAAATCCCCGATTTCTCGGGGATTTTTCTTATGTTAAATTTATTATTTCTTCGGTGCTTTAACTTTATTAAGTTTAGCATTTACTTCAAGGATTTGTTCTTTAGTGAACGCACCGCCAAGCATTGAGATTGCACGCTTAATTGTGAAGCCTTTAGCCATACCGTAAATGTTTTTAAGCATTGCGGGAGTCATCTTGAATCCGCCGATTACTCCGCCACCGCCTTTTTTCTCTTCGCCATTTTCGTCTTTGCCACCACTCATTGAGCCTTTGAGCATCATTACGAATTTTAGCATTACAAGTTTACCACCAAATGTGCTCATAATGTCGCCGATTGTATTGTTAATTGAAAGGTAACCGTCAGGAGTACTGATTTCAAACCAGTTAATAACTTGACCTTCTTCTTTCATAATGTAGTTTTCATTTGGTGTATCAACTTTGTTGATTGTGCCACAATCTTCAAGTCCGCCTGCAACTGCTTTAAGTTCAGTTGTGCCAACATTTTTAACTTCAAAATAGAAGAATGGGTATTTGCCCTTTGACTGCTTGCCAACACTTTCACCGTTTGCAAAAAGTTCAACTTCTGGGCAGTTTGAATATACAGTAACTTTTGTTACATCTTCAACGCGGTCAATGTAACGCTTACCGCAAAGGTGTACCATTGGTTTGTCAGAAAGCCATGCTTGGTATGCGAAGAAACTGTCTTTCTTGTACTTTCTGTCGAATGTAACAAGACCCTTGTGGTTCATACCGTTCTCGCCACCTTCAGCACGTGCGTCAGCAGCAAAGTCAAACATATTCCAAACGTGAGTTGCCCAAAGATAAGGTCTGTCAGCAATCTGTTTAATAAGTTCTTCGTGGTAATATGCCTGATATTCTTCTGTGTAGTCACCCTGTGTTGGATTTGATGTGTGCCAGTCAAGAGCTTCGCAACCATATTCACTGATACCAATTGGCTTGTTAGGATATTTCTTGTGGAAATCATCAAACCAAGGACCATTCATATCTGTGCTTCCGCCGTACCAACCGAAATAGTGGTTGTATGAAACAATGTCAGAAATATGTACATATTCGTCGTCAGGTGAGCACATTGAAACTGCTGCAATAGTTGTAAGACGAGTTTTGTCCATCTTATGAACAAGGTCATTAAGGTCTTTGTGGTTTTTAATAAGGTCAGGTGTTGAACCTGCAATAGTAATCTCGTTTGAAAGTCCCCAAACAACGATTGATGGGTGGTTGTAGTTTTGTGAAACAAGCTCTTTCATCTGTGAAATTGTGTTGTCATAACCGTCTTTCATATGGCTTGAAATGTATGGAATTTCAGCCCAAAGCACAAGACCTGCTTCGTCACAAAGGTCATAGAAAACCTGTGAATGTTGATAGTGAGCAAGACGGATTGTGTTAGCACCCATTTCAAGAATTAACTCAAGGTCTTCTTTGTGCATTTCAGGTGTGAGTGCATTACCAACATCCGGTCTGTCCTGATGACGTGATACACCGCGAAGAGGGTACTCACGACCATTAAGAATAAAACCTTTCTGTGCATCAATCTCAAATGTACGACAACCAAAACGAGTTGAAACCTCATCAATTTCTTCACCGTTTTCAATAAGAGTTGCCTTTGCTGTGTAAAGATATGGGTCTTTGATACCGTCCCAAAGATGCACGTTTTCGATTTTAATATTTACTTCGTCATCACCGTCAGCTTCTGCAGTAGCAATAACTTCGCCGTCAGCAATAATCTCATAACGAACTTTGCAGTCGTCATCGTCTTTCAAGAATGTCTTGATTTCGATTTCTGCGTCATTACCTTTGATTTCAGGTGTAACCATAATACCAGGTGCACCATAATATTCAAGGTCAAAGTGATTTTTTGGAACTGCAACAACACTTACGTCACGGTAAATACCGCCGTAGAATGTAAAGTCAGCGTTCTGCGGGTAAACCCTGTCATTTGCAGAGTTGTCAACTGCAACTACAAGTAAGTTTTCATCTTTAATGTTTTCAAGTTCAACACGGAATGTTGAATAACCACCATCGTGCTTTGTGATTTCTTTGCCGTTCCAGAAAACTACACAAGATGAGTTTACACCGTCAAACTGAAGATATTTTACTTCACCTTCAGGTAATTCATCTGCTTTAATTGATTTTGCAAAATAGCAAGTGCCTCTGTAATAGTCGTTTCCACCGTCTTGACCATCTTTGCCATTCCAAGTGTATGGTAAATCAAGACTGGCCCAGTCAGCAGGGAGTGTGTTAGGTGCAGACTTTGCTGTCTTTGAGAAAAGCCAACCACCATTAATTACTTTAATGTTTCTCATAATAACCTCCAAAAAGTATAACAAGAATTTTATATCTCTATAATTATACAATAATACCCAACACATTTTCAACCATAAATTGACATTGTGTTGGGTATATTTTTACTAAATATTGTAAAATTTTTATTTAAGTCCTGCTTTTTTAAGAAGAATATCAATTTTATCAGCAGGGTTAAGAAGTTTGCTTACTGACTTGTCGTGGTTAAGAGTATCAATAATGTATGAAAGATATTTTGAAAGTTCAACTTCGCAATACCATTCACGTTTCTTAAGTTCAGGCATACGGTAAACAAGGTTTGTTGTAAATACCTTGTCAATAAGACCGTCGCGGTATGCCTTGTCAAAACTTTCAAGACCTGCATTGAAAAGACCGAATGCTGAGAAAATGAATACTCTGTTTGCACCAAGTTCTTTAAGTTTCTTTGAAACGTCAAGCATTGACTCACCTGATGAAATCATATCGTCAATAATCATAACGTCTTTACCCTCAACGTTAGAGCCTAAGAACTGGTGTTCAAGAATTGGATTTCTACCGTCAACAATTCTTGAGTAGTCACGACGTTTATAGAACATACCAAGGTCAAGACCTAAGTAGTTTGAGTATAACATACAACGGCTCATACCACCTTCGTCAGGAGAAATAAGCATTGTATGCTCTTTGTCAAGTTTAAGGTTATCAACATTATTTACAAGTGCTTTAATCATCTGATAAGCAGGAGAAATACTTTCAAATCCGTTAAGCGGAATAGCGTTCTGAACACGAGCATCGTGAGCGTCAAATGTGATAATGTTATCAACGCCCATATCAAGACAAAGTTCCTGAAGCATAACTGCACAGTCAAGTGATTCTCTTGAAGAACGCTTGTGTTGTCTGCCCTCGTAAAGCATAGGCATAATAACTGTAATACGCTTTGCCTTACCGCCAATAGCAGAAATTGCACGTTTAAGGTTTGCGTAGTGGTCGTCCGGACTCATAGGAACAGTCTGACCATACATTTTATATGTTACACCGTGGTTGAAAGCATCAATAAGAATGTAAATGTCATAGCCACGAACTGATTCGTGAAGTGTGCATTTGCCTTCGCCTGTACCAAAACGGGGGAATGTTGCGTCAAGAATGTAACTTTCTCTTTCATAGCCTGAAAAAGCAATTGTAGTCTTGTGTTCTGAATCCTGTTGTGAACGCCATTTTACAAGATATCTGTCAATTTTTTCTGCCATTTCTTCGCATCCCGGTAAAGCGATAATACCGAGAGGCCCGTTTGGTATTGTGGTAATTTCTCTGTCTGCCATAATTCAACCTCCGCAAATTTGAAAACTATATGTAAATATGTTGTATATATATTCTACTATATTTTGTGGTTTTTGCAATAGCAAATCCACAAAAAAATAAATTTTAGTTAAAAGCGTGTTCAACTGTTATAACCGCAAAATATCTTTCGTCTATTTTGCTCAATTTATTTTCGATTTCATTGCGAACCTCATCGTTGCTCATATGATATTTATGTGGAACAATTAAATCAAAAATAAGATTTGTATGTGTAGGACCGTCAACAACCCTAAAATCGTGAATTGACATTTCTTCACAGATTTCTGTAACAAGAGAAGTGGTCATCTGACGTAACGCGTTAATTTTTTCGTCGTCAACAATAATCGGGTCCATATGAATTGAAATAATCATACCGTACTCGTTTAAAATATCACGTTCTATAAGGTCAATAATGTCGTGAATTTCCATTAAATCCTCATTTGACGGAACTTCTGCGTGTGCCGACGCAAATTTTCGACCGGGACCGTAATCGTGAATAATCATATCGTGTACACCTACAATTTTTTCATAAGAAAGGATTTTATTTGTAATTTCATCAACAAATTCTTTTTCTGCAGGCTTGCCTAAAAGGTCAGCCATTGTATCTTTTAAAATGTTAAATCCTGCAATAAAAATAAAACAGGCAACAATAATTCCAAGATAACCGTCAATGCTAATGTCTGAAAATGCTGAAACGATAATTGCAATTGCCGCAACACCTGTTGCAAGGCAGTCACTGAAACTATCTTTCATAACAGCCATCATAGGTGCAGAATTGATTTTTTTGCCTAATTTTTTGTTGAAAAATCCAAGCCATAACTTTGCAAGAATACTGAAAACGAGAATACAAAGCGAAATAACGCTGAATTTTATGGGAACAGGATTAATAATCTTGTCAACAGAACTTTTGAACAATTCAATTCCCATAAGTAAAACAAGGAATGAAACTGCAAGTGCAGATATGTATTCTACTCTGCCGTGCCCGTAAGGGTGACCCTTATCAGCAGGTTTTGCTGAAAGTTTTACACCCACAAGAGAAATGATTGAAGCACCTGCATCAGATAAATTGTTGATTGCGTCAGCGGTTACTGAAATACTACTTGATATTGTACCCGCAACATATTTTAAAATTGCAAGTAAAACATTGGTTACAATTCCGGTAATGCTACCAAGAGTACCATAAGCAGTACGCACTCGTGGGTTGCTTACGTTTTCGCTGTCACGAATAAAAAGTTTAATGAGAATTGTGTGCATTTAAAAGTACCTCTTTGCCCTCATCACCCAATATTCCCCAAAGACCGGTGAGTATAAGAGAGAGTGCTTTTTCAGCAATTTCTCTTGAAGAAAGGTGAGAGTATTTTGTACCCCAACAGTGAAGAATACCGATGCAACCCATTTTTCCGTAATTATATGCAAAATCATATTTTTCCACTGACATATTCGGGAAAACACCTTTAAAAATTTCAACTATTTTTGTGTTCATAAGTTCGCCGAAACGATAAACAAATTTTGCATCACCGTTTTCACCCATAAGCACATTAATAATATCCTTGTGAGTTCTAAAATATTCAAAATATGTTTCAAGAACATCGATGGGGCGGTGTAATATGTCGTCAGGGGTTACGGCAAGAACTGTCTGGTCGAATTCTTCACAAAGTTCGTCTTCAATAGAATCAACAAGGTCATAAACATCTTTGTAATGCAAATAAAAAGTACCTCTGTTGATTTCAACAAGGTCAGTCAGTTCTTTTACAGTGATTTTGTTAATGCTTTTGTTCTTAGCAAGCTCTGCAATGCCTCGTCGCAGAAGTTTTTTCGTGCGTTTTACACGAATATCGTTATCGTTAATAGCCATAAAATCATCTCCGTGTATTTTATATAGTTATTATACGTGAAAAATGTTCAATAATCAACACTTGTCTATTATATTTTTTATTTTAGTTAAAAATATACAAATAATATATATAAAATATGTGTAGCAATATTTTAATATTTGTGATACAATTATTGTATCTATGATTTTAAGGAGCGAAAGCAATGTCATTTATTGAATTAAAAGACGTAGTAAAAACTTATAAAATGGGCGAAATTGAAATTAAAGCAGTTGATAATATCAGTTTCCCTATTGAAAAAGGTGAGTTTGTAGTAGTTGTAGGACCTTCAGGTGCAGGTAAAACAACTGTTCTTAATATTTTAGGCGGAATGGACAAGGCTACATCAGGTGAAATCGTGGTTGACGGTACTGATATAGGAAAATTTACAGAAAAGGAACTTACAAAATACCGTCGTGATGATGTGGGATTTGTTTTTCAGTTCTATAACCTTGTTCAAAATCTTACAGCACTTGAAAATGTTGAACTCGCATCACAGATGAAAACAGATGCACTTGATGCTGAAGACGTACTTGCAGAAGTGGGTCTCGGTAATAGACTTGACAACTTCCCCTCACAACTTTCAGGTGGTGAGCAACAACGTGTTTCTATTGCCCGTGCACTTGCAAAAAATCCAAAGTTGTTGCTTTGCGACGAGCCTACAGGTGCTCTTGACTACATAACAGGTAAGTCTATTCTTAAACTTTTGCAGGATACTTGCCGTGAAAAGAAAATGACAGTTATTGTCATTACTCATAATTCAGCACTTACTCCAATGGCAGATAAAATTATTAAGATTAAAAACGGACAGGTTGACAAAATTCTCATAAACGAAAATCCAACACCTGTTGAGCAGATTGAATGGTAAAGGAAATAAACTGATATGACTAAATCAATTAAAAAGGATTTTCGCAGAGAAATCAAAAAAAGTATTAGTCGATTTATTTCGATTTTGCTTATAGTAGTTCTCGGCGTAGCATTTTATTCAGGTATTCGTTCGTCAATGCCCGCTATGCAGAAAACTGCCGATGCGGTTTATACTCGTGAAAACCTCATGGATATCCGCGTTGTCGGCACTTTGGGACTTACTGAAAACGACCTTGAAGCAATTAAAGAAATTGAGGGCGTTAAAGAAGTTGAGGGAGCTTACACAACAGATTTTCTCTGTCTTGCGAATTCAAGTGAAATTGTAACAAAAGTTCTTGCAATGCCTGACAGTATTAATGATGTTAAGGTAAGTGAGGGCAGATACCCGGAAAAATATAATGAATGTGTAGTAAGCCGTGAATTTCTAAATGAGTCAGGCTTTAAAATCGGTGACTATGTAACACTTTTAACAGGTACTGATGACAGCGTTTTCGACACCCTTGCGTCAGAAACATATCAGATTGTTGGTATTGGTTCAACATCATATTTCCTTAATGGCGATATGGGTACAAGTACTATCGGCGACGGTGTGGTTGACGGCTATATTGTAATTCCGCAGGAAGCATACGTTACTGATATTTATACATCAATTTATATAACAGTATCAAGGGCAAGTGAAATTAGTAGTTACAGTAAAGAGTATACTGAACTTGTTGATAGTGTTATTCAAAAGATTGAACTTATTGCTGATAAGCGTTGCGATATAAGATATAGCGAAGTGCGTTCACAAAGTAATGAAATGCTTGAAGATGCAAAAAATGATTATCTTGAAGCAGAAGTAACAGTACAGAATGAACTTGCTGAAGCGTATCAGGAACTTCTCGAAAATGAAAAACTTTATGAAGAAGAACGTGCAAATTGGGAAGAAAAGGTTACTCTTGTAACTAATGCTGAGGCTAATCTTCCGCTTTATCGTCAACAAGTGGCTGACGGTGAAAAAGAACTTGCAAAAGCTAAAGTAGATTTAGCTGAACTTGAAGCAGAAGTTAAAAAAGCAGAAGAACAGTATGAAGCATACATAAATGACCCTGAAAAAACAGAAGAACAAAAGCAAAACGCAAAGGATTCTTTGCTTTTGGCTCAAGGTATGTATGATATTTCCGCTAAAACCTTTGCGTCAAAAGAACAAGAACTGAATAAAGCAAAATCTGACCTTGCTGATTTGGAATATGCCGTTGCGAATAAAGGTGCTTTAATTGATGGTGGCGAACAACTTGATAAAGCCAAAGAAGACCTTGAACGCGGACGCGAAAAATATGAAATCGCAAAGCAGGATGCTGAACAGGAATTAGCTGATGCTGAAGCAAAACTTGTTGAGGCGGAACGTGAAATCAATTCAATGGAAATTCCTGTGTGGTATGTCCTTAACCGTGATGCAATTGAGTCTTATATGAGTTTTAAGAACGATACGCAGAGTATCGGTGCTATCGGTACTGTTTTCCCGATTATCTTCTTCCTTGTTGCAGCACTTGTTGCTCTTACAACAATGACCCGTATGGTTGAAGAACAAAGAACGCAGATTGGTACTTTAAAGGCGTTAGGTTACAGCAAATTTACAATTATCGGTAAATATATTCTTTATGCGTTACTTGCAACTGTAATAGGTAGTGTTGTTGGTGTGTTCCTTGGCGAATTCACAATTCCGTATTTTATTGTAGGTGCATATAAAACTGCATACTATAATCTTGGCGACAGCGTTGTAACACTCAATCTTGAACATGCAATAGTTGCTTCTCTCACAGCAATTTTTTGCACAACTTTTGCTACTTTGTTTGCTTGCTATAAAGAACTTCGTGCAGCACCTGCACAACTTATGCGACCTGAAGCACCAAAAGCAGGTAAACGTACATTACTTGAAAATGTTGACTTTATTTGGGAACGTCTTAACTTTGGTCAAAAAGCCGCAATGCGTAACCTTTTCCGTTATAAAAAGCGTTTCTTTATGACACTTTTCGGTGTTGGGGGATGTATGGCACTTTTGCTTGTGGGACTTGGCATTAAAGATTCCGTTTCTGCAATGGCAAATAATCAATACGGTGAAGTGTTCAAATATGACGGTGTTGTAAGCGTGGATTCAACTCTTACAAGAGCACAACGCCGTGCAATGCTTTCTGATATTTCTGATATTTCAGATATTACAGATTACTTGCAGGCTAACAGAACAATGGTATATGCAACGGGTAAGAGTTCTGATAATTTAGCCGACGAGAAAAACGCATATATGATTGTTCCTCGTGATATTGATAAATTTGAAGAATATATTTCAATTCGCGAGCGTTCGTCACTTCTTGATGAACTTACACTTTCTGACGAAGGCGTAATCATAACTGAAAAATATGCAAAACTTCTTGATATTTCAGTAGGTGACAGTATCTTTATTAGACTTAGCGAGTCTGATGCTTATCCAAAAGAAGTGCAGGTTGTAGGTATAACCGAAAACTACATTTTCAATTATATCTATATGACACCAACACTTTATCAGTCACTTTATAACGTGGCAGGCGATATGAATGTGTTGTTGCTTAAAATGGAAGATGCGGCAAATACTGAAGATATAAGTTCACGACTTTTAAAAATTGCGGGTGTAAACTCCGTAACAATGAATGAAGATGAACTGGCAGAACTTAATACTGTAATTAAAAGTCTTTATTTCATTGTTGTTCTTATGATTGTTGCAGCGGCAATTCTTGCTTTCGTCGTGCTTTATAACCTTAACAATATTAATATCAGTGAAAGAAGACGCGAACTTGCAACGCTTAAGTTGTTAGGTTTCTACGACGGTGAGTTAAACGCATATGTTTACCGTGAAAATGTAGTACTTACGTTACTCGGTACAGTATTGGGTATATTCTTAGGTATCGGACTTCATCAGTTCGTTATGATTACCGTTGAAACTGATGTTTATATGTTCGGCAGAGAGTTAGAACCGTTAAGTATCATAATCGGTGCAGTGCTTACAATAATCTTTGCACTTGCTACAAACTTTATTATGTATTTCAAACTCAAGAAAATTGATATGATTGAGTCCCTCAAATCAGTTGAATAAAGGAGAAATAATTATGTTCCATCAATTAAACAAACCAACAGAAAACGATACAATTGCAATTATTAAAACAAATATGGGCGAAATTAAAATCAAGCTTTTCTCTGAATTTGCACCAAAAGCAGTTGAAAACTTTACAACTCACGCAAATAATGGCTATTATGACGGCTTAATTTTCCACCGTGTAATCAATGACTTTATGATTCAGGGCGGTGACCCTAACGGCACAGGTACAGGCGGACAAAGCATCTGGGGACATTCTTTCGAGGATGAATTTACAGGCGAACTTCATAATCTTCGCGGAGCATTATCAATGGCAAATGCAGGCCCTAATACAAACGGAAGTCAGTTCTTTATTGTTCAGGCTAAAGAAGTTTCCGAAGACTTGCTTGAACAGATGAGAATGGCAGATGAAAGAGTATTTCCAACTGAATGTATTGAAGCATACGAAGAAATCGGCGGAACACCTTGGCTTGATTTCCGTCACACAGTTTTCGGTCAGGTTTATGACGGTATGGACGTTGTTGACGCAATCGCAAAAGTTCCCGCAGATTACTTTAATAACAAACCAAAAGAAGACGTAGTAATCGAAACAATTATCATTGAATAAAAAAATAGGGCAGGGGCAACTCTGCCTTTTTTGGAGAATAATATGCTATTTAAAAACATCTCAATTATCAACGAAAACCTTGAAATACAAAATAATATGTATGTAGGTACTCTTGACGATAAAATTGATTATATCGGTACTGAAAAACCACAAAAAAACTACGGTGAAGAATATGACGGCAAGGGTAAAATTCTGTCAGCAGGTTTTGTAAATCTTCATACTCACTCACCAATGACACTTCTTCGCGGTTATGCTGAGAATTTGCCACTTGACCGTTGGCTTAACGAAAAAGTTTTCCCATTTGAAGACCGACTTAACTGTGACCGTGCATATTACGGTACAATGCTTTCGATTGCTGAAATGCTTTCAAGCGGTACAACATCTTTTACCGATATGTATTTCTTTGGCGACGGCGTAATGAAAGCTGTAATCGACAGTAAAGCAAAAACTAATTTCGGTCGCTCAATCGTGTCATTTGTTGATGAAGATATTACTAAAAATGACCGTTTCCAAGAGGGACTTTACCTTGCGGAAAAATATCATAATACTCAGAATGGTAAGATTAAAATTGATATGAGCCTTCACGCTGAATACACAAACCGACTTTCAATTATTGAGCAGTTTGGTGAATTTACAAGCGGTAAAGATTATATTAACCATATTCATTTGTCCGAAACTAAAGCAGAACACGAAAATTGTAAGGCAAAATACGGCAAAACTCCTGCACATCTTTTCTGTGATGCAAAAGTATTTGACAGCCCCACAATCCTTGCACATTGTGTATGGGTAGAGGACGAAGATATGGACATTTTCGCAGAAAAAGGTGTTACGGTAGCACATTGTCCCGCAAGCAATTTAAAACTCGGCAGTGGTGTTTGTGACACATATAAAATGCTTGGTAAAGGCGTAAATATCGGTCTTGGTACAGACTCTGCCGCAAGCAATAACGGGCTTGACATTATGCGTGAAATGTATCTGGCGGCACTTTTGCCAAAAGGTGTAAATAATCAAGCAGATATTGTAACACCACAGGATGTTTATAAAATGGCTACCGTAAATGGCTACAAAGCACAGGGAAGAAATGACTGTGGTGTGATTAAAGAGGGTTACAAAGCCGACTTGGTAGTCCTTGATATGACAACACCTAATATGTACCCTGATTTTGACGTGCTTAATAATATTGTATATTCAGCCGAAAAAAATAATGTAGTGCTTACAATGGTTGACGGCGAAGTGCTTTACAAAAACGGTGAATTTACAACTATTGATGTTGAAAAAATGGGCTACGAAGTAAACCGACTTGTCCGTGAAGTAGTAAAAGAGGTAAACGCATAATGATTACAAAAGCAGTTGAATTTATAAGAACAAAAATTACTGACACTTACGAAATCGGTATCATTTTAGGTAGCGGTTTAGGAACTTTAGGCGAAAAAATAGAAGAACCAAAATATGTTGATTACGCTGATATTCCGAAATTCCCTGTATCTACTGCACCGGGACATGTAGGACGTTTTGTTTTCGGTAAACTTAACGGTAAAAATGTTATGTGTATGCAGGGCAGAATACATCTTTATGAGGGTTATCCGGTTGAAAGTGTAGTTATGCCAATTCGCGTTATGAAAATGATGGGTGTTAAAACTCTTATCGTTACTAATGCAGCAGGGGGCATTAATGAGAATTTTGACGTTGGTGACATTATGGTGATTTCTGACCATATTAACTTTACGGGCAGAAATTGTCTTATTGGCAAAAATGATGACCGTTTTGGTGTGCGTTTCCCCGATATGAGTTTTGGTTATTCACCTGAACTTTCAAATGTAGCATTTAATTGTGCTAAAAAACTTGGTATGAAACTCCAAAAAGGTGTTTATATTGGTTGCACAGGACCTTCTTATGAAACTCCTGCCGAAATCCGTGCATTTAGAATAATGGGTGCAGATGCCGTCGGTATGTCAACTGTGCAAGAAGTAATTGCCGCAAACCATTGTGGTATTAATGTTTTAGGATTTTCACTTATTTCAAATAAAGCCGCAGGACTTTCAGGCGAACGCTTAACTGAAGAAGAAGTCCTTACAATCGGCAAACAAAAGAGCGAAGAAATGCAAACACTTATTACCGAAATCGTAGGTGAATTATAATGTTCCTGAATGGTGCAACTGTTGGCTTTGATACGGTCAATAATAAAGCCGTATTCATCGACCAGACACTTTTACCAACTGAATATAAAGAAATTTCAATAAGCGATTTTAACGAGATTTATGATGCCATAAAACTCTTAAAAGTGCGTGGTGCACCTGCAATCGGAGTGTTTACTGCAATAAGTCTTGCGGTGCTTATGAATAAAAGTAAAGCCGATACATATGAAAAATTGCTTGCAGAGTTGAAAGATTATTCTGAAAAACTAATATTATGCAGACCTACTGCCGTAAATCTTAAATGGGCAACTGAACAAATGCTTAAAATCGCGGAAGTAAGTAACAAAGAAAACTTCAAAGAAAATCTAACTAATCAAGCCCTTAAAATGATTGATGACGATATATCAATTTGTAGAAAAATCGGCGAATACGGTGCGGAATTGCTCAAAAACAGTAACTCAATACTTACTCATTGTAATGCAGGACGACTTGCAACCGTAAAATACGGCACAGCATTAGCCCCTGTGTATGTTGCAAAAGAAGATGGTCATAATATCAAGGTCTTTGCCGATGAAACAAGACCTATTTTGCAAGGTGCAAGACTAACCGCATTTGAACTTACTGATGCAGGAGTTGACACTACCGTAATCTGTGACAATATGGCGTCATACGTTATGGGAAATGGATTTATAGATGCGGTTTTAGTAGGTTGTGACAGAGTAGCACTTAATGGTGATACGGCAAATAAAATCGGTACAAGCGGTGTTGCAATTCTTGCGAAACATTATAATATTCCATTTTATGTTTGTATGCCTTTTTCAACATTTGATAAAAACATCAAAACAAGTGATGATATTGTAATTGAAATGCGTAATGGTAATGAAATAGGGGAGATGTGGTATGAAAAATCAATGATTCCGCAAAAGGCGAAAACATTAAACCCCGCATTTGATGTTACCGACCATTCACTAATTACTGCGTTTATTACTGAAAAAGGTGTAATCACACCTGAACAAATAAAATATTATCTTTAAATTACAAAATCCCCTATGTTTCACTTGAAATATCGGGGGATTTATTGTATAATATTATTGTTAAAATTTTGTCAGACATTCTGACTTATGGAGGTAAATTATTATGGCAAATCGTTTTGTACTTAACGAAACAAGTTATCACGGCAAAGGTGCTATCAGTGCTATTGCTGACGAAATCAAAGCAAGAGGCTTCAAAAAGGCTTTCGTGTGTTCTGACCCTGACCTTATCAAGTTCGGCGTTACAAAAAAGGTGACAGATATTCTTGATGGTGCGGATATAGCTTACGAAATCTATTCAAATATCAAACCAAACCCAACAATTGAAAATGTTCAGACAGGTGTTGAGGCATTCAAAAACGCTGGCACAGATTGTATCGTTGCAATCGGTGGCGGTTCTTCAATGGATACAGCAAAGGCAATCGGTATTATCATCACAAACCCTGAATTCGCTGATGTTCGTTCACTTGAGGGCGTTGCACCAACAAAAAATCCTTGCGTTCCGATTATCGCAGTTCCAACAACAGCAGGTACAGCAGCTGAAGTTACAATCAACTATGTTATTACTGACGTAGAAAAAGACAGAAAAATGGTTTGTGTTGACGTTCACGACATTCCTGTAGTAGCAGTTGTTGACCCTGATATGATGGCATCAATGCCAAAAGGTCTTACAGCAGCAACAGGTATGGACGCTCTTACTCACGCAATTGAAGGTTATATTACAAAGGGAGCTTGGGAACTTTCAGATATGTTCCATATCAAAGCAATCGAAATTATCGCAAAATCACTTCGTGGTGCAGTTGAAAACACAGACGAAGGCAGGGAGGGTATGGCTCTCGGTCAGTATGTTGCAGGTATGGGCTTTAGTAACGTAGGTCTTGGTATTGTTCACTCAATGGCTCATCCTCTTGGTGCTCTTTATGACACACCTCACGGCGTTGCAAATGCAATTATTCTTCCAACAGTTATGGAATATAATGCTCCTGCAACAGGTGAAAAGTACAGAGATATCGCAACAGCTATGGGCGTTGAGGGTGTTGACGCTATGAGCCTTGAAGATGCAAGAAAGGCTGCAATTGACGCTGTTAAACAGCTTTCAGTTGATGTTGGTATTCCAACAGACCTTAAAGAAATCGTTAAGGCAGAAGATATTGACTTCCTTTCACAGTCTGCATTTGATGATGCTTGCCGTCCAGGTAACCCAAGAGATACAAGTGTAGCAGAAATCAAAGAACTTTACCTTTCACTTATGTAATTAATATCACACGGCAGGGCGGGGTCTTGACCCCGCCTTAATTTTGCGTTTTGCACTTTGCATTTTGCATTTGTAATTGACATCTTTAAAATCAATGGTATAATATAACCATTAAAGTGGGTATTTATAAGTATAAATATTCATATGAAAGGTGGTAACTCCAATGAGCTACACAGTTGAAGACATTCTTCGTATAACCAAAGAAAAAAATATCAAGTTCTTAAGATTGCAGTTTACTGACATTTTCGGTCAGATGAAAAACATTGCAATTACTGAAAATATGTTTGAGAAAGTTCTTACTGACGGTCAGATGTTTGACGGTTCTTCTATTGAGGGCTTTGTTCGTATTGACGAGTCTGATATGTACTTAAAGCCAGACCTTGATACATTTACAATTTTGCCTTGGAAAGAGGGTACAGCACGAGTAATCTGTGATGTTTACGGTGCCGACAAAGTAACTCCTTTCACAGGTGACCCTCGTCACGTGCTTCGTTCAGTAATCAAAGAAGCCGCAGATATGGGCTATTCAATCAACGTTGGTCCTGAGTGCGAATTCTTCCTTTTTAAACTTGATGAGCACGGCAGAGCAACTACAAAGACAAATGACGCAGTTGGTTATTTCGATATTGGTCCTGCTGATGACGGCGAACAGTGCCGTAACGATATCTGTATCGCACTTCAGCAAATGGATTATGAAATTGAGGCTTCTCATCACGAGTGTGCAGAAGGTCAGCACGAAATCGACTTTAAGTTTGCTGAGGCTCTTGAAGCTGCCGACAAAGTTGTTACTTTCAAGCACGTAGTAAAAACATATGCTCGTCGTAACGGACTTCACGCAACATTTATGCCGAAGCCACTTTATGGTGCGGCAGGTAATGGTATGCATACAAATCTTTCACTTATGAAAGACGGTAAAAATGCGTTCTATGACCCTGATGATAAATATGGTTTAAGTGAAACTGCATATCAGTTTATCGCAGGCGTTCTTCATCATGTAAAAGCAATTACTTGCGTTGCAAATCCGCTTGTAAACTCATATAAGAGATTAGTTCCGGGCTTTGAAGCACCTGTTTATATTTCTTGGTCAGCATCTAATCGTTCAGCACTTATTCGTGTTCCCGCAGCAAGAGGAATGGCAACTCGTGTTGAACTTCGTTCATCAGACCCATCTTGTAACCCATATCTTGAAATGGCACTTTGCATTGCAGCAGGTCTTGATGGTATCAAAAAAGGTATGAAAGCACCTGAAGGCGTTACAACGAATATCTATGATATGACTGCAGAAGAAAGAAAAGCACAGGGAATTAAAAATCTTCCAAGCACTTTGCAGGAAGCAACAAGAGAATTCGAAAAGAGCGATTTCGTAAAAGAAGTTCTTGGCGAACATATCTTTTCAAAATACCTTGCAGGTAAAAAACAGGAGTGGGAAAACTATTCAACAAGAGTTTCACAGTGGGAAATCGACGAATACCTTACAAAATATTAAAAACAAAGGCGGTGAAGAATTTTTCTTCACCGTTTTACTTTTTGAAATGTAGAAAAACATAAACTTGATTATGAATAAAAAATTTGTAAAAAATTAAAAAAACTTGAAAAAAAGACTTGACGAACTGATTTTGTTATGATATTATATTCAAGCGTTGAGACGCTGGTGTAGCTCAGTTGGTAGAGCAGCTGATTTGTAATCAGCAGGTCGGGGGTTCGAGTCCGTCCACCAGCTCCATTTTTTTGTAAATTTAATATGGGTAGGTTCCCGAGTGGCCAAAGGGAGCAGACTGTAAATCTGCCGTCGACGACTTCGGTGGTTCGAATCCACCCCTGCCCACCAAAATAAGAGTTTTCCAATAGGAAGACTCTTATTTTTATTGCAATTTATTCTTTCTTATACTAAAATAAATATATAAAACTATGGCGGTGGTTAAAATCAAAAATAGATTAAGAACAATCTATGCTGTAATGTTTCTTATAGTACTCACAATAGAAATACTAATTGCCTTGTTTGCTCACGATAATTTCATTCGCCCATATGTTGGTGATATGCTTGTGACAGTTCTTATTTGTTCTCTTGCAAGATTTTTAATTCCCGAAAAAATCAAGATAATGCCAATACTTGTGTTTGTCTTTTCAGCAATTGTTGAAATTGGACAATATTTTGATTTTGTAAAAAAGATAGGACTTGATGACAATGCTTTTATATCAACCTTACTTGGCAGAACATTCTCCTTTGCAGATTTAATCTGTTACGCAATAGGATGCCTAACTTTCGCTATTATCGATTACATAATTAAGAGAAAAAGGAGTACTTTATGAAAATCTCTACCGAAATAGATTCAATCGCGTTACATATTGGTGAAGAAAACGCTGTTGAACTTGTTGCAAAAACAGGTTTTGACGCTTGGGATTTCTCGCTGTTTCAAATGTGTGAAAAACAAAATGGGGTTTTAGTCCCCACAAATCACCCAACTGCACAAAATGAATATCTTGCATTTGCAAGAAAACTTCGTCTAATTGGTCTCGATAATGGTATTATCTGTAACCAAGGTCACGCACCATTCCCAAGTTCCCCGAAAAGTATAGATTATCTTAAACGTGCAATTGAGTGTGTAGCAGAGGCAGGTGGCGAGATTTGTGTAATCCACCCTATGAATAACGGCACACCTGAAGAAAACGCAGAAATGTATTTTGAACTCTTGCCTTTTGCAAAACAACATAATGTTAAAATCGCAACTGAAAATATGTGGAATTGGTTACCTGATGAAGAACATTCTTCTTTCGCAGCCTGTGCTACACCTGAAAGTTTTAATGCCCATCTTGACGCAGTAAATGACGATTGTCTTGTTGCTTGTCTTGATATTGGCCACGCCGAAATGAAGGGCAGTAACACCAACGCAGTAGAAATGATAAAAGCATTAGGCAATCGCCTTAAAGCGTTGCATATTCACGATAATGATAAACTGCACGATTCACATCAACTTCCATTTTCAATGAATATTGATTTTGTACCAATTGTAAAAGCACTTAAAGATATAGGCTATGACGGCTACTTTACCCTTGAAGCAAGCTATTATATTGAAAACTTGAAAAATCCTGATATTTCCGAATGCGTACAAAATCTTTACAATTCAGCGAAGAAACTTGCAACTATGTACGATAATGTATGAAAAAGAACGACCTTGCAACTTAGCAAGGTCGTTCACTTTTTGTATTGTTTTTTACTTTAAAATTTCACCTATGTTGTCTAAAATGTATTTAGGACGATATGGGAATTTGTCGATATCTTCAAAAGATGTAACACCTGAAAGCACAAGCACAGTGTCAACGTTTGACTCAATACCTGCAATAATATCCGTGTCCATTCTGTCACCGATAAATGCAATTTCTTCACTGTGACAGTCAATTTTGCGAAGTCCGTGACGAAGCATAAGAGGGTTTGGCTTGCCAACAAAATATGCTTTTTTACCAGTTGCAATCTCAATAGGTGCAATAAGTGAACCTGTTGCGGGCATAAGTCCACGTTCAGTAGGCCCTGTAATGTCAGGATTTGTACCTATGAGTTTCGCACCTTTAAGTACTAACTCAATAGCCTTTTCAATTTTTTCAAAGTTATATGTTCTTGTTTCACCAACAACTACGTAGTCGGGATTTACGTCATTCATATAAATTCCTTGGTCATAAAGTGCCTTTGTAAGAGCCGCTTCGCCAATTACATATGCTGTGCAATTTGGCTTTTGGCTACTTAAAAACGCCGCCGTAGCCATAGCACTTGTGTAGAAATGTTCTGCAGAAACCTTTAATCCCATACGTTCAAGTTTCATACTTAATTCGTGAGGCGTTTTTTCAGGACTGTTTGTAAGAAATACGAATTTTTTATCATTATCAATCATCCAGTTTACAAATTCAGCAACACCGGGTAATATCTTGTTACCGTGATATATAACACCGTCCATATCGCTGATAAAACCTTTTTTATTTAAAACGTTATCCATAAGATTACCTCCATACGCATTTGATTTTAAAGCAAAATATTCCAAAAGTCAATTAAAACAAGCAATATACTATTGATTATGCGAACTTAATTTGTTAAAATAACAATACTATTTTTAAGGAATGACAAAAATGATTGCAATAATTGACTATGGTGCAGGAAATCTTCAAAGCGTAAAAAAAGCTTTTGATTTTATTGGTGCCGAAAGTGTAATTACAGATAACCCCGAAATAATCAACGCTTGCGACAGAATTTTACTCCCCGGCGTTGGTTCGTTTGGCGATGCTATGAACTCAATGACTGAAAAAGGACTTGTAGAAACCGTTAAGCAAAACGCTTTAAGCGGAAAACCATTTTTAGGTATCTGTTTAGGACTTCAACTTTTGTTTGAGGAGTCAGAGGAATCCCCGGGCGTTCAAGGATTAGGCATTTTCAAGGGCAAAATCAAAAAGTTTTCAAGTGATATGGGACTTAAAATTCCGCATATTGGTTGGAATTCCCTTGAAATCAAGCAAAAAGATGGTATCTTTAAAGGCGTTTCCGAAAACAGTTATGTCTATTTTGTTCATTCCTATTATCTCCACGCAGAAGATGAAAATGATATTGCTTGTGTAACGAATTACGGTATTGATTTCCACTCTGCAGTGGGTAAAAACAATGTTTTTGCAACACAATTCCACCCTGAAAAAAGTGGAGATGTGGGACTTCAAATCCTTAAAAATTTCGCATCAATGGAGGTTAAGTAATGTACGCTAAAAGAATTATACCTTGCCTTGATGTTAAAAACGGACGCGTTGTAAAAGGTGTTAGTTTTGTCAATATTCGTGATGCAGGTGACCCTGTGGAGTGTGCAATAGAATACAACAAAAAAGGTGCCGACGAACTTGTTTTGCTCGATATTACTGCTACTCATGAGGGTAGGGGTACAATGCTTGAGATTGTTCGTCAGGTTGCCGATAATATCTTTATTCCATTTACAGTTGGTGGCGGAATAAGAACAGTTGAAGATTTCAAGGAACTTCTTCGTGCAGGTGCTGACAAAATTTCAGTAAACTCTGCTGCAGTAAGAAACCCTAATCTCATTAATGAGGCTGCTTATAAATTCGGTAGTCAATGTGTAGTTTGTGCAATTGATGCTAAACGAAACGGCAATGGTTGGGAAGTTTACCTTAACGGTGGTAGAATCCCAACAGGCATTGATGCAGTAAAATGGGCAGAAGAAGCAGTAAAAAGGGGAGCAGGCGAAATACTTTTAACAAGTATGGATTGTGATGGACAAAAACAAGGTTATGATAACGACCTTAATCGTGCAGTTTCAGAATGTGTAGGCGTGCCCGTAATCGCATCAGGTGGTGCAGGTGCAAAATCCCATTTTCTTGATGCATTCAATGAGGGTAAAGCCGATGCAGTTTTAGCCGCATCTCTTTTCCACTTCAACGAAATCCCAATTATGGACTTAAAACACTATCTTAAAGATAACGGAATATCAGTTAGATTATAATAAAAACGGCGAGGGTAACCTCGCCGTTAATTTTGCACTTAACCAATTATTTCACAAACATCTTCAAGTGGCTTTCTCACTTTATTTCTTGGCTTTTCATCTGCTGAATATCCGGTTGCAATAACAAGTCTTATTTTATCTTCAATACCAAAATATTCGCGGACTTTTTCTTCTTCAACCATACCGATAATGCAAGTGCCAAGACCTAAATCAGCAGCTTGCAAGCAGTAGTGAGCAACTGAAAGTCCAATGTCGTTTTCAGCCCATTTCTGACTGTTTCTAACTTTTTCCTGAACGAATGCCTTAAGTGTAGCAGGTCTTTCTGTGACAATGGCAAATGCAGGGCAATTTTGCACAAACTTATTTGCCCCGTTTGGTTGAATACAATCTCTTATCTTCTCTGCATTTTCCCCACCATTTACAATGTAGTATTTCCACGGTTGTGAGTTGCAAGCAGAAGGCGAAAGTCTTGCCGCATCAACACACTTTAAAAGTAAATTTGTTGAAACAGACTCACCATTATAATTTCTGCAACTTTCACGTTTTAAAATAAGTTCACTAAACATAATAATAACTCCTAAATTTAAGTTATAATAATTATATACTATTTTTTATTCCCATTCAACAATTTGTTGTAGACTTTTTAATAAAACTTTGTTAAAATGATATTGTATAATTAGGAGTGATTTTATGGCACATCTTTCTCTTGATAAAAACTGTTTTTTAATGACCGAGCTTTATGAACTTACAATGGCTAACGGTCTTTATATGAGTGGCAAAGCAGACGAAATTGCATATTTCGATTTGTTTTTCAGAAAAGTTCCTGATAATGGCGGTTTTGCAATCTTTTCAGGGCTTTCACGAATTGTTGAACTCGTTAAAAATATTAAGTTTTCCGAGTCCGATTTAGAATATCTTTCATCAATAGGACTTTGCGACGGATTTGTTGATTATTTAAGAAATTTCAAGTTCGAATGCGATATCTGGTCAGTTCCCGAAGGAACACCCGTATTTCCTAATGAGCCTGTAATTAAAGTTCGCGGACCAATTTTACAAGCACAACTTATTGAAACCTTGTTGCTTGTATGTATGAATCATCAATCCCTTATTGCAACAAAGGCAAACCGACTTGTCCGTGCCGCTAAAGGTACAGCTGTTGCTGAGTTTGGTACTCGTCGTGCGATTGGTTATGATTCTGCATTTTATGGCTCTCGTGCTGCATATATTGGTGGCTGTGTTGGTACTTCAGGTGTTGTTCAAGGCAAAGAATTCGGTATTCCTACAATGAACGCTATGATTCATAGCTGGGTGCAGATGTTTGACAGTGAATATGACGCTTTTTGTGAATATGCAAGACAATACCCGGATGATTGCTCGCTTGTAGTTGATACTTACGACACAATCCGTTCAGGTGTGCCAAATGCAATCAAAGCCTTTGATGATGTATTGAAACCAATGGGCAAGCGTCCCGTTAGTATCCGTATTGACTCGGGCGATATAACATATCTGTCTAAAAAAGCACGTAAAATGCTTGATGAGGCAGGTTACCCCGATTGTAACATTACCGCTTCAAATTCACTTGACGAGCATATTATCAACGATATGCTTTTACAAGGTGCAAAAGTTGATTGCTTTGTAGTAGGTGAGCGACTTATAAATTCTGCATCATCACCGATTTTCAGTGGTGTATATAAATTATCTGCGGTTGAGAAAAATGGCGAGATTGTTCCAAAAATCAATCTTTCAGAAAACGTAAGTAAAATCACAACACCACACTCAAAAATGCTTTACAGACTTTTTGATTGTGATACGGGCAAAGCAATTGCAGACGTTCTTACTCTTGAAAATGAAAAAATCGACGAAAGCAAGCCGTATACACTTTTTGACCCTGATTTTACTTGGAAACGTAAAGAGGTTGAAAACTTTGTAGCAAGAAAACTTCTTGTTCCTGTGTTCAAAGCGGGCGAATGTGTATATACTGAGCCGTCAGTTGACGAAATCCGTGACTATTGTTCAGAACAGATTGACAATTTGTGGGAAGAAGTTAAAAGATTTGAAAATCCTCATACTTATTATGTGGATTTATCTGAAGAACTGTGGCGAGTTCGTAAAGATTTGATTGAAGAATATAAAGGAGTAAAGAGATAATGAATATTTGGCACGATATTGACAGTTCAAGAATTACAAGAAAAGACTTTGAAGCAGTTATCGAAATTTCAAAGGGCAGTAAAATGAAATATGAGCTTGATAAAGATACAGGTTTATTAAAACTTGACCGCGTTCTTCATACATCAACTCACTATCCTGCAAACTATGGCTTTATTCCAAAGACTTATGCTGATGATAACGACCCCCTTGATGTGCTTGTTCTTTGCTCTGAACAGATTGAACCGATGGCACTTGTGCGTTGCTACCCAATCGGCGTAATTTCAATGGTTGACGGTGGCCACGCTGACGATAAGATTATCGCAATTCCGTTCGGTGACCCTACTTATAATGAGTATAAAGATATAAGTCAACTTCCAAAGCATATCTTCGACGAAATGATTCATTTCTTCAAGGTTTACAAAATGCTTGAGAATAAAGATACTGCAATTGACGAGGCAAAAGGCGTCCTCGCGGCAATTGATATTATCGATGATGCAATTGAAGGTTATAAAAAGAAATTTGGATAATTAAAAAATAAACAAAACTCTCAAACCACCTTATTCCACTAGGAATAGGGTGGTTTTTTATGCTTTTTGACGTTTGTGAATATTGCATAAAATTTTTTTGAAAATTTTGTAGAAAAATGCACAAATAAGTTTTCATCTTTTTGTTGCAATTTTTAAAGTATTATTGTATAATAAATGCATTGGTGGGGGAGAAATGCACCAAAAATACATCAAAAAGGCTAATTAGACAAAATTTAACTACGAAAGGAATGAATAAAAAGTGTTTGTAAATAATTATTATCACAATCTTGACGCTAAAAACCGTTTGTTTATTCCTGTTCGTTTTCGCGACCAGTTGGGCGAAAGATTTTATATTATGCCCGGTCCTGAAGCAAGTTTGTTTGTTTACCCTGAAGATACCTTTAATGAAATAGCAGAACAGTATAGACAAACTCACCGTGACCTTAACAAACAAATGGCTTTCTTCAGTAATGTGTGTGAGGCAACTGTTGATAATCAAGGCAGAGTTACTCTTGATGGTCGCCATGTTCAACACGCTGAATTGAAAAAAGAAGTTGCAGTAATCGGTGGTGGTCGCAGAGTTGTGATTATGCCTCTTGAAAAATTCAAGATTACTGAAATGGAAACAAATTCTGCAATCGACTATTCAGCAGATATTGATTGGTAATTAATATGGAATTTTCACATATTTCAGTTTTGTTTGATGAAACAATAGAATCATTGAACATTAAATCAGATGGTTTGTACGTTGATTGTACCTGTGGCGGAGCGGGGCATTCCAAAGCAATACTTGCACGCATCCCGGACGGCGTTCTTGTTGCTATTGACCGTGACCCCGACGCCATACAGGTAATAACAGAACGTATAGGTTCTGCACCTCAGGTAGAAATAGTCAACGATAATTTTAATAATATAAAAGGTATATTGAACGGCAGATTGGCTGACGGAATACTTGCTGATTTGGGTGTTAGTTCATTTCAGCTTGACACAGCCGAAAGGGGATTTTCGTTTCATCACGATGCACCACTTGATATGCGAATGAGTAAATCGGGCAAAAGTGCGTTTGATGTTGTAAACGGATATACCGAATATGAACTTGCAAATATAATCAGTCGTTATGGTGAAGAAAAGTTTGCAAGAAACATTGCTAAAAATATTGTAAAAGCAAGAAACGAAAAAAACATAGAAACAACTTTGGAACTTGCTGAAATTATTAAAGATTCGGTTCCTGCAAAATATCGTCGTGACGGGCACCCTGCAAGAAAAACCTTTCAGGCAATAAGAATTGAAGTCAACGATGAACTTTCAACATTAAGTCAGGCGGTTGACGATATGTTCCATAGTCTTAAGGTGGGCGGAAGACTTTCAATAATAACATTCCACTCTCTTGAAGACAGAACGGTGAAAGAAAAGTTTCGTGAATTTACATTAGGGTGCACTTGTCCTAAAGAATTTCCCGTTTGCGTGTGCGGAAAAACACCTGAAGGCAAACTTATTAACAAAGGGGTTTCTGCAAAACAATCGGAATTAGATATGAATAACAGAAGTCGAAGTGCAAAACTTCGTACTATTGAACGTATAAAATAAGTTGTGGAAGTTTAAAAGAGAGGAATTTAAATATGGCACAGTACAACGCTTATAAGTCATATAATATTGAACAGTTCGAACCAAGAGTGGTATCGACTAGCAACGCTGCGCCTAAAATGAAACCTGCACCACAGAAAACACCGCAACTTAAGGTTATTAAAAGAGCAAAACCATCAGCTGCACAAGTTCGCGAAGAGTCACAAATTGCTGCAAAACAGGCAAGAAAAATTTTCGCTATTGCAATGACAATTTTAATGTTTATGGCTATGGTGATTTACAGTCGAGTTCAGCTTGACGAAATAAATCGCGAAATCAATTCGATTGAAAATTCTATAGAACTGGCACAAAGCGATACAATAAAACTTAACAATGCACTCAGTTCTATGGTGTCAATAAATAATGTTGAAGATTACGCCGCCAATGTTCTTGGAATGGTAAAGGTTCAGGATTATCAGGTGGTTTATGTTGATTTGTCTGCAGGCGACAGCGTAGTTGTCGCAAACGGCGAACAGACAGAACAGTCCTATGTAATAAATGAAAATAACAAGTAATATATTTTAAAGAAAGCAAAGGGAGTTGAGAATTCTTGACTCTCGTTGTTTTATTGTATGAGGTAATTAAACTAAGTACCAAATTAACTGAAGGGAGCAAGAAAAATGAATAAAAAGCCTACAAAAAGAATGGAATTACGTTCACTTATCGCGTTTGGCGTGTTCTGTCTTTTCTTGCTTTGCCTTATTGGTAATCTTTTTTGGCTTCAGATAATTAATGGTGAAGAATATCGCTTGAAAGCAGAAAAAAATCAGTTGAGTGATACTGTTGTAAATGCGAATCGTGGAACAATCTATGACTCGAATATGAAAGTTCTCGCTCAAAGTGCGTCTGCGTGGCTTGTTTATATTAATCCGTCTAAAATCTCAACAGATGAGCAAAAAACACTTCTCATTGATGGCTTAGTTGAACTTTTTGACCTTAACCGCGAAACAATCGAGAAAAAAGTGAACCGTAGTGAAAGCGGATATGAAAAAATTATTGGTCAGATTGATAATGCTCAGAAAGATGCACTTAAAGAATATCTTTCAAAGCATAAAGACCAAAAACTCAGCACAATTGTTGGCATTGACCCTGATACAAAACGTTATTATCCGCTTGGCTCTTTTGCGTCAACAGTTCTCGGCTTTACAGGTTCTGAAGATACAGGCCGTGCAGGGCTTGAACTTAAATATAACGACATTTTAACAGGCGAGGCAGGTAGAATTATTACCGCTAAAAATGCTTTAGCAGGTGAAATGCCTAATGATTACGAAACAACATATGATGCTGAACAAGGAAAAAGTCTTGTACTTACGGTTGATGAAGTAATCCAGTATTATCTTGAACAACAACTTTCACAAGCCATACAGGAAACTCAGGCAAAATATGCTTACGGAATTGTAATGGATGTTAAAACAGGTGCTATTCTCGGTATGTCAACAATGCCTGACTACGACTTGAATTCACCTTATAAAATTTCTTCAAATTCAGTTCTTGAAGAAATTGAAAAAATTGAAGATTCAGCACAAAAGTCACAAGCTGAAAGTAATGCACTTTTCTCACAGTGGCGAAACCGAGTAGTAAGCGACTCTTATGAACCGGGTTCTGTTTTCAAACTTTTCGTTGCTGCCGCAGGACTTGAAGAAGGTGCAATCACACCAACAAGTACATACAATTGCACAAGTTCAATAAAAGTTGCAAATTATTATCAGCATTGTTATAACCATAAAGCTCACGGTACACAAACTGTTGCTGAAGCACTTCCAAACTCATGTAATACATATTTCATTACATTAGGACAAAAATTAGGTAAAGAAACTTTCTCTAAATACTTTGAAGCCTTTGGATTTACTGAAAAAACGGGTGTTGATTTACCTTCGGAGGCAGCCCCTGTTGCAAATAAAACATATTATACAGTTGACAGAATGGGTATTGCCGAACTTTCATCTGCATCTTTCGGTCAGACATTCCAGGCAACTCCAATACAAATGATTACCGCAGTTGCATCTCTTGGTAATGGTGGTAAGTTAATGACACCTTATATTGTAGATAAGATTCTTGATGAAGACGGAAATATTGTTTCCGAAACCGAACCAACAGTAAAAAGACAGGTTATTTCAGAAAAAACTGCTGACCTTATGTGCGAACTTATGGAACAAGTTGTTGTATGGGGTACAGCTAAAAATGCTTATGTTGCAGGCTATCACGTAGCAGGCAAAACGGGTACAAGTGAAAAACTTAATACTGATGACCAGTGTATTGCATCATTTGCAGGATTTGCTCCTGCTAATGACCCGCAAATTGCTATTCTTATAGCTGTTGACGAGCCACAGTATTACGCAACAGGCGGTTCGGGTGCTGCACCTGTAGCCGGAAGAATTTTTGAAAATATTCTTGCCTACCTTAATATTGACCCGCAGTATAGTGATGAAGAAATGGCTCAGGCAACAGTTACTGCACCAAACCTTGTTGGTGAAGAATCAGCAAAAGTTCGTTCAAAAGCAAGTGGATTTACCGTGAAAATAGTAGGTAGTGGTGAAACTGTAATTTCACAGATGCCGTCTGCAAACCAATCAATGCCAAAGAACGGTATAATCGTTGTATATACTGAAGAAAATGCAGAAAAACAGACTGCAACTGTTCCAAATCTTACAGGGCTTACACTGGCTGAGGCTAATCGTATTGCCGTAAATTCAGGCTTTAATATTAAAATCGCAGGTACAACTCAGGGTGCAGGCCAAGTGCTTTCATACAAGCAAAGTATTCCTGCCGAAACAACTGCCGAAAACGGTGCGATAATAACAGTATATTTCCGTTCAAGTGAAAACGTAACGGACTAATTTAATATGAGGTAAGACAATGAAACTTTCTACTCTTCTTAAGGATGTTGAAACGACAAGTGCGTATGAAGATGTGGAAGTTGAAAGAGTAACGGATAACAACAAAGAAAACTTGAAAAATGCCTTGTTCGTGTGTATTGACGGCAACCGTGTTGATGGTCATTCACTTGCAAAATCTGTTTTGCAGAATGGTGCAGTAGCGGTGGTTACATCAATTGATTTGAATATTTCAAATCAGATAATAGTAAAAAATACACGACGAGCCTATTCAAAAATAGCGGCTAATTTATACGGCAACCCTGCCGAACAAATTAAACTGATAGGCGTTACGGGTACAAACGGTAAAACCTCAACATCATTTTTTATTAAAGGTATTTTAGAAAATCTTAATAAAAAATGCGGGATTATAGGTACTGTAAAGAATAATGTTGGAAATAGTGAAAGTGACGCAGTCCTCACTACTCCCGAGCCTATGAAACTACATAATTTACTTCGCCAAATGGTTAATAACGGTTGCGAATACTGTGTTATGGAAGTTTCTTCACAAGGACTTGCACAAGAACGTGTGTGGGGACTTGATTTTAAGGCGGCTGTGTTTACAAATGTTACCCCCGAACACCTTGACTATCACGGCAATATGCAGAGTTATATTGATGCTAAACTTCGCTTATTTAATATGGCAGAATTTGCTTGTATAAATATTGATGATAATCATATAAAATCAATAGCAGAAAAGCTTGATTGTCCATATAAAACAATTTCGGCAACGTCTAATGATGCTGACTATACCGCAAAAAATATTGTATGCACAGAAAACGGCGTAAGATATGAATTTGTGGGTATGGATTGTATCGGCAGAATTGAACTAAAAATTCCGGGTAGATTTACTGTTTACAACTCACTTTGTGCAGTTGCTACGCTGTTAAAATTGGGATTTTCAATAGACGAAATTTCCAATGCCTGCCAAAAACTTGATTTCGTAAAGGGTAGAGCAGAAATCGTACCAACACCAAGCAACTTTACGGTTATGATAGACTATGCTCATACCCCCGACGGACTTCAGAATATTCTCGAGTGTGTCCGCGAAATAACAAAGGGTAAAGTAATAATAGTGTTTGGTTGCGGTGGTGACCGTGATAAATCTAAACGTGCCGAAATGGGCAGAATAGCAGGGGAGTTATCGGGTATTGCAGTTGTTACAAGTGATAATCCAAGAACTGAAAATCCGCTGTTGATTATAAATGATATTCTTTGCGGAATGGAAAAATCCAAAGCCAGAATTGCGGTAATCGAAAATCGCCGTCAGGCAATAGAATTTGCACTCAGTAAGGCACGAAAAGGCGATACAGTTTTACTTGCAGGTAAAGGCCACGAGGTTTATCAGATTGTAGGGAATGAAAAAAAGCCCTTTGACGAAAGAAAAATCGTAAAGGACTATTTCAGTAATAGATAACTAATTTTAGGAGAAAACAATGAACTTAAAAGCCGTTGAAATTGCAAAAGCATTAGGAACAATTGTAGATTCTCAAAATATAATAAAACGTGTGTCAATTGACAGTCGTGATGTTGACGAAAACACTTTGTTTTTCGCAATCAAAGGGGAACGATTTGACGGCCATGATTTCGTGAAAGATGTGGCAGAAAAAGGCGTTGGTGCAGTTGTGTGCCATAAAAAAGTGGAGTGTTCTGCACCAGTGATTTATGTTGATGACACCAAGCAAGCACTTCTCGACTTTGCATCATATTATAAAAGCACATTTCCTGATTTGCTTTTAATCGCATTAACGGGTAGCGTAGGTAAAACTACAACTAAAGAAATGGTAGCTTGCGTAATGGCACAAAAGGGCGAAACACTTAAAACTGAAGGCAATTTTAATAACGAAATTGGAATGCCAAGAACGTTGTTTAGATTAGAAGAAACAACAAAAAATGCTGTAATTGAAATGGGTATGGACGGTTTTGGTCAGATTTCAGTGCTTACAAACTGTGCAAAACCCGACTGTGCTATCATTACTAATATCGGCGTTTCGCATATTGAAATTTTAGGTTCACGTGACGGAATTTTACAAGCAAAACTTGAAATTCTTGAGGGACTCAAGAAAGGCTCACCTGTATTTTTAAATGGTGATAACGATAAACTCTCAACAGTAAAACTCCAAGATTATAAAGTAATTTTCTTTGGTATTGATAATAAAAATTGTGACGTTTTAGCAGAAGATATTAAAGAAATCGGACTTTCAACTGAATTCGTAGCAATAAAAGGGGAGGTAAGACAAAAAATTACAATCCCAACTGTTGGAATTCATAATGTTTATGATGCACTTACGGCATTTGCAGTAGGTCTTGAATATGGAATTTCACCTAAAAATATTGCAAAAGGACTACAAAATTATACACCGTCAGGTATGCGTCAAAGAATAAAGGAAGTGAACGGTGTAACATTCATTGAAGATTGCTACAATGCAAGCCCCGATTCACAAAAAGCAGGTCTTAATTCACTTTGCAAAATCGCAAAAGGCAGAAAAATCGCAGTTCTCGGCGATATGCTTGAACTTGGCTCATATAGCGAAACTGCACACAGAACAGTTGGCGAATATGCGGCAGAATGCGGTGTTGATATTCTTTACGCAGTCGGTGAAGAATCAAAATATATGGCAGACAGTGCAGTAAAAGCAGGACTTCAGAACGTCCATAGCTTCACTGATAAAACAGAACTCACAAATGTTCTTCTTAATGAACTTCGCGACGGTGATACAATTCTTTTCAAAGCAAGTCGCGGAATGAAACTTGAAGAAGTTTTTGAAAAAATATATGAACAATGGGATGTTAAATAAGGAGTTGTGATTATGAATATTTATGTAGCGTTAGGTGCAACAGCTGTTTTAAGCTTTTTAATCGCATTTTTATTGGGATTTGTGCTTATTCCTTGGCTTAGAAAATTAAAGTTCGGTCAAACTATTCTTGATATTGGTCCAGCATGGCATAAGTCAAAGCAGGGAACACCTGTTATGGGCGGAATTATGTTCATTGTCAGCACAATTCTTTCAGTAATCTGTGTACTTGTGACAGATTATCTTATGGGTGGTAACCTTTTTGGAAGCGAACACGTAATGCCTGACACTTTAAAAGTTAAACTTGTTGCAGGCGTTGTTTTGGCAATCGGTCTTGGCCTTGTAGGCTTTGCTGATGACTATATAAAAGTTGTTAAAAAGAGAAATTTAGGACTTACAGAAATTCAGAAAACTATTCCGCAGGTAATTCTTATTATCGGTTACCTTGTAACACTTTACCTTAACGGACTTACCTATATGAAAATACCGTTTGTAGGGGTAGTTGACCTTAAATGGTTTTTCTGGATTTTCGGTATCGCAGTAATTTACGGTGCAGTTAATGCAGTAAACTTTACTGACGGCGTTGACGGACTTTGTGCAAGCGTTACTTCAACTGCTGCAATCGCATTCTGTATTGCAGCTCTTATGACAAAGTTCTTTGGTATAAGCATTTTAGCCGCTGCTCTTGCAGGTGGTTGTTTAGGATATCTTATCTGGAACTACTATCCGTCAAAGGTTATGATGGGCGATACAGGCTCTATGTTCTTGGGCGGTATGGTTGTAGCTTTGGCTTACGCAATTGACTGTCCACTTATTCTCGTATTCTTCGGAATTATCTATGTAATTGAAGCACTTTCTGATGTTTTACAGATTGGTTACTTCAAACTTACACACGGCAAGCGTATTTTCAAAATGGCACCAATCCATCATCACTTTGAAATGTGCGGTTGGAAAGAACGTAAAATCGTAACAGTATTTTCACTTGTGAATATTGTAGGTTGCGTAATTGGTCTTGCACTCTATTACTACGGAACAATTAAAATCTAATTTCTAAATCATAAAATTTATTAAGGCGGTGAGAAAATGGCAACAAAAAAGAAAAAAAGTCCTTTAAGTTTCATATTCAATAAAGGCTCAATGGATATTCCTTTCTTTCTTATCCTTATGACCATTGTAACAATAGGACTTATTATGCTGTTTTCCGCCAGCTATACTTATAGTTATTATTTCAGAACAAGTAGTAGCGAACTTTTCCTTAAGCAGTTGGCTTATGCAGGAATAGGTATTTTGGGAATGCTCATAATATCACGAGTTAAGTATGAATATTTTAAAATTGCATCGCTTATAGGTGTGGGCGTTTCGGTAATACTGCTTATTGTTGTTCGCTTACTTCCCGATAGTGTTCAACCGGGCTTTTACAGATGGATTGACTTAGGTTTTATTACATTCCAGCCATCAGAAATTGCAAAATTAGGACTTATTATGTTCTTGGCATTTTGCCTTGAACAACACCATAAAGGCGTAGTTGGTAAAATACCGAGTGAACTTGGTATTTGTCGTGGAATTGAAAATATGACAAACGGCAGACTTGTAGTTTATAAGTCATTTACAAGCACAATTGCATATGGCTTTTTCATTCTTTTGTTTGCAGTTCTCGTTTTAATTGAAAATCACGTTTCAGGTGCAGTACTTATGCTTGCTATCGGCGTAATAATGCTATTCTTGGGCGAAGTAAAGAATAAATGGTTTATTGTAGGCGTTGTTGTAGCGGTGTTTGCAGTAATCTTATTTGTTCTTAATCCCGATTTGCTTAAAGAATATGCAGGTGAACGTATTGTTGCGTGGCTTGATAAAGATTATGAGCCACTTGGTGCCCGTTGGCAGACAAATAACTCACTTTATGCTATCGGTTCAGGCGGATTTTTAGGTACGGGATTAGGTCAGTCAAAACAGAAACATCTTTATGTTTCCGAACCACAGAATGACTTTATTTTCTCAATTGTATGTGAGGAGTTAGGTTTTGTAGGTGCAACTGCAATAATCGTGCTTTTTGCACTTTTAGTATATCGCGGAATTAAAATCGGACTTCGTGCAAAAGACCGTTTTGGTGCATTACTTGCTATGGGTATTGTATTTCAGATTGGTGTTCAGGTAGCACTTAATATTGCCGTTGTCAGCGACTTTATTCCCAATACAGGTATTTCACTTCCGTTCTTCTCATACGGTGGCACGTCACTTGTTATTTTGCTTTGTGAAATGGGAATGGTATTATCTATCTCGCGAAGTGCAAGAAAGAAGGATTAATGGGTATGAAAATAATGTTTGTTGCAGGCGGTACGGGTGGTCATATTAACCCTGCTATAGCCGTTGCTAATGAAGTAAAAAGACTTGACCCTACTTGTGAAATCCTTTTTGTAGGTACTGAAGGACGAATGGAAACTCAGATTGTCCCAAAAGCGGGATTTGAGTTGAAAACATTAAAAATGAACGGCTTTTCAAGAAATTTGTCATTAAAAGGCATTAAACAAAACATTGAAACAGCTTGTCTTACTTTAAAAGCATCAGGCGATGCCAAAAAAATTATTAGTGAATTTCAGCCCGACGTTGTTGTAGGTTTCGGTGGCTATGTTACAGGTCCCGTTCTTCGAACAGCCGTTAAAATGGGAATAAAAACTGCAATTCACGAGCAAAATGCTTTTCCGGGCGTGGCGAATAAAGCACTTGCAAAATTAGTTGATAAAGTTATGCTTACATCCGCCGCTGCCGAAAAATATATGAAATGTAAAAATCCTCCCGTTGTAACGGGACTTCCTGTCAGACGAGAAATCATTAAAACTGACCGTGATTTTGCCCGTGCAACATTAGGTCTTAAATCTACTGATATGCTTGTACTTTCAATGGGTGGCTCATTAGGTGCAAATGCAATCAATAACGCAGTTGTTGAAATGCTTACTTCACTTAAAGATGAAACTGACATCTGTTTTTTACATTCAACGGGCAAATACGGTAAATGGGTAGAAGAAAAACTTACTGAAAATGGTGTGAATTACGGAAAAGGTACAAATATTGAAATTCGTGAATACATAGATAATATGGACATTTGTCTTCCTGCTTGCGATTTGGTAATTAGCCGTGCAGGAGCAAGTTCGATTTCCGAAATTCAACTTTTAGGTAAACCGTCAATTCTTATTCCGTCACCAAATGTGGCAGAAAATCATCAGTATCACAATGCTATGACATTGGCTGAAAATGACGGTGCAATCCTTATTGAAGAAAAAAATCTTGACGGTGAAATTCTTGCAAAAACTGTATGCGACCTTAAAAATAACCGTCATAAGTTAGATGTAATTTCACAAAATGCACTTAAAAATGCAAAAGCAAATGCTTTAAGTGAAATTTGCAGAATTATAATGAACTTATAATCACTTAATTCGCACAAACCGCATAGTATGTGACGAAAGGTCATACTGTAAAGGGCGTGTGAAAATTGGATAAAATTATAATCAACGGTAATCGCAGATTAAACGGCGAAATTACTGTGCAAGGTGCAAAAAACAGTGTATTGCCAATACTCGTGGCAACACTTCTTGTAAAGGGTGTTTCGGTAATACATAATTGCCCCATTCTTTCCGATGTTGAGGCAACAATTAAAATTCTGCGATATTTAGGGTGCATAGTTACCCGTGAGGGACATACCGTAACTGTTGACTCAACTAATGTGAGCCGAAACGATGTTCCTGATAATCTGATGCGTGAAATGCGTTCGTCCATTGTTTTTTTAGGCGGAATTTTAGGCAGAATGGGCAAAGCAGTCTTATCTACTCCCGGTGGCTGTGAAATAGGACTCAGACCAATCGACTTGCACTTGTCATCAATGGAACAGTTCGGTGCGACCGTTACAACTGAAAACGGTTTTATAGTCTGCTCTGCAGAAGAAAAAGGGCTTACAGGTACTCGAATTACATTGTCATTCCCAAGCGTTGGTGCAACTGAAAATATTATTCTTGCAGCCGTTCTCGCAAAGGGGACAACAATAATTACAAATGCTGCACGTGAGCCTGAAATCAGCGATTTAGCCGATTTTTTGAATCGTTGCGGAGCAAGAATACATGGTGCAGGTGACAGTACTGTAACAATTGAGGGCGTAAGTCGATTACATTCAACTGAGCATACCGTTATTCCCGACAGAATTGTGGCATCAACTTATATGATTGCGTGTGCTATGACAAACGGTAAAATTTGTCTGCGTGATATAATTCCTGCCCATATCGGACCAACAATTCAACCCTTGCGTGAGGCGGGGTGTGATATTACCGTAAGTGGCAGATGGGTGTGTCTTAACGCACCACCAAAACTTAAAAGAATACGAATGATTCGCACAATGCCTTATCCGGGATTTCCAACAGATGTTCAAGCACAAATGATGGCTTTGACTTGCGTCTGTGAAGGCACAAGCGTAATCGTAGAAAATATATTTGAAAGCCGATTTAAGCATATTGGTGAATTGCTTCGATTTGGTGCAAAAATCAATGTTGAGGGCAGAATGGCTGTCATCGAGGGTGTAAAACATCTTAACGGTGCAAGTGTCAGAGCAACTGATTTGCGAGGCGGCTCGGCAATGTTTTTAGCAGGGCTTAATGCTTACGGCACAACTGAAATTACAGAAATTCATCATATAGACCGAGGTTATGAACAACCTGAAAAGGTACTTGAAGATTTAGGTGCAGATATTAAAAGGGTGAAGGACGATGAAAAAAACCAACAATCCGAATACTTCCCGCAACAGTCAACTTTCGGGTAATGAACGGATAATTAACCGCACTAATCAGCGAAGAAAAAAGAATAAAAGAAAAAAACTTATAATCCGTGCTGTTTTATGTTTTATATTTCTTCTTGCAGGCATAATTTTTGCACTCACAATGTTTTTCAATATCAGTGAAATTACAGTAACAGGTGATGCAGTTTATTCCACAGAAGACGTAATCGAACAAAGCGGAGTACAAATAGGTGACAATCTGATTTTCGTCTCAAAAAAGAAAATCAATGAGCAGATTACAACAGAACTTCCCTATGTGGGCTCTGTAAAAATCAAAAGACATCTGCCAACAAGCCTTGAACTTATAATAACAAAAACCGATGCAGTTTACGCGGTTGTTTTAGATGGTTATTATGCTTTGCTTAATGAAGAGGGCAAAGTGCTGGAAAAAGATTTGGAGTATGTGGGCGAAAACATAATTTTGCTGAATTTAGGCGAAATTGAATCCGCAGAAGTGGGCAGTAAAATTGCACCAAAAGGTGAAAATCATCTTGAAAAACTTATAAGTATCCGTACAACATATGAAGATTGCGGACTTAAAGGAATTACTGCAATAGATTTGTCAGATTTGTATGACATAAAACTTACTTATCAGGGCAGAATAACTCTTGAACTTGGTGAAACCAATAAAGAGAATTTATCTAAAAAATTGGCACTCGGTAAAGCCGCAATTGAAACACAGGATGAAGAGAACGAATTCTACCGTGGTACCATAAATCTTTCGGTTGACGGTAAAGGTTATTGGTCAGAAGAAACTTCAACGACCGAGCCTGAAACAGTAGTTGAAGAAACTGAAAGTACAACTGAAACAGAAAATACAGAGTCTACAACAAATTCTGCGGCATAAAAGCCATAAAAAGTGTTAAATTTTTGTAAAAAATTAAAAAAATTGCAAAAAATCTATACAATATATATTGCAATTATTTTTTAAAGGTGTTAAAATTATCTATGACTATAATGCATAGGTGTGAAATTTTCTATACATAGGAGGATGTTTAAACATGGCATTCGAAATTGATAATCAGTATCAGGACATTACAAACATTAAAGTAATCGGTGTCGGCGGTGGCGGTGGAAACGCAATCGACCGTATGGCAAAAGGCGGAATCGGTGGCGTTGAACTTGTAGCTGTTAATACAGATAAACAGGCTCTTGCTCGTTCACTTGCAGACCAAAAAATTCAGATTGGTGAAAAAGTTACTGCTGGTCGTGGAGCAGGTGCAAAACCTGAAATCGGTCAGAAGTCAGCTGAAGAAAGCCGTGACTCAATCATCGAAGCTCTTTCAGGCACACAGATGGTATTTGTTACTGCTGGTATGGGCGGCGGAACAGGTACAGGTGCTGCTCCAATTATCGCTGAAATTGCAAAAGAAAAGGGTATCCTTACAGTTGGTATCGTTACAAAGCCTTTCGCATTTGAGGGTAACCACAGAATGAAGCAGGCTGAAGCAGGTATCGCTGAACTTGCACAACACGTTGACTCTCTTATCGTTATTCCTAACGAAAGACTTAAATATGTTTCAGAGCAGAGAATTACATTTGCTAATGCTTTCGGTATTGCTGATGACGTTCTTCGTCAGGGTGTAAACTCAGTTACAGACCTTATCACAATGCCACAGTTCATCAACCTTGACTTTGCTGACGTTACAGCAGTTATGAAAGACGCTGGTCACGCTCATATGGGTATCGGTCGTGCAAGCGGTAAAGATAAGGCAGAACAGGCAGCAAATTCAGCTATCTCAAGCCCACTTCTTGAAACAACAATCACAGGTGCTAAGGGTGTTATTATCAGCATCACAGCATCTCCTGACATCACTCTTGAAGACGTTGACACAGCAGCAGGTATCGTTCGTGCTCAGGCTGATGACGATGCAAACATCATCTTCGGTGTTGCATTTGACGAAAAACTTGACGACGAAATGATTGTTACTGTAATCGCAACAGGTTTCGGTCTTGATTCAAACGGCGTTTCAAAGAGACCTCTTTACAACGGCGGAATGGAAGATATCAGCTCAAACGGTGGCAACTTCGGTGCTGACGATGATATGGGCGACATCCTTGACCTTTTCAAGAGCAGAAAATAATTAAATAACAAAAAATTAACTCTCGACGAAAGTCGAGAGTTTTTTTATGCCTTTTATGATATTTTTATAACGACTTTATAAATTCCGAAAGTAATCTTAACTGAACTTCATTAAGACCTTTTGCATTGTTTACAAGTTCTTTCATAACTATGGGGTATTTTTCTTCTTCGTTAAAAAATTGTGAGGGAGTAACACCTAAATATTCACAAATATAAAAGAAACCTTGCATTGATGGCATTGCATAATTGTTTTCAATCTTGTTAATGTAACTTTCGCTTTGTCCTAAAGACAAGCTCATATCTCTTGCGGAAACACCTTTTTCCTGACGAAGTTTTGCTAAACGTTTTGAAAAATCTTCATAATACATTCGCTCACACCTCCAAAAATTTGTCTTTCTATAATTATTATAATTTATTTATATACTATTTTAGATATAATTAAGATATATTTTGCTTGACATTAATAAAATAAAGATATATAATTTGTATAGCAGATAATAAAAATATTCTGTTCTTAAATTATAGGAGGATTATTATGAAAAAATTCACAAAAGTAATCAGCACATTACTCATAGTAACACTTGTAGTTGCTATGGCAACAGTTTCAACTTTTGCGGCTGAAACTGAATCAATCGCAGTTGTAACAGGACCTGACAAAACAGTTTACTATGAAGGTCTTGACAGTTACGAAAACGAAATCTGGTGCGACCCGACAGGAATGGTGCTCGAAGTAACATTCGACGACGGCACAACAGAACTCATTACTGTTGACGAGTATTCTTATGTTGATATGTATGTTGTTGACTATGTAATCGGCGAAAACGAAGCAATCGTTGAATTTTACGGCACAGATGATTACGACACATATCTTGAAACAACTTATACAGTAACAGTTGAAGAATCACCTGTAGCATCTGTTGAGATTACAAAAATGCCAACAAAAACAGAGTATGACATTGACCAAGATGTTATGACAAGAGATAACTTTACTCTTGACTATCTCTATGAGTCAGACCCTGAAACAATGGATGCAATGCTCAGTGATATGGGTATGACATTTGAAGAACTCAAAGCATTCTACGAAGAAAACCCAGACCTTTATGAAATGATAGTTGATATGGTTTTCGCAGATTACGATGAGATTCTTCTTGTTGATACAGAAGGCATGGAAATTGTTGTAACATTCAAAGATGGCACAACTCAAACAGTAACAAGTGATGAAGACTATGTCACATATAATGGCGAAGAATATCCTATTTATGTTGAACAGGTTGATGCAACAGTTGCTGAAGGCGAAAACGCATTTGTAGTAGAAGTAATGGGTGCAGAGGCTGAATTCACAGTTAATGTTGTATCAGCAAATGACGATAATAACGACAACACAAATGACAATACAAATGATAATACAACTACAAAGCCTGACACAGATGCAGATAAAGATAACAACAAAAACCCTGTAATTCCAAATACAGACGGTGGCGTGTCACTTGTAGCAACAACAGTGTTAGCCCTTGCATCAGGTTTCGGTATCGCCCTCATCCCATCAAAGAAAGAAAAATAAAATATAAAAAATCAACCCCCGTACAATCTGTACGGGGGTTTCGCATCTCACAACTTAAAATCTTCAGGATTATATTTTTCTAATTCAATTGGTCGTTTTGGTTGTCTTTTTAAAACGTCATATGTAAATTTTCTGCAGGCAAAATCCTTTTCAACAACTCCCTTTTTCTTGCAAAGCACAGTTGCACCGTCAGGCGAAAGTTTTCCGTGTGCACAGTATGAGCAGGATGGGGAGATTTCTTTTTTATTTAACAACTTTTTCAATTTCATCACCGAATTCATTGTATCATACTTTCTTTTTTCTATCAATATCAAAAATCATAATTATGCACATAACCGCAAAAGTGCAAAAAGCAGGTAATGACACCGAAAATGTAGCGAAAGTCATATTTTCTACCGATGCAAAAACGTTCACATCAACAGGGAATACAAGTAGCAATAAATATGATATAAACGACGCAATCGCTCCGTTAAGTACTCGGCAAACGAAGAAATGTGAATATTTCAGTCCGCAGTTTTTAAGATTAGCCATAACCTGACAATGCACGCAAATTCCACCAAAACCAATTATGGCGGTAATAACGGGTATGGGCATCTTCCACGCAAGCGTTACGCATCCTTTTGTAACTTCAAGAAATGAAGAAACTGCCGTAAATATACTCTCGTTTTTAATGCAGACATTCAAGCAACTTGTAATTGCACTAAAAATTACTACCCATGCACAAATTCCAAGAACTGACTGTAACGCATCTGATACCGCAGACGAAAGCGATGACAAAGTTGATTGTATTTCTTGACGTTCACGTAGTTCATTTTTGTCACCTAAAAAACGTGTGAATACACCTAAAATTAACGACGAAATGCAAAGAGATACAAACATAATTACCCCTGCACGCGTACTGCCAAGCATATTTATGCCTACCGCAGTAATTATAAACGCAGGTCCGCCGTTCATACAGAAAAGGCATAGCCGTTGTGCTTGATTTTGTGTAATTGCCCCGTCGTTTAAAAGATTGTTTACCATTTTAATTCCAACGGGAAATCCACCAATCATTGACATAATAATTACTGGTACAGCACAAGCGGGCTGACGGAATAAAACCCGAGAAATCGGTGCTAAAAATTTGTATGCAAATGCAAAAACATTCGACTTGATTATGTATGTTGAAAGCACCATAAACGGAAAAAGCGACGGCAAAATCACATAAAAACAAATCTGTAAACCTTCAGTAACACCGCTTGTTACCGCATAAGGCAATTTAAACATAAATAAAAGGCATAACAAAACTCCTGCAATTTGAAAAAAACTCTTTTTTAATTTCACCACAACCATAATCTCACCAATAAATTATATTATTTTTATGACTTAATAATGAATTATTTTCATATAATTCAATATAAGCGAGGTGTGTTTTTGTGGCACGAAAGAAAAAAGAACGTAAACACTCTGTTCCCGATTTGATTTTGAACGAGGCAAAAATTGAAATGCTTTCTAATCGCGAAATCATAGTTGACGGTTGTAAAGGCGTTGTAGAATACGGCGAAAATCTTATAAAACTTAATATCGGAGAACTGACTTTAAGTCTTGCAGGGGACGAAATGCTTATTGAGTCCTTTGACAGCGGTGTTGCTGTAATTCGTGGTAAATTTGCAGAAATCAGTTTTGTATCATAAGGAGAATATGTGTTGATTATTCAGTTTTTAAGATACTTGTTCGGTTACATAAATTTCAGAGCATTCGGCGGATTTGCTGACCGATTTATAAACCTTTGCACTAAAGAGGGAATACCCCTTTGGAATGTGCGTAATATTAACGGCAACATTTTAGCAAGCACTACTGTAGATGGATACCTTGCAATCCGTTCACCTGCAAGAAAGTCTGGTATGCGTGTAATTTCAACTGATAAAGTCGGGTTGAAATACTTTTTAAGAAAACACAAAGCACGTGTCGGAATTTTGGCAGGTGCTATAGTGTCAGTAATTATAATAGTCGTTCTTACCCAATTCGTCTGGAGTGTGTCTGTTGTAGGTAACACAACTCTTGATGATGATTTTTTGTTGTCAGCATTTGAAAATTACGGAGTACGGGTTGGTGTGCCAATTTCATCAATCGATAACGATGAAGCAGTTGGACTTGTAATGAGTGATATTGAAAAATTATCGTGGGCAAGTATTAATATGAAAGGCTCTGTTGTAGTGATTGAAGTCCGCGAAAAAACTGATGCCCCCGAAATTTATGACGCTTCAAAACCTACAAATGTGGTTGCAAGTGAAGATGGCGTAATTTTAAGTATAGACGTGCTTTATGGTAATGAAGAAGTCAAACCCGGCTCAGCGGTCACCAAAGGCGATTTGCTAATCAGCGGAATTATTTCTCATAAAGACGGTACGGAAAATCCAATCCACGCTGACGGTTATGTGAAAGCACTTGTAAAAAAGAAAAAATCATTTACGTATAACGATTTTTCACTTTATAATATTGAAACCGAAAAAACTCGAAATCTTATATTCTTTTTCGGGCTTAAAATCCCATTAGGAACAAAAGTAAGTGATGAGTTTTTTACAGAACATAATTCTTTTATTGAAAGTGAAGAAAATCTGTTGCCATTGGGAATAATAACACAGTACGGTGCAGAGTTTTCTAATGAGAAAGCAACCCCAAACACATCAACTCAAGAAAAAATTGCACTGTTCAGTAATGCACTTTATGCACGTGAACTTCTTGAATATAGTGAAATTAGAAATTCGTCAGTTACAAAAACAGAACAACAAAACGGCATACAATATGAGTTTTCTGCAGAATGTGAGCAGGAAATTGGCACTTTAATGGAAATTTATGTTGAAAAAACTGATGACATCGAGTAAAAAATGTGTTAAAATATATTGGATATAGCTATCTTTATATTAAGCAGGTGAAAAGGTTGTTTGAACAAGTAATAAACGTTGACAGAATGGAACAAACTGTAAGTCTGTTCGGTAGTTTTGACGAAAACATAAGATTAATTGAATCCAATTATAATGTTAAGGTGATTAGTCGAGGCTCTGAAATCAAGGTCAACGGCGATGCAGAAAATGTTTCAAAAGCCGTAAGAGCAATTAATGGGTTACTCACTCTCATAAATCGTGGTGAAGCATTATCGGAACAGAATGTCCGTTATGTACTTTCCCTCGTAAATGAGGGTAATGAGGACAAGCTTTGCGAAATGACAGGGGATTGCGTCTGCATTACCGCAAAAGGTAAACCCATTAAACCTAAAACACTTGGTCAGAAAAAATACCTTGAATGTATAAAAAATAATACTATTACTCTCGGTGCAGGTCCTGCAGGTACAGGTAAAACTTATTTAGCCGTTGCAATGGCGGTAAACGCATTCCGTGCAAAAGAAGTTAATAGAATTATTTTAACTCGTCCCGCAGTTGAAGCAGGTGAAAAACTTGGCTTTTTGCCGGGTGATTTGCAACAAAAAGTTGACCCGTATCTCCGACCTTTATACGATGCACTTTTTGATATGCTTGGTGCTGAAAGTTTTCAGCGTTATCAGGAGCGTGGCAGTATTGAAGTTGCACCTCTTGCCTATATGCGTGGTCGTACTCTTGACGACAGTTTTATTATTCTTGACGAAGCACAGAATACAACCCGTGAGCAAATGAAAATGTTTTTAACACGTCTTGGCTTTAACTCAAAGATTGTTGTAACGGGTGATATTACGCAAATTGACTTGCCTGACGGTAAAAAATCGGGACTTGTTGAGGCAATGAAAATTCTTAAAGGTATTGACGATATTGCAATAAATCAGTTTACAGAAAAAGATGTGGTTAGACACCGTCTTGTTCAGAATATTATCAAAGCTTATGAAAAGCAGGAAATGAGGCAAAAGAAATGAACGAGAAAATGCGAGTAATTATCGACAATCAGCAGAATGTTACGAAAATTCCAACAGGTGTGCGAATGCTTGTCCGCCGTTGCTGTAAAGCAGTTCTTGCTAATGAGGGCTTTATAGACTCTGCCGAAATCAGTGTAACTTTTGTTGATGACGAAACAATCCACGAGCTTAATAAAAAACATAGAAATATTGATAAAAGCACAGATGTACTTTCATTCCCTATGGGCGAAAACGGTGAGTTTCCCGTAAATTACGATACAGGTGCAAAAATACTTGGTGATATTATCATTTCAATTGAACACGCTTATGACCAGGCTGAAAAATACGGTCATACATTACAGCGTGAAATCGGATTTTTAACAGTACATTCACTTCTTCATCTTTTAGGTTACGACCACGAAGACGGCGGTCTTGAAATGGTTAAAATGAGAGAAAAAGAAGAAGCAGTACTTACAAGAATTGGTTTAAAACGAAATGGTAGTTATTACTTCGATGGTGAATAATTATGAAAGAACTTGTTAAAAGCTTTGGCTATGCTTTTCAAGGGTTGTTCACGGCAATAAAAAAAGAAAGAAATATGAGAATACATATAGTATGTATGATTTATATGTACTTTTTCTTGTTCGCCTTTGACTTTTTTGAGATTACAAGAACTCAAACGGCAATTCTCTTGTTAGCCTGTGGACTTGTAATCGGTGCTGAACTTATTAACACCGCAATTGAGTCAGCCGTTGATTTGCAAGGCGAAGAACATACACCTTTGGGTAAAATTGCAAAAGATTGTGCCGCAGGTGCAGTGCTTGTATTTACAATATTCGCAGTGCTTTGCGGTGTTGCAATTATGTATCAACCTTTGGCTTTTCAAAAACTTTTCACATATTTTGTTGAAAATCCAATAGCAATAGTTTTATTCTTACTTTCAGTAGTAATTTTCAGTATTTTCATATTTTTCGGATTTGGAAGGAAAAAGAAATAAATGAACACACCAAAAACAGCCTTTATAGCAATTGTAGGTAAAGCCAATGTTGGTAAATCTTCAATTCTTAACAAACTTTTAGGAACAAAAATTGCAATTGTTTCTTCAAAACCACAAACAACGCGTACTCGTATTATGGGCGTGCTTACAACTGACGATAATGTTCAGTTAGTTTTTACCGATACACCCGGTTTTCATAAACCAAAAACAAAACTCGGCGAAAAAATGGTTAAAGCAGTAAGTGACAGTATTGACGGTGTTGACGCTTGTCTTTTAGTTGTTGAGCCTGACGGGGATTTAAAAGAAGCAGAACTTGAACTTATCGAAAAAATCAAAAAAGGTAAGAACCCTGCAATTCTTGCAATCAATAAAATTGATACAGTTAAAAATAAAGAAAAACTTGGAATTCGAATTGCTGAAATGACTGAATATTATGATTTTGACGCAATCGTGCCCGTTTCTGCACAGACAGGAAAAGGCATTGACGAACTTTTAGACGAACTTAAAAAACTTGCGTTTGAGTCAGAGCATTTCTTCCCTGACGATACTCTCACAGACCAGCCTGAAAGAGTGCTTGCGGGCGAGATTATCCGCGAAAAAATGTTAAGACTTCTCGATAAAGAAATTCCGCACGGAACTGCAGTCAGCATTGAAAAAATGCGTGAACGCAGTGACGGTATTATGGATGTTGAAGCAACAATTTATTGTGAACGCGATAGCCATAAAGGAATTATTATCGGCAAGGGCGGTAATATGCTTAAAAAGATTTCAACCTATGCACGTCAGGATATGGAAAACTTCTTCGGTTGCAAAATCAACCTTCAATGCTGGGTGAAAGTCAAAGAAGGTTGGCGTAATCGCGAAGGACTTATTCATAATTTTGGTCTTGATTAAAAAATAAAAATTACCAATTATATTCCGTAAAAAATATCGCAACTTAATTATATAAGGACGGTGTTTTTTATGGATAGTATGTCAATCTGGAGCCGATTTACCGAAACCGGCAGTGTGGAAGATTACTTAATGTATAAGAAATCCTTAACCAATAAAAAGAAACCTCTATATGACGGAGAACTGTACTATGAGGACGAATACGGACGGAATAATACTCAAGGAACAGAATATTGGTGAAAAAGACAAGCTCGTTACGGTACTCACACGCCATAACGGGCTTGTACGAGCATTTGTCCGCGGTGCAAAATCTTTCAAAAATCGTAAAAACAGTGCAACGGGAATGTTCTGCTATTCAAAACTATCTTTGTATAAAACCAAAGATAGTTACATAATTGATGAAGCCGAGCCTATAGAACTTTTCTTTGAACTTCGTGATGACCTTGCAAAAATTTCTCTTGCACAGTATTTTTCAGAACTCGTAATAACTTTAGTTCAAGAGGAAGAACCAGCAGAAGAGTATTTGCGACTTATTCTCAATTCCTTGCATTTTCTCGCAAAAGATAAAATGCCTGTTGAACAAGTTAAAGCAATAACAGAACTTCGCCTTATGTGTATTGCGGGCTTTATGCCTAATCTTGTTGCATGTGACCGTTGTGGCGAATACGAAACTGACACAATGTATTTTGACGTGGAAGACGGACTTCTTTATTGTGAAAACTGTGTGTCAAATGATATGCTTTTTCCACTTGAAATAGGTTTAATTAAAGGTCTTCGCCATATTGCATTTTCAGATTTTGAAAAGATATACTCTTTCAAAATGGAAGATTATGCATTAGAAGATTTAACTTATATTACAGAAAAATATCTTCTCTCAAAATTACAAAGAAATTTTAAAACTTTAGATTTTTATAAGGAAATAGTAAAATGAATAAACATTATATTTCACTTGAACTTGATAAAATTCTCAAAATGCTCAGTGATACTGCAAGCAGTGCTGACGCTAAAGAAATTGCACTTGAAATAAAGCCTAAAACTGATTATTTTGAGGTACTGGAACTGCTCGATAAAACCGAAGCGGCTTATATTCTTATTGCTAAGTTCGGTGCACCATCATTCCACGGATTGCAGAATGTAAACAACGCTTTAAGTCGTGCAAACGCAGGTGGCTCACTTTCAGCAGGGGAACTTCTCAAAATCGCAACAACACTTAAAATTATTCGCGGAATTTGCACTTGGCACGAAAAATGTGCAGGGTTGGAAACCGCGTTAGATGATTTATTTAATTCACTTTACCCCAATAAATATCTTGAAGAAAAAATCACAAACGCAATTATAAGTGAAACAGAAATCAGTGATAACGCTTCACCTGAACTCAAAGAAATCCGCCGCAAAAAGCGACATTATGAAAATAAAATACGCGAACAATTAGATAGTATGATTCATTCTTCACACTATTCAAAAATTCTTCGTGATGGTATTATTACTCAGCGTAACGGTCGCTTTGTTGTACCAGTAAAAGCTGAAAATCGTAGCGAAGTTGCAGGTATGGTGCACGATACATCGGGTAGTGGTGCAACTGTCTTTATTGAACCTGCCGCAGTAGTTGAAGCGAATAATGAAATTAAAGTACTTGAAAGTCGTGAACAAGACGAAATCGAAAGAATTTTAGCAGAATTATCCCAAATGGCAGGGGAGTTCCAAGATACAATTAAAATTAGTTTCGATAGTGCTACAATGCTTGACTTGCATTTTGCAAAAGCACATCTTGCCTATAAAATGAAAGCAAGTCGGCCAATTCTTAATAACGACGGTGAAATTTTGCTTAAAAAAGCAAGACATCCGTTAATTGATGCCAAATCCGTTGTGCCTGTTGACATTTCACTTGGTATTGACTTTGACTCTCTTGTAATTACGGGTGCTAATACAGGTGGTAAAACAGTTTCTATTAAAACTATCGGACTTTTAACACTTATGGCAGAATGCGGACTTATGCTTCCCGTAACCGATAACAGCAGAGTTTCGGTCTTTGATAACGTACTTGCCGATATTGGTGATGAGCAAAGCATTGAGCAATCCCTTTCAACATTCTCAGCTCATATGACAACAATCGTTGAGATTTTGAAAATAGCCAATAATCAAAGCCTTGTATTAATAGACGAACTTGGTGCAGGAACAGACCCTGTTGAAGGTGCGGCACTTGCCGTTTCAATTCTTGAAAATCTTCGCCAAAAAGGTGCGAAAATTGCATCAACAACTCACTATTCTGAACTTAAAGAATACGCTCTTAAAACTGACAGAGTTGAAAATGGTTGTTGTGAATTCGATGTTGCATCACTAAAGCCTACTTATAGACTTTTGATTGGTATGCCCGGTCGTTCAAATGCTCTTGCAATTGCAGGTAGACTTGGAATTAGCGAAGAAATCACAGATTTTGCAAAAGCACTTATTTCAGAAGAAAATACACGCTTTGAAGATGCAGTTGATACTCTTGAAACTGCCCGTAAGGCTCTTGAAGATGACCGTCAGAAGTTAGAAGACGAAAAAGAGGCAATTCTTCGCAAAAAAGAAAATGCCGAAAAAACACTCGAAAAAGCAAAAGAGCAAAGCGAAAAAGAAATTGAAAAAGCAAAACGTGATGCTGAACGAATAGTTGAAAATGCCCGCAGAGCAGGTAACTCTCTTTTACTTGAAATCGAGCAATTGAAAAAAGAACTTGCAAAACAGAAAAATCATCAAGAAATTGCTCGAAAAGCAAAACAGGCTATGGGTCGTCAACTTGATAAAATGGATGAAATCTCACAGGGCTTACTTCAAAATGATGATGGTGACTACACTTTACCAAGACCACTAAAAGTAGGGGACAGAGTATTTGTAAAATCGCTTGGCAGCGAAGCTGACGTCATATCTGTTGATGAAAAGAAGAATACAGTTCAGGTGCAATCGGGTATGATAAAAATGAAAGCCGTTATTTCTGATATTCGCCTTATTGGTGCTAAAAAACAAACTAAAAAGCAGATGGGCGGAATGCGAACAGTCCATACAGGTTCAGGGAATGCAACGGCGTCATCGAATTCAAGTATTGACTTGCGTGGCACTACCGTTGAAGAAGCAATGCTTGACCTTGATAAATTCATTGATGGAATTCTTCGTACAGGACTTAACGAAATTACAATTATTCACGGCAAAGGAACAGGTGCTTTACGTAAAGGAATTCACGTATATCTTCGTAAACATCCCAACATCCGAACTTTCCGTGTCGGTACATTCGGCGAAGGTGAGGAAGGAGTTACCATTGCGGAATTAAAATAAACATATTGCAAAAAATAAAAATATATGGTAATATAAAGAAAATAAATTAAACAATCCGAAAGGGGATTTACATAATGAGCAAAAAAATTATCGCAGTAGCAGTTTTAATGCTTGCAATTGTTGTTGTATTTGCAGCTTGTAAGAAAGATGATTATGAGGTAAGTTATACAGTACCTGTTGGAGAAGACGAGGTTATTGAAGTGTATAAAGATAATGAAGGTAACGAATTTGTTACTAATACAGATGGTGACAAAATTCCTGTTACTACTGATAAAGATGGTTTCTATGACGATATAACAGCTCTTATTACACAGACAACAGTTCCAACAACTGAAGGCTCAAAAGATAAGGACGACAAAACAACAACCACGACAACTACTACAACAACTACTACTGAACCATCAAGCGACAAAGAAAGTAGCACAAAACCTACTGAAACAACAACTAAAACTGAAATCAGTATTGGTACAAGTGGCGGTACAAAAGACAGTATCAGTTGGCAAGAAATTAAAGATGCTGCAAAAAATGCAAATAAGTCTTGACAAACAAATATTATTTTAGTATAATATCGCTCTGTAAAGTGTAAATGCTTTACAGAGCGATTGCTTTTTAGAAAGGTAGGTGTCAGTTGTGGCAAATAATATTGAAATTTCAATGCTTCTCGACTTATATGGCGAGGCTTTAACAGTAAAACAGCGTGACTATCTCAATTATTATTATAACGACGACCTTTCTCTTTCTGAAATTGCTGAAAATGAAGGCATTACCCGTCAGGGTGTACGCGACGCTATTAAAAGAGCTGAGGCTGTACTTTATGATATGGAGTCTAAACTTAAATTTTCCCAGAAACTTGAGAAAATGCAAACAGGACTTGAAAACATCGTAAAATGTGCCGAAGATATAAATGAATACAATCTTAATCACGGTCTTTCCCGTGAAATTAACGATATTACAGTCAAGATAAAGTCAATAGCACTTTCTTTGGCAGAATAGGAGAAGCCCATGGCATTTGAAGGTTTGTCTGATAGACTTGAATCCGCTTTTCAACGATTAAAAAGCAAGGGTAGTCTTACTGAAAACGATGTTAAAGAAGCAATGCGTGAAGTGCGTCTTGCACTGCTCGAAGCTGACGTAAACTATAAAGTTGCCAAGGATTTCACCGCCAAGGTAACTGAACGTGCTATCGGTGCTCAGGTTATGGAAAGTTTAACCCCTGCACAGATGGTTATTAAAATTGTTAATGAAGAACTTACTGACCTTATGGGTGGTACACAAACAAGACTTGCTTATGCAAGCCATCCGCCAACGGTTATTATGATGTGTGGTCTTCAGGGTTCCGGTAAAACAACACATTGTGCTAAAATTGCACGTAAACTTAAAAATGAAAATCATAGACCATTACTTGTAGCGTGCGACATTTATCGTCCTGCCGCTATCAAGCAGTTGCAGGTTGTAGGTGAGCAGGTTGACGTTCCTGTTTTTGAAATGGGACAGACCGACCCGGTAATAATTGCAAAAGAAGCAATTAAACTTGCAAAAGATAAAGGTTATGATTATGTTTTCATTGATACAGCAGGTCGTTTGCATATTGATACTGAGCTTATGAACGAGCTTAAAAACATCAAGAATGAAGTTCATCCTCATGAAATTTTGCTTGTTGTTGATGCAATGCTTGGTCAGGACGCAGTTACGGTTGCAAGTACATTTAATGACGAGTTAGGTCTTGATGGTCTTGTCCTTACTAAAATGGACGGTGACACCCGTGGTGGTGCAGCGCTTTCAGCAAGAGCTGTTACAGGTAAACCGATTAAATTTGTCGGTATGGGTGAAAAACTTGATGAGCTTGATTATTTCTACCCTGACCGTATGGCTTCCCGTATTCTTGGTATGGGCGACGTGCTTTCACTTATCGAAAAGGCTGAAACAGCACTTGACGAAAAGAAAGCGGCAAAACTTGAAGAAAAACTTCGCAGAAATAAGTTTGACCTTGAAGATTTGCTTGACCAGATGGAACAAGTTCAAAAAATGGGCAGTATGAAAGATATTCTTTCAATGCTTCCCGGTATAAATAAAAAAGTTAAGGATGTTGACGTTGATGACCGTCAGTTAGACAGAATGAGAGCAATTATTCAGTCAATGACAGTTAAAGAACGCAGAAATCCTGATATAATTAATCCATCACGTAAACGTAGAATTGCTGCAGGTTGCGGAATGCAGGTTGAAGATGTTAACAGACTTCTCAATCAGTACCGTCAAATGCAGAAAATGTTCAAACAAATGAACTCAGGTAGTATGAAACGCAAGTTAAAGCGTATGGGTATCACCGGTGGCGGAAACGGCATGGGTGGTATGGGTGGCTTTGGCGGCTTCCCGATGTAATGGTTAAAACACAAAAGTGTTTATAATAAAATTTTTATATATTTTGGAGGAAAACAAAATGGCAGTTAAGATGAGACTTCGCAGAATGGGTGCTAAAAGAGCTCCTTTCTACAGAGTAGTAGTTGCAGATTCTCGTTACCCACGTGACGGCAGATTCATTGAGGAAATTGGTTACTATAACCCAATGAAAGACCCTGCTGAAATCAAGATTGACGCAGAAAAAGCAGAGCAGTGGCTCAAGAACGGTGCTCAGCCAACTGATACAGTTAAGGTTATTCTTAAAAAGAGCGGCGTTATTAAATAAGAAAGGTTTTTGAAAATGCAGGAACTTCTTATTACAATCGTAAAAGGACTTGTTGAAAATCCTGACGCTGTTTCTGTTACAGTTGACGATGTTGACGAGCGTGGTATCGTTGTGTATCATCTTCACGTTGCTGAAGAAGATATGGGCAGAGTTATCGGTAAACAGGGCAGAATTGCAAAGGCTATCAGAACAGTAGTTAAAGCCGGTGCTACACGTACAGGTGAAAAGGTCCAGGTCGATATCGACTAATCTATTGCAATTTAGGCAGACAGTTTCGCACTCGTCTGCCTTTTTGCAACTGTTAAAGGATATAATTATGATAAAAAATTATCTTGAATTAGGACAAATTGTATCAACCCACGGTATTAAAGGCGAAGTGCGTTTTAACCCTTGGTGTGATACTCCCGAATTTGTAAAAAAATTCAAATCTTTATATTTCGATAATAAAGGCGAAAAAAGTGTGAAAGTTATTTCTGCACGTCCTCACGGTAATGTTGCAATACTTTTGTTAGAAGGCATTGACGATATTGATAAAGCAAAAGCGTTGAAAAATAAAATTCTTTATATGAAACGCAGTGATGCCAATCTTCCAAAAGGTACTTGGTTTATTCAGGAACTTTTTGATTGTATTGTAATTGACGAAAATACAGGCAAAGAACTTGGCACAATCTGTGACGTCAGTGAAACAGGTGCAAATGATGTGTGGCATATTAAAACGCCAAATGGTGAAGTGCTTATTCCTGCAATAAAAGAAGTTGTTTTGAGTGTTGACGTTGAGGCAGGAACAGTAAAAATAAATCCTATAAAAGGACTTTTTGACGATGAAAATTAATATAATGACACTTTTCCCAGAAATGTGTGAAAGCGTACTTTCTGAAAGTATTATAGGTCGTGCAAGGGAAAAGGGATTAGTAGAAATAAATTGTATAAATATTAGGGATTATACCGAAGATAAGCATAGACGTGTTGACGATGCACCTTACGGTGGCGGTATGGGTATGCTTATGCAAACCGTGCCTATTGCAAATTGTTATAAAGCCATTTGCGAAAAAAGTGATAACAAAAATCATCTTATATATATGTCACCTTGCGGTGAAGTTCTAACGCAAGAGAAAGTAAAAGAACTTGCAAAAATGGAAGAAATCACAATTCTTTGTGGTCATTATGAGGGCGTTGACCAACGAGTTATTGACTCGCTTATTGACGAACAGATTTCAATAGGGGATTATGTGCTTACAGGTGGTGAGTTACCTGCACTTGTTCTTGCGGATTCTATTTCAAGAATGCTTGAAGGTGTTCTTCCTAATGACGAAGCAAAAGAACTTGAAAGCCATTATAACGGACTTTTAGAGTATCCACAGTACACTCGTCCTTATGAGTGGAACGGTATGAAAGTGCCGGATATTTTAATGTCAGGTCATCACGAAAATATTGATAAATGGCGTCGTGAACAATCCCTTTTAATGACGCAAAAATATCGTCCCGATATGCTCGAAAGTGCTGAACTTTCTGATGCTGACAAGAAATTTTTGGAAAAAGAGAAAAATTCTTAAATTTATGTTGAATTCTGTAAATTTATATTATAAAATTAATATATAACAGAATTAAAGGTAGCGGATATTTATGAGAAGCAAAATGAGTAAGCAACAAATATTTAAAATAATGATTTTAGTACTGTCTGTGCTTTTTCTTGCATCGGCAGTAACAGCGGTTGCTTTTGGTGTGAAATATGCTAACAGTAATAAAGAAATTGCCCAGATGAATGATGAAATTAAAGCTGGTCAATCAAAGTTAGATGAACAAATATCTGCTAACGCATCACTGAAAGAAGAAAACAGCAGTCAGGCAGAGTCCTATAAAGCCGAATTCGAAAAACAAAGTAGTGAACACGAAAGTGTAGTCAATGACTTGAATAAAAAAATCAAAGATTTGAATAAACAACTTGCGGCTAAAAAGAACCCGACAACAACAAAGAATAATAAAGATAATGGTAACGCATCAAGCAGACCTGTTGTTTTGCCGGCACCAACACCATCTACAGGTAAAACCGTATATCTTACATTTGATGATGGACCGTCGTCTTATACGCCGCAAATTCTCGATACTCTCGATAAATACGGTGTTAAGGCGACTTTTTTTGTTAAAAATGGCGGCAAATATAACTACGTAATGGGCGATATTGTTAATCGCGGTCACGCAATAGGACTTCATACTTATTCACACGATTATAAAAGTATTTACGCATCGGATACCGCATATTTCAACGATTTGAATAAAATCTCAAATCTTGTAAAAGAGCAGACGGGCATTGAATCTAAAATTATTCGTTTCCCGGGTGGTAGCAGTAATACGGTAAGCAAAAGATACTCAAAAGGTATTATGTCACGCTTAACCGATTCAGTTGAAGAAAAAGGTTATGTTTATTTCGACTGGAACTGCTCTAACGGTGATGCTGACGGTGCAAATACCGTGCAGAAACAATTGAATTATTGTAGTCAGTATCCAAAATCTGCATCAAGAGTAGTTGTCCTTATGCACGATACAAAAAGTGCAACACGTGATGCTTTGCCAAAAATTATTGAGTATTATAAAAGTTGTGGGTTTCAGTTCGGCGTTTTAACTACCGCTGTACCACCAATTCACCATGGAGTTAATAATTAGTTAATATAAAATATTGATATTATACAAAAATTTTTATACTATATTGTCAAAATACACAAACTTGATTGTTTTAATTTTCTCGTTTTTGTTTTTCTGACTGAAATATTCTTTTTCGGTCAAAAGTCAAGTTTTTTTCGTTGACGGAGACAAGATTTGTGGTATAATATATTAGTAACAAAGGTGTTTCTATCTGTTGTTTTGTAAATTTTATCATTTGGGAGAATGAATTTTATGTATACTAAAGATGTTGAAGTTAAAAATCAGGTTGGCTTACACGCTCGTCCCGCAACTTTCTTTATTCAGAAAGCAAACGAATTCAAGTCATCAATCTGGGTTGAAAAAGAAGACAGAAGAGTAAATGCAAAAAGCCTTCTCGGTGTTCTTTCACTCGGAATTATGGGTGGCACAACAATCCGTATTCTCGCAGGCGGTCCTGACGAAGAAACAGCTGTTGACGAACTTGTAAAACTTGTTGAATCAGGTTTTGCTGAATAATCAAAAAGCAACTTTAGCACACCTATAAGGTGTGCTTTATTTTTTTATAAAATTGTGTTATGATAATAAAAACACTTTTAAAGGTGGTGAACTCTGTGAACGAAAAACTTAATATACTACGTGAAAAAGCAATGAAATTACCGCTCACTCCCGGTGTTTATATAATGAAAAACAAACAAGGAAAAATCATTTATATCGGTAAAGCGAAAAAACTTAAAAATCGCGTTAGTCAGTATTTCGGTTCACAGAATAAACACTCCGTTAAAGTGCTTAAAATGGTTGAAAATGTTGACGATTTTGACTATATTCTAACTGATAGCGAGTTTGAAGCACTTGTTCTTGAAGCAAGCCTTATTAAACAAAATCAACCAAAATATAACATTCTTCTTAAAGATGATAAGGGTTACAGTTACATTAAAGTCACAAACGAGCCTTACCGCAAAATTTCCGCAGTATTACAAAAAGACGATGAAACTGCTGATTATATCGGACCTTTTACAAGTTCATATTCAGTAAAGCAATCTGTTGACGAAGCGAATAAGATTTTTCGACTTCCACAGTGCAATAAATCGTTTCCCCGCGATTTTAAAAAGGGCAGACCTTGTCTTAATTTTCATATAAATCGTTGTATGGGCGTGTGTACGGGCAAAATTTCAAAACAAGAATATGATGAAGCCGTAAATGACGCTCTTGATTTTCTTAATGGTGATATTACAAAAATCATTAAGGATTTAAAGTTGAAAATGAATGTTTGTGCCGAAAATCTTGACTTTGAAAACGCAGGCAAATATCGTGACAGAATTCGTGCAATTGAGAATATGCAAACAAAACAAAAAGTGGTTACTGAAACAGGTGACTCTAAAGACGTTTTTGCTCTTGCATCAAATGAAAAAGATATTTGTATTGCTGTTTTGCGATATGATAAAGGCAGATTATGTGATAGTGAACAGTTCTTTTTCGATGCTGATAAAATGGTGGGGAATATTCGTTGTAACTTCCTTATTCAGTATTACGGTATGAATCGTGCAGTACCTCATAAAGTTCTCGTTGACGAAACATTTGAAGATATGGAACTCGTCGAGCAACATCTTACAAACGTGCGTGGTAAAAAATGTTCTGTTTCCGTTCCGCAAAGAGGTGAGGGGCTTAAACTTGTCAATATGTGCCGCGAAAACGCATATGAAAAACTTGCACAGAAAAAAGGCAAAACTTCAGGTGAGATTAAATCCCTTGAAGAACTTAAAACTCTTTTAGGACTTCCAAAAGCACCTGAATATATTGAGTCTTATGACATTTCCCATACGGGCGGTGAAGATAACGTTGCAGGTATGGTGGTTTTTAAAAATGGCAAGCCATTAAAACGTGCATATCGTACTTTTAACATTAAATCTTTTGTTGGACAAGATGACTACGGCTCAATGCGTGAAGTCCTTGAACGTCGATTTAATGAATATGAAAAGCATAAGCATGAAAATGCGGAAGAAGGTTTCGGCAAACTGCCCGATTTAATTTTGCTTGACGGCGGTAAAGGACAAGTGAATGCAGTAAAAGAAGTTCTTGATAAAATGGGAATTGACGTTGCATTATTTGGTATGGTTAAAGATTCTAAACACAAAACTCGTGCAATTACGGGTGATGGCGGTGAAATCGCAATTAATTCAACTCGTAGCGTGTTTACACTCGTGTCTGAAATTCAGGAAGAAGTCCATAGATTTTCTGTTGGTTTCCATCATAAAAAGCATACAAAACGCGGTCTTGAGTTGTCACTTACTAAGATTGACGGCATAGGGGACCGGAAAGCACAAGAACTTCTTAAAATTTTTAAAACAATTAAAAATATAAAAGAAGCAACAGTTCTTGATTTAATGCAGGTTAAAGGCATAAATAAAGAATTAGCCGAAAAAATATACAATTTTTATAACAGCGAGGAATAATATGATTGATACAATAATTTTTGATTTGGACGGTACACTCTTAAATACTCTTGAAGATTTAAAAGGCAGCGTGAATTACGCACTTGAAAGACAAGGTTTTCCTTTACGCAATTTAACTGAAATCCGTTCGTTTGTAGGTAACGGAATTCGTCTTTTAATGGAACGTTCAGTACCCCAAAATACAGATGCAGAAACTTTTGAAGTCTGCTTTAAGGATTTCTGCGATTATTATAAAATCCATATGGAAGACAAAACTGCACCATATGATGGAATTAACGAAATGCTAAAATCTGTAAAAAATGCAGGTTTCAAAACTGCAATCGTAACCAATAAAGCAGATTTTGCAGCACAGGATTTATGTAAAAGAATGTTTGGTAATACTATCGATTTAGTTGTGGGTAGTGTTGACGGCAGACCAAACAAGCCTGCACCTGACGGCGTTTATTATGCCCTTGAAATTCTCAACAGCAAACTTGAAAACACAATTTTTGTAGGTGATGCTGATACTGATATTATCACCGCAAAAAATGCAGAACTTCTCTCAATTGGTGTACTTTGGGGATTTCGCGACCGCCATATTATTGAAAAAGAAGGGGCAGAATACATAGTAGAAACAGTAAAAGACCTTGAAAAACTTCTTATTTCATTGAAAAACGGCTGATTTTGACGGCTTTTTTCATAAATAATTTGACAAATAGACAGAAAAATGCGATAATAACAAAGTATATTGACAGGTTGGTGCAATTTTATGAGAGTAATTACAGGTGAAGCAAGGGGCAGAAGACTTGTCACTTTAGAGGGTGAGGATGTCCGCCCAACTACCGACAGAGTAAAAGAAGGTATGTTCAATATAATCCAGTTTGACCTTGAAGGTGCAAGCGTACTTGACTTGTTTGCAGGTTCGGGTCAGTTAGGAATTGAAGCCTTGAGCCGTGGTGCTAAACATTGTACTTTTGTAGATAGTGCAAATCGTTCAATTGAAGTTGTAAAACAGAATTTGAAAACAGTAGGGTTTGAAAAGCGAGCAAGCGTTTTTTGCGGCGACTCTAAAATGTATATTTCCTTGAGTCGTGACAAATTTGATATTGCACTTTTAGACCCGCCATACAACAAAAAGATTATTGATGCTGTTTTACCGTCAGTAGCTGAAAAAATGACAGATTACGGTGTAATTATCTGCGAAAGTGCGTTGGACGAAGTCCTGCCACAGTCAGCAGGGGAGTTCTCAATACACCGTGAATACAGATACGGTAAAATTAAACTTACCGCATATAGAAAGAATAAGTGAGAAATATGAAAACCGTTATTTGTCCGGGTAGTTTTGACCCCGTAACAAACGGCCACCTTGATATTATCAGCCGAAGTTCAGCACTTTTTGACAAGGTTATAGTTGTTGTAATGAAAAACCCGTCAAAAACAAACTTTTGCTTTACTCCCGAAGAACGTGCAGATTTAATCCGCCGTTGCATTAAGGATTTCCCGAATGTTGAAGTTGATACTTACGAAGGCTTGCTTGCAGAATATGCAAAAGAAAAAGGTGCCGTAGCCGTTGTTAAAGGACTTCGTGCTGTGTCTGACTTTGAATATGAGTTCCAGCAGGCACAAATGAATAAAAAACTCAATGAAAATCTTGAAACAGTGTTTATCAATACAAGGGTTGAAAACTTGTATTTAAGTTCAAGTGCAGTTAAGCAAATTTGCGAATTAGGTGGGGACATAAGTGATTTTGTACCTCATGAAATTCGTGATGATATAGTGAAAAGAATTAAAAGAGGTGTAAGTAAATGACAATAGAAAACTTACTTGAAGAAATTGAAACAATACTTGAAGAAGGTAAAACAGTTCCGTTTACATCAAATCTTCTTGTTGACGCACAAGCTATCAAAACAGCTATTGAGGATATAAGACTCAATATGCCTGATGAACTTATGCAGGCAAGAAAGATTGCTTCTGAAAGAAAAGAAATTCTTGCAGGTGCACAGGACAGTGCTGATAAAATCATTGAAAAAGCACATCTTCGTGCAAAAGAGATTATCTCTGAAGACGAAATTACTCGTGGTGCAGAGGCTCAGGCAGCTGAAATTCTTCAGCAGGCAAGAACAACTGCTAACGAAATCGTTGAGCAGGCAAGAGCATCAGCAGCAGAACTTACAGAGCAGGCAAGAAACTGGTCTCGTGAAATGCGTACAAGTGCAAGCGAATATGTTGAAAGCATCGTTGCAGTTGCTGACGAAACTCTCACAAACTCAGTTAATGAAATTCGTCGTGCACGTCAGCATCTTCGTGCTGCATCTCAATCCAAGAGAATAGATGAATAAATATGGTCTGTTTTTCCTGTAGCTGTTTTGAAAATCCTTGAAATACACTCGTATGTCTTGCGGTTTTCTCATTGTTACAGAAAAAACATCCTCATATTTACATAACCTTAGTTAACATAATATAATATAAAAAATATTATAATTTAACACCTCGCCGCATATTTATTTATATAAATTGTGTTCGAGGTGTTTATCTATGTTTGTTTATTCAATAAAGTCCAAGCATATAAAAGTGGCGTTACTTGTTGCTTTTGTTATAATGACGGTTATTTCGCTTATTATTCTCTCACAGGACAGTCAACAGACCGGCAAAAGCGGTATGAGTATAAAAGCCTCAACCCATGAAGAACGAATGGCATTTCTCTCTCAATACGGCTGGGAAATCGACGAAGAACCTATTGAAGTACAAGAAGTAATTATTCCTGCTGAATTTGATGACACATACACAGCCTACAATGAATTTCAAAAAGCACAGGGCTTTGATTTAACAGTTTATGCAGGTATGCGTGCAAAACGATGGACTTATATGATTAAAAACTATACGGGCTATGAAAATCAGGATTGTATTCACGTTAATGTTTTGGTCTATGACGGACTTGTAATCGGCGGTGACGTTTGCTCAGTAGAATTAGACGGATTTATGCACGGTTTTTCAAAGCCATGAATGGAAGTAAATAATGGAAAGAATTGATAAAATTTTAGCATCGCAAGGTACACTTTCACGTCGTGATGTTAAAGAAATAATTAAAAAGGGTAGAGTAACACTTAACGGCAAGGTCATAAAAGACAGTGCCGTTAAAGTTGATATAAATGCTGACACCGTAACGGTTGACGGTACTCAAATTATGCTTAAAAAACATATTTATATTATGATGAATAAGCCACAGGGCGTAATTTCTGCAAGCGATAGTGATGATGACGAAACAGTTGTTGACTTAGTCCCCGATGAACTTTTTCGTAAAGGGCTTTTTCCTGCAGGTAGGCTTGATAAAGATACAACCGGATTTGTGCTTATAACTAATGACGGCGATTTTGCCCATAAAATTCTGTCACCTAAAAATCATATTTTTAAAACTTACCTTGCACGACTTCAGCACGAATTGACAGAAAGTGATATTAAAATACTTGAAAACGGTATAACACTTTCTGACGGGACAACCCTTAAAGAAGCAAAAGTTGAGATTGTTGAACAAACTGAAATGCCATTAGTCAAGATTATGATTTGTGAAGGCAAATACCATCAGGTAAAAAGAATGTTTGCGGCGGCAGGGAATAAGGTTGTGGCACTTCATCGTTCAAAAATGGGAGATTTGGAACTTGATGCTAACTTAAACCCCGGTGAATGTCGTGAAATTACCACTGAAGAACTTGAAAAAATTCAGAAATCATAAAATATTTAGTCATTTTGAACAATAAAAATCTAACGAAAAAATCCCTTAAAATGCGTGGTTTGACTAAAAATTTCGTCAATTTTTGTGTAAAATGTTTGAAAAAAAACAAAAAATATAAAAAATTCACTTGCCAAAACGCATTTTATTGTGTAAAATACATAGTGTTCTAATTGTGAAATTGCATAAGGTGTTTTTTCACCGTGCGTTTGGAGGTATAAAATATGTCCAACAGATTGTTTCAGGGAATAGTTCATCAGATGGATGACGTTATTGACAGAACTTTTGGCGTTATTGATGAAACAGGTACTGTTATTTCCTGCAGTGAACTTGGCAGAATAGGTGAGATTCAGACACATGCTGTGTCAGATGTTTTTGCAGCTGCTGATGTTACTGTTACAGAAGGCTATACTTATAAAGTATTTGGTGCACATATGCACCCTGAATATGCAGTTTTTGTTGAGGGTGATGATGAGGTTGCAAACAGATATGTTTCTGTTATTGCAGTTTCTCTTTCTACAATCAAGCAATACTATGATGAAAAATATGACAGAGGTAACTTTATCAAGAACGTAATCCTTGATAATATTCTTCCTGGTGATATTTATATTAAGGCCCGTGAACTTCATTTCAATAATGACGTTACACGTGTGGTTCTTCTTATCAGAATTACTGAAAAGAATGACGTTTCTGTATTTGATGTTATTCAGGACTTGTTCCCTGATAAGACAAAAGATTTCGTTGTAAATATCAATGAAACTGATATTGTTCTTGTTAAAGAAGTTAAGAATAACGTTGATACAAAAGACCTTGAAAAACTTGCTCGTTCAATTGCTGATTCTCTCGGCACAGAGTACTACACACACGTGCTTGTTGGTATCGGTACTGCAGTTGACAGTATTAAGGATTTGGCACGTTCATTCCGTGAAGCACAGGTTTCACTTGAGGTTGGTAAAGTTTTTGATACTGAAAAGACAATTGTAACTTATGACAATCTTGGTATTGCAAGACTTATTTATCAGCTTCCTACAACACTTTGTGAAATGTTCCTTCGTGAAATCTTTAAACGCGGTTCAATTGATAGTCTTGACCAGGAAACACTTTTCACCATTCAGAAATTCTTTGAGAATAATTTGAATGTTTCTGAAACATCAAGAAAGTTGTTCGTTCACAGAAATACACTTGTTTACCGTCTTGAAAAAATCAAGAAACTTACAGGTCTTGATTTAAGAGAGTTTGACGACGCAATCGTGTTTAAAGTAGCATTGATGGTTAAGAAATACCTTGATGCAAACCCAATCAAGTATTAATTTACAAGGAGTTCCGAAAGGAACTCCTTTTTGGCATATTTTTCGCAATACTGCGTGTCTTTCGGTTCGCGGTATACCCGATACAGCTTCACCTCGGACACATTGTCTTGCGAAAAATCTGCTCAAAAATTATTTGTATGCTTATATAATTTGAACGGTGGAGAAATTTCTCTACCGTTTTTATTACATTTGTATATCTTGCATATTTAATGACATATTTTTTATGCAAACCGCCGATAAATGTTAAATTTTATTAAAAATCCCCACAAACACAATATTTTGTGGTATAATGTGTCTAACAATAATTAAAATCAATAATTATGGTTATTAATGGCTAAAAAACAAAGTTAAAATACATAAAGGATAAGGTGCATATTGTGATTGAATTCAAAAACGTTTCAAAAACATATGATAATGGTACTGCCGCACTTCGCGATGTATCTATTACAATCAATGATGGCGAATTTGTTTTCATTGTTGGTTCATCAGGTGCAGGTAAAAGTACATTTCTTAAAATAATAATGCGTGAACAAGTTCCAAACAGCGGAACTGTTATTATCAACAACTATAATCTTAACAAAATCAAAAAACGTGAAATCCCTAAATTCCGTCGTACAATGGGTATTGTTTTTCAGGATTTCCGTCTTATTCCTAATATGACAGTTTTCGATAACGTTGCGTTCGCTATGCGTGTTATCGGTGCAAAGGAAAAAGAAATCAGAAAAAGAGTTCCTTACGTGTTAAGTCTTGTTGGTCTTACATCAAAAGCACGTCAGTTGCCAACTCAACTTTCAGGTGGTGAGCAACAGCGTGTAGCCCTTGCACGTGCTCTTGTAAATAATGCAGGCATTATTATTGCGGACGAGCCTACAGGTAATATTGACCCTGAAATGTCATATGAAATTGTTGACTTGCTCAACCATATCAATAATAACGGCACAACAGTTGTAATGGTTACTCATGAACACGAGTTGGTGCGTCGTTTTAACCACCGCGTAATTACGATTAATCAGGGACAAGTTGTGTCAGATACAGGTGTAAAGCAAAAAGCTACAGTTGCAAGCACACCTATTACTGAAACTGAATCAAAGCCTGAAACTAAAGAAGAAATGATGGTTGCCGCTGAGCAGGAAATTCAGGAAAATGTCCAGAAACTTCGTGAAGAGGTAAAAGCACCTGGAGTAATTGAAGAAAAAAATAATTCATCTTATTATGAACAACCTAATGTCGATAAAGAACTTGAAGATTTTATGAGAAGTTACGGTATTGAAAGTGATGATGTAACTTCTGACAGCGTTGATTATTCAAAATATCTCGATAATACCGAGACAGACGGGGGTGACAAGCAATGAAAGGTGCAAGTTTAAAGTATCTTACAAAAGAAGGCTTCCGTAATGTCTGGGTAAATCGACTTATGTCGTTAGCGTCTATCACAGTTCTTATGGCGTGTCTTGTAATTATTGGTCTTGGAGCAATGATTTTCTTCAATATGGATTCGTTGCTTGACACAATTGAGCGTCAGAATGTAGTTATGGTTTATGTTGAAGATAACGCAACTGATGAACAGACCTCGCAACTTGGTATTGATATTCAGATGTTGGAAAATGTAGCAGAGAGCGAGTTCGTTCCAAAAGAAGATGCATTTCAAGCACAGCTTGAAGCAATGGGTGACGATGCAGTTCTTCTTGAAGGACTTAAAGAAAATCCGCTTCCCGATGCTTATAAGGTTGTAATAAGTGACCTTACACAATTCCGTACTACTGTTGACAGTATTAAAAATATGGAGTTCGTTGATACAGTTCGTGAAAACGGTGACGTTGCTGATAAATTAATCAGTATCAGAAGAGGCGTCTCAGCGGTAATTATTGGTATGGTTTCATTGTTGTTCATTGTATCATTGTTTATTATTTCTAATACAATTCGTATTACAATGTTCTCACGCAAACTTGAAATCAGCATTATGAAAGCCGTTGGTGCTACTAATTGGTTTATTCGTTGGCCATTTATGATTGAAGGTATGCTTTTAGGCATAATTGCAGGGCTTGTATCTTTCGGCGTGCTTGCAGGACTTTATCAGGGCATGGTTTACATATTCAAAGATATTCTTGCAATTTTCACACCTGTAGCATTCGGCGGATATGCAGGTTATATATTGTTAATATTTATGGCAATCGGCATTTTTACCGGTTCATTCGGAAGCCTTATTTCAATGGGCAAATATCTTAAAGAACAGGGGAGTGTTGTAAGTGAAGAATAGTAAAAAAATCCTTTCATTTGTTTTTGCATTAGTTTTGCTTATGACTTCTGTTTCGTTCCCTGCTCACGCTACAAAAGAGTCTGATTTTCAAGATAGAATTGACTACTGGGAAGATTATATTTCGAAAAATGAAGCAGGCGAAGAGGATGTTCAAAAACTTCTTGATGCCCTTGATGAACAGAATGATGCTATAAGTTCAAAAATTGCAGCAAAAGAGAAAGAAATCTATCCGTTAAGAGTTAAAGTAAATGAACTTAATGAACAGATTGCATCACTTCAAAAACGCATAACTGAACTTGGCACTGAAATTACAAAAATCGAAACACAGACAGAAGAACAGAATAAGTTGATTGATGAAACTTATGAGGTTCTTGGTGAACGTTTGCGTGCTTCTTATATGGCAGGTGAAACAAGTGAACTTGAAGTATTTTTGAATGCATCAAGTTTTGAAGATTTCTTAACACGTAGTGAACTTCTTCGCCAAGTTGCAAAACGTGATAATGAAGTTGTTGCAGGTCTTGAGGAGAAAATCAAAGAACTGAACGTTATGCTTGAAGATTTAACTGCTAAACGTACTGAAGTTGAAGAAAGCAAAGCAAAAGTTGAGGCTGATAAAAAAGAAGTAGAATCAGAAAAAGCAGTTCTTGATAAGGAACTTGCAGTTCTGCAAAAAGACGAGAACAAACTTACTTCTAATATAAATAAGCAGAACGCTCTTCTTGAAAAATATCAGAATAATCAGGCTTATGGTGAAAAGCAAAAAGAAAAGGCTGAAGCAGAATTTAAGCGTTGGGAACAAGAAATGCAGGCTGACGCAGGTAATTCCGGTTCAACAGGTGACGGTTATGTAAATAGTGGCGGAAACCACAACTTTAAGCGTTCTTCAAAAGGCTACATAAGTCCTCTTCAGGATAAATCGGTTTACTATTCTGCAACTTATGCACAACATAGTGCACGTGGTTCAAAATCAATTGATTTATGTGCACCCGCAAATCGTGTGTTTACAGATGGTAAAACATATTACACAACAAACGGTGCAAAGATTTATGCGGTAGCAGCAGGCACGGTTGTTCAATCATATGTACAATCAGCAGGCGGTAATGTTATTGTTATTGACCACGGTAATGGTATGAGAACACTTTATGCTCATTGTCGTGTCCGTTATGTTTCAGCAGGTCAAAAGGTAAATCAGGGTGATGTAATTGCTATTGTTGGTAATACTGGTACAGCGATTAAACCACCACCAACCAGTGCTAATCCTGTTAAAGGTTCGCATCTTCATTTCCAGATGCTTCTTAATGGTAGTCCTGTAAACCCTGAAAAATATCTTCCATCTCCACTCGTTTAAGTGTGTGGTAATAAAACAAAAGTAAAGGATGATGTCCTTTGAATAAAAAAATATCATTAGGCTTGGCACTTTCCTTGATTTTTTTGTCAGTTGCTCTTGCAGTAACAATCACAATGATGTTCTCATTGAATATTTATAACGGAATTATCAAGGACGTTGCTGACCGTTCAAACCTTTATTCAACAGTATCTGAAATCGACGACTTGGTGCGTGAAAATTACTTCGGCGAACTTAACGAGAATTTTCTCAACACTATGATGTCTGACGGCTACGTTGAGGGTGTCGGTGACCGTTACAGTTATTATATGACTGCAACTGAATACGCTGATTATCTTGAAGAAGAAAAGGGTAATAAGGGCGGTATTGGTATTATTGCAGTTTACGACAGCACAAATAATAATATTTATGTTTCAGAAGTTTCTGCAAAATCTCCTGCAGAAGTTCAAGGCATAAAAAAAGGTGATGTTATTACTGCCGTAGATTCAGTAAAAGTAACATCTTCAAATTATGAAGACCTTATTAAAAAACTTGACGGTGAAAAACTTACCAATGTTCAAGTAACTTTCAAGCGTGGTGAAACTGAAAAAACTGTATCTGTTGCACGTGGTTATTCTGCACAGTCAGTTTATTATAGTATCAGCAACAAGGTTGGCTATATCAAGATTACATCTTTTTACAGTACAACTGCAGGTCAGCTTGAAGATGCCCTTGATTATATGAACGACAATTCAGTAACTGCAGTAGTTTTTGATGTGCGTAATACAAGTACAGGTCTTATAAGAAATGCAGTAGAATGTATTGACGTAATTGCTCCCGTTGCAACTGAAGGTACGGGTGCTCTTGCAACTGCCGTTGATAAAGACGGCAAAACTATTGAAACATTTACATCTGATTCTGACAGCAAAAGTTTTGCTATGGCAGTTCTCGTGAACGGTAATACATCAGGTGCAGCAGAACTGTTTGCTTGTGATTTGCGTGACTTCGGTATTGCACAGTTGGTAGGTACAAAAACTGCAGGTAACGGCACAATGCAAAAGGTATTTGAATTAAGCGACGGTAGTGCAGTTGCCCTTACAGTTGCAAAAATTATTCCTTATAAGAGTGAAAGTTTTAACGGTACAGGGCTTGAACCTGACCATAAAATCGAACTTACAGCAGAACAAAATTCACGACTTGCTATACTTAACTTGGCTGATGACCTGCAATATCAGAAAGCAGTAACATTAGTAAGTAACTGATAAATAAATTACAATCTCTCCGCATATTTTGTTGCGGAGGGGTTTTTTATGTTTTGCGTGTTGAATGTGGAAAAGAAAAAACTAAACTTGTTTGAAAAACTTTTCAAGTTTTTAAGGCAGGATGACTATATTATAAAAACTGTTCCCGTGTTTAAAGGTGCACCGTTTTATGTTTTGCAAGTATATGTATGTAACAATATCAATTGGGAAAAAATAGTTGAGTGTGCAGGTAAATGTGCTAAAAGACTTTTATTTAACAGTAATTTGGAAATACCTCAAAGCAAAGAAATAGGTGAATATAAAAGTACTCTTTTATATAACAAGGCTTTTCAGAATACCGTGTTGCAGATTTTAAAGAATAATAAACTCAATAAGAATCCACATCATATTGCGGTTTATGATAAAAGTGCAAAAAATACCGAATTTGTCAAAAGATTAACACCTTATGCTTCACGCTTAACGGTCATTACAGAAAATAAGGAAAAATATATTAATTTGTGCGACGAAATTCTTGAAAGTACAGGACTTTGCATTTCGGTACTTTCCGATTTTGACGATGCAAAAATTAAAATTGCTCTTGATAGAAATATTATGAGCATTGATTTGAAAAATCAGTTTTTAAATATATGTGACGCTGAAAATCTTGTGGTAGATGATATGTATAAAAAACTTTTACCTGATGGGGTAGATGAAAAGGATTTTTATTCTGCCTTATATGAACTTTGCGGAGTTTTTTCGTTAGGTGACTGTATTTTTGAAACAGTTTGTGTAAACAATGAAAAAAAGCTGACAGATAGCATTACTTTCTCTTGACACAATGGTAAAATTTTAATATAATATGTTCTATATGGGCGGCAGGACTGCTTGTTTTGTTATGCCTAAAATTCCAATAAAGGAGTCAAAAAAATGGCACAGGAAACATTACTTACAATAGAAGCTCTCAATCAACTTGAAGCTGAACTTGAAGATTTAAAGGTCAACGGCAGAAAAGAAGCTGCTGAAAAGATTAAAATTGCAAAATCTTACGGTGACCTTTCAGAAAACAGTGAATACGATGAAGCTATGAACGACCAGGCTAAGCTTGAAGCTCGTATCAGCGAAATCGAAAATATTCTTAAACACGCAAAGGTGCTTGACGTTGAATCACTCGGTACTGAAAATGTTCATATCGGCTCAACAGTAAGAATTACAGATAAAAAGAAAAAGTCTTACACATATTCAATCGTTGGCTTTGCACAGGCTGACCCTGCAGCTGGCAAGATTTCAGACGAATCTCCTGTTGGTAAAGCACTTATTGGTCACAAAGTTGGCGAAAAAGTAACTGTTGAAACACCTGCAGGTGCAATGGAATTCAAAATTGCTGAGATTTTAAAATAATTGGAGTACAAAAATGGCAGAAGAAATCAGAAATAATCAGCCTGAAGTGGATTTGGGCGAACAGCAGAGAATCCGTCAGGAAAAACTTAAAGCGTTACAAGAAGAAGGCAAAGACCCATTTGTAATTACAAAATATGACCAGACTCATCACAGTGCTGATGTTAAAGCAAATTTTGACGAGCTTGAAGGCAAAACCGTACGTGTTGCAGGTCGTATGATGTCAAAACGCGTTATGGGTAAAGCATCATTCTGCAATATTCAGGACCTTAAAGGTAATATTCAGTCATACGTTGCAAGAGACAGCATCGGCGAAGAAGAATATAAAGGTTTCAAAAAACTTGATATCGGTGATATTATTGGTATTGAGGGCGAAGTGTTCAAAACAAAAACAGGTGAGATTTCAATTCACGCAACTGCAGTTACACTTCTTTCAAAGAGCTTGCAGATTCTTCCTGAAAAGTTCCACGGTCTTACAAATACTGATATGAGATATCGTCAGCGTTATATTGACCTTATTATGAATCAAGAGTCAAAGCAGACACTTATCAACCGTTCAAAAATTATTAGTGCAGTTCGTAAATATCTTGACGGCGAAGGCTTTATGGAAGTTGAAACACCAATGCTCGTTTATAATGCAGGCGGTGCAGCAGCAAGACCATTTGAAACTCATTTCAACGCACTTGATACTGATATTAAACTTCGTATTTCACTTGAACTTTACTTAAAACGTCTTATCGTTGGCGGTATGGAAAGAGTTTACGAAATTGGTCGTGTTTTCCGTAACGAAGGACTTGATACTCGTCATAATCCTGAATTTACACTTATGGAACTCTACCAAGCATATACAGATTATCACGGTATGATGGACTTAACAGAAAACCTTTACCGTTATGTAGCACAAGAAGTTCTTGGTACAACAAAAATCACATTCAACGGAATTGAAATGGATTTAGGTAAGCCATTTGAAAGAATTACAATGCTTGACGCAGTTAAAAAGTATTCAGGTGTTGACTTTAACGAAATCAACTCAACTGAAGAAGCTCACGCAGTAGCAAAAGAGCATCATATTGAGTTCGAAAAGCATCATAAGAAAGGTGACATTCTTAACCTTTTCTTTGAAGAATTTGTTGAAGAACATCTTGTTCAGCCAACATTTGTTATGGACCACCCAATTGAGATTTCACCGCTTACAAAGAAAAAGCCTGAAGACCCTAACTATGTTGAGCGTTTTGAATTCTTTATGAATGGTTGGGAAATGGCAAATGCTTATTCAGAGCTTAATGACCCAATCGACCAAAGAGAAAGATTTAAGGCACAGGAAGAACTTCTCGCCCTTGGCGACGAAGAAGCAAATACAACTGACGAGGACTTCCTTTATGCACTTGAACTTGGTATGCCACCAACAGGCGGTATCGGTTTCGGTATCGACCGTATGACAATGTTACTCACAGACAGTCAGGCAATCCGCGACGTTATTCTCTTCCCCACAATGAAACCATTAGATTAATTAAATTAGGACTACGGATTTCCGTAGTCCTTTTTCTTTACAAACTTTGCAAAAATGATATAATGAAACTAAAGAGGGTGATTAGGTGCTTTCTAAATTAACTTTATCAATAAGTCGAGTAAATTATAAACTTTTTGTTGCTTTGTTGCTTATGGGTCTAAGCCCAACAATTTACACTACCTTAAGAGTATTTTTTATTGGTCAATTACCTGGGGATTGGTCTTATTCTATTGCAGGGCAACTATCTTGGGTAAATTTGTTATATGAGATTTTGAATGAAGCAATAATATTACCACTATTTTATTTTATAGGTAAAGTTGTAAATGATAAAAAAGAATTTGCAAATCGCATCAGAACAGGCACGATTATCACTTTTATAATATATTTGATTTTATCTTTACTTATTATAGTTTTAGCAAAAAATCTATTATCATTTATGGCAACGGATATAAGTATTATAAATGAATCAGCTACTTATATAAGAATTGAAAGTATTGCAAATATGTTTGCAATATTAACACAATTTTTTCTTGTCGCACTTGTGAGCATTAATAAAAGTAAATATCTTTATATTTTAATGGTTACTAGATTTTGTCTTTGTATTATTTCTGATATTTTTTTAGTTTCATCTTTGCCCGTATCATTAAATTTAGGTGTAAATGGTATAGGGTTTTCAAATATTGTTGTCAATTTGCTTTTGTTAATAGTATCTATCATATTGATTGAAAAAGAAAATATTAAAATTATTACTAGAGACAAACTTGATTTTATTTGGGTAAAGCAACTTGCCAAAGTTGGTGGAATTTCGGGAATAGAGTCTTTTGTTAGGAATATAGCGTATATGTTGATGGTCGCACGAATGGTCAATGTTGTAGGTGAACAGGGAACATATTGGGTTGCAAATAATTTTATTTGGGGCTGGCTGCTTTTGCCTATTTTGCAACTTGGCGAATTAATAAAACAAGAAGTTTCAAGAGATAAAGATAACATTAGGAAAAACTCTTTGGGTTATTTTAGTTTAACAATAATAATTTCAATTATATGGTTTATAAGTATTCCTTTGTGGAAACCATTTATGAGCAATGTTCTTGGTTTTGAAGATGTAGAAAAACTTTTTGAACTTGTTTTGTTGTTAGTTGGATTTTATGTACTCTATGCAATACAGAATGTGTTCGATTCAACATTTTATGGATTGGGCAAAACTCAATATATGCTTTGTGAATCTGTAATTACAAATATGGTTTATTATGGAATAGCGTTTATTTTGTATATATCAGGTGTATGGACACCAACTTTGACTGGAATTGCATTAATGTTTGGTATAGGAAACGCCTTTGATAGCATAGTTTCGCTGATTGTATATGTTTATATGTTAAGAAAGAATAATATAAATATATTGGACGTTCAATAGTCTTTTTATTGACAAATATTCTTTGAAAAGTTAAAATAAAATTATAAAGAATAGGGAGGGATTCTGATGTTAAACTATAAAATCGAAGGTGGGCATTTGCCTGTTGTAATCTGTTATCCTGAGCCGGGGCAGACACTTTGCACAGAAAGTGGTGCAATGAGTTGGATGAGCCCTAATATGCACATGGAAACAAATTCAGGTGGCGGAGTTAAAAAAGCACTTGGTCGTCTTTTTTCTGGGGACTCACTTTTTATGAATGAATACACACCACAAGGTGGCACGGGTATGATTGCATTTGCATCAAGTTTCCCGGGCTCAATTATTCCTTATGAGGTAACTCCCGGCAACGGAATTATCGTGCAGAAAAGGGGATTTCTCGCAATGGAAAAAGGCCTTGATTTGTCAGTGTATTTTCAACGCAAACTTGGTCGTGGTTTCTTTGGTGGCGAAGGTTTCATTATGCAGAAAATTTCAGGTAGTGGCTTAGTATTCCTTGAAATTGACGGTCATTGTGTTGAGTATACGTTGGGCACAGGCGAAAGCATAATTGTTGATACAGGTTACCTTGCGGCAATGAGTGAAACTTGCACAATGGAAGTTCAACAGATTAAAGGTGCAAAGAATATTTTCCTTGGTGGCGAGGGCTTATTCCATACAAGAGTTACAGGCCCTGGTAAGGTTTATATTCAATCAATGCCTATTGCACAGATTGCAAATCAGTTAATTCCATATATGCCAACTGCTACAAATGGAAGTGATGGTGGATTTACTATCAATCTTGGCGGAAATTAACACATATTTAATGCCCTTGCAAATGCAGGGGCGTTATTTTTATAAATTAATTGAAACTTTGCAAAAAGAGTGGTACAATATTAACATTGGAGCGTGATAAAATGTACCAATTTGATGCACTTAAAGTAAAAAATCAATGCGTAGCGTGGATTAAAGACTTTTTCGAGAAAAACGGAAAAGGTTGTAATGCAGTTGTAGGTATTTCAGGTGGTAAAGATTCATCAATCGTAGCCGCCCTTTGTGTTGAAGCACTAGGAAAAGACCGTGTAATCGGTGTGTTGATGCCTTGCGGTGAGCAACACGATATTGATTGTGCAAGACAATTAGTAGAACACCTTGGCATTAAAAATTATACAGTAAATATTAAAGATACAGTTGATGGTTTAATGAATAATCTTCCAAAAGATTTAGAGATTACACCTCAAACTGTTCAAAATATTCCACCAAGAGTACGAATGACAACTCTTTATGCTGTCAGCCAGTCTGTAAATGGCAGAGTTGCGAATACTTGTAATCTTTCTGAAGATTGGGTTGGCTATTCTACTCGTTATGGCGACTCGGTAGGGGATTTTAGTCCTTGTTCGTTTCTTACAGTAGCCGAAATGAAACAAATCGGTCATCTTTTAGGACTTCCCGAAAATCTTGTTGAAAAAACACCAATTGACGGCCTTTGCGGTAAAACCGATGAAGATAATTTAGGTTTCACTTATGCCGAACTTGATAAATATATCAGAACAGGCGAAATTGATGACAAAGAAAAGCAAAAACTTATAGATTACAAACATAAAATCAATCAATTCAAACTCGAACTTATGCCGTCATTCAAACCTGAAATATAATGGGGGAAATATTTATGTCAAACCAAAAACTTTCAACCAAAGAAACAATAATCCAGATTGCAAAATTCGTGGCATTCTCAATGGGTGCGGGCATTATTCAAATTGTGTCATATACAATTATTCACGAACTTACAGATTGTGCACATTGGAAAGCATATCTTCCGTCACTTATTTTGTCAGTTCTTTATAATTTTACAGTAAATCGTAAATTCACATTCAAGTCTGCAACAAATGTGCCTGTTGCAATGCTTAAAGTAGCACTTTTCTATTGTGTGTTTACTCCCGTTTCTCTTTATCTCGGTCAGTTAGCCGAAAATGCAGGTATTAATAACTACATAGTTGAAGCAGTAACAATGGGCTGTAATCTTGTAACAGAATATTTATATTGCCGATTTGTTGTTTATCGTGGCTCAATGAATACAAACAAACTTGCAAATAAGGACAAAAAAGATGAAGAATAATGAAAAATTAAGTTCAAAAGAGAACATTATTCAGGTAGTAAAATTTGTTGCTTTTTCTTTAGGCTCAGGTGTAATTCAAGCAGTAGTTTTTACAACGCTCAACGAAGTTTTACATTTTGACTATTGGCAAAGTTATCTTCCTGCAATAATCTTGTCAGTGCTTTACGGATTTACAGTAAATCGCAGATACACATTCAAATCTGCGAATAATGTGCCTGTTGCAATGGCAAAATTAGCATTTTATTATTGCATTTTTATTCCAACATCTACATATCTTGGGGATTTGGCAGAGGGTGCAGGAGTAAATGAATACATTGTTCTTGTTGTAACTATGCTTTCAAATGTCACAACAGCATTCCTTGTAAATCGTTTTTGGATTTATAAGGATTCAATGAATACCAACAAACTCGCTAAAAAAGAAAAAACAAAAAATGAATAATTGTAGGGCGTGGTCTTTGACCACGCTTTTTATATATCGCGTCGCAGACCCTTAATTTTGCACTTTGCATTTTGCACTTTGCATTTTGCACTTATATCTTGAATTCCTAGTAATTTTGTAGTATATTATCTTCGTAACGAAAAACAATACTCTAAAAGGGTGTAGATATTATGAAAATCTCAACAAAAGGTAGATATGCACTTCGTCTTATGACAGACCTTGCAATCCATAAAGAAGACGGCTATATCTCAATAAAATCAATTGCAACAAGACAGAATATCAGTGAAAAATATCTTGAACAGATTATCAAAATGCTCTCAAAAGAAAATCTTGTTGAAAGTACACGCGGTGCACAAGGTGGCTACAAACTTACTCGTGAACCCATTGAATACACCGTAGGTGAAATTTTAAGAGTAACCGAAGGTAGTCTTGCTCCTGTTGCTTGTCTTGAAACTGATGAAAACACTTGCGAAAACTGTATGGACTGTGTAACTCTTGAAATCTGGCAATGCGTACTTGATGCAGTTAATAAAGTTGTTGATTCAATTACTTTGCAATATCTTGTTGATAAACAGAAAGAGAAGGGCAACTGTGGATGTTGTTAAAATACGATTTACGCGAAACTGCAAGATATATGGGCTACAAGCACGGTGCAAAACCAAGTGAAGAAATATGCGAACTTTGTGAAGTTGCATATAATGAACTTTGCAAGGTGATTACACCTAAATATATCTATAAAGAGTATGATTTCACAAGAACAACTGACGGCATAATCATTGACGGTATAGAATTCAAAAGCACAAAACTTTTAAGCCACTTAAAAGACTCAACAAGCATTATTCTTTTTGGTGCAACTATCGGCGTTGGTGCTGATACTTTAGTCCGTAAATATTCCGTGACTGACGCGACTATGACAAGTATTGTTCATTGTGTAGGTGCGTCACTTGTTGAAAATCTTTGCGATATTGCTTGCGAACAACTTAAAAATACAATAAAAGGTGAGCATAGACCCCGTTTCAGCCCCGGTTATGGTGGACTTGACATTTCATCACAAGCAGATTTCTTCAAATTTTTACCAATGACAAAACAAATGGGAGTAACATTATCAGAAAACTTTTTAATGACTCCTACAAAAACAGTTACGGCATTTATAGGCGTAACAAAGGAATGAAAATAATGAAATTCAAAGAACATTTTAATAATTCAATATTGTTTTTTGACGGTGCAATGGGTACTGAACTCCAGAAAAATGGATTAAAAAAAGGCGAGTTGCCCGAAAACTTAAATATTCACTCTCCCGAAATTGTGGCAAGGGTGCATAAATCGTATTTAGATGCAGGTTGTAACATAATCTCAACTAACACATTTGGTGCGAATTCGCTTAAATTCGATAATGTGAATGAGATTATCACAAAAGCCGTTGAAATCGCAAAAAATACAATCAAAGAAAGCGAAAAAGATGCTTTTGTTGCTCTTGATATAGGTCCACTTGGTAAACTCTTAAAACCTTATGGTGATTTAGAATTCGAAACTGCATATGACCTTTACAAAGAACAAGTTGTAGCAGGTAAAAACGCAGGTGCAGATTTAATTCTCATTGAAACAATGGGGGATTTGTACGAAATTAAATCAGCAGTTCTTGCTGCAAAAGAAAATACGGACTTGCCCGTGCTTGTGTCAATGATATTTGACGAAAAGGGCATACTTCTAACGGGTGCAGATATTAAAACTGCAGTTATTACTCTTGAGGGCTTGGGCGTTGACGGAATTGGTATGAATTGCGGACTTGGTCCTGACCAGATGCTTACACTTCTCAAAGAAATGACAAAGTATTCAAGCACACCTATTTTTGTCCAGCCAAACGCAGGACTTCCTGTGAGTATCAATGGTGTTACAACTTATAATGTAACTCCCGAAGAATTCGCACAAAAACAACTCCAAATCCTTAAAAATGGTGCTTGTGCTTTGGGTGGCTGTTGTGGTACAACTCCTGAGCATATCAAAGCTATGATTGACCTTTGCAAAAATGAGCAAATTGAGAAAATTAGCAAAAAACAGATTACTGCTGTAACCTCATATTCAAAAACAGTAATCTTTGATGAAAAACCAATAATTATTGGCGAAAGAATTAACCCTACAGGCAAAAAGAATCTCCGCGAAGCACTTCGTAACAACGATATGGATTATATTTATCGTGAGGGCGTAACCCAAACTGACGCAGGTGCTGACATTCTTGATGTAAATGTGGGTCTCCCCGAAATTGATGAGCCACAAATGATGCGAAATGCCGTTTTAGGACTTCAAAGCATTCTTAATACACCTTTGCAGATTGACACTTCCGACAGCGTTGCTATGGAAAAAGCACTTCGCATTTATAATGGTAAAGCTATGGTGAATTCTGTAAATGGAAAAGAAAAGGTGATGGAAGAAGTATTCCCACTTGTAAAGAAATATGGTGGGGTGTTAGTTTGCTTAACGCTTGACGAAAACGGAATCCCCGAAACTGCTGACGGCAGAATTGAAATCGCAAATCGTATAATCAAAAAAGCAAAAGAATATGGAATATCAAAAGATAATCTTGTGTTCGACCCACTTTGTATGACTATAAGTACCAATAAAGATAATGCAACAATTACTTTGGAGTGCATTGAAAGACTTACAAACGAATTAGGCGTTAAAACTGTTCTTGGTGTGTCAAATGTGTCGTTTGGTCTGCCAAATCGTGAACTACTCAATTCTACTTTCTTCACTCTTGCAATACAAAAGGGCTTAAGTGCAGGAATTATCAATCCAAAAAGCGATGCCATGATGAATTCATATTTTTCATACTGTGCATTAAACGGATTAGACGAGAATTTTGAACAATATATCGCAAATGTTACTGACACGAAAACAGAAATCAAAACAACAGATGTTGACCTAAAAACTGCCATTGTAAAAGGACTTAAATCCCAAGCTCGCGAGCAGACCAAACTTGAACTTAAAACTAAAACACCAATCGAAATAATTGATGGTATTTTAGTACCGGCATTGAACGAAGTTGGTAAAGGCTTTGAAAACAATACAATATTTTTACCATCACTTTTAATGAGTGCCGAAACTGCAGGTGCAAGTTTTGAAATCATTAAAGATTACATTAGCAGTAGTGGTGAGAAAACCGAAGAAAAGGGCAGAATACTCATAGCAACCGTTGAGGGTGATATTCACGATATCGGTAAAAATATTGTTAAAGTATTGCTCCAGAATTACGGATTTACCGTTATTGATTTAGGTAAAGACATAACACCCGAACAGATAGTCGAAACTGCAGAAAAAGAAAAAATCCGATTAGTCGGACTTTCAGCACTTATGACTACTACTGTGCCGTCAATGGAAAAAACAATCAGTCTGTTAAAAGAAAAATGCCCCAATACAGCCGTTATGGTAGGCGGTGCAGTATTAACAGAAAATTACGCAAAAACCATTGGTGCAGACTACTACGGTAAAGACGCAATGGCATCAGTCAGAATTGCTGAAAAATTCTTTGCAAAATAAGTCAAATTATGGCTATATTATAATTGACAAATTCATACTGCAGTAGTATGATATATATGAATTCACAGTAATTCACTATGAATTGTAATTTTTCTTAGAAATGAGATGTATATATGAAAGTTTATGCAGATAACGCTGCAACAACAAAAATATCAAAAACGGCCCTTGATGCTATGATGCCGTGTTTCCAAGAAATCTACGGAAATCCATCAAGTTTGCATAGCGTAGGGCAAGATGCTTTTCACGCAGTACGCGATGCTCGTAATACAATTGCAGAGTGCATAAATGCCGACCCTAATGATGTGTATTTTTCATCAGGCGGTAGTGAAAGTGATAACTGGGCAATTAAAGGTGCGGCTTACCTTATGGCAAAAAAGGGTAAAAAGCATATAATCAGTTCAAAGTTTGAACACCACGCAGTTTTGCATACTCTCAATGCACTTGAGAAAGATGGCTTTGAAATCACACTTCTTGATGTTTATGAAAACGGTATCGTAAAAGTTGAAGATGTAAAAAACGCAATCCGCGAAGATACTGCACTCGTAACAATTATGTATGCAAATAACGAAATCGGCACAGTTCAGCCAATTCGTGAAATCGGTGCTGTTTGTCGTGAAAAAGGAGTTCTTTTCCATACAGATGCTGTTCAGGCAGTTGGTCATATTCCTGTTGACGTTAAAGCAGATAACATTGATATGATGTCATTTTCAGGTCATAAGTTCCACGGACCAAAAGGTGTTGGCGGACTTTACTGCAAAAAGGGTATAAGACTTCCAAATCTTATTGAGGGCGGTGCACAAGAGAGAAATCGTCGTGCAGGTACTGAAAATGTGCCATCAATCGTAGGTATGGCGGCAGCACTTAAAGATGCTTGTGACCATATGGAAGAAAACACGAAGAAACTTATCGCAATGCGTGAGCAACTTATCAATGGTATTCTTAAAATCGACTTGAGCCGTATTAATGGTGACCGTGAACATAGATTACCCGGTAATGTTAGTGCTTGCTTTGAGGGTGTTGAGGGTGAGTCACTTCTCCTTTATCTCGACTTAATGGGAATCAGTGCTTCTTCAGGTTCAGCTTGTACTTCAGGTTCTCTTGACCCAAGCCACGTATTACTTTCAATCGGTCTTGTTCACGAAGTTGCACACGGTTCACTCCGTTTAAGCCTTTGTGAAGATAATACACCTGAAGAAATGGATTATATTTTAGAAAAATTACCCCCAATTATTGACAGACTTCGTGATATGTCACCACTTTGGGAAAAGATACAAAAAGAAAGAGGTTTAGTGTAATGGAATATTCAGAAAAAGTAATGGAACATTTTGTAAATCCGCATAATGTAGGTAAACTTGACGACGCTGACGGCGTGGGTGAAGTTGGTAACGCAAAATGTGGCGATATTATGAAAATGTATCTCAAAATTGAGAATGATATTATCACAGACGTAAAATTCAATACTTATGGTTGTGCATCAGCAATCGCAACAAGTTCAATCGCAACTGATATGATTAAAGGTCAGCCTTTAAGCGAGGCGTTAAAACTTACTAACAAAGCAGTTGTTGAGGCACTTGACGGACTTCCTGCAGTTAAAATTCACTGTTCAGTTCTTGCAGAGCAGGCAATCAAAGCAGCAGTTAAAGATTACTACGACAAAAACGGTATCGAATATAACGCAGAAGAATTCAAGTTTGACGAAGACCATCATCATTAAAATTGTTTCTTTTTTTTGCAATACTGCGTGTCTATCGGCTCGCGGTATACCCGATACAGCTTCGCCTTAGCCACATTGTCTTGCAAAAAAAATAAATCAATTTTATAAAATGTAGGGGACGATGCCCACATCGTCCCGCCATAATCTTTGTAAAGGAAGATTAAAATGACAGTAAGAGAAATGCAAGACAAAATCTTGCAACTTAAAAAAGAAAAAGATATTTGTATATTGGCTCACAGTTACGTAGCACGTGAAATCCAAGAAATTGCTGATTTTACAGGCGATAGTTTTCAGTTAAGCGTTCTCGCTGAAAAAGCACCACAGAAAACTGTTATTATGTGTGGAGTTCGTTTTATGGCTGAAACCGTAAAAATTCTCTCACCCGAAAAAACAGTTTATATTGCAAGTCCTATTGCAGGTTGCCCAATGGCAGAACAGATGGATAAAGACTTGATTTCACAAGTTAAAAAACAGTATCCCGATTATACCGTTGTGGCTTATATCAATACTACATCTGACCTTAAAACAGTTTGTGATGTTTGCGTAACTTCATCATCAGCGGTTAAGATTGTCAAGAAAATTGAGAATGATAAAATTCTTTTCATTCCGGACTGTAATCTTGGTGCGTTCGTTGCTGAACAAGTGCCCGAAAAAGAGTTTAAACTCTTGCAAGGTGGTTGCCCAATTCACGCACGAATGAGCAAAAAAGATGTAGAAAAAGCAAAAGAATTGCATCCAAATGCACTTTTCCTTGTGCATCCTGAATGCAGACCTGAAGTAGTTGCAGAAGCAGATTATATCGGTTCAACATCGGGTATTATGGATTTTGCACGCAAGAGTGATGCTAAAGAATTCATTATCGGTACAGAAATCAGCATTGCAGAGTCTTTGCAGTACGAATGCCCCGATAAAAAGTTCTATCCACTTTCAAAAGAACTTATTTGTCCTAATATGAAAACTACAACTCTCGTTGACCTTTATAACACTATGATAGGTGAGGGCGGCGAAGAAATTATAATGGACGAGCAGACCATTAAAGATGCTAAAAAATGCATTGATATGATGATTAAACTCGGTGAGTAATTTATGAAAAAAGCAGTTATTGCAATGAGTGGCGGAGTTGACAGCTCCGTCGCTGCTTTACTTATGAAAAATGAAGGCTATACCTGTGTCGGTGCTACAATGCAACTGTATTCCGAAGGGGATTGCAGTGATGCAAAAGCAGTAGCCGATAAACTCGGTATGCCTTTTTATGTTTTTCCACTTAAAGAAGAGTTCAAAAAACAAGTTATTGATAAATTTATCGAGTTTTATGAGCAAGGTAAAACCCCAAATCCTTGTATTGAGTGTAACCGAACTCTTAAATTCGGTGCTATGATTGATAAAATGCACGAGTTAGATGCAGATTTTGTTGTAACAGGTCATTATGCAAGAGTGGTCTATGAAAATGGTGAATATAAACTGAAAAAAGCAGTTGATGAAAGCAAAGACCAAAGCTATTTTCTTTATATGCTCACGCAAGAACAACTTAAACATATTAAATTCCCGTTAGGCGAATATACAAAGCCTGAAATTCGTGAAATCGCAGAAAAAAATGACCTTATAACTGCTCGCAAAAAAGATAGTCAAGATATATGCTTTGTACCCGATGGCGATTATGTAAGTTTCATTAAGAACTATAACAATAAAGAATACCCAAAAGGTCAGTTTATGCATAAAACAGGCTTTTCTTTTGGGGAACATAAAGGTATTGTAAATTATACAATCGGTCAGCGTAAGGGACTTGGTATAGCATATAAAACACCACTTTATGTACTAAATATTGACCCTGAAACAAATAATGTCATTTTAGGTGATAATGAAGATTTATTTACTGATGAGGTAACCGCTAAAAATGTAAATATAATCAGTGGCAAAACTATTACAGAGTCAATTCGTGTGCTTGCTCGTGTTCGTTATCGTCATAAAGAACAACCCGCAACCGCGTGGCAAGACCAAAACGGAAACTTGCACGTAAAATTTGAAGAGCCACAACGCGCAATCACAAAAGGACAATCACTTGTAATCTTTGATGGCGACGAAGTCCTCGGTGGCGGAGAAATAATATAATTCGTAATTAAATATACTTGTAGGGGCGATTCACGAATCGCCCTTTAATTTTTTTGCCGAATACACTCCCAAAACTACCGAACACTTTTAATATATTGCAAACCAAAAGTCAGTGTGATAATATACATTTGCAAGGAGGATTTTCATGAAACTTCAAATTGTAATTGAACCAAATCGCGACGAGGAAATACTCATATATTCTCATAAAAAAACACAGTTAATAAACGAAATTGAAGAACTTGTTAATAATAACTCTGTTGACTTAATCGGTTATACCGAAAATGAAACAGTAAAACTTAATTTGAATGATATTTACTGTTTTTTCACAGAAGATAACAAGGTTTATGCACTCACAGAAAACGAGAAATACAGACTAAAATCAAGACTTTATCAGTTAGAAGAAAATCTTAATAATAACTTTGTCAAAATCAATCAATCCTGTATAGCAAATATTAAAAAGATTGACCGTTTTAAAGCAACTGTGGGTGGTTCGTTAACTGTGATTTTCAAAAATGGGTATGTGGATTTCGTGTCGCGAAGAAATCTTAAAAATGTAAAAGAAAGGTTAGGTTTGTAATATGAATAAATATGTAAAAGAATTTTTGCATCGTGGTTTAATGTTCAGCGGTTTTGGTCCGATAATTTTTGGAATTATAATTTTTATAGTATCAAAAACAACTGACAATTTTATTTTTGAAGCAGGTGAAGTGCTCATAGGTATAGTGTCAACTTATCTGTTAGCATTTGTTCATGCGGGGGCTTCAGTATTCAATCAGATTGAGCATTGGGGTATAGGAAAATCCTTGCTTTGCCATCTCTCAACACTTTATGTTGCATATTCTCTTTGCTATTTAATAAACACATGGATTCCATTTGAACCAAAAGTGCTTTTGATTTTCACTTTGATTTTTATGGCAGTCTACTTTGTAGTGTGGGGTATTGTATATTTCTCAATAAAAACCACAAGCAAAAACTTCAACGCAAAACTTAAATAAATCGTTAGGGCGGGGGCTTGCTCCCGCCGTTTTCTTTTATATATTGAAATGTATATACTTTTCTGCTACAATAATATAAAATAAATTTCAAAGGAAAATTTGTTATGAAAACCTATAATCTCAACGGACAATGGAATATGACAAGAGTTACGACAGGTGACAAATATGAAGTATCTGTTCCATCTGATAACTACACTCAATTACTTGAACTTGGTGCTATTCCTGACCCATACTATAAAGATAACGAAAAAAAGGTTGAATGGGTTGGCCGTGAAGACTGGACTTATGAAAAAACTTTCACACTTACAGAAGATGACCTTGCAAACAGAAAAGTTTTACTTGTTTGCAAAGCCCTTGATACTCTTTGCGAAGTTTATGTAAATGAAACACTTATTGGTAAAGGCAAAAATGCCCATCTTAAATATGAATTTGACATAAAAAGCGTAGCAAAAGCAGGTGAGAATACTCTTAAAATCGCATTCTTCTCACCAACAAACTATGCAGAAAAAATGCAAAAAGAAAAGCCAATACCAAAAAATTGTAACGGTACTGACGGCGCTGCATATATCCGTAAACCTCATTGTCATTTCGGTTGGGACTGGGGTCCTCATCTTCCACTTTCGGGCATTACTGACGACATCTGGATTGAGTGCTTTGATAACAGACTTCAAGATGTTGAGATTAAGCAAATCCACGAAAACGGCAAAGTAACTGTTAAGATTAATCCTGTTGTTGACGGCGAAGGTGAAGTAAATGCAAAAATCATTTGCCCTGATGGTACAGAATACCAAATCGAAAACAACGAAATCGTAATCGAAAACCCTGAACTTTGGTGGACAAAAGAATTATCTGGAAAAGAAAAACAACCACTTTATACAGTAGTTGCAACTTTAGGCGATACAGAGATTATTAAGAAAATCGGTCTTCGTACAATCCGTCTTGACAGAAACCGTGACCAATACGGTAGCAATTTCTGTTTCTATCTTAACGATACACCAATTTTCGGCAAGGGTGCTAACTGGATTCTTCCCGATTCACTTATGGGCAGAGTTACAAAAGAAACTTATGACTACTACATAGATTCTGCATTAAAAGCAAACTTCAATATGCTTCGTATTTGGGGCGGTGCTTACTATACCCCAGACTATTTCCTCGAACAATGCGACGAAAAAGGTCTTCTTTTATGGCAGGACTTTATGTTTGCTTGTCTTATGTACCCATTCTATGAAGATGATTTCCGTGAAAATGTGTTAACAGAAATCAAGTATCAAATAAATCGTATTAAATCTCATCCGTCACTTTGCCTCTGGGGTGGTAACAATGAGATTGAAACAATGTTTGCATATATGCCCGAAACAATGAAAATTGTTCAGTGGTATAAAAAGTTCTTCTATGAAATCTTAAAGGATTTAGTTACCGAACTTGACCCCGACACACCATATATTGAAACTTCACCAATCGGCGAAAGTTTCCGTAAAGGCGTAACAGGGGACGACCACGGTGACACTCATATGTGGACAGTATGGCATGGTCAGAAACCACTCAATTATTATAGAAGCAGACCTACTCGTTTCTGTAGCGAGTTCGGTCTTGAATCGTTACCGTCAATGGACGCTGTCCGTCAATTTGCAGAAGAAAGTGATTATCATATTACAAGCGACATTTTCAATTCGCATCAAAAATGCCGAAACGGTAATAGAAAAATGCTCTATTACTTACTTGAAAAGTATTATGAGCCACAAAAGTTTGAAGATTTAATCTATATGACAAATCTTATTCAAAAAGAATGTATTCAGGATGCAACTGAACATTGGCGAAGAAATCGTGGTCGTTGTAACGGCTCACTTTTTTGGCAGTATAATGATTGCTGGCAAGCACCGTCTTGGTCAAGCGTTGACTACACAGGAAAATGGAAAGCGTTACAATACGCTTCTCGTCATTTCTTTGAGCCAGTTTGTGTGTCAATTGAAGACTCAAAGAAAGACTATAAAATCTATGCAATCAATGATTTAAAAGAAGAAAAGAACGTAAAAATTACTATTACTCTCTCAACTGTTGACGGTAAAGTGCTTTCTTCAAATGAACTCGCAAAAACATTAAGTCCGCTTTCAAGTGAATGTGTTTTTGGAGCAGATATTACGGGAAATAAAAAAGAAATTTTCTTGTCAGTAAAAATGTTTGAAAATGACGCTCTTATTTCGGAGAGAACAAAGATTTTTGTCCCTGACCGCGATATGAAACTCAAATCAAATACAATCACGAAATCAGTTTCATATGAAAATGGTGAAATAGTTGTTAAACTAAAGTCAACTGTATTTTGCCGTAGTGTAATGGTTGATATTGAAGATTTCGGCGAGCCGTTTTCTGATAACTACTTTGATTTATTACCAAATGAGGAAAAAATCATAAAAGTTAAAGCAGATAAAGAATACAATGTAACTGTGAAATCTCTTGCAGATGTTCCTGTAAAATCTTCAAAATTCAAAACATTTGCATACAGAGCAAAGTTCTTTATTGAACCTGAAAATCTCGCAAACTGGTTTTACTATACAGTAAACTGATATTGACGATTTTATAAAATAATTGTATAATTTATTTATTATAAAAAAGAGGTGTATATATGAAAAAATTTATTTCACTTTTATTGGTTTTTGTGCTTGCAATTTCAATTACAGCTTGTGATAGTTCAAAGAACGAAGGTAGTTATAATCCCGAAACTCTTCCACTTGATATTGAAGAACTCAAAGCTAACTGGAAAGAGGGTGAGTTGATTTTTGCTAACGGAAATGCCGTCACATTACCTTGCAGTATTGATGAATTTGTTGAAACTTCAGGTCTTACAGTTCGAAATGCTGACTTAATCAATAAAGTGTTGTCACCAGATGAAACTTACACACTTAACCTTGTGGGCAGTGAAACAAATATAAGCATTAAATGTAAGAATACGACTGAAGAAGATTTGGATTATGCAGATTCAACTGTAATTGGATATACAATTACAAATATGCAAACAGGCAACAGAAAAATCAAATTTGCAGGCACACTTACTGCAGGTGTTGTACGTGCTGATGTTGAGAAAGCACTTGAAATTCCAAAGAATAAGACAAGTGAAGATGTTATGTATACTTATAGTAGCAGAAACAGTAAGAATAAAAAGGTTGAACTCAGAATTACATTCAATTCAGACGATATTGTAAATTCAGTTGCATTTAAGGTTGATACTTAATTTGTTTTTTAGGTTTGGGGAAAATGGTAGAAAGTGCAATTAAAAAATACGCAAAAGAGAAATGCAGACAGATTTATAAGACTTGATGAATAATTGATATAAAACAAAAACGGACGGGTCTAACCCGTCCGTAATTTTTTTTATTCACCTATACAATAATCATCTTCAACGTCGATAATCTTAACTTCTTTTATTTCGCCAACATTACCTGTTTTGCATTTCACAGGTGTATAGTTTGCGGTGTATCCTAAATACATACCGTCATTCTGTCTGCTTTCAATAAGTACAGAAAGAGTTTTACCGATTTGATTTTCTAAAAATGAGTTCCTAATTTTGTCAGCAACCTGTGATAATTCTGCAACTCGTTTTGATTTAACGGATTTCTCAATTTGTCCGTCCATTTTATCCGCAACTGTTCCGCTTCTGCGGGAGTAGGGGAATATGTGTATTTTCTCAAATCCTACTTTTTCTGCAAAATGTTTTGTGTTTTCAAAATCTTCATCGCTCTCGTGAGGGAATCCTACCATTATGTCAGTTGTGAGAGTGCAGTCGTCAAAAGATTTTCTCAAATTTTCGCACAGTGTAAAATATTCTTCACTTGTGTAGTGTCTGTTCATTTTTTTGAGAATTTTGTCACAACCACTTTGAAGTGAAATATGGAACTGTGGACACAATTTTTTGCACTTTGCCATTTTTTCAATTAAAGCATCTGTAATGTGGTCAGGTTCAAGCGAGCCTAAACGGATTCGTTCTATTTTCTCATTTTCGCTAACCGTAAAAATTGCATCAGCCAAATCTAAATCTGAACCTTTACCATATGCTGAAAGATTTATTCCTACAAGAACAATTTCGCGGTATCCGTTGTTTGCAAGAGCAGTTACTTCTGCCTTAATGTCTTCAATAGGTTTCCATCTTATTCGACCGCGTGCCTTTGGAATAATGCAGTATGAACAAAATCTGTCACACCCATCTTGAATTTTTAAAATTGCACGTGTACGTTCCTCAAAATTGCTTATTCCTGAAGAAATAAGAGGCTCACCACTTGCGTGTTGTTCCATATGTAAAACTCTGCAAGAAACACTAAAATGCTCATTTAATGAAGAAACAAGCAACTTATTGTTTTTGTTACCCAAAACAATATCAGCTTCTGCAAGTTTTTCAGCCATTTCAGGAAAAGACTGTGGCAAACACCCCGTGAGCACCACTACGCTTTCGGGGTATTTCTTTTTATAATGACGTACGCATTGTCTTGTTTTTCGGTCACTTTCGCTTGTGACAGTGCAGGAATTTATAACAAAAACATCTGCTTTATGCTCCTGTTCAGTAACTTCATAACCATTTTTATTCAATTGTTCACGCATTTCTTGAGTTTCATATTGATTAACCTTACACCCAAGAGTATGAAAGAACACCTTCATAAAATCACCAAAATACATTATAACATAATATTTGTTTTTTTCATATACTAATTTGTCCCATTCATATATTTTTTTGGAGGGATATGAATGAAAAAGATAATTTCAGTTTTATTATGCATTTTAATGATGATACCATTGTCTGTTACAGCCTTTGCTGAAGAAAGTGAAGCTGTTACTCAGTCGCTGTCGGCAAAGTCTGCAATTTTAATGGAAATGTCAAGCGGACAGGTGCTGATGGAAAAGAATGCAGATGAAAAATTACCGCCTGCATCAATTACAAAAATTATGACACTTCTACTTGTTATGGAAGAACTTGATGCAGGAACTATTACTCTTGAAGATAAAGTTACCGCAAGCCGTGAAGCATCGTCAAAAGGTGGCTCTCAAATATGGCTGAAAGAGGGCGAAACTATGACCGTTCACGAGCTTATAAAAGCAACGGCAGTTGCAAGTGCCAATGATGCAAGCACCGCTCTTGCAGAATATATAGCAGGGGATGAAACCGCGTTTGTGGCAAGAATGAATACACGTGCTATTGAACTTGGAATGACAAATACCAACTTTGAAAACTGTTCAGGACTTGACGATACCGCCGAAAATCACTATACAACGGCACGCGATATCGCAATTATGAGTCGCGAACTTATGAAACATGAAAAAATAAAAGAATATACAACTATCTGGATGGATTCTCTTCGTAACGGTGAAACAGAACTCGTAAATACAAATCGATTAGTTCGTTTTTATGAGGGTGCAACGGGGCTTAAAACAGGTACAACATCAAAAGCCGGTTATTGTATAAGTGCAACGGCACAGCGTGAAGGAATGGAACTCGTTGCAGTAGTGCTCGGTAGTGATAATAGTACAGACCGTTTTGAAGATGCTAAAAAACTGCTTAATTGGGGCTTTGCCAACTATTCAATTTATGAGCCTCAAATCGATACAACTTTAATTACGGATGTTACTGTGCTTTGTGGTGAACAAGACAAAATTACACCTGTTGTGAAAAATCCACAGCCGATTTTAATAAAAAAAGGTACAGAAGAACAGGTTACACAGCGAGTAGATATTTGCATTGATGTTGAAGCACCTGTAGAAAAAGGACAAAAGTTAGGTGCGGTTTATTTTGAAAAAGATGGTGAAGTGATTTCAAGTTGTCCAATTATCAGCGAAACTGCAGTTGAAAAGAGAGGCGTATTCTTTGTATTCCGAATTTTGTGGTCAACTTTTGCAAAAAAATAATAAAATTCTATTGAAAAAAGTGCGGTTTTAGGGTAAAATAATAAAAACACTATCACAAAGCGAGGACTAATTCAAAATGGCATTAAAACTTAACGATAATTATGTTAAGAATTTTATTACTGATGAAGAACTTCAGGCGATTGTTCCTGCAGTCAGCGATGCTCATCAGAAAATCATTGACAAAAGTGGTGAAGGTGCTGACTTTTTAGGTTGGGTTGACCTTCCTGTTAACTACGATAAAGAAGAATTCGAAAGAATAAAAAAAGCAGCAGATAAAATTAAGAGCGATTCAAAAGCACTTGTTGTTATCGGTATCGGTGGTTCATACCTTGGTGCTCGTGCTGCAATTGAATTCTGCACATCACAAAATTATAACCTTGTATCAAAAGATACACCAAATATTTATTTCAGTGGTAATTCAATTAGTGGTAACTCACTTTCAGAGCTTGTTGACCTTGTAAAAGATGTTGATTTTTCAATCAATGTAATTTCAAAATCAGGTACAACTACTGAACCTGCTATCGCTTTCCGTATTTTCCGTGAACTTCTTATTGAAAAATATGGTGAAGAAGAGGCTTCAAAACGTATTTATGTTACAACTGATAAGGCTAAAGGTACACTTAAAGAGTTCTCTGACAAAGCAGGCTATGAAACTTTCGTAGTTCCTGATGATGTTGGCGGCAGATATTCAGTTCTTACTGCAGTTGGTCTTCTTCCAATCGCAGTTGCAGGAATTGATATTGACAAAATGATGCAAGGTGCAGCTGATGCTCGTGAGGCTTACAGCGTTTGCGATTTAGAAAAAAATGATTGCTATAAATATGCAGCAATCCGTAATGTTCTTCTCTCAAAAGGCAAAGCAGTTGAACTTATGGTTGCTTATGAGCCTGACTTTACAATGATGAACGAGTGGTTCAAACAACTTTTCGGCGAAAGCGAAGGTAAAGATGGTAAGGGTATATTCCCATCAAGTGTTATCTGCTCAACAGACTTACACTCAATGGGTCAGTATATTCAGGATGGCGTTAGAATGCTTTTCGAAACTTCTGTTATGTTTACAAAACCAAAGCGTGAAGTTGTAATCAAAGAAGACGAAGTTAACGCTGACGGTCTTAATTTCCTTGCAGGTCAGACTATGGACTATGTTAACCGTAGGGCATACCTTGGAACACTTCTTGCTCACGTTGACGGTGGTGTGCCAAATATCTGTATTGAAATTCCTGAGATGAGCGAATATGAATTTGGCTATCTTGTTTATTTCTTTGAAAAGGCTTGTGCAATTTCAGGTTATGTTCTTGGCGTAAATCCATTTAATCAGCCTGGCGTTGAAAGTTATAAAAAGAATATGTTTGCCCTTCTTGGTAAACCGGGTTATGAGGCAGAAAAAGACGCATTGTTAAAGAGAATTAATTTCTAATGGAAACGACCACCTTGTTGGGTGGATAATAAATATATAGGAGGAGATAATATGATTTCTCTTATTATCGGTAAAAAAGGAACAGGAAAAACAAAGGTACTCGTTGAACACGTTAATGACGCAGTTCACGTATCAAGCGGTAACGTTGTATGCGTTGAAAAAGAAACAAAACTTACATACGACGTAAACTATCGTGCAAGACTCGTTGCAACTGACGTGTTTGGTATTGCAGGTTATGACGCATTCTACGGCTTCTTAAGCGGTATTTGTGCAGGTGACCACGATATTACTGATATCTTTGTTGATGCAACATATAGAATTGCAGAAGATACTGACAGAACAGGTGAAGCTCTCGCAGCATTCCTTAAGAAAGTTGATGAGCTTTCAAAGATTTCTGATACAAAGTTTACATTTACAATTTCTTCAGACCTTGACACTCTTCCTGAGTCAATGTTTGAATATTGCGAAAAAATCAACTAATCAGCAATTAAAATGTTGGGGCGGGGCATTGACCCCGCCACTTTTCTGTAAATTTATATAAAAAATATTCTCGATTTTTGTTGACAAAAACGAAATTAATATATATAATATTTTACGCATGTGATGAGGAATGTTTTATGAATATTCAACTTGAACAAATTTTTAATATTGAAGGCTCAAAAAAAGAATTCGACTTTATTTTTGAACCTGAATACTCCCTTTCTGATGATATTTCACTTGACGCACCGGGTATTGCGGTTAGTGGTAAAATCGAGAATAACACGGGTATTGTGTCGTTATCAGCAAAGGCAAAGTTTTCAGCAACCGTGGTTTGTAGTCGATGTGCCGAAAATTTTAAAAAGAATTTTGAGATTGATATTGAACATTTACTTGCAAAAAGCCTTGAGAATGACGAAAATGACGACTATATTGTGGTTGAAAATGGTTTGTTAGACTTGGCTTCACTTGTTAGCGAAGATATTATTTTTTCATTACCGTTAAGATTTTTGTGTGATGAAAATTGTAAAGGTCTTTGCTCAAAATGTGGTAAAAATCTTAATGATGGTCCTTGTGACTGCAAAAAAGATGTTGACCCACGAATGGCAGCTTTATTACAGTTGCTTGAAGAATAGTTAATAATTATTGAAAATATTAAAGGGAGGTTCCCACAATGGCAGTACCTAAGAGAAGAGTTTCTAAAACAAGAAGAGATAAAAGACGTTCAAACGTATGGAAGATGACAGCTCCTGAACTTGTAAAGTGCCCTAACTGCGGCGGCTACAAGAGACCTCACAGAGTTTGCGGTGAATGTGGTCAGTACAAGGGCAGACAGGTTGTTGCTCTTAAAGAAGAGGCTTAATTCCTTTAGAATTATCTTTTGATTTAAGAAAGGCGGAAAGAACGATTTCTCTCCGCCTTTTAGTCTTGCTTAAAAACAATAAAAAGGTAGGTGAAATGTTTTGTCAGTAAAAATAAGCGGTGTAAAGCATAATTCTGTATGTGACCTTAAAGGTATAAATGCAGGGGACGAACTGCTTAAAATCAATGGAAAAGAGATTATGGATGTTCTTGATTTTGATTTTTATATGGCAGAACAGAATATCACTATGACCTTTAAATGTGTTGACGGTAAATATAAGGTGATTAAAACAAAGAATACAGATTGCGGATTAGAGTTTGAAACTTACTTAATGGATAAGCAACAACATTGCAAAAATAAATGTATTTTTTGTTTTATTGACCAGTTGCCAAAAGGACTTCGTGAAAGTTTGTATTTTAAGGATGACGATAGCCGACTTTCATTTCTTTTCGGCAATTATATTACACTTACTAACATTTCCGAACATGAAATAGAGCGTATTATCAAAATGCACATAAGTCCCGTAAATATTTCAGTTCATACAATGAATCCTGATTTGCGTGTGCAAATGATGAAGAATAAAAATGCAGGCAAAAGTCTAGAAATCATTAAAAGATTAGCAGATGCAGGTATTCAAATGAATACTCAGCTTGTACTTTGTCCCGGAATTAATGACGGCGACGAATTACGTAGAAGTGTTGAAGAACTATCTGCATTTTATCCTGCGGTACAAAGTATTGCGGCAGTTCCTGTAGGGCTTACAAAATTCCGTGACGGACTTGAAAAAATCGAGCCTTATAATAGGCAAACCGCAGGTGAGGTAATTGATATTATTGAAGAATATTCCAATAAATTCCGCAAGAAATTTGGTGTAGGTCTTGTGTATCCTGCTGATGAATTTTTCATTAAGGCAGAACGCGATTTGCCTTATGAGGAGTATTATGACGACTATCCACAACTTGATAACGGTGTAGGTTTGGTCCGTTCATTTTATAACGATTTTCTTTATGAACTTGAAAATTGTGATGAAAACCCAACTAATAAAAAAGTAACATTGGCAACGGGTACTGATTTTTACCCATATTTATGTGAACTCTGCAAAAAAGCGGAAGCAAAATACGGTTTAGAAATCAATATTCAGAAAATAATTAATAACTTTTTCGGTGAAACTATAACAGTTTCAGGACTTATTACAGGTCAAGACCTTGCAGTCCAGCTCAAAAACCAAGATTTAGGCGAATATTTACTGTTGCCAAGTTCAATGATTAGTGATTACACAAATCATACCGAAAACAAAAATAAATTCCTTGACGATATGACCATTGAGGAATTAGAAGAAGCATTAAATACGAGAATTATACTGACTAACGGTAACGGCGGTCAGCTTTTAAGAGATATTTTGGGGGTGAAATAATGGCAAAACCCGTAGTGGCGATTGTTGGTCGCCCAAATGTAGGTAAAAGTACACTTTTTAATAAGTTAATTGGTAAAAGACTTTCAATTGTTGACGATACCCCTGGCGTTACCCGTGATAGAATTTACGGCGATTGCGAGTGGTTAGGTCACGAAATGTTGCTTATTGATACAGGCGGTATTGAACCTTATTCTGACGATATTATATTGTCACAAATGCGTCGTCAAGCACAACTTGCCATTGATAGTGCAGATGTAATTATATTCGTTACTGATGTGCGTACAGGTGTTGTGGCTACTGATGAAGAAGTTGCAACAATGCTCATTAAGAGTAATAAACCAATCATTCTCTGCGTTAATAAGGCGGACTCGTTAGGTGAGCCACCGGCAGAGTTTTACGAGTTCTATAATTTGGGACTTGGTGACCCAATCCAAGTGTCAGCGGCACACGGTCACGGTACAGGTGACTTGCTTGATAAAGTCCTTGAATATTTACCTGAAGATACAGAAACAGAAGACGAAAATGATACTGTAAAAGTTGCTGTTATCGGTAAACCCAACGCTGGTAAATCTTCACTCATCAACAAAATTGCAGGTGAAGAGCGAGTAATCGTTTCAAATATTGCAGGTACAACTCGAGATGCCACAGACACTTATATCGATAATGAACACGGTTCATTTATGTTTATTGATACTGCTGGACTTCGCCGTAAAAGTAAGGTTGAAGACCAAATTGAAAAATATTCAGTAATTCGTGCTCGAATGGCAGTAGAGCGTGCCGATGTTTGCGTTATTATGATTGACGCAGCCGAGGGCTTTACAGAACAGGATTCAAAGGTTGCAGGCATTGCTCATGAACTTGGAAAGGCTTGTATTATTGCGGTCAATAAGTGGGATTTAGTTGAAAAAGACGGTCAGACAATGGATAAATACCGCAAAAAACTTATGGTTGATTTCTCATTTATGAGTTATGCACCAATTATCTTTATTTCTGCTAAAACAGGTCAAAGATTAGACCGACTTTTCGAACTTATTAAATTCGTTGATGCACAGAATGCAATGCGAATTTCAACAGGTAAACTTAATGATGTACTGGCTTCGGCTACTGCTCGTGTTCAGCCACCGTCAGATAAAGGTAAACGCTTAAAAATCTACTATATGACTCAGGCGTCAACAAGACCACCAACATTCGTTTGCTTTGTAAACAATAAAGATTTGTTCCATTATAGTTATCAACGCTATATTGATAACCAAATCCGCGAAGTTTTCGGACTTGAAGGCACACCAACAAGATTTGTAGTTCGCGAACGCGATAAGAACAATAAAAAATAAATATTAACAAACTGAAAATATTGTGTAAAAGGAGCTTAAAAAAGCTCCTTTTTTCTTGCCATTTATAATGTAATATGTTATAATTAATCAATTATATAGTGAGGTAGTATGTCATGGTGATTTTAGGCATCGACCCGGGCTATGCAATAGTGGGTTGGGGAGTAATTGATTACACAGCAAATCGCTTTCAGGTGTTGGCTTACGGTGCAGTTACAACTGAGGCAAAAACACCCTTTAACGAGCGACTTGAAACAGTGTATGACGGAATTTGCGATATTATTAATAAATATAAACCTGAAGCATTGGCTATTGAAAAACTGTTCTATAACACCAACGCAAAAACAGTTATTGATGTAGCACAAGCAAGGGGGGTTATAAACCTTGCAGCACAGAAAAATGGGCTTGAAATCTTTGAATATACACCACTTCAGGTAAAACAGAGTGTTGTAGGTTACGGCAGAGCCGAGAAAAAACAGGTGCAAGAAATGACAAGAGTTATCTTGAAACTTGAAAAAATTCCAAAGCCTGATGATACTGCCGATGCACTTGCAATGGCAATCTGTCACGCTCACGCAAGTGGTTCACTAATGGGAAGATTAAAGAATTTGAAATAAGGAAAAATTATTATGATTTATTCAGTAACAGGAAATGTAGTTGACTTTGATGCTAACACAGTTTGCGTTGATGTAAATGGCGTGGCTTTTCGTTGTATGACTACTCTTACAACATCACAAAAGTGTGCGTCAATGGGTATGAAAGTCACACTTTACACATATCTAAATGTCCGCGAAGATGCTATGGAATTATTTGGATTTTATGATAAAACCGAAATGGATTGCTTCAAAATGCTCATTACAGTAAACGGCGTTGGTCCTAAAATGGGACTTGCAATCCTTTCGGAACTTACACCCGATAAAATTGCATTAAGTATTGCAGCGGGGGACCATAAAGCACTTACAAAAGCTAACGGTGTTGGTCCTAAACTTGCACAGCGAATTTGTATGGAACTTAAAGACAAAGTAGGTAAAGCATTCTCGGGTGTTGATACATCAGTTGATTTAACTGCAGTTAGTTCAACTCTTACAAATTCAAATACTGCTGAGGCTGTTGCTGCTCTCGAAATGCTTGGTTACTCACAAAGTGACGCAAGTGTTGCAGTAAGCAAAATTGACAGTTCACTTTCAGTTGAAGATATTATCAAACAAGCGTTGAAAATGCTTTCATTAGGTTAAGGAGGATTGAATTATGGATTTCGACAACGAAAACAGAATAATGACTCCCGGCTTTACTGAATCTGACCACAATATTGAAATTTCATTAAGACCTAAAACCTTAAATGAATATATCGGTCAGGAAAAAGTAAAAGAAAATTTAAAAATATATATTGAAGCCGCTAAAAATCGTGGTGACACTCTTGACCACGTGCTTTTGTATGGCCCTCCAGGTTTGGGTAAAACTACTCTTGCGGGTATTATTGCGAATGAGATGGGCGTGCAAATTAGAGTTACATCAGGTCCTGCAATTGAAAAACCGGGCGATTTAGCCGCACTTCTTACAAACTTAAACGACGGCGATGTGCTTTTTATCGACGAAATTCACCGTCTTTCACGTGCAGTTGAAGAAGTCCTTTATCCTGCTATGGAAGATAATGCACTTGATATTATTATCGGCAAAGGTCCGTCAGCAAGAAGTATTCGTCTTGATTTACCACGTTTTACATTAGTTGGTGCAACAACTCGTGCAGGCCAGTTAACAGCACCGCTTCGTGACCGCTTTGGCGTAATTTTAAGACTTGAACTTTATACTCCCGAAGAATTGTCACAAATCGTTAAACGTAGTGCAGGAATTCTTGATATTTATACTGATGATGGCGGTGCTTTGGAGATTGCATCACGTTCACGCGGTACACCTCGTATTGCAAATAGACTTCTTAAGCGTGCTCGCGATTTTGCACAGGTTATGAGTAATGGTGTAATTAGTGAAGATAACGCAAAAATTGCTCTTGGCAGAATGGAAATTGATGAAATCGGTCTTGATAATATTGACCGTCTTATGCTTACTACAATGATTAAAAACTTCAATGGCGGTCCTGTTGGACTTGAAACACTTGCTGCCACAATCGGTGAAGAAGCAGTTACAATTGAAGACGTTTACGAGCCATACTTAATGCAAATCGGTTTTCTTGCAAAAACACCTCGTGGTAGAGTGGCAACACCATTAGCATATAAGCATTTGGGCTTAGAAACACAAACATCACTTTTATAATTTAGGAGATATATTATGGGCAGACTTTTTGGAACAGACGGTGCTCGTGGCGTTGCTAATACAGAACTTACTTGTGAATTGTCAATGCAAATAGGCAGAGCAGCTGCGGTGGTATTAAGTAAAAACTTGAATGGTAGAAAACCAAAAGTGCTTATTGGACTTGATACCCGTGCGTCTTCACAAATGCTTGAAAATGCAATTACAGCAGGGCTTTGTTCAGTTGGTGCTGATGTGTTGAAGTTAGGCGTAGTGCCAACTCCTGCAGTTGCGTATCTTGTAAAGGAATATGGTTATGATGCAGGCATTATGATTTCAGCGTCACATAACCCTTGTGAATATAACGGTATTAAAATTTTTCAGTCAAACGGTTACAAATTACCTGATGAACTTGAAAATGAAATCGAAGCAATTATTCTTGACAATGCCATAGAAATCCCAACACCAATCGGTGGTGGAGTAGGTAAGGCAAAAAGAAAAGCAGACGCAATTAATGATTACATTGAGCATCTTCTTTCTGCTACAAATATGAGCTTTAAAGGCTACAAAATTGCACTTGACTGTGCAAACGGCTCATCAAGCGTATCAGCAGAAGAAGTGTTCACTCGCCTTGGTGCAGAAGTTATTGTAATCAGCGATAAACCTGACGGCGTAAACATCAATAAAGATTGTGGCTCAACTCACCTTGAAAACTTGCAGAAATGCGTAGTTGAAAATAATTGTGATTTAGGTTTTGCTTTTGATGGTGATGCTGATAGAATGTTGGCAGTTGACCATACAGGTGCAGAAGTTGACGGTGATAAATGTATTGCAGTTTGTGCAAAGCATATGAAACAACTCGGCAAACTTAAAAAGGATACTGCAGTTGTTACCGTTATGAGCAATATGGGCTTCTTTAAATTCTGTGAAGATAATGGAATTAAATGCGAAAAGACAAAAGTCGGTGACCGTTATGTGCTTGAGAATATGAGCGAAAACGGTTATAGTATTGGCGGTGAACAGTCTGGTCACATTATCTTCTTAAAATATGCTACAACGGGTGACGGTCAGCTTTCTGCAATTCAGCTTTTAGCAGTTGTAAAAGATACAGGCAAAACTCTTAAGGAGTTAGCCGACGAAATGGAAGTTTATCCACAAGTGCTTATCAACGTTCGTGTTTCAAAATTCGGTAAAGCACAATTCACTAAAGATAAAGAAGTACAGAATGCAATTGAAAAAGTTGAAGAAAAACTCGGAGATAACGGTAGAATTCTTGTTCGTGTATCGGGCACAGAGCCACTTATTCGTGTAATGCTTGAAGGAAAAGATTATGAACAGATTAAAGAATTTGCTGAATCTGTCGCATCAGTAATTAAGGAAAGATTAGTATAATGAGAGTTGCAGATAATTGGAAAGATTACGAACTTATAGATTGTTCTTGCGGTGAACGTCTTGAACGTTGGGGGAATATTACACTTATTCGTCCCGACCCGCAAGTAATCTGGAAAACAGAAAAGAAAAACCCACTCTGGAGAAAAGCAGATGCTATTTATCATCGTTCACAGTCTGGTGGCGGACAGTGGGAAATAAGAAATAAAATTCCTGATTTCTGGACAATAAACTATCGTGATTTAACATTCAATATTAAAACAATGGGATTTAAGCACACAGGTCTTTTCCCTGAACAAGCAACAAACTGGGACAAGGTTGCAGAAATCATTAAAAACGCAAACCGTGAAGTTAAAGTTCTCAACTTGTTTGCTTATACGGGCGGTGCTACAGTTTCAGCCCTTAAAGCAGGTGCTTCTGTGTGCCACGTTGATGCCTCAAAGGGTATGACACTTTGGGCAAAAGAAAATGCGGTGTCGTCAGGTGTTGCCGACAAGCAAGTCAGATGGATTGTTGACGATTGTATTAAATTTGTTCAGCGTGAAATCCGTCGCGGTAATAAATACGACATAATCATTATGGACCCGCCATCATATGGTAGAGGTCCCGGCGGTGAAGTTTGGAAACTTGAAAACGAGGTTTACGGATTTGTTGAACTTTGCAGTCAGGTGTTATCAGACGACCCGTTGATGGTACTTATAAATTCTTACACAACAGGTCTTTCACCATCAGTTATGGAATACATTTTAGGTGCTGTTGTGAAAAAACGTTTCGGCGGTAAAGTTACGGGTAGTGAAATCGGACTTCGTGCTACCGAAAATGGACTTATACTTCCTTGCGGTGCAAGTGCTGTTTGGAGTGTAACCACTGATTAATTTGGGCTACTTGGAGCAAAGAATAATGTCAATTATTGAATTTAAAAATGTTACATTTCGTTACGAAAGTGACGACGAGGGTGTAGTTTTAGCCCCCGCGGTTAAGGATTTTTCAATGACCGTCAACGAGGGCGAATTTATAGCAATCCTTGGTCATAACGGTTCGGGTAAAAGTACTCTTGCAAAACTTGCAAACGGGCTTTTACTTCCTGAAAGTGGTGACGTAATCGTCAGCGGAATGAACACTAAAAACGAAGAAGACGATATTAATATAAAACAGACTGTCGGCGTGGTGTTTCAAAATCCCGATAATCAGATTGTTGCAACTATTGTTGAAGAAGACGTTGCATTCGGTCCTGAAAATCTTGGAATAGAGCCTGCCGAAATCCGCCGTCGAGTTGATGAATCACTTACAATCGTGGGAATGTATAATTACAGAAACCACGAGCCACATAAACTTTCGGGCGGGCAGAAACAGCGTGTTGCTATTGCAGGAATTATTGCGATGGAACCTCGTTGCATTATTCTTGACGAGCCTACTGCAATGCTTGACCCCGAAGGCAGACGTGACGTAATGAAAGCAATAAAAAGACTTAATCGTGAACTTGGTATTACAGTTGTTTTCATTACTCATTATATGGAAGAAGCCGTTGAGGCTGACAGAATTATTGTTATGGATGATAGCAGACTTTTAATGGACGGTACTCCAAAAGAAGTGTTCGCAGATACAGATAAAATCCGTAGCATTGGTCTTGATGTACCACAGACTTGTCAACTTGCAGAACTTCTTAAAAATGACGGAATTAAACTAAAAAACGATTTATTGAGTATTGACGAATTAGTTGAAAATATAGATGATTTATTGAAAGGTCAGTAAAAAATGTCCCACCTTGAAACGCAAAATTTAACATTTACCTACGGTGAGGGCACTCCATTCAAAATCACCGCACTTGACAATGTAAACATTTCTCTTGAAAAGGGCGAATTTGTAGCCATTATTGGTCATACAGGCTCTGGTAAAAGCACACTTGTTCAGCACCTTAACGGACTTCTTAAGGCATCAAGCGGTGAAGTTCTTCTTGACGGCAAAAACATTCACGAGTCAAAGCAAGTGTTGTTTGATGCACGTTTTCGTGTAGGGCTTTGTTTTCAGTATCCTGAGTATCAGCTTTTTGAAGAAACAGTATATAAAGATATTGCTTTTGGTCCAACTAATATGGGACTTTCAAAGAGCGAAATCGACGAAAGAGTAAGAAATGCGGCAAAATACGTTGGAATTCCTGATGAAATGCTAGGAAAATCACCATTTGATTTGTCAGGTGGCGAAAAAAGACGAGTAGCAATTGCTGGTGTGATTTCAATGAAACCTGAAATTCTTATTCTTGATGAGCCGACAAGTGGTCTTGACCCTATGGGACGCGAGCAGATTTTGGAACTTATCAAAAATTATCGTGAGCAAACAGGCAAAACAGTTGTTATTGTATCTCACAGTATGGATGATGTTGCACGTTTTGCTACAAAAGTAATCGTAATGAACAATTCAAAGGTTGAAATGATAGGTACAGTTGACGAAGTTTTTGAACGAGCATCAAGACTTCGCGAAATTGGACTTTCAGTGCCACAGATTACAGAGATTTTTATTAAACTTCGTGAAAAAGGCTACAATGTCAGCGAAAAAATATATACGGTTGAGCAGGGTTACCTTGAACTCAAAAAACTTTTTGAGGGGAGTGTGACTAATGATTAAAGATATCACAATTGGTCAGTATTTCCCTTTAGGTTCAGTAATTCATAAACTTGACCCAAGAACAAAACTGCTTTTTACGGTAGTTTATATCATAACAGTTTTTGTTTCTACTAACTTTATTTCATTGTTCTTTTGTCTTTTTACGGGAATTGTAGTAATTTCACTTTCAAAAATCCCTGTAAAAACAGTAATTAAAGGCTTAAAGCCAATACTTTTGATTGTTACAATAACATCTGTTTTGCAAATTGCTTATGTAAAAACGGGAATAATGCTTGTAGATTTCTGGAAAATTCAGATTACAAGCGGAGGCGTGCTTACAGCCATATTTATGGCGTTGCGAATTACTCTTTTGATTGTAATGAGTACAATGCTTACCTATACAACAAGCCCAACTTCCCTTACAAATGGTCTTGACAGAGTATTTGCTCCTTTTAAGAAAATCGGTCTTGATTTTCATACAGTAACAATGATAATGACTATCGCACTTCGATTTATTCCAACTCTTATTGAAGAAGTTGATAAAATTATGAGTGCCCAGAAGTCACGTGGTGCAAATTTTGAGCAAGGCAGTATTATAAAACGAGCAAAAGCACTTATTCCTTTGTTTATTCCTTTGCTTTTTAATTCAATAAGACGAGCTTATGAGCTTGCTAATGCTATGACTTGCCGTTGTTATAATGGTGGCAAAGGCAAAACAACTATGAATGCACTCAAGTTTACAAAACGTGATTATCTTGCTTTTTTAAGTATTGCGGTTTTGATTGGGGCAGTAGTAACTCTTAATATTTTCTGTGGTGAATATAATGCGGAATTTACTTTTAACCTTGCGGTATAACGGTACTTCCTTTCACGGTTGGCAAATCCAACCGAATGGTATAACCGTTCAGCAGGAACTTTGTAACGCTTTTAAAAATATGAGCGGAAAAGATGAAAACATAATAGGGTGTAGCCGAACAGATGCAGGTGTTCATGCAAATATGTTCTGTTGTAATGTGCGAACAGAATGTAGCGTAAGTGCTGAAAAAATTCCTGATGCACTTAATTTCTATCTTCCGCCCGAAATTGCAGTTTATAAATGCGAAGAAGTCGACTATGACTTTCACGCTCGTTACGACTGTAAGGGGAAAGAGTATGTTTATTTAATATATAACGGTAAATACCGAAACCCTTTTTATGAAAACAAAGCAATGTTCTATCCTTATGAAATAGATGCAGAAATGCTTGATAATGAGGCAAAAGCATTTATAGGAACTCACGATTTCTCTGCATTCTGTAGTGCTGGAACAGATATTCAAGACAAAGTTCGTGAAATATATGACTGTTCTATAACTCAAAATGGTGATTTAATAGAATTCCGCGTCAGCGGTAACGGATTTTTATACAATATGGTACGAATTATTGTGGGAACTCTTCTTGATATTCAAAAAGGTAAAATTAAAAAGGGGAGTATTCCAAAAATTATAGATAGCCGTAATCGTGAAAACGCAGGAGTTACGGCAGAGCCTCAGGGCTTATATTTAAACAAAGTTTTCTATTAAATGTGTGGTGAATTTAATGGCTGAAAAGAGAAAGAATACGGTAAAAAGAAAAGTTACAAAGAAAAAACGTAAAAAAATAAGCATAAGTCTTAAAAATGCAAAAACACTTAAATTACTTGCAATAATTCTTGTGGTATTGTTACTTGTAATTATTGCGGCGGCACAGTTTGGCGGAGTAACTTTTTCAACAATAGGTGACTCAATAAGAACATCTCTTGCAGGTATCGGTTCGGGTGAGGGTTATCCTTACAGTATGAATGGTATTGAAATTACTGATGCAGGAATGACCAATTCTGATTTGGTACTTGTGTATGACGATACAGTAAAAGTGCTTGATTCAACTGCAAAAGAACTTTCAAACCTTACTCATAAATATGACCATCCCGTTATGAGCAGTAACAGCGGACGCATATTGCTTTACGATGAAGGTGGAACAACTTTCAGAGTTCAGTCAAAAACAAGAATTCTTTATGAAAAGGAACTTGAACATATAATTTTTACAGGTGCTATGGGTAAAAATGGTTCGGTAGCTTTAGCCACAAGTGCTACCGGTGCTGAAAGTATGTTGACAGTTTATGATGATAAAGAAGATGAAATTTTTGTATGGAAATGTGCAAAAGAACACATTGTTTCCTGTGATGTTTCCGATAACGGTAAACTTTTTGCAGTATCTGTAATGGGTGTTGATAATGGTTCGGTTTATTCAAAAGTTTATATCTTTAATAAACGCAAAACTGAACCACAAGCAACTTTTGAATACAAAGATTCAGCCATTTCGTCAGTTCAGTTCTTGTCAAACGAAACACTTTTTGTACTTGGCAACAACGTTTGTGAAATTATAAACGGTGAAGAAGTTAAAGAAAAAGTTGATGTTTCAGTCAACACACCGTCAAGACTTTATATTTCAGATAACAATACAGCAGTTCTTGTTCTTTCAAAATATTCAAGTACAACTAAAAAGATTATAAAGGTTTATAACAAATCGGGAACAGAACTTTTCACACAAGAGATTGACGGACTTGTAAAATCCGTTTCAACTGATGGTAAATATGTAGCAGTATTAACTGACGATAATGTTCAGATTTATAATACTAAAGGTGAAATGGTTGGTAGTGCAGACGTAAATACTGATGCAGAAGAAGTAATTGTTTCATCAAGAAGTACATATGTTTATTCGTTAGATAAAATCGAAAAATATTCTTCTGTAGGCGATAATACCGAAGAAAAGGAATAAATTTAAGAGGTGATATTATGTCATTAGTTTTAGACATCATTCTTATTGCAATATTTGCCGCATTCGTACTGACTGCCGCGAAAAAAGGCTTTGTAAAAACATTACTTGAATTAGTTGCAGTTATTGCGGCTCTTGTGCTTTCATATCAGTTAAGCCCAGTAGTTGCACAAGGTGCGTATGATGGTATTGTTAAAGAAAGTATGATTACATCAATTGAAGAACAACTTGATGAAAACTTCAACGCTTCAACTGCTGCTAAAAAGGCGGAAGTAACTCTTGACGCACTTCCCGATTTTGTGGTTTCGTTAGCATCTTCAGCAGGTGTAGAAATTGACGAAGTTAAAGCAAAAATTTCTTCAGAGAAATTCAGTTCAGAAAACCTTGCAACCGAACTTGTTGAAAAGGTGGCAGAGCCAATTGTTATAGGAGCATTGACAATAGTATTCTTTATGATTTTAGCTATTGTTCTTCTGTTTGTACTTAAAATAGTGGCACATCTTATAGCAAAACTCTTTGATATTCCGCTTGTTGGTACTGCAAACAAATTACTTGGCGGACTTCTTGGTGCTTGTAAGGGTGTAATAGTGATTGTATTCCTTTGCACAGTGCTTGATTTCATTTTCGCAAGCGGTGACGGTGAAATGGCAAATGCAGTAAACGATTCATTTGTAATCGGTTTACTTGATAATATAAATCCATTTATAAAAAATCTTAAAGACATGCTTAAACAATTTTAAGGAGTGTAAGTTATGAGCGAAGAAAAAAAGACCTTGAAACAAAATGTTAAAGAGTTATTTGACGGATGTCTTACAATTCCAAATCTTATTTCACTTATCAGAATTTGCTTAATTCCCGTAATTGCAGTTCTTTATTACAATAACTATATATGGTGGACTGTATTCGTAATCTTTATTTCAGGACTTTCAGATGCAGTTGACGGCAAAATTGCTCGTAAATTTAATCAGGTAAGTGCGATTGGTAAACTTCTTGACCCTGTTGCAGATAAACTTACAATTTTCGCACTTGCAATCGTACTTTTCCTTAAATTCAAAGAGGCACAAAGTGAATCAATGCAGGCATTTGCATGGGTATTCTTACTCTTTATTGCAAAAGATATTATTATGATTTTAGGAAGTATCGTTCTTATAGGACTTGGTACTCGTCCTGTTGCCGCAGAAATTTGGGGCAAACTTGCAACATTTGTATTCTACGCAGTAATGGTTGTGATTATCGGCTTCGGACCTGAAATCGGTGCAATCAGTATGTATTATCCACAATACACAATTCCTGAAACATTAATGTTTGTGCTTGTATTAATTGCAGTAGTGCTTACATTCGTGGCATTCTTCAGTTATTTACCGGGTGCAATCAAACAGATTATTGAGAATTCAAAAAAGAAATAATAAAAGATAATTAAAGAGGCAATACAATGAACAAAAATATGATTTGCAGTAAATGCAAACAGCGACCTGCCGTAATCTTTATAACAAAGATGGAAGGCGACAAAACAACCAATGAGGGCTTGTGCATCAAGTGTGCTATGGAAATGAATATAGGTCCAATTAAACAGATGATGGATAATATGGGCATTACTGAAGAACAGCTTGACGATATGAACGAGCAAATGGAACAGATGATGGAAAGTATGGGCGAAGAAGGCTTTGAGCCAGGCGGTGCTTCTACATTTCCGTTTTTGCAGAATATGGGTTTAATGCCAATGGATGTTCCCGAAGAAAATATCAAAGACCTTAACGGCGATAAGAAAAACGCACCAAAAGGCAAGAAAAAGCAAGGTACAAAGAACGATAAAAGAAAAATGCTTTCTCTTTATTGTACTGACTTAACAGGTCGTGCAAGAGATGGCAAACTTGACAGAATTATCGGTCGTGATACAGAAATTGCACGTGCTGTGCAGATTTTGTGCCGTCGTACAAAGAATAATCCTTGTCTTATCGGTGAGCCGGGTGTTGGTAAAACTGCTATTGCTGAAGGTCTTGCACAACGAATTGCAGAGGGCAATGTTCCCGCAAAACTTATCGATAAAGAAATTCATTTGCTTGACTTAACTGCTCTTGTGGCAGGCACACAGTTCCGCGGTCAGTTTGAAAGCCGTATTAAAGGACTTGTTGAAGAAGTTAAGAATGAGGGCAATATTATTCTTTTCATTGACGAAGTTCATAACCTTGTAGGCACAGGTGATGCCGAAGGCTCAATGAATGCTGCAAATATCTTAAAGCCTGCACTTTCTCGTGGTGAAATTCAAGTAATCGGTGCAACAACATTTAACGAATACCGTAAGCACATTGAAAAAGATGCGGCTCTTGAGCGTCGTTTCCAGCCTGTAAAGATTGAAGAACCCTCAATTGAAGATACCTATAAAATGCTTTTAGGTATTAAGGGATATTATGAACTTTTCCACAGAGTTCAAATTAGTGATAACCTTGTGTATAAAGCAGTAACACTTTCTGAAAGATATATTACTGACAGATTTTTACCTGATAAGGCTATTGACTTGCTTGATGAGGCTTGCACTTGTGCAAATCTTCGTAATAAGGCAATCAGTGAAAATGAAATTAACGAAAAGAAAATTGCAACACTGAAAAAAGACCTTGAAGCACTTGAAGAAAGAATTGCAAACCCCGAAAACGATGAAGATTTAAATCCCGTTTATGAAGACCTTTATAAAACAAAAGGCGAACTTGCAGTTTGCGAGGGTAAATCGGCTGAACTTCAGGAAAAAGCAAAAGATAATAATGTTTTAGAAGACGATTTGGCAAGAGTAATCAATCTTTGGACAGGTATTCCTGCAACTAAGGTTGTTGAGGGTGATGTAAACCGTCTTAAAGGTCTTGAAAACAGACTTATGGAAAAAGTTATCGGTCAAGATGAAGCCGTAACACTTGTTGCCAATGCAATCAAGCGTAGTCGTATTCAGTTGACACTTCAAAAACGCCCTGCATCATTTATTTTTGTAGGTCCAACAGGTGTTGGTAAGACTGAACTTGTAAAACAACTTTCAATGGAACTTTTTGATACTCCTGAAACACTTATTCGTCTTGATATGAGTGAGTTTATGGAGAAACATTCAGTTTCTCGTCTTATCGGCTCACCACCAGGTTATGTGGGCTATGATGAAGCAGGTCAGCTTACTGAAAAGGTGAGAAGAAAGCCATATTCAATTATTCTCTTTGATGAGATTGAAAAAGCACATCCCGATGTTATGAATATTCTTCTTCAAATTCTTGACGAGGGCAAAACAAATGATGCTCACGGCAGAACTGTAAGTTTTGCAAATACAGTTATTATTATGACTTCAAATGCAGGTAGTCAGAAAGCTGAAACATCATTGGGCTTTGGCAAGAGTGCAAAAGATATTTCAAAAGAAAAGGTCCTTAAAGCACTTAATGAATTCTTGCGTCCTGAATTCATTGGTCGTGTTGATGAAATTGTTGTGTTCAATCCGTTAAGTGAAGACGACTACAAAAACATTGCAATCCTTATGCTTAAGGAGATTAAAACAGTTCTTAAAGATAAGGGTATTGAACTTGTGTATGACAACAACACACCATCAGCAATAGTTTCTAAAATGGACGGTAATGTTCGTGGTGCAAGAGATTTGAGAAATGTCATTCGTCGTAACATTGAAGACAAAATCTCAACACTTATGATTGATAACCTCGGCACAACAATTAATAAAATTCTAATAACTTCAACCGATAACAATATTGAAGTATCATTTGAATAAAAACAGTAGGGGCGGGGCTTAAGTACCCGCCCGAAAAATATTAAAAATAAACCATAAAAATATGTTGACAAAAAATATGGTTTATGTTAAAATAACTTGCGTTGTTGAACTGCGGGTGTAGTTCAATGGTAGAATCCCAGCCTTCCAAGCTGGTCGTGTGGGTTCGATTCCCATCACCCGCTCCACATGCGCTGATAGCTCAGTTGGATAGAGCATCTGCCTTCTAAGCAGAGGGTCAGGGGTTCGAGTCCCTTTCAGCGCGCCATAAGGAAAGCATCTGTTTTTTCAGGTGCTTTTATTTTTTTGTTGACTTTATATTTTGTGGGTGTTAGAATGTGTTTGCTTACGAGAAGCAGAGGGAGGATCTATGGTTTCATATCTTTCAAAAAAGCAATCGAATAGACTGATTTTTCTTTGTTGGCTTGTATATACAATTATTTATTTGGGACGCTTAAATTATAGTGCCAATTTGATTCAAATCATTCGAGAAATGGAGATTACCAAAGCGCAAGGTGGTTTGGTTGCGTCTTGTTTCTTTTTTGCTTATGCTGCAGGACAACTTTTTCATGGTTTTATGAATCGCTTTTATGATCCGCGATGGATGATTTCTATTTCATTGATTGGTTCGGCGATAATCAATTTGGTGTTTCCTTTTTGCTATGGAATTGCGCCGATGTGTGTTTTATGGCTTGTTAATGGTTTCTTGCAGGCGATTTTATGGACA
>JAZQBM010000003.1:0-99132 GCA_045545735.1 Candidatus Fimenecus sp. | reverse complement strand
ACCATTCTCGTCAACGGTCTGCCCCTTGTCCATGTGGAACTGAAACGCCGTGGCGTTGCTATCCGTGAAGCCTTTAACCAGATCAAACGCTATCAGCGGGATAGCTTTTGGGCGGCAAGCGGACTATATGAGTACGTTCAGATTTTCATTATCTCCAACGGTACGCATACCAAGTATTATTCCAACACCACCAGAAACAGCCACATCAAGGAAATGGGCGAATCCGCAAAACAGAAATCGAAGAAAACAAGCAACAGCTTTGAGTTTACTTCTTTCTGGGCAGACGGCAACAACAAGGTAATTGCAGACCTTATTGACTTTACAAAGACGTTCCTTGCCAAGCACACCATTCTGAACGTGCTGACCAAGTATTGCGTATTTACCTCGGAAGAAATTTTGATGGTTATGCGCCCCTATCAGATTGCAGCAACCGAGCGTATTCTCAACCGCATCGAAGTTTCGACCAATTACAAGAAGATGGGCACGGTGGATGCAGGCGGTTACATCTGGCACACCACGGGAAGCGGCAAAACGCTGACCTCTTTCAAGACCGCACAGCTCGCATCTGCGCTCCCCTATGTAGATAAGGTTCTGTTCGTAGTCGATAGAAAAGACCTTGACTATCAGACCATGAAAGAATACGACCGCTTTGAAAAAGGCTCTGCCAACAGCAACGCCTCCACAAGAATTTTGCAGAGACAGCTTGAGGACAGAGACGAAAAAGGCGGCTTTCACGAATACAAGATCATCATCACGACTATTCAGAAGTTGGACAACTTCGTGAGCAAGAACAAGGGACACGAGGTATTCAACAAGCATTGCGTGATTATCTTCGACGAGTGCCACCGCAGCCAGTTCGGAGATATGCACGCAAAAATCGTAAAGGCGTTCAAGAAATATCATCTGTTCGGCTTTACCGGCACGCCGATCTTCGCCGCCAACGCAGGCAAGGGCAAGCATTTGACGATGCTGACCACGCCGCAGACCTTTGGCGATCAGCTCCACACTTATACAATCGTGGACGCTATCAATGACGGCAACGTTCTCCCGTTCCGTATTGACTACGTGAACACGGTCAAGGAAAAAGAGAACATCAAGGACAAGAATGTTTCTGCTATTGACGTGGAAAAAGCGATGGGTGCGCCGGAGCGTATTCGTGAAATCGTCAAATACACGCTGGAACACTTCGACCAGAAGACCAAGCGCAACAGCTTCTACTCCTTGAAGGGCAAACGCATGGCAGGCTTCAATGCCATGTTCGCTGTAAGCTCCATTCCTATGGCAATGAAGTATTACAAGGAGTTCCAGAGACAGATTGCGGAGAGTCACCGTCAATTTACGATTGCTACGATTTTCAGCTATGCCGCAAACGAGGATGACCCCGAGGATGTTCTGCAAGAGGAAGGCTTCGACACCGATGCTCTTGACCAGACCTCCCGTGACTTCCTTGAAAGTGCTATCCAAGATTATAACGCCGCCTTTAACACTAACTTTGACACTTCCTCCGACAAGTTCCAGAACTACTACAAAGATTTATCCATGCGAGTCAAGAACCGTGAAGTGGATCTTCTCATTGTCGTGAATATGTTCCTCACGGGCTTTGATGCTACAACGCTTAACACGCTGTGGGTGGACAAGAATCTGAAAATGCACGGACTTATCCAAGCGTATTCCAGAACCAACCGTATTCTAAACTCCGTTAAGACCTACGGCAATATCGTTTGCTTCCGTGATTTGCAGAAAGCAACGGATGATGCAATCGCTCTCTTCGGTGATAAGAACGCAAGCGGCATCGTTCTTCTCAAGAGCTTCAATGATTACTGGAACGGTTACGAGGATGCAAACGGAAAATACCACCCCGGCTATATTGAACTGCTTGAAAAACTGGAAGCAGAATATCCTTTGGGCAGCGAGATTATCGGTGAACAGGCAGAGAAAGACTTTATCAGACTGTTCGGCACTATCCTCAGTATGAGAAATATTCTTTCGTCCTTTGACCAGTTTGAAGAAATGGACAGCATCGCCGCAAGGGATTTGCAGAATTATCAGAGCATCTACCTTGACCTCTATGATAAGTACCGCAGAAAAGGCGATGGCGAAAAGGAAGATATTACAGACGATATTGAATTTGAAATCGAGCTTATCAAGCAGGTGGAAATCAATATTGACTACATACTGATGCTCGTTGAAAAATATCATGCAGGTAACTGTGAGGACAAAGAAATTCTTGCTTCCATCCGTAAAGCGGTTGATGCGAGTATGCAACTCCGCAGTAAGAAAGAGCTTATCGAAGCCTTTATCAGCCACGTCAATGTCGATACACAGGTTACGACCGATTGGCGCAGATTTGTTTTGGAGCAGGAAGAAAGCGATTTGACGGAAATCATCACCACCGAAAAACTCAAATCAGAAGAAACCAGAAAATTCGTTGCCAATGCGTTCCGTGACGGCGCATTGAAAACGACCGGAACAGAGATCGACAAGCTCATGCCTCCTGTTTCTCGCTTCGGTGGCGGTGGCAGAGCGCAGAAGAAGCAAGGCGTAATTGAAAAGCTCAAAGCGTTCTTTGAAAAATACTTTGGACTTGGCATTGCAGAGTTCAAAGCAGAGGATGAAACAGCAGAATAACTGATTATCCCACAAGGCACTAACCGTAAAAAAGTTAGTGCCTTGCTTTTGTTATGATGCAAATTTAACTTCTACACAACCTGAGTAGAAGTTACAGTCAGACTTCTCTGCAAGTTGCGTAGAAGTGTTTTTTTTGACTTCGACACAACTTGTGTCGAAGTTGGCTTTTCAACTTCTGTCCAACTTGGACAGAAGTGTGGTTGTGACTTCCATCCAAGTTGGTCGGAAGTGGATTTTGAAAATTCTGCCCAGGTTGGACAGAATTATTTTTTGCCCGTTGATATTTCTCTTGAAAACGTCCTAACAGGTAGAGAGAACTTTTTTGAATTGGTTGAAATTTTCCTTTTGAAATTCTGAATATAGTGAGAGGGCTTCGCAACCTTGACGGCATAGCACATTATCTGTATAATAATGGCACAGCGGTACGCCGCTACATAACAACTGAATAAAAATGTTCGACCCATAGTAATGAAGTCGGAGCAATCCGACACAGCATCGGTACGCTACGAAAATACCGAACTGCTCCACCACGCCTTTGGTTCTGTTGGCGGGAGCAGGAAGAAAGCAGAACCCGACTTTGATATTTCAGAGCCGATTACATAGAACATCATTTTGAAGCGAGAGTTATACTCACGCCGATTTTTGATGCTCTGTGTAATCGGCTCTTTTTGTTTTCCTACATCCAACAACTGAATAACTGTCCGAATGGGATATCTTTTCCAGCGAAGTGATGCCACGATACGAGCGCACCAAGGATAACGAAACGCCGGGGTGAGACTCCTGGGCAGGAACGACATTCGGGTAGAACGGCGAAAGCGGTTTTTAACCCTTAGTTTACTAAGGGCGCACTTCTATACGGGTGTGTTTCACACCTCGTATGTGCGCTCTGCGAGGCAGACAGACAACAACTCCGAAGTTGTATCTGTCCTTCCGTCACTCCGTTCCGAACAAAGGGCTGGTCTCGCCTGCCGGCTCGGTCAGCACTTCAAAATGCGTTGCATTTTGAGGTCTCCACCGGAGACCCGCACCCCTCGTCGTTCCCTTATAATATGAACACACAAAGAAAAAACGGACATCGTAAGATGTCCGTTAATTTTCGTATTTTGTTCTGAATTAAACTGCTCTTTCAACCTTACCTGAACGAAGGCAACGAGTGCAAGCATAAACTCTCTTAGGAGAGCCGTTTACAACTGCTTTAACTCTTCTAACGTTTGGTTTCCAAGTTCTGTTTGAACGTCTGTGTGAGTGAGAAACCTTGATGCCGAAAGCAACGTCTTTACCACAATATTCGCATTTTGCCATTTTATAGGCACCTCCTTATATCACGGGGATAAATAATCAAATTACAACAAGAGACATTATAACAGTTACTTTCGCAAATTGCAAGTCTTTTTGTAAAAATATTTTTACTATTTTTAGTAAAAAGTACTTGCATTTTATAAACAAATAATATATAATACATTCAAACGAACATTTGTGCGATAAGCGAGGTATATAAAATGGCTGATAAATCAAAGGCTTTAGAAACTGCATTACTTCAAATTGAAAAAAATTACGGCAAAGGTGCTGTTATGCGTCTTGGCGAAAATAGTTCATTAAATGTTGAGGCAATTTCAACAGGTTCAATTTCTCTTGACCACGCAACCGGTATTGGTGGACTTCCAAAAGGCAGAATTATTGAGGTTTATGGACCTGAATCTTCAGGTAAAACAACTCTTGCATTGCAGGTAGTTGCTGAAGCACAAAAACAGGGCGGTGAGGCAGCTTTTATTGACGCTGAACACGCTCTTGACCCCGAATATGCTGAAGCCCTTGGTGTTGATATTAACTCACTTCTCGTTTCACAGCCTGATAATGGTGAGCAAGCTCTTGAAATTGCTGAAGCACTTGCTCGTTCAGGTGCTCTTGATGTTATCGTAGTTGACTCTGTTGCAGCTCTTGTTCCTCGTGCAGAAATTGAAGGCGATATGGGTGACAGCCACGTTGGTCTTCACGCTCGCCTTATGTCACAGGCTCTCCGCAAACTTGCAGGTGTTATTAATAAGTCAAATACACTTATTATCTTTATCAACCAGCTTCGTGAAAAAGTTGGTGTTATTTACGGCAATCCTGAAGTTACAACAGGTGGTCGTGCACTTAAATTCTACGCATCAATGCGTATTGATGTACGCCGTATTGAACAACTTAAAGGTCAGGGTAATGAATTTATCGGTTCACGCACCCGTGCAAAGATTGTTAAAAATAAGGTAGCACCTCCATTTAAAGAGGCTGAATTTGACATTATGTATGGCGAAGGTATTTCAAAGATTGGTGAAATAGTTGACCTTGGTGTTAAATTTGACATTGTTAAAAAGAGTGGTGCTTGGTTCTATTATGGCGAACAGCGTCTTGGTCAGGGTAGAGAAAATGTAAAACTTCTCTTTAAACAAGAACCTGAACTCGCAAATGAAATTGAACAACAAATTCGCGTAAAAATGAAAGAGGCTCTCGAATCTAAAAAAGGTTCATCTGCACCCGTTTCTCAGCCCGAAGTAGTTAAAATCCCAACAACAAAGGCAGCAGCAAGAGCAACTCTTGATATTGCTGTTGATGACGACGAATAATGAAATTAACTGTTAAAGAAGGCAAAGCCAACAAGATACATATCTATGTTGACGAAGAATACCGTGCCACAGTTGACAGTGACTATTGGTATTCCGAAAAATACAGAAATATTAAAGATATAAACGAAGAAGAACTGACCGAGTTACTTGACGCGGTCAGTTTTCGTCGTGCTTATAACAAAAGTCTTGATTTGCTCTCTCGCCGTCCGTTCGGCACAAAAGAATTGATTAAAAAACTTTGCGAAAAAGGTCACGAGAAAGAGTCTGCCGAAAAAGCTTGCGAAAGACTTCTTGAATTGGGTCTTTTAAATGATGAAGAATACGCAAGAATTTTAGCAACAGACTTACTCGAACGCAAAAATTATGGTATAAAACGAATTAAACAAGAACTCAATATTCGCGGAATAAATCGTGATATTATAGAAAATACCATTGATTTACTTGACAACGACCCCGTAAACCGTATTATAATATTAGTCAAGAAAAAATATATAAACAAAATTAATGATGAAAAAGGCAGAAAAAGAACAGTTGACGCATTAATGCGACTTGGCTATTCATATTCCGATATTAAAACTGCCTTAAATTCTGTTTCAGATTTCTGCGAGGACGAATACTATGACTAAAAAAATTGGTATGATTTCATTGGGATGTCCCAAAAATCAGGTTGATGCCGAAATTATGCTTGCAAAACTTCAGAATAACGGGTTTGAAATCGTAACTGACCCATATGATGCCGATGTTGTGATTGTAAATACTTGTGGTTTCATTGAAGATGCAAAGCGTGAGTCTATTGAAAACATTCTTGATATGGTGTCATATAAAGAAGATTGCGAAAACTTAAAAATACTTGTAACAGGTTGTCTTGCAGAGCGTTATCAAAGTGAAATTTTTAAAGAAATTCCTGAAACTGATGCGGTAATCGGTATCGGTGCAAATGAAGATATCTGCGAAATCTGTGACAGAATTATAAACGGCGAAAAGGTAGAGGAATACCCGGAAAAAACTAACCTTAAAATTGAGGGTGACCGCATTCTCACAACTCCGCCTTATTCTGCATACCTTAAAATTGCAGAGGGATGTTCAAATCATTGTACATACTGTGCAATTCCGTCAATTCGTGGACCTTTCCGTAGCCGTCCAAGTGAAAATATCCTTGAAGAAGCAAAAAAACTTGCAAGCGAGGGCGTAAAAGAATTAGTAGTTGTTGCACAAGATACAACTCGTTACGGCGAAGACTTATATGGCAAAAATGCACTTGTGCCACTTCTCAAAGCATTGTCGAATATTGATGGTATTGAATGGATTAGACTTCTATATCTTTACCCTGAGAGAATTGACGATGCACTTATAAATGAAATTGCAACTAATGAAAAAATCGTAAAATATATGGACATTCCGCTTCAGCATTGTAGCAAAAATGTGCTTAAAAGAATGAATCGTCACGGCGACCGTGAAACTCTCACCGCACTTCTTAATAAAATTCGTGAAAAGATTGAAAATGTAACAATCCGTACAACATTTATTGCAGGTTTCCCGGGGGAAAGCGAAGAAGAATTTAATGAACTCTGCGAATTCGTTGAAGAAATGCGTTTTGAAAGAATGGGTTGTTTTGCCTATTCTGAAGAGGAGGGGACACCTGCCGCAAAACTTGACGGAATGCTCGATAGTGAAGTTCGTCAGTACCGTGCCGATATTATAAATGAGCGTCAGAATGTAATCCTTGATGAACTCAACGACTCTCTTGTCGGCAAAACCCTTGAAACAATCGTTGAAGGTTATGATTCTTATACTGATTCTTACTACGGCAGAACAACTATGGATGCCCCCGAAATTGACACTCAAATCAGCTTTACTTGTGGATTTGAATTAGACGACGGCGATATTGTAGAAGTTGAAGTAATTAATGTAGTTGATGGTGAATTAACAGGAGAAGTTGTATGAAATTAAACGTCCCCAATACTCTCACAATTGCAAGAATTTCCATTACACCAATATTTCTTGCAATTATTCTTATGGAAAACTTGCCTCATAGATTTTTAATTGCCTGCCTTGTGTTCTCATTAGGTGCAATTACTGATGCAGTTGACGGCCACCTTGCAAGAAAAAATAATCAAATTACAAATTTCGGCAAGTTTTTAGACCCGATTGCTGATAAAGTTCTTACAACTGCCGCATTACTTGCGTTTATGAGTATGGGACTTTGTAATATCTGGATTATAATACTCGTACTTACACGCGAATTTGCAATTGCATCTGTGCGTATGATTGCAGCGTCTGGCGGTGTGGTAATTCCTGCAAATATCTGGGGCAAAATTAAAACCGTAAGTCAAATGACTTTTACAATCCTTATAATGCTTTTAGGTGAAACTTGGGATGTTATTTCAACTGTAAATGCCGAATTATTTGCAAAACTTCCCGATTTGTCATTAATTTCAAATGGATTATTATGGATTACCGCAGTTTTAACGGTGATTTCAGGCGTAATTTACTTAAAAGATAGCAGAAAAATAATTGATTTCACAAAATAATTGCATTTTGTAAATTTATGTGTTACAATATCATACAATATGAATAAAGACTGTGACCGAAAAGAGTAACAAAATCTTTTTTATCAGAGATTACGGGTCATCGGCTGAAAGCCCGTATTAAAAAACTTTTGTGAAGTGCATTCGTGAGTCGGTGTGGGGAAATACACATCCGTGTTGTTGCGTTATAAACTATTCGAGTTATAAATCGAAGTGGAACCGCGATTATTCGCCTTCGTCTGTAGTAATAGACGAGGGCTTTTTATTTTTTGGAGGAATAAAGTTGTTTGACAGACTTATAGAAGACATAAAAACCGTTAAAGAACGTGACCCTGCTGCTACGAGTATTCTTGAAATCCTGTTTTTGTATCCCGGACTTAAAGCTATTAGAATGCACAGAGTTGCAAATTGGTTTTTCCGTCATAAAATGAAATTTATTGCACGTGCAATTTCTCAGCACGCTGTCAAAAAAACAAATATTGAAATTCACCCGGGTGCTACAATTGGCAGACGCTTTTTCATTGACCATGGTACAGGCGTCGTAATCGGTGAAACTGCTGAAATCGGTGATGACGTTACAATTTATCAAGGTGTAACACTCGGAGGTACGGGTAAAGATACAGGCAAGCGTCACCCAACAATCGGCAACGGTGTTATGATTGGCTCAGGTGCTAAAGTTTTAGGACCATTCAAGGTTGGCGACAATTCAAATATCGCATCAGGTGCGGTGGTGCTTGACGAAATCCCTGCAAACTCAACTGCAGTTGGCGTTCCTGCCCGCGTCATTAAGCGTAACGGAAAACGCATTGACAATCTTGACCAGGTGCATATTCCCGACCCGGTATCACAGGAATTCTGCAGGCTTAATGCGAAAATTGATAAACTTGAAAAAGAACTTGCTAAATATAAAGGAGAAGAAAAATAATGAAAATTTTTAACACTCTCACAAGAAGAAAAGAAGAACTTAAAACACTTGTTCCCAATGAATTGAAAGTTTACGCTTGCGGACCAACTGTTTATAACTTTATTCATATCGGTAATGCTCGTCCGCTTTGTGTATTTGACACATTCAGAAGATATATGGAATATCGTGGCTATAAGGTGAACTTTGTTCAGAACTTTACTGATATTGACGATAAAATCATACGTCGTGCAAATGAAGAGGGTACAGATTACAAAACTGTTTCTGAAAAGTACATTGAAGAATTCTGGACAGATGCAAAGGGCATGAATGTGCGTGAAGCAACAGTACACCCAAAAGCAACTGAAAATATTGACGAGATTATCAATATCGTAAGCACTCTTATTGAAAAAGGTTATGCTTACGCAGTAGATAACGGTGACGTTTACTTCAGCCCTAAACAGTTTAAAGAATATGGCAAACTTTCACATCAACCACTTGAAGATTTGGAAGCAGGTGCAAGAATTAACGTTGAAGAAGTAAAGCGTGAGCCCATGGACTTTGCTCTTTGGAAGTCTGCAAAACCGGGCGAACCATATTGGGAGTCACCTTGGGGACACGGCAGACCGGGTTGGCATATTGAATGTTCAGCAATGGTAAGAAGATATTTAGGTGAAACTATCGACATTCATTGTGGCGGTCAGGACCTTATCTTCCCACACCACGAAAATGAGATTGCACAGAGTGAGTGCTGCAATAGTGCACCATTCGCAAATTACTGGATGCATAACGGATTTATCAGCGTTGATAATGTTAAAATGTCAAAATCTTTAGGCAATTTCTTTACAGTTCGCGATGTTGCTAATGAATATGGCTATGAGCCAATCCGTTATTTCCTTATTTCTTCTCATTACAGAAGCCCAATCAACTATAGTGTTGATATTATTGAGCAGTGCAAGGCATCTCTTGTTCGTCTTTACAACTGCCGTGAAAGTCTTGACTTTGCAATGAAAAATGCAACAGATACAGTTCCTGCAAATGTAGACGAAATCAAAGCAAAACTCAATTCACGTAAAGAACAGTTTATAACAGCTATGGATGATGACCTTAACACAGCAGACGCAATTTCAGCAATTTTTGAACTTGTTAAAGACATCAACACAACAGTTATTACAGATGCACCTAATAAAGAACTTGTAGAACTTAGCTTAACTCTCTTTGATGAACTTACAGGTGTTCTCGGTCTTGTTTATAACAGAAAAACAGAGTCACTTGATGACGAAATCGAAAAGATGATTGAGGCAAGAACTCAGGCTCGTAAAGACAGAAACTGGGCTGAAGCAGACCGTATCCGTGATGAACTCAAAGCACAGGGTATTGTTCTTGAAGATACACCACAAGGTGTTAAGTGGCATAGAGAATAATTCTCGCTGATAATCGTATCTTAATTTAATAAGCAATTATTAAACTCTGTCACAGAACAATGTAACTGAATACTCGTTACAAACAATCGTATATTTATATTTGCCGACGGTAATTACCTTGTTACTGTCGGCATATTTTATTGTGTTGTGGTTTATTTCACAGTCAGATAATATTTTTTGTTGAGTTTCGTTATCATTACCCGTAAAAACGCAACAAATTCTGCAAAATGTATTTATACCTTCATTTATGTCCATACTTTCATTGATTAAAAGGCTTACACCTTTAATATCATTGTTACTGTCAAGAGAAAGCGTAATCAGTCCCTCATTACCGTCGTGAAAAAGAAATCTTTCACCGCTGTTATCTGTTCCAAATATAAAATCAGCGGTTTCATATGTAGTTTCATACTGTTCATTCATTCTCATTGCGAATTGCTGAACGCCGAATTTTGTCTCTTGTGAACATCCACATAAAATTAGAAACACAAATACCAAAACTGTAATTTTTTTTAACATTTCATCACCTTGTTTTCGTTTTATAAATAAATATATGAAAAAATAAGATTAAATTTACAATTTATTTACAAACATATATTGGAAATTACGGAAAATTGGTGTAAAATATAATTTATTAAACTATGAAAGCGTGATTTTTTTGCTGAAGAAATTTAAAAAGAAGAGTTTAAAAGCAAAGATTGCAATAATAGCATTTATATTTGTTATGATTGCTCTTGTTTCTTATGTGCTTTATTCAACATTTAAACCAGAACCACCGGCTTCATACGAAATGTCAGAGGCTTCTTACGGGGCAATTACTGATTATCTTGAGGTCAACGGTACAGTTGAGTCAGGTGTGACCGAAAATTTTGTGGCTATTGAGGGCGTAATGGTTGAAGAAGTATTTGTAAATGTAGGCGACAATATTAAAAAAGGTGACTTGCTTGCAACTTTCAACGTTTCAGGAGCAACTACTTATCTCAATGCTGCTAAAAAAGATTACGATAGTGCGTTAAAGGATTATAACGACGCAAAATCTTCTGCAGATGCGAACGCTAAAAGAAAAGCAGAATTAACCAAAGAAATTGATGCACTTAAAAAAGATATTACTGCAAAAGAAAATGAAATCGCAAAACTTGAAAGTGAAATTGAATCAAGCGAGCCAACAACTCAAATGACATCAATTCCGCAGGAACAAATTGATGCAATTGCTTTGCAGATGGCACAGAATGGTGCAACTCAAGAAGAAATCGACGCATTTATTGCTTCCGCATCAAATACACAAGTTCCATCTGTATCAACTGATAATGCAAAACAAGAATTGCTTATGCAGAAAAATCTTGAACTTGCACAACTCAATTCTGAACTTTCATCATTACAGGCAGAAAACACAATAACAGTTTCAACTGACGATTCAATGCTTGAATCTTTAAAAACAGTAGCAGATGCAAAAAAATCAACTTATGATAATACAAAGAAAATCTATGACCAGATGAAAAATGGTTGGTATGCCGAAAATGACGGTATTGTTACCGTTGTGAATGTAAAAGCGGGCGAAAAGTTTGTTCCCGTTGCTGAAAACAATAATTCACTTGATTTGTCAGCACTTTTAGGTAATAGTGCAAATAGTGAAACAGCAAGTTTAATTACTTCACTTATGGGTGATGCAGTAACTGTGCCAACAGGCTCAGGCATAACTCTTGAAAGTTATGAAGATATGATTGTTAGCGTAACTGTGGGTAAATCTGACCTTCTTAAAATCAAAGTGGGTATGGAGGCAATCGTTACAAGTCTTGATAGTGAATATGAGGCAGAAGTAGTTTACGTAGGTGCAACTGCAGTTGATTCTTCAAATTCACTTGATATAAGTTCAATTACAAGTTCCCTTATGAGTGGCACAGGCGGTGCTAATGGTGCACTCGTAAAAGTTAAAATTCACAACCCTGACGAAAAAGTCGTTATAGGATTTGACGTTGATATTAAAATTAAACTTCAGACAGTTGAAGATGTGCTTAAAGTGCCTGTTGAAGCTGTAATTTACAACAACGGCAATTACTTTGTATATGTGTTTGACGAAACAGAAGGCACAGCTACAAGACGTAGTATTACAAAAGGCACACTTGACGATACAAGTTATGAAATTGTCAGCGGTCTTGTTAAAGGCGAAAAGGTAATCAAGAGTCCCGACCCCAATATGGAGGACGGTACAAAGGTTCAACAGAAAACAGCATAATAGGGGTGTGAACTTTGAATATCAGAGAAAATATCCGCATTGCCGTTTTCAGCATACGAACCAACCTTATGCGTTCATTACTTACAATGCTTGGTATTATTATCGGCGTTGCATCAGTTATTTCAATTGTTACAGTTGGTAACGGCGGACGGGACTATATTGTTGGTATGATTCGCGATATGGGTAACAGTGCAATAGCATTGACCGTTAATATGAACGTAGCGGATGATGAAGACTACTTTACCGATGAAGATATTACGGCTATAAAAAAACTTGAAGGTGTTCAGTATGCCTCAATGCAGTCAATGGCAATGTGCCAGATGTCAGCCAATGATAAAACAGGTTTTCTAATGGGTATTGGTTGTAATACAGATATGCAAATGATTATGCAAACACCTTTGCTTTATGGTCGTTTCTTTACTCAGGAAGAATATGTTGAAGGTAAAAATGTAGGCGTAATTGACGTTGGTAGTGCACTTCAACTTTTTGGTACGAGAGATGTAGTGGGTGAGTATGTTTACTGCACATCAAATGACCTTACAATTTCAATTAAAATTGTTGGTGTTGTTGATGTTATGTCAAGTATGAATCTTGATACTGAAGAAATGATGAGCAGCATGAACTCTATGATGGGCGGTATGCAGGTTACAAGTTGTATGCTCGTTATGCCCGCGTCGGTTACATCAACAATTAACGGTACAACACAAAATCGTTATGATACAATCAATGTGACCGCAGTTGATGAAAGTCAGCTTGACGGAATTGGTAATGCGGCAATAAATTATGTGCGTTCTTTGCACGATAATTATGAAAAAGATTGCTATACTGTTACAAATATGGCAACATATATTGATTTGCTTGATACGGTTATTAACGTGTTTACAATCTTTATTGCGGCAGTAAGTGCAATTTCGCTTATTGTTGGCGGTATAGGTGTTATGAACATAATGCTTGTGTCAATCACAGAGCGTACACGTGAAATCGGTATAAGAAAAGCATTAGGTGCTAAAACGGGAACTATTATGTTCCAATTCCTTACAGAATCAATTATACTATGTCTTATAGGCGGTATAATAGGTTTGCTTTTAGGTGTGGCAGGTGCGGCATTCGTATCGTTTATTATGAAAGTGCCGTTGACGGTTGAACCATCAACAATTGCTCTTGCAGTTGGTTTCTCATCTGCAATTGGTATTATCTTCGGTGTTTATCCCGCACGCAGAGCTGCTAAAATGCCACCAATCGAGGCACTTCGCAGAGATTAAACTAAATATTGTTAAAAATGAAAGTTTTCTTTCAAATTCAGTGATGAATATACACTTGTATATTCATCACTTTTTTTGTTTCTTTTTATGTTGTAAAGGAAGTTACTTTACAAAATATGGAAAAATAAGATTGTTAAATCCGTTGAAACAGCGAGTTTTTGACATTTTCAACAGAGTTTTCAACAATTTCAATGTTCAAATCAAAGTTAAAAATAGACCAAAAGGGGAGTGCATAGTTAAAATTTAACTGAATATTTTTGGTGAAAAATTCATATATTTTTGCAGGATTTTATTTTTTGCCACCATTTTTAATATGAATTTGCATAGATTGACCAGCTTCGCCTTTTGTCGAAAAGTTTTTAAACTTTTTTTATTTTTACTATTGCCAATAATTACCATTTATGGTAAAATATGGCAGAAATGAGAAATCAAACAAAGATTTCACAATAAAATGGAGGTCTCAAAAATGAGTAAAAACTTAAAAGTGATTTTAACGGGTGAGGGTAGTGAGTTCGGTAAGAACTGTGCAAGTGTGTTAAGAACTTATGGTTGTGACGTAAGCCTTGTGGCAAAGGATGGCAGAATTTTACTTGCAAAATACGAAAGTATGAATGCCGATGTGGTTGTAATGGATGCTTTTATGTCGAACCTTGATGCGTTAGGTGTAATTAATGAACTTTCGAAGAAAGAAGAAAAGCCACTTATTATGGTAATGTCAAGTAGTGACAATCAACGTTTTGAGCAAGAAATTTTGTCAGCTGGTGCTGATTACTACTTCCTTAAACCCTTTGATATCAATATGCTTGCACAACGTATTAAACAACTAACAGGTTGGTCAAAAGAAAAAGGCGATGTAAGCAAGCAACAAGATAATGTTGATTTGCAGGTAACAGTCAGCGAAATTATGCATCAGATTGGTGTGCCGGCACATATTAAAGGTTATCAGTACTTACGTGAAGCAATTGTACTTTCAATAAATGACCGTGAAATGATGAGTTCTGTTACAAAGGTGCTTTATCCTACGGTTGCAAAAATGTATTCAACAACATCATCTCGTGTTGAACGTGCAATCCGCCATGCAATTGAAGTGGCTTGGGACAGAGGCGATGTTGACGTGTTGTCGTCATATTTTGGATATACAATCCAAAATACTCGTGGCAAGCCTACAAATTCAGAGTTTATAGCAATGATTAGTGATAAATTAAGATTGAGAATGAAAATTTCATAAATTGATGTTACCTTGACATTGAAATGCTAAAATGTTATTATTTTTACGTCTTAGTAATATTAATAATATAAGACTCATGCAACAACATGGGTCTTTTTTATCGGGAGTATTTTATGGCAGAATTATTGATTATCGCAGTTGGTCTTGCAATGGATGCCTTTGCAGTTGCAGTATGTAAAGGGCTTAATATGCAGAAACTTGATAAAAAGCAAACTGCATTAATAGCACTTTTCTTTGGTGGATTTCAGGCGGGAATGCCACTAATCGGTTGGTTTGTAGGTTCTCGATTTGCACATTATATTGAGAGCATTGACCACTGGGTAACATTTATTCTTTTAGCAATTATCGGTGGCAAAATGATTTGGGAATCCTTTGAAAAAGATGGGGATTGCGAGTGCTGTGAAAAGAAACTTGATTTGAAAGAACTTACACTTTTGGCTATTGCAACAAGTATTGATGCCTTGGCAGTAGGTGTTGCGTTTGCTCTTGAATATGAACAGAACACGGTTTTTGTAGCCGTTGCATTGATTGGTATTATTACGGCGTTGCTTTCCGCAATTGGCGTGTTTATCGGTCATAAATTCGGTGCTAAATATAAGAATAAAGCGGAATTCGCAGGTGGCTTGGTACTTGTACTTATGGGTGTTAAATTCTTACTTGAAGGACTTGGGGTATTATGATTAAAACTTTACTTTGGGATGTTGACGGAACACTGCTCGACTTCGGTAAGGCAGAAAAATACGGAATACGCAAATGCTTTGAGCTGTTCGGACTCGGCGAGTGTACCGATGAGATGCTTGAACGGTATTCTGCAATTAATCGTAAGTATTGGGAAATGCTTGAACGTGGCGAAATCACAAAACAGCAGGTGTTGACTGATAGATTTGTTGAATTTTTTGGTTCCGAAAATATAGATTTTACCCGTGTCGACGAATTTAATGATGAATATCAGGTGCGACTTGGCGATAAAGCCTTCCCTTGTGATAATGCACTTGAAACTGTTAATGCACTTAAAGGTAAGTATAAGCAATATGCAGTAACAAATGGCACATATATAGCCCAACAGCGAAAACTCACTCAATCCGGACTAATTGACGTTTTTGATGATGTTTTTATTTCTGATAAAATTGGTTACGAGAAACCAAGTATTGAATTTTTTAATGCGGTACAATCAAAAATCGGCAAATTCAGTAAAAATGAAGTAATGATTATTGGCGATTCTTTGTCAAGCGATATGCAAGGCGGTAATAATGCAGACATTCTCTGTTGTTGGTATAACCCATACAATGCCAAGAATAAAAATGATATAAAAATCGATTATGAAATTAAAGATATTGCCGATATTATTAAAATTCTTAAATAAACGAAATTAAAAGGACTGTTGCACAATAAACAGTCCTTTTTTTTGTGTAGTTTTACTTGCAATAAAAACGCAAATTCCGTTGTTTAATCTTTTAAAATATGTTAAAATATTATGAATATATTTTGAAAGGGAGAGTGGAAAAAATGAGTGTACTTGATAAAGCAAAAGCTTTAGGTACTGAAATCAAAACTCATTGGAACACTCCGGCAGAAGGTAAGTATGTTCCTTATAAAGAATATAAGGACGTAGTTATCGGTGTCGGTGCAAACTACACAGGCTCAAAGGTGCTTGAGTATATCGGCTTCTGGTCAAGCTGTTTCCTTATTATGCACCATTATAAGTTGCCTTATCTCACATTCTCAGTCATCGGTATTCTAAATATGCCTTTGGGCTATATTACAGCTCTTATCTGGTGGTATGTGTGTGATAATCTTGGCTTCTTACCCAAAAAACAAGAACGAAAAGTATATCTTGTTTATGGTCTTATGATGGCATTCGGTATATCTACTATACTGTTTGACTATTCAAGATTATTCGACCCTACAAGTCAGTTTATTACACTTCTAAACGGACTTGAAGGAATGAACGCAACTGCGTGTTTCAAGACGTTTGGTACACACTTTTTGTATTCGGGCTGGGTTGGTGCTCGTAATATTTTCTGGCGTAAGAAACTTATTCCGAAATTTGGCCGTTATAAATATGGTCTTTACTGTGACGTTGTGCCGAAGTGCATAATGGTTATCCTTATCGGTTGGCTTCCTGTATATAACATTACAGATGTTGCTACTCGTGTTTGGGTTGCAAACCTTCTTTTTGCTACATACAACGTATTCGGTTTCGGTAATGTTCTTGAAGAATGTTCAAAGAGAATTAGCCCTAACCTTCAGGAAAGAATTCTCGTTCGTAGCTATCCTGTAAAGATTTCTCATATCTTTAACTCAATTCTTGCAATTATTCTTCCTGCAATTATCGGTGCTCTCCGTTACGAGTGGGCAGATATTAATATGTATCGTTATGTTATTCCGATTACATTTATTACTGCAGCATGTTTTACAATGTACCTTGCAGGCAGAATTAAAGAAAGAATTCCACAGCCACCAATCGAAAAGAAAGTGCAGATTAAGTTCTGGGATGGTATGTTTGGTGTTCTTAAAAACAAGTATTTGCTTATCAATACTATTGTTGGTCTTATTGACTCACTTGGTAACGGTATGCTTCCATTTGTTACAATCCTTTACTTCTATACATTCCGTTTGAGTGGTCTTCCATATTCATTATTGGTAGCACTTATCTCATTTGCGGGTACTCCACCTGATTTGTTATCACCATATTTCTTAAAGAGATTCTCATATAAGCAGATTATGATTTTCTATCAGTTAAGCCGTGCAATCGGTTATGCAATTATTGCTTGTGCTATGTGGTTCTGTGGTGATAATCTTAACCTTTGCGGTACAATCTGCGTAGTTGTTTTGTTCTTTATGGAAATGACAAAAACAGTTCCTACAACTGCAGGTCACGATATGAACGTTCGTATCGGTGACTATCAGATGTATCTTTCAGGCGAACGTCTTGAAAGTTTTGCAGGTATTTTTGGATGGTTCACAGGTCCTATTACATCATTCGTAGGTCTTATTATTCCGCTTATGCTTCTCAGATATGGCTTTAACAGTAACTGGGACGTTCTCTTTATTGACGAGTCAAGAAGAAATATTATTGTTATTCCGATTATCGTTGACGTTGTTGGTTTCTTCCTTATGACAATTCCTTATCTCTTCTGGGATTATGACAACAAAAAGCAGAATATGGTTATGGAAGTTCTTAAACGCCGTGCAGAAGTTACAGAAAAGAAAGCCCAAGAAGAAGGCATTTCTGTATCTGGCGGTTATACAGGTTAATGGGGGTGAGTTATTATGAGTAAAAAAGAAAAGAAAATTGCACCTTTGCAGGAAGAAATTCATCTCGATATTCCTGAAGATGAAATATGGACCTATCAGGTTCCCGGTCTTGCAGCACCTCATATTAACAAGCCTTATAAGCATTATGGCTTGAAAAAGGTCATCTTTACACTTGTTATTATCGTAGCAGTTTCACTTTCAATGTATTTTTCAGTACGCACAGTTCAAAGTGATACTTTTGAATATTCAGAAATTGAAACAGGTATTCAGTTTGATAAATTCAGTAATACAGGTTTTATTACTGAACTTGATATTGACTATATAACGGAAGTTGTTTACGACGAAAACAACGCTGACCCTAACACTAACTTTACACTTAAAAAGGACGAGACAAAACCGATTACTGCAATTCGTCAGTATGCTCTTAACTGTGATGAAAAAGTTAAGGTAATCAATATCGGTGCGGATGTCCTTGAAATTGACGGTAAATCTTTCTATTCTTGTTGGGCACTTCAGCGTATTGAGGTTGACGAAAATAACCCTAATTATTGCGATGTTGACGGTGTTCTTTATAACAAAGATAAAACAGAGATTATCTGTGTGCCAACTGACCGTGATACATATCTTGCTGAAAAATATGGATATGCAGAGTATGACGAGTTTGGCTACAGAATAGAGCCTGCTGTTGAAGACGAAAATTATGCTGATTACGAACGTGATGTTCTCACATACGTAATTCCGTCAACAGTTAAAACAGTTGGTGAACTTTGCTTTAACTATGCAAATATGACTACTGTTTATCTTCCTGAAGGTCTCCAGACAATTGAAACTCTTGGATTCTATGAAATCCCAAGACTTGCAAATATTTATACATATACTGCAGATGATATTGAAGAGACTTCTTTTGGTAACGGTACAAATCTTGGTACTGTTTATCTTTCTCTCCCTGAAGGTCTTAAGTATATCGGTTCTGACGCATTTACACAGTGTCAGGCACTTACATATATGTATGTTCCATCAAGTGTTACATTTATCGGTCACCACGCATTCTGGGATACTTGCTATAAGCAAGATAAACAGGTTATGGGCGTTAATGTAATTAATGTTGGTGCAAGTGAAGAAGAATTCAAGTCTGTTGAGACAGGCGATAATTGGCGTCCACAATACGACTATCTTCTTTTCAAGAAGAGCGTTGATATTAACTATTCTGCCCAAAGACAACCAATGGCATAAAAATATTCCCACTATGTTCGCATAGTGGGGATTTTTACGAAAATTCCTATAAAAGAAAGGAAGATTTTTTATGAAAATAACACCTCAAAGCACTCTTAAAGAAGTGCTTGCAACTCCCGTAGGTAACGACCTTATTGAAATGGTTGCTTATCACGCAGGTATTCCTGCTGCGGTTATTCATAACTCACTTGTAGGTAAAATGAAACTTAAAATGCTTCCAAAGATTTTAGGCGATAAACTTCCAATGGAAACAGTTGAGCATCTTTGTAATCTTTTAAGCTATACACCTGAAATGGTTGTAACTAAAGACGAAGTTCAGCCAAGATGGTGGAAAGAATCTGTTATTTATCAGATTTATCCACGCTCATTTATGGACTCAAACGGTGATGGTATCGGCGATTTACAGGGTATTATCTCAAAACTTGATTACCTTAAGGATTTAGGTGTTGATGTATTGTGGCTCAGCCCTATTTATGACTCTCCTAACGACGATATGGGTTATGATATTCGTGATTACCGCAAGATTATGACCGAATTCGGTACTATGGAAGATTTTGACCAAATGTTAGAAGAAATCCATAAACGCGGTATGAAACTTGTTATGGACCTTGTTGTAAATCATACATCTGACGAGCACGAATGGTTCCAAAAAGCATTAGCAGGGGACGAAAAGTATAAAGATTATTATATTTTCCGTAAAGGTAAGGGTGACGGAACCCCACCAAATAACTGGACATCAGTTTTCTCAGGTAGTGCTTGGAATTACTACCCTGAACTTGATGAGTGGGCAATGCACATTTTCTCATCAAAACAGATGGATTTGAACTGGGAAAACCCCGATATGCGTAAAGAAGTTGCCGAAATGGTTTGCTGGTGGCTCGAAAAAGGCGTTGACGGTTTTAGAATGGACGTTATCAACCTTATTTCTAAAGTTGAGGGACTTCCTGACGGTAATCCACTTGTTGGCGAATTTATCGGCTATGGCGGTGAACATTATTTCTGGGGACCACACCTTCACGAATACCTTCACGAACTTAATGAAAACTCATTCAAGAAGTTCCCTGAATCATTCTGCGTAGGTGAAACAGGCGGTATCGGCGTTGAAATGGCAAAATACCTTGTTGATGATTCTCGTGAAGAAATTCGCGAAACATTTCTTTTTGACCAACTTGAAGCACGTGGTAAGCAGAGATGGGACGACTATAAGTATGACCTTAAATACTTAAAGGAAATGTTCACAAAATATCAGCTTTCACTTTATGGCTCATCTTGGCCAACACTTGTTATAGAAAATCACGATAATCCAAGAATGGTTTCAAAGGTTAATCCTGACCCAACATTTAGAAATCCACTTTCAAAACTTATTGGTGCAATGCTTTTAACAGGTCGTGGCACACCATACATCTTCCAGGGTGAAGAACTTGGTATGATGAACTGCGATTTCAACGATATGAGCGAACTTCGTGATGTTGAGTCAATCAACAAGTATGCTGAAATGCTCCAGAAGGGTAAAACTGAAGCAGAGGCTTGGGGTACAATTATGGCAGGTAGCCGTGACCACTCAAGAACTCCAATGTGTTGGGACAATAGTGAAAATGCAGGCTTCACAACAGGTACACCTTGGATTAGACTTAACGGTGACTATGCTGAATGTAACGCAACAACACAAATTGCAGATGAAAACAGCCCGTTTAACTACTATAAATCACTTATGGCGTTGAGAAAAGAATATAAATCTACAATGGTTTATGGTGATTTCCAACCACTTAAAACAAGTGATAAAACATTCTGTCTTTATAGAGAAAGTGCAGATGCAAAGATTTATATTGAAATGAATCTTACAGAAAACACTATCGACAGACCAAACCCAACAGGTGGTAAATGCTTGCTTTCAAACTATGACGAGCCAAAAGAACGCCTCCGCCCATACGAAGTAAACATTTACAAAGTAAAATAAAAACAATAAAACGGCGGGGTTAATACCCCGCTGTTTTGTAATAAATAATCTTAAAAACTTTTTCAATCTTATATTGACATTTTCAATTTCATAAGATATAATAAAAAGGCTGTAAAAACAGTATGCTGGTGTGGCGAAATCGGCAGACGCAAGGGACTTAAAATCCCTCGGTAGCAATACCGTACCGGTTCAAGTCCGGTCACCAGCACCAAAAAGAGAAATCACTTTTGTGGTTTCTCTTTTTTCTTTATTTTCATTGAAAATCTTCCTATAATATGGTAAACTAAACTTATCTATACAAGACGGAGGTCTTTTTATGAAATACATTATTAACAGAGCAAATTTCAGACAGTTTGATATTGCTGAAATAGGCAAATTGCCCCCACGTGCATACTTTATTCCTTATTCTACCAAGAAAGCACTTGCAGAGCAAACCGTTCTCACCGAGCGTTATAACAGCTCAATGGTACGTGTGCTTAACGGCGAATGGGATTTCAAATATTACGAAAAAGATATGCTCATTCCAAACGAGTTCTATACTGACCGTGTTCAGTTTGATAAGGTAACTGTGCCTAGTACTTGGCAAAGAACAGGCTATCGTGAGCCTTGTTATCTTAATACTCGTTATGAGTTTGACCCTAAACTTTACCCTGAAATGCCACAAGATGTGCCAATGGGTATTTACAGAAAGTTTATTGATATAAAAGACCTTGATAAAACATATATTCTTACATTTATGGGTGTAATTTCATCACTCGACTTGTATGTAAACGGCGAGTTTGTAGGCTATAGTGAGGGTGCTCACAATTCAGCCGAGTTTGATATTACAAAATATCTCGTAAAAGGCGAAAATGAGATTGTTGCAGCAGTTTCAAAATGGTCAACTGGCACATATTTAGAGTGTCAGGATATGTTCCGTGAAAACGGAATTTTCCGTGATGTTTTGCTTTTCGAACTTGAAAACACATATCTTTACGATTTCGGCGTTGAAACAGTAAAGAACGGTGATAAATACGATTTAACGGTAACTTTTGATATTAAAGGCGACAAGGAAGGTGCATCAATTTCTGCTGAACTTCTTGACGGTAAAAAATCTCTTGCAAAAGAAACTGCAGATGCCCGTGCAAAATCAACAATTACTTTCTCAAATCTTGACGTTGTCGAGTGGAATGCAGAAGAACCATATACTTATGACCTTTTAATCTCATTTGTAGATGCTAACGGCAAAAAAACTTATGTAAAGAATATTACAGGTTTTAAAAATATTGAAATCAAGGGTAATGTTTTCTATTTCAACGGTATGCCTATTAAATTCAAGGGTGTCAACCACCATGATACAAATATGCATAATGGTTATGTGCTTACAGGTGAAGAAATCAAGGCAGAACTTGAACTTATGAAAAAGTTCAATATAAACTCAATCCGTACTTCTCACTATCCGCCTGACCCAACACTTTTAACACTTGCTGATTTAATGGGATTTTATATTGTTGACGAGGCAGATATTGAAACTCACGGTGCAGGCGATATTACTGTTCCGTTTGACAACTGTCTTATCAGTGATGACCCTAAATGGGCGAACAGATATGTTGACAGAGTAAGCCGTATGTATTGCCGTGACCGTAATCATCCAAGTATTACAATGTGGTCATTAGGTAACGAGGCTTGGGGTTATTACTGCCAAGATAAATGCTATGATTATCTTAAAGCACAGGGCACAAAAATCCCTGTTCATTATGAAAGTGTTATAACTACAAAGCGTTTTGCATATGACGTTATTTCAGAAATGTATCCAAGTCAGGAAAATGTAGCAAAATATGGCTCACAAACTGCAAAAGATAAACGCTATCACGAAAAACCATATTTTATGTGCGAATATGTTCACGCTATGGGTGTTGGCCCTGGTGGTGTCGAAGAGTATTGGGACAGCATCTATAAATATGACAACCTTATGGGCGGTTGCGTATGGGAATGGGCTGACCACGCAGTTTATCACGACGGAAACGACAAATATAAATTCCAATATACCTATGGCGGTGACCACGGCGAAGAAAAGCACGACAGCAACTTCTGTGTTGACGGTATGCTTTATCCCGATAAAACACCACATACAGGAGCTTTCGTTATCAAGGCCGTTTACCGTCCTGTAAGAAGTAAGCACATCAGCGGAAAAGTGTTTGAATTTACAAATACAAACCGATTCAAGAATTCAAAGTATTTGAATGTAGTATGGACTCAACTTGTTAATGGTGTTGAGGTTAAAGAGGGAACTCTCTCACTTGATATTGACCCAATGCAGACCAAAACTTATGAAATTGATTATGACAAGTTCGATTCGTTAGAAGATTGTCACATCAATATCGTTTATCTTGATGGTAAAGAACAGGTTGCAATTGAACAGACAACATTGAATGATAAAGCAAACTTTACACCATATTCAGTTGGTGCGGGTCACATCTCAACAAGTGTTAAAGATAACATTCTTACTGTTGAATTCCAAAATGGTAAGGTCGTTTTTGATAAAAAGACAGGTGAAATGACCAACTATATCAAGAATGGTTATGAATTTTTGAATATTAACCCTGCAGACAACAAAAAAGGTTTTGTGCCTAATCTTGTAAGAGCATCTCTTGATAATGATTCTTATGGTCAAAAGGGTGGATGGGAGAAAATTAAACTCCACAACGCTACAACTGTATGTAAATCATTTGATTATGCAGACAAATCGGTATGTGCAAAAATTGGTGCATCTTATGTAATTAAAAACGGATTCAAAACTCATTTCCGTGCAAATCTTGTTTACACAGTTTACGCTGACGGACTTGTAAATGTTGAATGTCAGCTCTCAAAAGGTATGTTTGGTTGCGACGAACTTCAGCGTTTTGGTGTTTCGGTTGAACTTCCATCAACATTCAAGAATATCGAGTTCTACGGTAGAGGTTCTAACGAGAAAATGGAGAATATTTGTGACCTTAAAGACCACGCATATATCGGCATCTGGAGAACAGATGTAGAAGCTATGCACGAACCTTATGTTATGCCGCAAGATAACGGCAACTGCGGTGGTGTTAAGTGGTTGAAACTTATGAATACTGATGGTAATGTATTTACAGTTTACGGTGAGCCAAAGTTCAGTTTTTCTGCTCATAACTATACACAAAAAGCCCTCGACAAAGCAAAACATCAGGAAGAATTAGAATATGCTGATACAACTTTCCTTTGTATTGACGGCTTTATGCGTGGTACGGGCACAAATACTTGCGGACCTGATACGCTTGAAAAGTATAAAGTAAAATCAGATAAGCCAATTTTATTTAAATTTGCATTTAAAGGTGAATAATTATGTTTGAATACAAATGGTTTGACAAAGGGATTATTGACGATTCCTTCCGCAACTTGCGAATTGAAATTTTTGTAAAAGAACAAGGTGTACCACAAGAAAATGAGTTTGACAGTTATGATTTAGAAGTACCACATCTCGTAATTTTTCTTGACGGTGAAGCTGTAGCCACAGGCAGATTTATTCCTTATGGTGAAAATACTGTTAAAATCGGTAGAATAGCTGTTAAGAAAAATAAAAGGGGAATGGGGCTTGGCGAAAAAATTGTTCTTGAACTCTTAAGAAAAGCGAAAGAAGACGGTGCAAAAACTGTTTGCGTTGGTGCACAGACTCACGCAGTTGGCTTTTATGAAAAATGCGGATTTAAACTTTTAGGTACTGCTGAATACCTTGAAGAAAACATCCCTCATTACGATATGATTTTACATTTCGGAGAATAGTATGGAAATTAACGAACTTTATTATGAAGCACCACCATCAAAATTAAAACTTAAAAGAGCATATTTCAAAGGCTTTGAAAATCTTTGGGAACAAACTTCTTTGCCATTAGGTAACGGTAGTATCGGTATGGGCATAATGGGTGAAGTTAAGAAAGATAAAATCGTTCTTAACCATAAAACTTTATGGGCAGGTGGCCCATCACCAAAACGACCCGACTACTGTGGCGGTAATATTGTAACACCTGATAAAGACGGTAAACTCCCACGTGATTATCATAAAGAAATTTATGAAGCATTTAAAAATGGTGACGATAAAACTGCTCACAACCTTTGCGAAAAGTTAGTAGGTATAAGTGATGGCTACGGCGGTTATCGTTGTTGGGGAGAACTGAACTTTGATTTCGGCAAACTCCGTAAAGAGAAAAATTATAACCGTGAACTTAATATGGAGAATGCAACTTGCACGGTATCTTATGATGCAAATCTAGGCTTTACTAAAAAAGTCCACGATGAACGTGTAGCGTTTGTATCATACCCCGATAAATGCGGTGTAATCAAAGTTACAAGAACAGGCGAAACGCTTAGCACTACCATTTCACTCTCATCTGCTCACGGTAATGTAGAGTATAAAAACAACTCAATTATTCATAAAGGCAAACTTGATGACAACGATTTGCAGTTCTGCCTTATTGCAAAGGTAATTACAGATGGCGAAATTGCAAACGGTCGCAACGAAATTCATATCAATAACGCAACTGAAATTACGGTAATCTTTTCAGCGGATACAGACTATATGGATTGTTACCCTGATTACAGAACAGGCGAGGGTGCAGAAACTCTTTTCAATAGAGTTAATGAAACAGTAACCAAAGCAACTGAAAAAGGCTTTAATGAGCTTTTGAAGGCTCATACAGACGATTTCTCATCGCTTTACAACAGAGTGTCCCTTGACCTTGACGGTAATGTAGTCGGTCCTGCTGATAAACTTATTCATAAATATGAAAAATTTGATAGAAGAAGTGCCGAACAACTTCTCTATCAATATGGTCGCTATCTGGCGATTTCCTCAACAAGAGAAACTGACATTTTACCATCAAATCTTCAAGGTATATGGAATGTGTCTAATGACCCTAAATGGAGTAGTGACTTCCATACAAATGTGAATCTGCAAATGAACTATTGGCCAATTTTTAACGGCAACCTTGCCGAGTGTTCAAAACCATTAATTCGTTACATAAAATCAATGGTTGAGCCAGGCAGAATTACTGCTGAATACTATACAGGCATAAAGAGTGAAAAAGGTGAACAAAACGGATTTTTATTCCACACCCAATGCACTCCATTTGGCTGGACTTGTCCCGGCTGGAGCTTTGATTGGGGTTGGTCACCTGCAGCAATGCCTTGGATTTTGCATAATTGCTATGAACATTATGAATATACACTCGATAAAGAAACTCTTGCAAATGACATTTATCCAATGCTCAAAGAGTGTGCAGAGTATTTCAGTAAACTCCTTGTAGAGCATAACGGCAGACTTGTCACATACCCTTGTTATTCACCTGAACATGGTCCTCGCACAATGGGTAATACTTATGAACAAGCACTTCTGTGGCAACTATATGACGATGCTTCAAAGAGTGCAAATGCACTTGGCATTGATGATGAGTTAATAACAAAATGGCAAGATATTCAGAATAAACTTAAAGTTTATGAAATAGGCGAAGACGGTCAGATTAAAGAATGGTATCACGAAACAAAACTTGGCGAAATAGGTGAAACTCACCATCGTCATATGTCACATCTTTTAGGTTTGTTCCCTTGCAACGTAATGAACAAGTTTAAAAATCCCGAACTTATTGATGCTTCGGTTATCTCAATGAATTATCGTACCGATAAAAGTACAGGCTGGTCAATGGGACAAAAAATCAATACATGGGCTCGTGTTGGTGACGGTGACAGAGTTCTTAAAATTATTGGTGACTTGTTTAAGAACGGTATTTATCCGAATTTCTTTGATTACCATCCACCATTCCAGATTGATGGCAACTTCGGTTTCACATCAGGTGTAAACGAGATGCTTATGCAAAGCAATTGTGGATTTATTGAACTTCTTCCCGCACTTCCGACAGAGTGGAAAAAGGGCAGTATTAAAGGTATTGTTGCCCGCGGTAATTTCACAATCAATATTGAGTGGAATTGCGGAAAACTCACCAAAGCAGAAATCACTTCAAATATGGGTGGTATTTGTAAAATCTATTACGGCAAGTCAGAGTACACGGTAGAAAATATTTGCGGAAGTGAAAAAGGTTTCACAGAATTCCAGACCGAAAAAGGCAAAACTTATACAATAAAAACAATATGAATAGTATGGCGGGGTGTTGCTCCGCCATTATTATTGACTTATAAAAACAAAAAGCCGACTCATTTGAGTCGGCTTTAAATGTTTATTCAATTATTTGCTTTTTTTAGCAGCTTTTTTAGCAGCCTTTTCAGCTTTAAGTTTAGCTGTCATTTCATCTTTTTCTTGTTGCTTTCTTATAGCTTCTTCTTTATCACTTTCAATTTGTGCGTCATAACGAGCTTTTGCATCATCATAAAGAGCCATAAGTTCTTCAAGGTGAGTATAGTTTTCTTTTTGATTAACAAGTTTTTCAGCATCAAGATAAGGTTTTGCAGCACGGTTGAAACGAGCATGTTTGTTCATTTCGTCTTTAGCGTCTGCCTGAGCAATTTTCTTCTCATATTCATACTTCTTGATATCTGCTGTAAGAGCTTTAACAAGTGCATTGTCTTTTGCCTTTTTAGCATCTTTCTTCTGAGCATAAAGGTCTTTAAGAACTGCATTGCACTCATCTTCTTTGTTGAAACAAGCATCAAGCACTTCAAAATCAGGCTGAACAAAACTTTCAATTGTTGGGAAATGCTTTTTGATTGCTTTGTAGGAATCCTTTTTCTTCTGTGCAATTTCAATAAGGCATTTGCGAAGTTCTTTTTCACTTTCAGTAGTTTTAGGTAATGCTTTAGCATTAGCAAGTTCAGCCTTTATTTCGTTATAATCAGCATTAAAAAGACCTTCAAGTCCGCCGTTAAGGACAGGTTCATTTGCTTTAATCTGTGCATCAAATAACGGTGATGAGAACTTATCAAGTTCTGCACAAACCATTTTAGCAATAGTAATTTCTTCATTATATACAAGAGCTTCTTTATAGGTTTTCTTAGCTACTTTGCGTTCAGCTTTATCTTTAATAGATTTGTAGTCGTTTTTAGAAACGTTCTTTTCTTCTAAATCAACATATTCTTTTGCATCATTGATGATTTCAACTGCTTCAACAAGTCTTCTGTCGTCAACAATACCGTTTCCATAGTCTTCGAACATAGCTCTTACTTTAAGAATACGAACAATGCTCTTTTGCTGAACTTCTTTAAGGTCATAGAAGAAATAAGGAACCATATTAAGGAATGCGCCGAATGCTGCCATAAGAACAAGTGTTCCGACTATATTTTCAAGAAGACCAGGTTCACCTGTTGTCACATCAAGTATGTCATAAGGACTTTCATAACCATTTGTTTCTGTAATGTTGTATGATTCATAAACAATAGGAAGAACAAGAGATGTGACAAGAGTTACCACATTACCGATAGTCTGAACTGTTGAGAACATACCGTCAATACGTTCACCTGTTTTGTACTGGTGATAATCTCTGATATCCGCCTGAATAGCAGGTGTTGTAATCTGTTCAAATGCACCGAAGAGCCAGTTAAAGTAAACACATACAGCAATCCAATAAATATTTGTTTTGTTGAGTCCTATGGCAAGGATACAGAGAATATTCATAAAGTTAACGCCAAGAAGGACTTTTTTCTTACCGAATGCACGGATACAGAAAGGAGCAATAATCATACCCCACATTGAAGCGTTACCAACAATAGTGTTAATAATGCCCATTGTTGTACCATTACAAGCATGACCATAAGTATATACCCATGACATAATCTGGCTATATGCACCTTCGAGGAAACCGAGCCAGCCAGCAAGAGCGATAATCCAGAAATACTTGTTCTTTGCAACAGCTTTAAAAGCGTCAATAAAGCGTACCTGAGCAACTCTTGTTTTTGCCTGAACAATCTTTTCTTGTGTGTTTGCATAAACAATGCAAGAAAGTGCAAAGCCAACAACGGCAAATATTGGATAACCAATTCGGTAAACCTTGATATCGTACATATCGTCGTTTGCAAAAGTCTGAGCTACGATAGGAAGAACGATGTTTGCAATAGATGGAGCCAATGAGTAAACAACGCTCTTGATTGAAAGAACATCAGTTCTTTCTTGTGTGTTGGGTGAAAGAACGTGGATAAGGTTAGTGTAAGAGTCGTTGAAGAAACTGAAGAAGAACTGTAATAAGAAATTCATCAACAGTACAACAATACATTTTACTATATAGCCCATAAGCACAGGATTACCTAATTCGTCCTGATATGCAACCTGTGGGAACCATGTATTGAGATTCTCATATGGGAACCATACATATGCCAAAGCAATAAGAGCAGTAGGAATACCCATAGAAATAAGGTATGGTCTGTATTTACCAGCTTTATTTCGTGTGTTGTCAATCATATTTGCTCTGATAGCGGTGAGCGGAATACTAGCTATAGTAGCAATTATGTAAAGAATATACATATGTGTAGGAGCAATACCGATTGCATCACCAATAACCATATTGTTGGTGTTCAATGCAAGCTGATTGCCCATATAAATTAAGAAATATGCACCGATACCGCCACCGGCATAAGATGCTATTTCTTTGAAGGTCATGTAACGACCAGGCATTGGAATTTTCCAATATAAACGGAAGTCAGAAAGTTTTGACTTAACTGTTTGAGATAAACTCATATTATGCACTCCTTATATAATGTTTTACATACCTAGTTATTTTAACATAAAAATAACCCATCTTCAATCAAAAAACAGATTTTTAACAAAAAATGAACACGAAAAAACGATTTTCGTTAAAATCTACCAAAATGTTTAATTTTTAACTGTGCAAAATGCTATATGCCAATAATATAGACAAAAATTAAAAAATATGAGAAATTTCTATTGACAAATCCTTTTTTAAGAGTGATAATAGACGGGTAACAAAACCTATTCGGTAGGTAAGGCTACCACAGGGATACGGATTACTGCCGCGAAATGGTGGAGACACTATTAGCAGGTCAGCAGGTCATATCGTATTAAGGTGTGACTTAATGTAATTTCATCGCCCTGCGAAGCTAAAGCTTGAACGAATTGTGTAGTATTCTTGACTGCATTTTTGCGTTTAAGCGAAAAGCAGTCTTTTTTATTTTAAGGTGAGAAGAGTCAAACCAAAAACGCCGTAAATACAGAACTTAAGCGAATTTTTTACTTTTTCACCCTTGACTTGCGTCAGCAAGCCTGCGGTCTCAAAAGCAAAAATTCATCTGAATTTCAAGAATTTACGGTGCAAGGCAGTTTTTGTCGAGGAGATTTTTGCACATTCAAGGCACAAAATCGCCGTCATACTGTCGTATTACAAGATTTTTAACGAAGAATAGGCGAAAAGATGCCGACAAAAACCGTATTTGGTTTGGCTCTTTTCACCTTCTTAAAGGAGTGAAAACAAGTGGACACGTACCGAAGTACAAACGCGAAACCGCCGAGTATTACCGCGGAACAGGTGACTGTCCGCATGTTTTAAAATACTCTCCGTGTTTCACAAATAATACCCTATGAAAAGGAGTTGTGAAAAATGGAAACTTATGAACTTTTAACAGAACTTTTGCGTAATAAAAAATGGCAAGAGTTAAAAGAAATGCTTACTGAAATGAATGAGCAGGATATCGCGGAACTTTTTATGGAACTTGAAGAACGCGACCTTACACTCATTTATAGACTTTTGCCCAAAGAATTAGCGGCTGAAGTTTTCGTTAATATGGAGCCCGAATATCAGGAATTGCTGATAAGAGCATTTAGTGATACTGAACTTCGTGAAGTTCTTGATGAATTATATGTTGACGATGCCGTTGACCTTATTGAAGAAATGCCTGCAACACTAGTAAAGCGTATTTTAAGGCATACTGACCCTGATATAAGAAAGTCAATTAATCAGATTCTTCGTTATCCTGAAGATTCAGCAGGTAGTCTTATGACTATTGAGTATGTTGACTTGAAACGTTCAATGACCGTTGCTGATGCATTTACAAGAATTCGCAGAACAGGTGTTGATAAAGAAACAATCTACACCTGTTATGCAACTGATAGCAAACGCAAACTCAAAGGTTATGTTACGGTTAAGGATTTGCTTCTTGCTGATGAAAATGCTACAATCCGTGAGATTATGGATGATAATGTTATTTCTGTAAACACTCACGAGGACAAAGAAGTTGTTGCTGACCTTTTCCAAAAATATGACCTTGTTGTTCTTCCCGTTGTTGACGGTGAAAACCGACTTGTTGGTATTATTACAGTCGATGATGCTATTGACGTTTTGCAGGAAGAAATTACAGAAGATATGGAATTGATGGCTGGTATTACGCCAACTGATAAACCATATTTAAAAATGGGCGTTTTTGAAAATTTTAAAAAGCGTATTCCTTGGCTTATGCTTTTGATGGTTTCAGCAACTTTTACTGAGAAAATTATTACTCATTTTGAGGGTGCATTGACCGCTTGCGTAGCACTTACAGCGTTTATTCCAATGCTTACGGGTACTTGCGGTAACTGTGGTAATCAATCATCATCAACAATCATTCGTGGTTTGTCTTTAGGCGAAATTGAATTCAGAGATACATTGAAAGTTGTGCTTAAAGAGTTTTTGATTGCACTTGTTTGCGGTATTGCGTTGGCAATCGTAAACTTTATAAAACTTATGATTTTTGATGACATAGGTTGGCAAGTGGCACTTGTTGTTAGCGTTACAATGATTGCAGCGGTTGTGTTTGCAAAAGTTGTGGGTTCAATTCTTCCCGTTATTGCAAAGAAAATCGGTTTTGACCCGGCTGTAATGTCAAGCCCGTTTATCTCAACAATTGTTGACGCAGTAACACTTTTAATTTATTTCGCAATCGCATCATCAGTTCTTAATTTATAAAATATATGGTATGGCGGGGTCTTGACCCCGCCACTTTTTATGTAATAAATTACTGATTTTCCCAGTTCCTCTCAATTGACTTTTAATACTAATTATTGTATTATATTTATATACTATTTATCTGGGTGATTGATATGAGAAAAACTTCAAAAATTATGGCAATTTTAACTGCCTTTATAATATTTGTTTCAATGTTTGTACTCCCCACAAGTGCAGCAACTAACGTTAATTATTCTGTTTCAAGTGCAAGCGGACAAAAAGGCGATACGGTTACCGTTACTGTTAAGGTTTCAAGTAGTATCGGCGTAACATCTGCAATTCTTAATGTTAATTTTGATAATACAAAACTTCAATATGTAAGTGGTTCTGCGGGCAGCATGTTTGCTACTTGTAGTGTTAAAGCGAGTAGCAAGTCAAGTGTACAATGTACAGGTATGACAATGGGCGATGACAGTGCTAAAAAGAGCGGTACTTTTGCTACCCTTAAGTTTAAAATTTTAGCAGAATCAGGTACTGCAAGTTTAACAATTACACCATCAAGTAATTCCGGCGACCATTGTGGTGTTGGAACACCTCCTACAAGATTAAATCCCGTAGTATCAAACGGTAAAATCACAATCACTAAAGCGGTTACTGGTATTTCGCTCAATAAAACAAGCCTTACACTTAAAAAAGGCGAAACTTCAACTCTTACTGCAACAGTAACTCCAAGTGATGCAACAGATAAAACAGTTACTTATACAACTTCAAACTCAAAAGTTGTAAAGGTTTCAAGTAGTGGTAAAATCACCGCAGTAGGTGGCGGTACAGCAACAATTACTGCAAAAGCAGGTAGCAAAACTGCAACTTGTAAAGTAACCGTTACCGTTGCACAAACAGGTATTGCAGTTTCAGGTAATTCATCAAAAACAGTAGCCCAAGGCTCAACTTTAAGCCTTAAAGTAGTGAAAGTCCCGTCAGATGCAACTGACAATTACACGACTACTTGGTCATCTGCCGATACAAGTATTGCAACTGTATCTTCAAAAGGTGTTGTTTCAGGTGTAGCCCTTGGAACAACAACAATTACCGCAAAGCAGAATGGCTGGACTGTTACATATAAGATTACGGTTACAGAAAAAACAACTGAAAGTTCAACTGAAGAATCTTCAACGGAAGAAAGTTCAACTGATGAAAGTACAAGTACAACAGAGTTAACAACTGAAAGCACAACTGCACCTACTACAACTGAACCCGTAACTGAACCACAAGATAAAGTTAATTTCTTCCAGAGTGTATGGGCAGAAATTAATGACGAAAATAATAAAGTTACAAAACTTTATCATTACGCAGTTATGATTATGGTAGCAATTATAGTTGCAGGTATTGCGTCAGCGGTTACTTATCTTGTAACTTCAGGTTACTATAAAGCAAAACTTAAGAAAAAAGATAACGAAACTCAAGAATAATAGGGGAATATTATGTTAAATATAGGATGTCATTTGTCATCATCAAAAGGCTTTTATAATATGGGGCTTGAATCCCTTTCAATAGACGCCAATACATTTCAGTTTTTTACACGTAATCCAAGAGGGGGCAGTGCAAAAGAAATTGACCCGACTGATGCTCAAAAACTCAACGATTTAATGGCGGAAAAAGGGTTCGCAAAAATCCTTGCTCACGCTCCATATACTCTTAATGCCTGTGCAGAAAAAACGTATGTACGCGAGTTTGCATATAATACAATGCTTGATGATTTAAAGCGTATGGAGTATGTACCTAATAATATGTATAATTTCCACCCGGGTAGCCACGTAGGGCAAGGAGTGGAAGTCGGAATTGACTTGATTTCATCACTTCTTAACTCAATTCTTTGGAAAGAGCAAACTACAACTGTACTTCTTGAAACAATGGCAGGTAAGGGCAGTGAAGTTGGCGGTAAATTTGAAGAACTTCGTGAAATTATTGACCGCGTAGAACTTGATGAGAAAATGGGCGTGTGTCTTGATACTTGTCACGTTTATGATGGCGGTTATGATATTGTGAACGACCTTGATGGTGTGCTTACACAATTCGATAAGATTATTGGCCTTGACCGTCTTAAAGCAATCCATATTAACGATAGCAAAAATCCATTTGCAAGTCATAAAGACAGACATGAAAAAATTGGCGAAGGCTCAATAGGGACAGAAGCATGCAGCCGAATTATAAATCATCCTGCACTTCGTGATTTGCCATTTTTCCTTGAAACACCAAACGAACTTGATGGCTACGCTCGCGAAATCGCACTGTTAAAATCACTTTACAAATAAAACAGAACGGACATTCAATCAAGAATGTCCGTTCTTTAATTTTATATCTTACTTTTCAAATCCAAAACCATCAATAATTTTTGTGATTTCGTGTTCTGCAACTTCAAAAAGTCGCTGACCTAAGTTGGTGTAATACGGGTTTTTATCTTCACCACAAAGCATTGCGAATGAAACACCGATGTTCTTTGAAATATCAACAGCTTTTCTTACTGCAAGGTAATAAAAGCTGTATTCAGCTGCATCGTCAAGTCTGTCATAAAATTCAGCTGCTTTCTTTGTGAGCGTATCATACATAGCGTTAATTGCTGTATTTGATAAAACAGTAGCAGGTAAAAGGTGGTTTATGCAATATTCAGCAGTGAATATAAGTAACACTTTCATCTGATACATATCGTCATCATTATCACGCTTAATTTCGCCAACTTCACCCTCAAGGTCTGAAAGCAGATGTGGTTCATCAATAAAGATTTCGGCAAGGTGTTTTCCCAATTGCTTTGCTTTAAGAATATTGCCGTTTGTTCTGTGCTTTTGCATTTCAGCTATAACAGAAACTTCGTCGAATGATTCGCTTTGTTCGCTGTTATCGTTAAAAATTTTAATATCACTATCGTCAAAGAGCATTGTGAAAACCTCCTTACTCTATTATATACAGAATGATATTATTCAGCACTTTGTTGTGCTAATTTTTTCTGTAATCTTTTTTGCTTTGATTTGTATGTGAGAAGTGCGTGAAGACAATCATCAGGAGTACTGTAATCGCCTAATGACACTTTGTATTCATTATAAAGACCGTGAAAATCACTGCCACCTGTCATTAAAACCTTGTTTTTAGTTGCAAATTTCTTGAGTTCAGCCTGCTCATCTTCATTTGCACTTGGGTGGAATACTTCAATACCGTCAATGCCGTATTCAATGTAATCGTCAAGAATTTCAGTGCAACCACTCTTAACGGGGTGGGCGAGTACTGCAATACCGCCTGCAGTATGAATTGCATCAATTACGTCTTTAACATTTTCGTATTTTGGAACAACAAGAATATTGTTTTCGCTTGTGCTTGTGAATAATTCTTTATAAAGTTCACCATTGAATGAATCAGCATAACCACACTCAATAAGAGCTTGCATAATGTGCTTTTTATAAAGGTTTGTAGAGCCTGTTGCACATTTCATAATAAATTCAGTGGTAATGGGGAAACGCTTAGCAGTCTGGAGCAACATAAAATGACCTGCTTTTTTGCGAGCAAGTGAATTTCTTTTGCAAAGTCCTTCAAGCATATCAGGTGAGTCAGGCAAATAGCAAAGAATATGAACATTTTTTTCATTCTTTTCGTCAGTTGCTGAAAGTTCAACGCCGGGAATAACCTGAATTCCATGACGTGCACCGATGATTTTTCCTCTAACAGTACCTGCAAGACAATCGTGGTCTGTAATTGCAATAGTTTCAAGACCTTTTTTCTTTGCAAAATTGATAAGGTCCTCAATACCTAATGTACCGTCTGATAACCTTGTGTGACAGTGTAAATCTCCGCTCAAAATAAATACCTCCAAGTTTATAGGTGAAAAATGCGTATATTCCCCTCAATATATAACACCATTATATACTTTTTTTGGCAAAAAATCAAGAACAAAAGACAATTTTGTTAAAAAATAACTAAATCCACCTGTTTTTTGTGGGATTAGTAAAAAGCAGAGAATAAAATTCGTATAAATGAACAAAAGAAAAAGCCACTCAATTGAGTGGCTTAATGTTGTTATTTAAGATATTTACCATATTTAATTTGATTCACAATAAATCCAATTAATAACAGTAAAAGAATAGGAATAAAGAATGTAATAATGAAAAGTATTGCAATAATTACAATTGGCAAGCCTTTTTTACTTTCTTTAACCGTGTCAATCTTTTCTGCTTTTTCGGGCTGAGGACCAACCTCATCGCCTTCATAAACAGGCATAATTGGCATAATCGCATCGTAAGATGGAATTCCGTCATTATAAAGTAACGGTTCAATTATTCCACGAACTGTGTCAGAAACCTTAATAAGTTTCTTAAGTGGAATATGTAACACCTTAATTATTGAATCAATAATATTGATAAGACCAATTGCAATCTTGTATTCGTTATCATCAGGTGTGTAAAGTGATTTGCCACCATAAAGATTAAGTACAAGGTCAACTATAAAATCAACGACACTCTTATCTTTAATATCGGCATAATCTTCTTTTTTAAGACCAGTTTCCTTGCGTGTCCAGTTGCCAACTGTACCAATTTTAAGAGAATTCAAGAATTTGAATATTGGTTTTAAAATCCAACCGATTTTATATGATACTTTCTTTTTAATACTGATTGCAGTTGCCATATCAGCAAATTTGTCAATATCTTCACCGGCAGCCTTAATTACATCTCTAATCATACCAACGATGTGGTCAGAAAGATAAGTCTGTAAATCTTTGCCTTCAGTATCAAATTTCACAGGCTCAGTAATAAGGTCTGTCGTAGTGCTTACAACATTGTTTTCAACGTCAAACACAACAGTTCTTATAGTTGCAGGGTAGCCAACTGTTGATGCAGTTGAAATATCATAGAAATAGTTACCCTTAGGACTTACGTGCTTGTCAATATCGTGTACGTGAGTGTGGCCTGTAAGCATAAACTGAACGCCTAAATCAGCAAGTTGCTCGCGACGAATTTCGTAGTCACCCATCATATCGCCTTTACCTATAATTTCATACATAGGTGAGGGGGCAATGAGCGGATGGTGTGTCATAGCAACAATGAACTGACCATTAGCCTTTGCGTCTGCAATCTGCTCTTTAATCCATTCGAAACACTCGTCAGAAAATCCGCTTTTTCCGTTTCTGTTAGTGTCGTCATTAAGAGCGAGAAGTCGATAACCATCTTGCAATTGAATGATGTATGACATGCTTTCTTCGTGAACTGCAAGTGCCTCGTCAGGACCAAACTCTTTATACATATCAAAAAGTTCTTCACGCTTTGCTGCAGGAATTGTTACTCTTTCGCTACCTTCATATTTGTGGTGAACACCATCCCATTTGTAGTCGTGAGTTGCAGTAAGCACATAAACTCTTTTGCCTTTAGACTTTAAGTCGCGAAGCATTTCAATGAATTCCTTGTGAGAATCATAGTCGCCGTTGCTTGTTGTGTCACCTGAAAGAAGAACAATATCAGTTCTTGTGTCGTTTGCAATTTGTGTAAATGCAGCCTCAAGCATTTCACGGGATTCTGCTAATAAAACGCCACTCTTGTTGTTAGCGATTTCGTAAGCCTCACCTGAAGTGCCAAGTTTTTTTGAATAATAATGTGTATCGGTAATGACCGTTACGGTAAGTGGATTTCTCATAAGTTACCTCTTATCTTACTTTATTATCGATTTCTTCTTTAAGCATATTTGCGAAAGCGTCAAAATCCATTGAACCAATGTCACCCTGACCGCGTTTGCTTACTGATACTGTGCCATCTTCAACTTCTTTGTCACCAACAATAATCCAGTATGGAAGTTTTTGAAGTCTAGACTCACGGATTTTATAACCTGTCTTTTCGCTTCTGTCGTCAACAGTAACACGCATACCCATCTTTTCAAGTTCTTTCTTGATTTCGAATGCCTTGTCGTGATGACGGTCAGCAATTGGAAGAATTCTTACCTGTTCAGGAGCAAGCCAGAGTGGGAATGCACCTGCGTATTTTTCAATAAGAAGTGCAAGTGTACGCTCGTAGCAACCGATTGATGTTCTGTGAATAATGTATGGATTTTTCTTTGTACCATCTTTGTCTGTGTATTCCATACCGAACTTTTCAGCAAGAAGTTGGTCAACCTGAATTGTAATGAGAGTATCTTCTTTACCGAATACATTCTTAATCTGAATATCAAGTTTAGGGCCATAGAAAGCAGCCTCGTCAATACCGATTGAGTATTTAATTCCAAGGTGGTCAAGAATTTTACCCATAATTCCTTGAGCCTCATCCCATTGTTCAGGAGTTCCAATGTACTTTTCTTTGTTGTTAGGGTCCCATTGTGAGAAACGGAATGAAACATCTTCATAAAGACCAAGTGTCTGGAGCATATAATTTGCAAGTTCAAGACAACCCTTGAATTCTTCTTCAAGTTGTTCAGGAGTACACATTAAGTGGCCTTCTGAAATTGTGAACTGACGAACACGGATAAGACCGTGCATTTCGCCTGATGCTTCATTACGGAAAAGAGTTGATGTTTCGTTATAACGAAGTGGTAAATCACGATATGAACGAGGACGGTTTAAATATGCTTGGTACTGGAATGGACAAGTCATTGGACGAAGTGCAAATACTTCTTCGCCTTCTTCCTCTTTAGCAGGGTCACCAAGTACAAACATACCGTCAAGATAGTGGTCCCAGTGGCCTGAAACTTTGTAAAGGTCACTTTTTGCCATAAATGGTGTTTTTGTAAGTAACCAACCGCGTTTTTGTTCTTCGTCTTCTACCCAGCGTTGAAGAGTCTGAATAATTCTTGCACCTTTAGGGAGCATAATTGGAAGACCTTGACCGATTAACTCACTTGTTGTGAAAAGTTCAAGTTCACGACCTAACTTGTTGTGGTCGCGTTTTCTTGCTTCTTCAAGTTGTGCTAAATGCTCATCAAGTGCAGACTGCTTCGGGAATGCCGTTGCGTAAATTCTTTGGAGCATCTTGTTCTTTTCGTTACCACGCCAGTATGCACCTGTGCAAGATGTAAGTTTGAATGCCTTAACTGCACCTGTTGACATAAGATGAGGGCCTGCACAAAGTTCTGTGAATTCACCTTGCTTGTAGAATGATATAGGCTCGCCTTTGTCAGCGTGTTCCTTAATTAACTCAACTTTGTAAATTTCGCCTTTTTCTTCCATCATAGCGAGTGCATCAGCAGGGGAGAGTTCAAACTTTTCGAGAGGTAAATCCTCTTTAACAATTTTCTTCATTTCTGCTTCGATTTTTTCAAGAATTTCAGGTGTGAATGAAACCTCTGAATCAAAATCATAATAAAAACCGTTGTCTACTGACGGACCAATAGCAAGTTTTGTGTCAGGGTAAAGTCTTTTAACTGCCTGTGCCATAATGTGAGATGCAGTATGCCAGAAAGTCTTTTTACCCTCGATTTCATCAAATGTAACGATTTCAAGAGCACAGTCCTCATTGACTACAGTTCTTAAATCGCAATAAACTCCGTTGACTTTACCACCACAAGCAGATTTGTATAAACCCATACCGATAGATTTAGCAATCTCTGCAATAGTAGTACCAGCTTCGTATTCTTTAATTACGTCGCCTTTAAGTGTTACCTTAATCATAGTAATATATCTCCTTTACATTATATACATAAATAAAAAAGCATTCCATCCATAAAACAGGATGAAATGCTATAAAAACAACATTCCACGGTTCCACCCGCATTGCGAAATATAAATATTCCGCCACTCAAACGACTTTAACGCAGTCATACGGTACGGCTTAATCATATAAATATGTTTTCACCGACGCTCGAAAGTGGTCTCGGAGCACCAAACTGATTTCTCACACCAACCGAAATCTCTCTGAAAGTTTAACTTGCCCGTCGTTCTTTCTCAACGCTTTACAAATATGTATATATTTTATACTTATTTTAACGCATTGTCAACTGTATTTTTAATCAATCGGTTCTTTGTTCTCGTTAAATTCTTCATAGTTGTTCCATTGATAACCATCTGGACATTCAATAAGTAGCCACTTGGGGTTATCTGTTGTACCATTCTGTGGTATTTCAATATAGTCACTCCAATATGGTTCTACGTTGTTGTCTAAAAAAGGTTCATAATATATTTTTATGTATTTTGTGTCATAAGATTTTGAAAAGAAATATAGACAATCATAATCGGAGCTTGGTATGCCTTCTGTTATCAAAAGAACAGCGTCTGTACTTCTTGATGAGTTGCCCATGTGACCACCACCATATTCGCCGAACCTATTTTTTGTACTTATTCCAAAAATTTTAATGGATTTTGCGTAAAATACCTTAAAGTTGTCCTCATTTTGTTTTTGGGGGACATAAAACTTGTATAAAAATCCGTTGCTTTCAATTTCGGTTAGCAAACGAACGGGCTCACCATAGTTGCACTGTTCACTAATTTGTGTTTCAATCGTTGCGACATCTTTTGCTTGAAAATAAACCATTACTTCGTCTATTATGAATATTCCAACAGATACACATGAAATTAAAACGGGAATAATGGCTAATACCAATATAATTTTGAATGTTTTTGCCCAAAATAGTTTTGATTTGTTAGCTGCTTTAAGTTGTTGCCCTAATGCATAGGGATTTCCCATTTCTTCAAGAACTTTTCTTGTGATTTCGGCTTCATCATCACAAGTGCTACTAAAATCCTCATACATATCGTCCATATGGTTTGAAATTTCTTCATAAATTCTAGAGTGTAGTTTTTTATAATGAATATGATTTAATACTTTGCCTATATAAATACTTTTTTCAGTATTAAAATCTTTGAGTTCTTTCATTTTTTACACCACCTCACGCAAAACTTAATACTTTTCTTGCAGCGGTAGTGAATGTGAAGAATTCTTGCTTTTTATCTGCTAATTCCTTTCTGCCTTTGTCGGTAATACTATAATATCTGCGTTTGCGTGCTGAGTCGGTTTCCTCAATATAAGATGTAATAAGTTTTTCGTTTTCAAGAGCGTGTAAGACAGGGTAGAGCGAACCTTCTTTTAATTCAAAAACATTTTCACTTTTACGCTTCAACTCCTTGATAATCTGATAACCATACATATCTTGTTGCTCAATAAGTGACAACACCAATAAACTTGTATTGCCGTGCATTAAATCGTTCTTTGCCATAGAAAATACCTCCTTAAAATAAATACCTATGTTGCCTATGCATATCTTACCATAGTATTTTATGAATGTCAATAAATTTTGTCGCAGACCATTGATTTTGCACTTTACGTTTTGCATTTTGCATTCTTAACAATTTATTTACAAATATTTCCTTGACATTTTTTACAAGATAATGTATATTATATAACAGAGTTAGCACTCTAATACCGAGAGTGCTAATCCACACAAAAAGGGGTGATGAGATGCAACTTTCCGAGCGTAAAGAAAGAATTCTTGCCGCTATAGTTGAACGCTATATTGCAACGGGCGAGCCTGTTGGTTCAAAAACCTTGCTTGAATTCTCGTCACTTCCCGTATCAAGTGCCACAATCCGTAACGAGATGGCGGAACTTTCACGATTAGGTTTTCTTGACCAGCCACATACATCAGCAGGTCGAATTCCATCACAGTTAGGTTACCGCTATTATGTTGATAAACTTATGAACCGTTACGAGTTACCACTTCAGGAAAAACGACTTATCGAAGCCCGACTTTCCGATGCAGGCGGTGAGCCACAACAGATTTTGGAACAAGCAGGGCAGGTGCTTGCGGAACTTACAAACTGTGCAGTAGTTTCAACAACTCCGTCAGATGACAACGCAGTAATCCGTAGAGTAGAGCTCGTTCCCCTTGGAACACACACTGCTATGATGGTTATGCTTTCATCATCAGGAATTCTCAAAAGTCGAGTTTGCAGAACAGATAGCGAATTAAACCTTGAACTTATAGAAACATTTTATAATATAGTTTCAAAGCATTTTATCGGTAAATCTGCAAGTGAAGTGAGTATAGCTCTTATTCAAACATTAGCACTTTCACTTGGCAGTAAATCCCTTGCGATTTCGCCACTTCTCGTAACACTTTCCGATTTGGCACAACTTACCGAGCAAACACAATTATTGCTTGAAGGTCAGTCAAATCTGTTAAATTACACAGATTACCCTAACGCATACGAGTTGATGGAATTCTTACGTCGAGGCGAGCCACTTACAAACTTGTTTTCAGGTCACAAAACTGAAAATGATACAAATGTGCTTATCGGTAAAGAGAATTTTTACAGAGAGTTGCAGGATTCAAGCCTTATTTTCTCTCATTACTCCGTTGGCGGTAAAGATAGCGGTGCTTTAGGACTTATAGGTCCAACCCGAATAGATTATGCAAGACTTATTCCAAGTCTTAAATACTTAACAGAAATAGTGGGCAGTATAATGTCCGACACATTGGAGGATTAAAATGGCTAAAGAAAAGAATACAACACCTGAAGAAGTTGTTGAAGAAACAGTTGAAACGGCAGAGCCGACTGCAGAGGAAAAACTTACCGCAGAGCTTAACGAAACAAAAGATAAACTTTTGCGAGTAATGGCAGAATATGATAATTTCCGTAAACGCTCACAAAAAGAAAAAGAAATGGCTTACGGCGATACAAAAGCAAGCACAATCGCAGAGTTTTTACCTGTATATGATAATTTTATTCGTGCAATGAGTACAGAGACTTCTGACCTTGACTCATTCAAAAAAGGCATTGAAATGATTTTCAATCAATACGGTGAAACATTCAAAAAACTCGGCGTTGAGTCATTCGGCGAAAAAGGCGAAACATTCGACCCAAATATTCACAACGCAGTAATGCATGGTGAAGATGAAGAACTTCCCGAAAACACCATTTCAGATGTATTTTCAACGGGGTACAAAATGGGTGACAGAGTAATCCGCCCAGCAATCGTTAAGGTAGTAAACTGAGAAATCAGTCAATAATAATATAAAGAACCTATTAGGAGGAATAAATTTATGGCAAAAGTAATTGGTATCGACTTAGGTACAACAAACTCATGCGTATCAGTAATCGAAGGTGGCGAGCCTGTAGTTATCGCTAACGCTGAAGGTGCTAGAACAACTCCATCAGTTGTAGCATTCTCAAAAACAGGCGAAAGAATGGTTGGTCAGGTAGCAAAAAGACAGGCTATTACAAACCCTGACAGAACAATCTCATCAATCAAAAGACATATGGGTACTGACTATAAGGTAAACATTGACGGCAAAGATTACACTCCACAAGAAATCTCTGCAATGACACTTCAGAAACTTAAGGCAGATGCAGAAGCTTATCTTGGTGCTCCTGTAACTGAGGCAGTTATTACAGTTCCTGCATACTTCACAGACTCACAGCGTCAAGCAACAAAAGACGCAGGTAAAATCGCAGGTCTTGATGTTAAGAGAATAATTAATGAGCCAACAGCAGCAGCTCTTGCTTATGGTATCGACAAGGAAGAAGACCAAAAAGTTATGGTTTACGACCTTGGCGGTGGTACATTCGACGTTTCAATTATTGAAATGGGCGATGGTGTTCAGGAAGTTCTTGCAACAGCAGGTAACAACCGTCTTGGCGGTGACGACTTTGACCAGAAGATTATTGATTGGCTTGCTGATGAGTTCAAGAAAGAACAGGGTGTAGACCTTCGTAATGATAAAATGGCTATGCAGCGTCTTAAAGAAGCAGCAGAAAAAGCAAAGATTGAACTTTCAGGTGTAACAACATCACAAATTAGTCTTCCATTCATCACAGCAGATGCAACAGGACCAAAGCACCTTGAAACAACTCTTACAAGAGCAAAGTTCAATGAAATGACAGCAGACCTTGTTGAAGCAACAATGGGACCTGTTCGTCAGGCACTTTCAGACTCAGGACTTCAGCCATCACAGCTTAATAAAATCCTTATGGTTGGTGGTTCTTCAAGAATTCCTGCAGTTCAGGAAGCAGTTAAGAAATATACAGGTAAAGAGCCATTCAAAGGCATTAACCCTGACGAATGTGTTGCAGTTGGTGCTGCAATTCAGGGTGGTGTTCTTGGTGGTGAAGTTGAAGGACTTCTTCTCCTCGACGTTACTCCACTTTCACTTGGTATCGAAACAATGGGTGGCGTAAGCACAAAGATTATCGAAAGAAATACAACAATTCCTACTAAGAAGAGCCAGATTTTCTCAACTGCTGCTGATAATCAAACATCTGTTGAAGTTCACGTTCTTCAAGGTGAAAGAGAATTTGCAAGAGATAATAAAACTCTCGGTATTTTCCACCTTGACGGTATTCTTCCTGCACGTCGCGGTGTGCCACAGATTGAAGTTACATTTGATATCGACGCTAACGGTATCGTAAATGTTTCTGCAAAAGACCTTGGCACAAACAAAGAACAGTCAATTTCAATTACATCTTCAACAAATATGTCAAAAGAAGATATTGAAAAAGCAGTTCAGGATGCTGAAAAGTTTGCTGAAGAAGATAAGAAACGCAAAGAAGCAGTTGACACAAGAAATGCTGCTGACCAAATGGTATATCAGGTTGAAAAAATCCTTGCAGATGAAGGCGACAAAATTCCTGAAAACGATAAGACAGAAATTCAGGGCAAACTTGATGCACTTAAAGAAGCACTAAAGGGCGAAGATATTGACCTTATCAAATCAAAACAGGAAGAACTTACACAGGCTTTCTACAAGATTTCAGAAGAACTCTATAAGCAGGCTCAGGCTGCTCAAGGCGGTGCAGACGCAGGTGCGGGTGCAGGTTATGACCCAAATGCAGGTGCAGCACCTAATGGCGATGGCTATTATGATGCAGACTTTAAAGACGTTGAATAATTAAACCTAAAATAACGGGCAGGTCATCAAGACCTGTCCGTGAATCCGTATTATTTGGAGATACTTATGGCAGAAAAAAGAGATTATTATGAGGTGCTTGGCGTTGACAAATCGGCGTCAGATGATGAAATTAAAAAAGCGTACCGAAAAGCCGCTAAAAAATATCATCCCGACTTAAACCCTAATAATAAAGAAGCAGAAGAAAAGTTCAAAGAGGCAAATGAAGCCTATGAAATTCTTTCTGACAGCGAGAAAAAAGCACGCTATGACCAATTTGGTCACGCAGGTGTTGACCCTAACTACGGTGCAGGCAGTGGCGGCTACGGCGGTGGCTTTGGAGGAATGGATTTCGATTTAGGCGACATTTTCGGCTCAATATTCGGCAACGGTTTCGGTGGCGGATTTGGTGGTGGTCGTGCAAATCCAAATGCACCACAACGCGGTAGTGATACTCAGGCAAGCGTTACAATTTCATTTGAAGAGGCTGCAAAAGGCTGTGCCCGTTCAATTGATACAATGCGTATTGAAACTTGTGACGAGTGTCACGGTAACGGTTGTCAAAATGGTCATTCACCAAAAACTTGTCCTGAATGTAACGGTCGCGGTCAGGTAACAGTTCAGCAAAGAACACCTTTCGGCGTAATTCAGTCATCAAAACCTTGTTCTCGTTGTAACGGCAGAGGAACAATTATTGAAAATCCCTGTAAAAAGTGTAACGGTGCAGGTCGTGTCCGCAAGAGTGCAAAACTTGATATCAATATTCCTGCAGGCGTAGATGACCGTCAAATACTTACAGTTCGCGGTCAGGGTAATAAAGGCGTTAATGGTGGACCTTCAGGTGACCTTAATATTGTTGTTAATGTTCGTCCACATCCTATTTTTGAGCGTGACGGCTATAATGTGTGGTGTGATGTGCATCTTACATTTATGCAAGTAACTTTAGGCTGCACAATTCAGGTGCCAACCCTTGACGGCAAGGTTGAATATAACGTTCCTGCAGGTACACAGCCGGGCGATGTTTTCAAACTTCGAGGACGTGGTATTCAAAGCCGTAGCGGAATGGGTAAAGGTGACCAACTTGTACGCATTATCGTTGATATTCCAAAGAAACTTACCGATAAACAAAGTGAATTGATTAAACAACTTGCTCTTGAATTTGGCGTTGCTGACGGTCTCAACGATGAGAAAAAAGGTTTTTTCGGTAAAAAGAAAAAATAGTATATAATGGTAAGGCGGGGTCTTGACCCCGCCGTTTTTTATCATAATATCTTGCAAATTAAAACCAATAATAGTAATATGTATTCAGGTGATATTATGAGCAGATTAGATTCAATAAAACTTGTGGATTATTCAAGAAAAGAAGATTGGGTAAATTCTATAACACATATATTCGGTGCAGTATTTGCCATTGTCGCAACAATTCTTTGTATTAGTCGAGGAATTAAACTTGGACGCACTGACTATATACTGTTAAGCCTTGTTTATGGTATAACAATGCTCACCGTATTTGTTTGCTCATCAGTTTATCACGCATTACGTCCAAACAATGCAAAAAAAGTAATGCGAGTAATTGACCATGCAATGATTAACTTTATGATTGTCGGTACAATTACACCTTATATGGTGCTGGCAGTAGCCCCAATTAAACCCATAATGGCTTATGGCTTGCTTATTGCCTGTTGGGTAGCCGCAATAACTGCCGTTGTAACCACATTTACAATGTTCAATAAAACAAAAGTCATTCAGATGGTCTTGTATATGGTAATTGGGTGGTCATCATTTGCAACAGTTTTCGTGTTGTGGAATCACTTTACACCAACAGCAATATTCTTAATGATTGCAGGCGGAATAGCCTACACAGTTGGTGCAATCCTTTACGGCATAGGGCGAAAGAAAAAATTTATCCACGCCGTTTTCCATATTTTTATAATCCTCGGTGCATTACTTCATTTCCTCGGATTATACTTATATGTTTTTATATAAAAAACAAGCGTGATAACCAATTGGCTATCACGCTATTTTTATAATTTCTTGTCTAATTTCAATCTCTTAATAACTTTATATAACGGTATTCCAAGTCCGTAGCACATTACAAGTTCTCCAAGTCCCACTTGTAAAGCGGAAATCAAAAACGCCTCAAACTTAAAGCCCTCAGGCATAAACAATGTAATTTCAAGTCCTACAATAATTGCATTTGAAATTACAGGGAACAATGCTGAAAGTAGTGGCAAATCCTTAAACTTAATATTGCGTGTTTTACACGATAAAACCGCCGCAATAAGTGTAGCCAACGTTCCGCAGATTATGTCAACTAATCCGTAAGGACTTGTAATGTTACCTAAAAAGCAACCAATCGTAAGTCCGGGAATAGCAGCAGGGTAGAATACCGCTAAAATTGTCAATGCCTCAGAAAATCTAAACTGAATCCCACCATAAGCCACATTTAATACTGCAGCAAAATAGGTAAGCCCTGCATAAATTGCCGCAATAATTGCCGATTCCACTACAAACATCGTTTTTCTTTTATTCATTTTATCACTCCATAGTTTTATTCTTGAGCATATGCTCACGTCAGGATGGTTTCGAACTGACGTTTTTTAGAAATTATTATTCTTTTGTATTGTCTTGATTTGCTTTTTCTTTGAATTTCTTCAAAGTGTCATTCCATAACTTTTTAGGTGTAGATTTAACATTTTTGTTGATTGTTGAAAACAGATTTCCAAAGCCTTTAAGCACAAGATTTCTTGTTTCCGGGTCTAATCCTTTAAGATTTTCATAAATCACCGACGAATTGTTCTTGAGATTTTCAGACCAGTCAATGAAACTTGTTGCGTTTTCAGTGTTAGCCGTGTTAATCATTTTAAATAATGCTTCTACAAATTGTTCTCTTTGCTCAGGCGTTGAACTGTAAACCCAATCATTAAAAGTTGCATCAAAGAATTTTGAAGACATATATAACTTTTCGCCGTCAATAAAGTCATTGTTCGTGATGTCAATCTGCCACAAAAACGGGTCGTGTTGCATAATCCCCGAACCCTCACTCTTTATTATGCGGTAATTCTCACGATTATTAAGAAGTACGCCAATAAGTGACTCCTCAGGAATATATTTTGTGATAATCTTTTCAGCCTCAATATGTTCGGCAGATTCAATGAATTCTTTTGTAAATCCGGGACTGTCAAAACTCTGTATTTCAACAATTTTGGCTTTAGCAAGTGGTGAACACATAGTACCTGAATAAATCGCAAGGTTTCCGCCTTTAGAATGGCCTGTAAGAATTATATTTCCCTTGATTTTTTTTGCAATCGTATCAACGTATGTAACGGAATGACTTTGTGCCGAAACGGGGGAGGTGAAAAGCATATTGAAATTTTCTTTCCAACCCGTAATTGTTGAGTCTGTACCACGAAAAGCCACACAAGCGTCACCATTTGGCAAAATGAATGTGATTGCACAGAATTGAGTGTCCTTTTCTATGTCGAAGATATCTTCATAATAGTTCACTCTTACTTTGCCGTAACGGTTACTGTATGCAACTGCATTAAGCAATTTTTTGTTTCTTTCGGCAGTTCTTTCTAACGGGAAAATTGCTTCATAATTTTCGTTTTCAGCAATGTCTGAAAAAAGAAGTCCTTTGCCCCTATTTTTCAAATCAGGCACAATGTTATCAAAACTTAAATATGTAAGTTCCGAAAACACAAGACTGTCAATTTTAGAATAGGGTAGTGTGTCAAAATCTTTATGAGCATTTAATAAAGCGTAATCAATAATATCTGCCAATGACACCCATCTCCTTTATAAGCATAATGTCGGAATTGAGCCTTTGCACTCAATTCCGACTTTTAATCTTATGAAATAATTTCACGAATTATTATAATTTAAGTGATGCAATATCAGTAAGACTCATCTTACCGTCAGGAACTACAAATGTACTTCTCATAACGCTGAGTGCTGCGTCAAGAGATGTAAGACAAGATGTACCTGATTCAACTGCAAGTCTTCTGAGTTTGAAACCGTCGCGGTTTGCAAGACGACCGTGTGTTGGTGTGTTGATAATGAGTGAAACCTCACCATTCTGAAGCATATCCATAATGTTAGGGCTTTCAGCAGTAAGCGGATTAACCTCTTTACACTCGATTCCTGCCTCGCGAATAGCCTTGCAAGTGCCCGGAGTTGCATAGAATTCAAATTCAGAATCCTTGAACTCTTTAAGCATTTCGCCAACTTCTTTCTTATCTTTATCACGAACAGTAACAACAATCTTTGCATCTTTAGGCATTGAAACTCCGCCGCCTTCAAATGCTTTAAGAAGTGCTTCATTGTAATCTGTTGAGATACCAAGAACTTCACCTGTTGATTTCATTTCAGGACCGAGAGAAGTATCAGCACCAATAATCTTTTCAAATGAGAATACAGGAAGTTTAATTGCATAGTAACCGCTGTTCTTGTAAAGTCCTGTGCCGTAACCCATATCAGCAATTTTTTCGCCGAGCATAGCACGTGTTGCAAGGCTGATTGCAGGAATACCTGTAACTTTACTGATATAAGGAACTGTTCTTGAAGAACGTGGGTTTACTTCGATAATGTAAACTGTCTCACGAAGAACGATAAACTGAATGTTCATCATACCAATAACGTGTAATGCAGATGCCAGACGCTTGGTGTAATCAACAATTGTTTTCTGTACTTTAGGTGAGAGTGTAACTGCAGGGTAAACTGAAATTGAGTCACCTGAGTGAATACCTGCACGGTCAATATGTTCCATAATACCAGGAATAAGAATATCTTTACCGTCGCAAATTGCGTCAACTTCAACTTCTTGTCCCATAAGGTATTTGTCAACAAGAACAGGATGCTCTGAAAGGTCAGGAATTGTTCTTGTGATAATGTCCATAAATTCAAGAATATCTTCATCACTTGCCGCAATCTGCATACCTTGTCCACCAAGAACATAACTTGGACGAACAAGAACAGGGTAGCCAAGTGAATGTGCAGCTGCAATTGCCTCTTGTGCTGTAAATACTGTCTGTCCTTTAGGTCTTGCAATGTCACAGAATTCAAGAATTTCGTCAAATCTTTCTCTGTCTTCAGCCGCATCAACGTGGTCAGCGTCAGTACCGAGAATTTTAACACCTAAATCGTTAAGTGTCTTTGTAAGTTTAATAGCAGTCTGTCCACCAAATTGAACAATAGCACCGTCAGGATTTTCAAGTTCAACAATGCTTGTAACATATTCAGGAGTAAGTGGCTCGAAATAAAGTTTGTCTGAAACGTCAAAGTCAGTTGAAACTGTTTCAGGGTTGTTGTTCACGATGATTGCTTCACAACCTGCTTTTTTGAGTGCCCAAACTGAGTGAACTGAACAGTAGTCAAATTCAACACCTTGACCGATACGGATAGGACCAGAGCCCAAAACCATAATCTTTTTCTTGTCAGTTTTTGGATTAACTTCGTTTGCAATACCGTAATCTGAATAGTAGTAAGGTGTCTGTGCGGCAAATTCAGCGGCACAAGTATCAACTATTGAGAATGACGGCATAATATTCCAGAGTTTTCTCAAATGTTTGATTGCACTCTTTGTAGTACCAACATTTTTAGCAATAACATTGTCAGTAAAGCCCATTTTCTTAGCTTTGAACAAAGTCTCTTGGTCGCATTTACCTGTTTTAAGAGTCTTCTCCATATCAACAATGTTCTTAATTTTGTTAAGGAACCACATATCAATTTTTGTGATATCGTGGATTTCTTCAAGTTCAATTCCCTTGTAAATTGCAACTGCAATTGCATATACACGAAGATTATCTACATTATAAAGAGCCTTGTGAATTTCTTCTGTGCTCATTTCCATAAATGCATCAAGAAGGAGGGACTCTTTATTTTCTTCAAGTGAGTGAAGTGATTTGTGAAGTGCCGCTTCAAATGTACGGGCAATTGACATAACTTCACCGGTAGCCTTCATCTGTGTGCCAAGTGTTTTCTTTGCAGTAACAAATTTGTCAAATGGCCATTTAGGGAATTTACATACAATGTAGTCGATTGTAGGTTCAAATGATGCGAAAGTCTTACCTGTAACAGCATTAGGGATTTCGTCAAGACCTAAGCCGAGAGCGATTTTAGATGCAACTCGTGCAATCGGGAAACCTGTTGCCTTAGATGCCAATGCTGATGAACGTGAAACACGAGGGTTTACTTCAATAACTGCATATTCAAATGATGTTGGGTGAAGTGCAAACTGAACGTTACAACCACCTTGAATGTCAAGCTCTGAAATAATGTTAAGAGCCGCATTACGAAGCATTGAATATTCCTTGTCCATAAGTGTCTGTGCAGGAGCAACAACTATTGAGTCACCTGTATGAATACCAACAGGGTCCATATTTTCCATTGAACAAATTGTGATGCAGTTGCCTTTTGAGTCACGCATTGTTTCAAATTCGATTTCTTTCCAACCTGAAATACACTTCTCAATAAGAACTTGGTTTACACGTGAAAGACGAATACCATTTGATGCGATTTCGTGAAGTTGTGCTTCATCATAAGCAATACCGCCACCTGTACCGCCAAGTGTGTATGCAGGACGTACAATTACAGGGTAGCCGATTTTAGCAGAGAATTCAAGTGCATCTTCAACTGTTTCAACAACTAAAGATTCAATACAAGGCTCACCGATTTTTTCCATTGTGTCCTTGAATTCTTGTCTGTCTTCAGCCTTTTTAATTGATTCAGCATTGATACCGATAAGACGAACATTATTCTCTTTAAGAATTCCTAACTCATTAAGTTCCATAGCCAAGTTAAGACCTGTTTGTCCGCCAAGAGAGGGGAGAAGTGAGTCGGGCTTTTCTTTTTCAATAATTTTTGTAAGTGTAGGAATTGTAAGTGGCTCAATATATACTTTGTCAGCAATATCGCCGTCAGTCATAATTGTAGCAGGGTTTGAGTTCACAAGAACAACTTCAACGCCTTCTTCTTTAAGAGAGCGACAAGCCTGAGTACCTGCGTAGTCAAATTCGGCAGCTTGACCGATAATAATAGGACCTGAGCCGATAACCATTACCTTTTTAATGCTTTTATCTAACATTTTATTTGCCCTCCTTAATCATTTTTGCAAAGTCGTTGTATAAGAAGGATGTGTTGTGACCTTTTGCTGTGTCAGGAATAAACTGAACAGTAATAGCGTTCTTATATGAAAGACCTTCGATTTCGCCGTCATTTACGTTTACGCATAAAATTTCAGCGTTTGCAGGCACACCGTCTTTTGCAACTGTGTATCCGTGATTGTGTGTAGTAATATATGTTTCATCTGCTGCTGTGAATTTAACAGGAAGATTTGCTCCTCTGTGACCGTAGAGCATTTTTTCAACCTTACCACCGTTGGCAAGGGCAACAAGCTGGTGACCTGTACCGATTGCAAAAATTGGCATATCAGCATCCATAAGTTTGTTGATTTCAGGGGCAAGATTTTCTAAAGCACTGAATACTTCAGGACCATTTGAGATTACAACGCCCTGTGCATCAGAATTTAAGATTTCGTCAGCATTAACGTCAGCTGAATACTTTGTAACTGCAAAACCTTTGTCAGCGAAACTCTGTGCTGAACTCTTTCGTGCACCAAGGTCAATAAACGCAACCTTGATACCGTCAGTAGAAACTACTTCTGCATTTGCCTTTTCAACTTCTACTTTCTGTGTATCAAACGCCTTAATTTTTGTCATAAGAGTATCTGTGTCAGAAATATCGTCTGTGATAATCGCTCTCATTGTACCGTTGTCACGAAGATTCATAACAATAGCACGTGTATCAAGGTCAGTAACACAAGGAATATCATATTTATTAAGCAATTCTTCAAGTGTCATCTCACATCTAAAGTTTGACGGAGTATCGCAAAGTTCATGCACTAAAAGTGCAGCAGGGTAGAGCTTGTCCGCTTCCATATCAGCAAGGCAAACACCGTAGTTGCCGATAAGCGGGTATGTCATAATAATACCCTTGCCCACATTTGCGGGGTCAGAAAGATTTTCAACATATCCGGTCATTGATGTGTTGAATACAGCTTCAAATACAGTTTCTTTGAATTTAGCGGCGGCAGTACCTGCGTAAACAGAGCCGTCTTCAAGCATTAAATACGCTTTCAAAATTCACACCAGCCTTTCGTTTTATTTCAACTAATTATTATACTATATTAATCTGTATTATTCAATATTTTATATAGAAAAATACAAAAAAATAACGACGGTAAATCCGTCGTCAAAAAACAAAATAAAAATGAGAAATACTACCGCTTGTGTATTGAGAACAACAACCGATAGAAGAAGGAATAGCAGTACCAATGTTTTTTTGTTTACAAACTTGCTTAATGAACATTGTTCTCACTCCTTCTATTTATCTTTGCAAATTTTATCATAAATTCAAAATCTCGTCAACAGAAAAATACGAAAAAAACACCTCAAAATCCACTTTTGTCAAATTATATAAAAAGGTAAAAATATAATACTATAATATTTAGTGATTATTTCATCTAAATTCAAATTGTGAATTTCGCATTACGTATTTGTTAAAAAACTTTATATAAATCGCTTGACAAGTATTGACAAGTGTGTTAGAATACCGATACCTCGAAAAAGAGGGTTCTTTTTTTGTGCCCATTTTTATAGAGGAAGGCTATACACAAGTTACTTGCTGATTTTTCAAGTAACACATTAACGGAGGTGCCGAACAAATGAGAGTAAAAATCACATTAGCTTGCACAGAGTGCAAACAACGCAACTACAACACAAAGAAAAACAAGAAGAACACTCCCGACAGAATCGAGATGAACAAGTACTGCAGATTCTGCAAGAAACACACTCTTCATAGGGAAACAAAGTAATCCGGAGGTATGTGAAATGTCTGAAAAGAATGAAAAGACCACAGCCGAAGTTGCTAAGAAGGATAAGAAAACTGATGCTCCTGCAAAGAAAAAGGGTAACGGCCTTAAAGGTGTAGGTGCAAAAATTAAAAAGTTCTTCAAAGACTTTAAAGGCGAGTGGAAAAAAGTCACATGGCCATCTGGTCAAACAGTTCTTAAAAATTCACTTGTTGTTATTGCTATCACAGCAATCGTAGGTCTTGCTCTTTTCTTGGTTGATACAGGTCTTTCATCAATTATTGACTTGCTTGTTGGCCTTGCAAAGGATGACACTGCTACAACAACAGAAATGATTAGCTTGTTTTTATTGAAATAATCGAGAGGAGATAAGTTATGGCAGAAATCTCCAAATGGTATGTAGTGCATACCTATTCAGGTTATGAAAACAAAGTAGCAACTAACATTGAAAAGATTGTTGATAATCGTAAAATGCATGACCTTATTCTTGAGGTTAAAGTTCCTACTGAAATCGTTACTGAAATTAAGGACGACCAGAAGAAGGAAGTTGAAAGAAAAATCTTCCCTGGCTACGTTATGGTTAAGGTTGCAGTTTTTGAAGATGAAGAAACAGGTGACCTTGAAATGACAGACGATACTTGGTACGTAATCCGTAATACACGCGGTGTAACAGGTTTCGTTGGCCCAGAAAGCAAACCGGTTCCTCTTACAGAGGCTGAAGTTTATGCAATGGGCGTTGAAAAGAAAGTCGTTAAAATCGACTATGAGGTTGGCGATATGGTTTCAATTATCGATGGTGCATTTGAAGGCGTTATCGGTATGGTACGCGAACTTGACGTTGATAACAATTCAGTATGTGTTGTTATTTCAATGCTCGGTCGTGAAACACCAGTTGACCTTGAACTCGACCAGGTTACAAAGGTTGAGGACTAATAACTTATTAATTTGGTAATTAGCGTAAAATACGCTTTTTATGACGCTTTTGTCAAAGCGTCGTGGGAGGAACAGAAGAGCTGTCTGTTCCGCCATACCACGAATTTTGGAGGTGCTAAAAATGGCTCAAAAAGTAGTAGGCTTCATTAAGCTTCAGATTCCTGCTGGTAAAGCAACACCAGCACCACCTGTTGGTCCGGCTCTTGGTCAGCACGGTGTAAACATTATGGCGTTCACAAAAGAATTCAATGAACGTACAAAGAATGATATGGGTCTTATTATCCCTGTTGTTATTACAGTTTATGCAGACCGTACATTCACATTCGTAACTAAAACTCCACCTGCAGCAGTTCTTATCAAGAAAGCTTGCGGAATTGAGAGTGGTTCAGGTGTTCCTAACAGAACAAAGGTAGCAAAAATCACTAAAGAACAGATTAGAAAAATCGCTGAGCAGAAAATGCCCGACCTTAACGCTGCAACAATTGAAACAGCAATGAGTATGATTGCTGGTACTGCACGTAGCATGGGCGTTACTGTAGAAGACTGATTCTCCTTGTGGGAGGAAAAATCAGAATCCGATTAACCACTTTTTTGGAGGAATTAAATTATGAAACACGGAAAGAAATATGTTGAAAGCGCAAAGCTTATCGACAGAACAAAACTTTATGATACTGCAGAAGCACTTGACATTACAGTAAAGGGTGCAACTGCAAAATTTGATGAAACAGTTGAACTTCATGTTCGCCTTGGTGTTGACTCACGTCACGCTGACCAGCAGGTTAGAGGTGCAGTTGTTCTTCCTAACGGTACAGGTAAAAACGTTAGAGTTGCAGTTTTCGCAAAAGGCGACAAAGTTGATGCAGCTCTTGCAGCAGGTGCTGAATATGTTGGTGCAGAAGACCTTATGGAAAAAATCCAGGGTGGCTTTATGGACTTTGACGTATGTATCGCAAGCCCTGATATGATGGGTCTTGTTGGTCGTCTTGGTAAGGTTCTCGGTCCTCGTGGCCTTATGCCAAGCCCAAAAGCAGGTACAGTTACTCCTGACGTTGCTAAGGCTGTTACAGAAGCTAAGGCAGGTAAAATTGAGTACCGTCTTGACAAAACAAACATTATCCACTGCCCAATCGGTAAAGTATCATTCGGTACTGAAAAACTCAAGGAAAACCTTGATACACTTATGGAAGCAATCGTTAAAGCAAAGCCAGCAGCAACAAAGGGACAGTACATTAAGTCAGTTGCAGTTGCTTCAACAATGGGTCCTGGTGTAAAAATCAATCCTAACAAATTTACAGTAACAGTAGTTGCTGAATAATTTAACTATTGACAAACCCTAAAGGGTATGTTAATATATTTTAGCTTGCCAAAGACAGTAGGTGCTTTTTGCATAAAGTTTATAAACTGCCTACCGAGGATATTAGCATTTATTTAAAATGTTTCTATGCCTTTTCTGTCTTTGCAGAAGAGGCATATTTTTTCTCCCTTGCAAGCGCATTTATAAATTTAATAGGAGGTGAATCGTTTGCCAAGCGAGAAGGTTTTAGAATTAAAGAAACAGCAGGTGGCTGCTCTTAAAGAAAGACTTGATGCTTCAATCGCAGGTGTTGTTGTTGATTACAAAGGTATCAGCGTTGAAGACGATACAAAACTTCGTAAAGAGCTCCGTGAAGCAGGTGTTGAATACACAGTTGTAAAGAACACAATTCTCGGTCGTGCCATCGACGGAACAAGCCTTGCTGATATGAGCAGTGCCCTCGAGGGTACAACTGCTATCGCAACAAGTAAAGATGACTATGTTGCAGCAGCAAGAATTCTCGGTAAATATGCTGAGAAGAATGACAATTTCAACCTTAAGACAGGTTACCTCGACGGTGAGGTTATCGGTCTTGACAAACTCGACAGTCTTGCAAAACTCCCATCAAGAGAAGTATTGCTTGCTACTGTACTCAGTGCGTTCAACGCACCTATCGCATCTTTTGCACGTGCCGTACAGGCTATCGTTGACAAAAATGGCGAAGCAGCACCAGTTGCTGAATAATTAAAAAATAAACTAAACTATTATAAAAATTTTTGGAGGTAAATTACCATGGCATCAGAGAAAGTTATGGCAATCGTTGAAGAACTTAAGGTTCTTTCAGTTCTTGAGCTTTCAGAGCTCGTTAAAGCAGTAGAAGAAGAATTTGGCGTATCAGCAGCAGCTGCAGTTGCAGTAGCAGCTCCAGTAGCAGGTGGTGCAGAAGCAGCAGCAGAAAAGACAGAGTTCGATGTTGAACTTACAGAAGTTGGTGCTGAAAAGATTAAGGTTATCAAGGCTGTTCGTGAAGTTACAGGTCTTGGCCTTGCAGAAGCTAAAGCAGTTGTTGACGGTGCTCCTAAAGTACTTAAAGAAGCAGCTTCTAAAGAAGATGCTGAAAGCATCAAAGCTAAACTTGAAGAAGTTGGCGCAAAAGTTACTCTTAAATAATTTAAGACTACTGAAAATAAATCCTCATTCCTATTGGAATGAGGATTTTTTTGTTAATTTATTGAAAATATATAATCATTATGTTAAAATTAAATAAATATGGTAATTTAGGGGAATTTTAATATGTCTAAATATTCAGAACGTGCAGTAGAACTGTTTATGCAAGGCAAAAATTGTTCGCAAGCAGTTTTTGTAGCCTTTGCAACTGATTTAGGATTAAGTGAAGAAACGGCTTTGGCAGTTTCAATAGGACTTGGCGGTGGCGTTGGTAGAATGCGTGAAGTTTGCGGTGCTGTAAGCGGTAGTGCAATGGTTGTTGGTCTTAAATACCCTGAACTCGATAAAGCAGAAGTTTATGAGAAAGTCCGTGCTATTGTAGATGAATTCAAAAAAACAAATTCCTCGATTGTATGTAAAGAACTTTTAGGGCTTTCAAAACCTGAAATTTCAAGTGTTCCTGAGGCTCGTACAGCCGAATATTATCAAAAACGCCCTTGCGTAAAAATAGTAGAAGATGCCGCTTTGGCAACAGAAAAAATATTGTTTGGAGAGTTGAAATAAAATGTCAGGTGCTTATGCTTATTTTGAAAACAATACCGCAACTATCGGTAACGATTACATTGAAAGACGTTTTTCTACAAAAAACAATAAACTTTTAACAACTGAAATTATCAATAAGAGAATTTCAGGCAAAAAATCTGTAAAATTTAACGACTTTTCTGCAGAATTCTTTGTTGCGTTTAAGGTTAAAAAATTTTTTGGCTATAAAACAGAGTTTTTATCGTCAAATAGCCTTGAACTTGATAATGTGAATATTTTTAAACGTAGAGTAGAATTTGTGTTCAAGCCTTATGCTTATAATGGAGCAAGAATTACATTTATCGAAAATGTAGAGATTGACGACAATAAACATTATATGCGTAAATATATTGAAATGATGATTGACCCTGACCGTCAACACCTTATCACCATTGACTATATTGACGGTGAGCACATTTCTGTAAAAAATGTTGAGCAGAAATGGACTATTGGTGAAATCGATAAGGCATACTTAAGTAAATACCATAGTGCATTAGGTCAACCTGTGTATCTTAACGGCTTGTTTTTTGGTTCTGAATTCCCACTTGCCGAGAATAACATTGACGACAGTACCCTTTATTGTCGTTATTTCACAGGTAAGCGTTTTGACGAATTAAAGCTTAATTGCGGTCATACATACAGATGCTGGAATACAGTTGTTGGTGCGGCAAGAAGCTATGATTTACGTGTTATTCGTGAAGATTTTCTTGCATATATACGTGAAATTTCAAGAAAAATAAAGCCAAGATTTCAATATAACTCATGGTATGACCACATGCACGATATTACAAATGAAAATATCATTGAGTCATTTAAGCAGATTGAAAACAATCTTTCAAAAACAATGGTATCACCACTTGATTCTTATGTGGTTGATGATGGGTTTGTAGATTGGGATGCAGACTTCTGGAAATTCAATAAGAAATTTCCAAACGAATTATATCCTGCCGCAACAATGGCAAGAAAGCTTTCATCACATTTCGGCTTGTGGAATGGTCCACGTGGTGGCTATAACAGTAAAACTCCTTTATTTGCAAAAAATATGGAAAAGGCAGGTAAAGGCGGTTTTAACCGTGCTGCAAATGATGTATGTGTGTCATCAACTGAATATATAAAGAATATTACAGAATATTACCTTGAAAATGACCGTAAATTTGATATAAATTATTGGAAACTTGACGGATTTTTACTCAAAGCATGTCCTTCAAAAAATCACGGTCATATTACTGGTGGATACAATGATATGTATCAGTACACAGAAATGTGGGAAAATTGGCTTAATATATTCCGTAAACTCCGTATTACCCGTGAAAGTGCAGGTAAAGATTTGTGGATTAACCAGACAAGCTACTGTAATGCAAGTCCTTGGTTTTTACAGTATTCAGACTCCTTGTGGATTCAAAATAGTGGTGATATAGGCTTTATTGATAAAACTAAAAAAGGTGAGAAATTAAGCGACCGTGACGTTGATAAAGTCCTTACATATCGAGATAATTGCTATTACGATTTCAGCGTTACAAGAAATTATCAATTTCCTCACGAATTCATTTATAATCACGACCCAATCTATGGCAATACCGCTAAAATCTCAATGACAGATGAAGAATTCCGTAAATATATGTTTATGATGGCAACACGCGGTACTGCATTCTGGGAACTTTACTATTCATACAATATGTTTAATACTGCAAAATGGCGTATTAATGCAGACGCTTTACGCTTTATTCGTAATGAGTATGAAACTCTTAAAACATCACAGTTTATTGGCGGTTGTCCCGAAAAAGGTGAGGCCTATGGATACTCTTGTTGGAGTGAAAATAAAGGAATTATCTCCCTTCGTAACCCCGCAGACTGTCAGCAGAGTATTACAGTAACTCTTGACGAAACAATCGGCGTAAATAAAGATATGCAAAATCTTAAAATGGTTTATGTGTATCCTTATGATAAAAAAACTGATGAAAAAACATACCATTACGGTGAGCAGATTACAATAAGCCTTGCACCGCTTGAAGCACTTATTATGAAGTTTTCTCAAGCTGAAGAAAAATTACCACAACTTATTTACGGCAGATTTGATTCATCAACTGAATTGTTGCTTTTCTTTGATGATAGAGTATATATTGATGCTGAAATGATTTCATCAAATGCAAAAATATCTGGTTTTGAGTTGCTTGAAGATTACAGCACATTAAAAATTATCTTTGAAAATCCGGTTAAAAAGCCATATGTGTCAATGACGGTGAAAAATGCTTTCGGTGATTTTACTGATGTTACATTCAAAGGTCAGTATTATGCTGATTTCATTTGTGAAGAAGCAAAAACACCTTGTGGCAGAGATTTCACAGTTCAATGTACTCTCAATAATGTAGATGACGGCGTATTGCTTGGAATTGGCGATGTAATCAATGTAAGCAACCGTGAAGGTTACGGTGCAATTCGCTTTAACGACAAAACAAGTCGTGGTGATATCGCATTAAATACAGGCGATAAAATCACAGTTGTATGTGAACCAAATGGACTTGTAAAACTTTATGTCAACAGTAACCTTGCTTGTTCAGTTTATAATGGTGATGAGTATTGCACAGCCCTTGAAAATGCTGAAATTACACTTAGTGATAAGGTTAATGAACTTAAGGTTATGTCTAAAGCTTTAAACTTTGACGAAATATAGGATTGAGGGGATTATATGTCAGAATTGAATAAACAACTTTTGGCAAAAACCGATGCAAAAGCTTGTGAAGATAATATTGTAATCAGTAATAATGTGCGTGTGACAGTTCTTACTGCTACAATGCTTCGTGTTGAGTTCTCAACTGACTGCAAGTTTACAGATTTACCATCACAAAGCATATGGTACAGAAATTTTGGTAAAGTTGATTTTACAACAACTGAAAATGCAGATACTTTAACAATAAAAACTGAAAAAACAGAAATATGTGTAAACAGCCATACGGGTAGTTTCAAATATGCAATCCTTGATGGTAATAAACTTACATACGACTCATCAAATAACCTTAAAGGAACAACCCGTACTCTTGACCAGACTTATGGTCCTAAAGAACTTGATGACGGTATTATTTCAACAGACGGCGTGTCAATCTATGATGATAGTAAAACATTGCTTTTGAATGAAGACGGTACACTTTCTTCCCGTGAAGACGGCACAAAAGATATTTATGTGTTCGTTTACGGCAAAGATTATATTGGTGGTATCAATGATTTCTATAAAATTACAGGTATGCCACCACTTGTGCCTCGTTATACACTCGGTAACTGGTGGAGCCGTTATCGTGCATATACTCAGAAAGAGTATGAAGATTTGATGTCAGAATTCTTCCGCCGTGATATTCCACTTACAATCGCAACTGTTGATATGGATTGGCATTGGGTTGACCTTAAAAAGCAGTTTAACAAAAAATACAAATCAAGTAATATTTTAAGTAGCGGTTGGACAGGGTATAGTTGGAATACTGATTTGTTCCCCGATTATAAAGGCTTCTTGCAGAAACTTCACGATATGGGACTTAAAGTTACTCTTAATCTTCATCCTGCAGACGGTGTTCGTGCGTTTGAAGATATGTATCCACAAATGGCAGAGGCTATGGGTATCGACAAATCTACTGAACAGTCAGTCGAGTTCGATTTGACTGATAAGAAATTTATTAATGCGTATTTTGATATTCTTCATCATCCTTATGAAAAAGAGGGCGTTGACTTCTGGTGGATTGACTGGCAACAGGGTACAAAGAGTAAAAAAGCAGGTCTTGACCCGTTATGGCTTTTAAATCACTATCATTATCTTGATACTGACCGTGAAGAGCGTCGACCAATGATTTTGTCACGTTATGCAGGTATCGGTTCGCATCGTTATCCTTTAGGATTTTCAGGTGATACTGCAATTAATTGGAGCGTTCTCAACTTCCAACCATATTTCACCGCTAATGCGGCAAATTGCGGTTATACTTGGTGGAGTCACGATATCGGCGGTCATATGATGGGTGACCACGATGATGAACTCTATATTCGTTGGCTTCAACTTGCAGTATTCTTGCCGATTTTAAGACTTCATTCAACTAATCTTGATGTTCTCGGTAAAGAACCTTGGAATTTTAGTTGGGAGGCTGAAACTCTCGGTACAGAGTATCTGCGACTTCGCCATAAAATGATTCCATATATCTATGCTATGAATTACCGTACATATAATGAGGGCAGGGCACTTTGTGAACCACTTTATTATACATACCCTGACAATAAAGAAAGTTTTGAATATGGAAATGAGTATTTCTTTGGTTCAGAACTTCTTGTGTGTCCCGTAACAACAAAAATGGATGAAAAAACAAAAACTGCCGCAACAAAGGTGTGGTTACCTGAGGGCAGATGGACAAACATTTTTGACGGCAAAATCTATAAAGGTGGTCAGGAAACAGTAATTAATAGCCCAATTAATACAATACCCGTACTCGCTAAAGAGGGTGCGATTATTCCAATGTCAAAAGATAATGGAAATTCTTGGGAATGTCCTGAACGTCTTGAAATTGATATCTATCGTGGTAATAATACATTTAATTTCTATGAAGATGACGGCGAAACAGGTAAGTATAAGAATGGCGAGTATTCAATCACTACAATGACAGTAGCTGAAGAAGAAAATACCATTAAGTTTACAATTAATGGTGGTAAATCACTCAAATGTATTCCTGCAAAACGTGAATATACACTTAACTTCAAAGATGTTGAAGATTTTGATGAAGTTGAAGTTATGGTAAATGGCATAGTTACACCGGTAACAAGCGGTAAATCTTTTGTTAAAATCAGCGGAATAAGTGTTGAAGATGAAATCACAGTAACTCTTATTGTTGTTGTTGCAAGAAAGAATAAACCTGTTCGTGAACGTGCACTTGATTGCATTATTCACCTCAACGGCTCAAATATGAAAAAACTTCTTACCAGTACAAGACTTAAAAGTTGTGAAACTGAAAAAGATTACAGAAACTTTATCAGATGCACAAAAGCAAAATCCTTAAGAATGTGCCTCGACGAAGCCGTCTTCGCACTTGAATAAAACATAATAACCAAACAAAACTCCCACTCAACCGAGTGGGAGTTAGTTTTTTAATTTTTCATCTTTTAAATAAAAAAGCAAAAAAAGAAAGCCTGATAATCTATCAGACTTTCTTGGCGCAGAAGGAGAGACTCGAAATATGGTAAAGGGATTTCACCAACTTTCATAAAGTCCCACAAACCCTTATATATCAACGGTTTCGGCACTTCTGCCTTTCATCAACTTTCACGCAAATAAACCACATTTTACAAAAATAAACCGCAAATAAACCGCAAGAATTCGGTTTAAGAGTGTCACAAATCGACAAGAACATACGATTTATATGTATTAAGGTTAATTACATCAAACAAAATTCAATTTAATCATTTTTGAAAATTTGATTAAATTAAATCGTTGACATTAAATTGAAATGCGTATATAATATTACTTGTAGAATTATAATAACAGAAACGCATTAAGGAGATAGTTCTATGAGAAATTACAATTTCAATAACAAATGGCAAGTATTGTTGACACCTGAAATTGTGTCCTTGCTTTCACAAATACATGAATATAAAGGCGAACAGAATCTTTTTATCGAAGCAAAAAGCGATTCGCTTACTCAACTTGTAGAAATTGCTAAAATTCAAAGTACAGAGGCGTCAAATAAAATTGAAGGTATTTACACCTCTGATGACCGTATAAAAAAACTTGTTACAAATAAGGCAATACCCAAATCTCGACACGAGCAAGAAATTGCGGGGTATCGTGATGTGTTGGCAACTATCCACGAAAGCCATGACTATATTCCTGTAAAACCCGCTATTATCTTGCAGTTACACCGTGATTTGTATAAGTTTAGTGGCAAATTAATCGGCGGAACATACAAAAACGCTGACAATGTTATTGCAGAAACGGATGAAAACGGTAATCGTTTTGTTCGATTTCAACCTGTTCCTGCTTGGGAGACAGCCGAGTCAATCAACAACCTTTGCCAAGCGTTTGATGATGCAATGAATAGAAACGAAGCCGACCCATTGTTGCTGATTCCTATGTTTATTCTCGATTTCCTTTGTATACATCCCTTTAACGACGGTAACGGAAGAATGAGCAGACTTTTAACGCTACTCTTACTGTATCGTGCAGGGTATATCGTTGGTAAATATATCAGTATTGAAAAAGTCATTGAAAATTCAAAAGAAACCTATTACGAAGCACTTCAAAGCAGCTCATTAGATTGGCACGAAGAAAAAAATGACTATTCTCATTTTGTGCAGTACACATTAGGCGTTATATTATCAGCATATCGCGAATTCTCAACACGAGTTCAGACCTTGACTATGAGCAATATGTCCAAGCCTGATAGAATTCGTGAAATTATTAAAGAAACTCTTGGTCAAATTACAAAAACAGAACTTATGGCAAAATGTCCTGATATTAGTCAGGTTACAGTTCAGCGAACACTTAACGACTTGCTTAAAAATGGCGAAATAATTAAACTTAGTGGTGGCAGATACACATCTTATATTTGGAACGGAGATAAATAATTATGATTACAGGTGAACTTAAAAATAGAATTGATAGCTTATGGGATACTTTCGCAGCAGGCGGACTCGTAAATCCCCTTGATGTTATAGAGCAAATCACATATCTTATGTTTATTCACGATTTAGACGATGCCGATAACCTTCGTGCAAAAGAAAGTGCAATGTTAGGGCTTCCTTATGAAAGCATTTTTGCTGACGAAGTAACAATCGGCGACCGTAAAGTTAATGGTAAAAATCTTAAATGGTCGGTGTTCCACGATTTACCTGCAGGACAAGTTTATACCATTATGCAAGAGCAGGTGTTCCCATTTATCAAGAATCTTGACGGTAAGAAAAACAGTGCCTATTCAAAATATATGGATGACGCTATTTTCAAGTTGCCAACACCATTGCTCTTGTCAAAAGTAGTTGATGCACTTGACGATATCTATGATTTTATGCAGAAGTCAGACGATAAAGATGTCCGTGGCGATGTTTATGAGTATCTGCTCAACAAGATTGCACAGTCAGGTCTTAACGGACAGTTCCGCACACCTCGTCATATTATCAAAATGATGGTTGAGCTTATGAGTCCTAAACCTGATGATGTTATCTGTGACCCGGCTTGCGGTACAAGTGGATTTTTGGTGTCAGCAGGGGAATATCTTAAAAATACATATAAAGAAGAAATCTTCTTCAATAAGGTTAAAAAAGACCACTATATGAATCATATGTTCTTTGGTTACGATATGGATAGAACAATGCTTCGTATCGGTGCTATGAATATGATGACACACGGTGTTGAAAGTCCGTTTATTGAGTATCGCGATAGTCTTTCAGACCAGAATGCCGATAAGGACAAGTATTCACTTATTCTTGCAAACCCACCATTCAAAGGTAGTCTTGATTATGACACCGTTTCTGCCGACTTGCTTAAAGTGTGCAAAACAAAGAAAACAGAATTATTGTTCCTTGCATTGTTCTTGCGTATGCTCAAAATCGGTGGCAGATGTGCTTGTATCGTACCCGATGGCGTGCTTTTTGGCTCATCAACTGCACATAAAGCAATCCGTAAAGAGATTATCGAGAACAACCGACTTGAAGCAGTAATTTCAATGCCTTCAGGCGTGTTTAAGCCATACGCAGGCGTATCAACCGCTATCCTTATATTCACAAAAACAGGCCACGGCGGAACAGACAATGTGTGGTTTTATGATATGAAAGCCGATGGATTTTCTCTTGACGATAAGCGTTCACCTATAGCCGAAAATGATATTCCCGATATCATCGCAAGATTTAAGGATTGTCATTCTGAGCATAGCGAGGAATCTCAAAACCCACGCACAGCACAAAGCTTTTTCGTACCAAAAGACGAAATCGTGCAGAACGACTACGACCTTTCAATCAATAAATATAAAAAGACCGAGTATGTGCCTGTTGAATACCCACCAACAAGCGAAATCCTCGCTGAATTGTTTGAATTAGAAACAAACATAACCACTGGACTAAAAGAATTGGAGAAGATGTTGAATGTTCAATAAGCAACCAAAGAACATAACAAATCACTATCATAATGTATTTCGTTCAACTACAGAAATAGATTATGAAAAACTTGCAAAAGCAATGGTTAAAGCACAACAAGAAGCAGAAGAACAAAAGGAAATAGAAAGACAGCAAGAGGAAAATAAGACAAAAAAACTTTCTGTGTGCGAGACATTAAAGATAATTTGGCTTATAATTGTCAATAAAGCTGAGTCTAACGGCAATATGACAGCAATATTTCTTGGCGGGATATTATCATTGTTTTTTAATTTAATCGCTTTGTTTGGTGTTGGAATTTCCATTTTAGGTATTGTGGCATCTGTAATTGTTATTAAAGAGTTTACTTGGTCATTAGAAACAATACCAAATAATATTATTGTAATTACATTGTGTGTATGCTTTGAATTGTTTATAGTTGTAGTTGCTTTTATATTTAGATGTATTGCCAATGAAATTGAAAAAGAAAAGGACCGTAATTATATTATTGCTGTATTTTCTGCTGTAGTAGCATTTGCTGCACTAGTAGTTTCTGCAGTAGATGCATTTAAAGAGGTGATTTAATGGCAAGATTAGGAGATTATGTAACAATACGAACTGGTAAATTAGATGCAAATGCATCATCTGAAAATGGTAAATACCCATTTTTTACTTGTTCAGTTACACCATTAAAAATAGATATATACAGTTATGATTGCGAATGTGTTTTAGTTGCAGGAAATGGTGACTTGAATGTAAAATATTATAATGGTAAATTTGATGCTTATCAGCGTACATATATAATTGAAAGTAATGATAAGAGTATATTGTCAGTTCCATATCTATATTGCTTTTTGGACAAGTATGTTGAAACATTAAGAACTCAAGCTATTGGTGGAGTAATTAAGTACATAAAACTTGGCAATCTTACGGACGCTCAAATACCATTAGTTAGTCTTGAAGAGCAAAATAAGATAGTTGAGAACCTTAACAAAATAAATTCACTAATTAGTGATACAAAGAATCAACTTGAAAAACTTAATGAACTTGTCAAATCTCGATTTATCGAGTTGTTTGGTGACCCTGTTTCTAATTCAATGGAATGGAAAGAGTGCCGTTTTGATTCGCTTTGTGAAAACTTGGACTCTCTTAGAAAACCTATAACGGCATCAGAACGAGAAATAGGTGTTTACCCATATTATGGTGCTTCTGGAATTGTTGATTACGTAGCAGATTATCTATTTGATGAAAATATTTTGCTTGTGTCAGAAGATGGTGCTAATTTACTTATGAGGTCTACCCCAATTGCATTTTCTGTAAGTGGGAAAGTATGGGTTAATAATCATGCCCACGTAGTTAGATTTGAGAAAATGAGTATGCAGAAATATATTGAAGTATGTTTCTCTATGATTGATGTTTCTGACCAAATTACAGGTTCTGCTCAACCTAAATTAAATCAAGCAAAACTTAACGCAATGATGTTTCCAGTTCCTGATGATGAACGGCTTGAAAAGTTTTTGTTGTTCATTAAGCAAATCGACAAATCAAAATTTGAAGTTCAACAAAGTCTCGAAAAACTCGAAACCCTAAAAAAATCCCTAATGCAACAATACTTTGGTTGAGAGGAGGAAAAAACAATGGAATTCAAAAATATGATAGAGTCAGAACTTGCGGAAGTAATGGTTAATTATATTAACCGTGTGGGACATCTGAAAAATATTATTGCAAGATATATTGATGGTTCGGACAATGGCAATATTCCGGCATACAGAATAAGAATGGAATATAAGCAGTTAAAAGAAGAACTTCGTGCAGATGCACACTATTTAGACTTAGCACGAAATCGTAATGATAATTATTTATATATGCATGTATTTGCTCCAAGTATAAGAGAAGCTTCTGCATGTGGGTTTACCGTACCATCTAACAGTTTAATCAACTATGCTATGTTTAGCGCTGTCAGTGACGCATATTACAAACTTACAAAGCACTATTCATTAGAACAGTGGGAAGATTTAATGTAATCTTTCCACATCAATATAAAAATATTTTATTTAGAAAGGACTATAATTATGGAAGAAATTAAAAATGCAAGCGTTAATATTAATCTTAATGAGGGAAATATTGTTATCTCGGGTTCAGAAGATTTTGTAGAGAGAAATATGGAAATAGTATTTTCTTTTGTGAAAAGTGTAAGAAGTGACTTTGTAAATCCAAAACCAATGGGTAAAGTTCTATTAAATGCAGATAATGCAAAAACTTCTTTAGAGGACATATCTGTATCGACTGACGATGATAAGGATAAATATAAAAAGCTTGGTATATATAGTATAGATACTGAAGGCACTGTCTCTATTCATAGAAAGATACCAGGAAAAAATAATGCTGAAAAGATGAAAAATATTGCATTGATTGTTTTATTTGAAAAGCAAGAAGCAATTGAAGGAGCAACATTAAAAGCACTTTGTGAAAAGCAAGGTTGTTGGGATAGAAATAATTCTGCAGCAATATTCGAAAGAGAATTTCAAATGTTTATAAAAAAGAAAATTTCACCACAAAAATGGACAATCGAATTAACCATTGATGGTGAACAAGCTGCACTAACTTTATTGGAGGAAATGGCAAATGAGAAGAAGTGATATTCAAAATATAATGGCTACTGCATATCCAAAAGAATTGGTTGATTCCTTGTTAACAAGTTATGAAAACGCTATTGCTGAATATAAAAAGTGTCATTGGCAATATTTTGGCAATGAAGTTGGACAATTTGTAGAAGTAGCCCGTCGTATAATTGAATATCAACTTGATAGTAGCTATACTCCATTGACTAACAAATTGGCAAATTTTAATGAACAAATTTTAACGATGTGGGAAAATTATGACTCAAAATTTTCAGAAGTGTATAGAATCATAATTCCACGATGCCTTTATTCGATGTATTGTCTTCGCAATAAGAGAGGAATGATACACAAGAATCATATTGACCCCAACAAAATGGATGCTACAGTTTTACTTAGTAATACCAAATGGGTACTTGCCGAGTTTTTTAGACAAGCATCAACAATGTCTTTTGAAGAAACTGAAGGAGTTGTTGATTCAATTATGTATAAAGAAACGTCGGTGATTTGGGATACAGGAAACTGTTTGCGAATATTAGAACCTAAAATGAGTTGCAAAAATAAAGTACTGTGTCTTTTATATGTGAAAGATGGACAGCAAGATGTTGAATTACAAAACTCTATTGAATATAAAAATACAACAGAATTCAAACGTGTATTAAGAACATTACATAAAGATAAACTAATAGAGTATTCTAATTCCAAATGTGTTCTTTCTCCGTTAGGTTTATTACAAGCAGAAGATTTATTAACAAAATAAATGGTGGTGATTTTATGACCAACTTTGATTTCTTGAAAAATGATGAGCGATTTGAAAGCTTTGCTGATGTTGCTATCTCTGCCGAGAAAATCTTACATATTGATGCGGCTTCAAGTGTGCTGAATTGTCGCAGGGCTATGGAATTCGCTGTCAAATGGATGTATTCCGTTGACGGTGCTCTTGCTATGCCTTGGCAGGACAACCTGAAAGCCCTTATGGATAGCGAAGACTTCCGTGAAGTCGTTGGCAAAGATATCTGGGTCAGAATGAAACTCATTCGTACTGTTGGCAACAACGCGGCTCATAATCCAAAGAAAATCACCGATGAACAGGCAGTTCTCTGCCTTGAAAATCTCTTTATATTCCTTGATTTCGTGGCATATTGCTATGGGGATATGAATAAATACACCCACAACGAATTTAACCGTGATTTACTTTCACAACACACTGAAACACTTCTTGACCAAGCAACAGAAATCAATTTTGAGCAGTTAATCGAAGAAAATAAATCACTCAAAGAAGAACTTACAACTCGTCGCGCCCAGCAACAACAGACTTATGTCCCAAAACCACTCGATATTTCTGAATATACAACCCGAAAAGTGTATATCGACACAATGCTTCAAGATGCAGGCTGGACCGAGGGAAAAGACTGGCTCAATGAGGTTGAACTCTTTGGAATGCCAAACAAATCTGAGGTAGGTTATGCTGATTATGTGCTCTATGGTGATGACGGTAGGGCATTGGCAGTAATAGAAGCCAAAAAGACCTGTGTTGATGTGGCAGTTGCTCGTCAGCAAGCAAAACTCTATGCAGATTTGCTCGAGAAAAAACACGGTCGTCGTCCTGTAATCTTCCTTACAAACGGATTTGATACAAGAATTATTGATAATATTTATCCTGAAAGAAAATGTGCTACAATCTATTCAAAACGCGACCTTGAAAAACTCTTTAATTTACAGACAATGCGTACAAGCTTAAAACATGTTATGGTAAACAGAGAAATCGCAGGTCGATATTACCAAGAGGGTGCAATTAAGGCAGTTTGCGATAGCTTTGACCGTAAAAATCGCCGTAAAGCGTTGCTTGTTATGGCTACGGGTTCAGGTAAAACAAGAACGGTTATGGCACTTTGCGATGTGCTTTTACAACACGGTTGGGTTAAAAACATACTTTTCCTTGCCGACCGTACCTCACTTGTAACTCAGGCAAAGCGTAGTTTTGTAAATCTTCTTCCGGACTTGTCTGTTACAAATCTTTGCGAAGATAAAGGAAACTACAATGCTCATTGTGTATTCTCAACTTATCAGACAATGATGAACTGCATTGATTCTGTCAAAGACGATAACGGAAAACTTTTTACTTGTGGTCATTTCGATTTGGTAATCTGTGATGAGGCACACCGTTCAATCTATAACAAATACCGTGATATTTTTACTTATTTTGATGCACCACTTGTTGGTCTTACTGCAACACCAAAAGATGAAATCGACAAGAACACTTATGAAATATTTGAACTTGAAAACGGTTGCCCAACTTACGGTTATGAGCTTGCACAAGCAGTAAAAGACGGTTATCTTGTTGATTATATGTCCGTTGAGACTAAACTCAAATTTATTGAGCAGGGTATCGTTTACGACGAACTTTCCGACGCAGAAAAAGCCGAATACGAAGATACTTTCAAAGATGAAAACGGTGAACTCCCTGAAAAAATAGACTCAACCGCACTCAATCAATGGCTTTTCAATGAAGATACAATCAAAGAAGTTCTTAATATCTTAATGACAAATGGCTTGAAGATTGAATATGGCTCAAAAATCGGCAAGACAATTATCTTCGCAAAAAATCATAACCACGCCGAAAAGATTTATGAGATTTTCAATAAGGAATACCCACACCTTAAGGGTTATGCAATGGTAATTGATAACTATCTTAATTATGCCCAAAGTGCAATTGATGAGTTTTCAAGTCCCAAAAAGCTACCACAAATCGCAATATCAGTTGATATGCTTGACACGGGTATTGATGTGCCTGAAGTGCTGAATCTCGTATTTTTCAAAAAGGTTATGAGTAAGGCAAAATTCTGGCAGATGATTGGTCGTGGTACTCGTCTTTGTGAAAATCTTCTTGATGGTAAAGACAAAGAAAAATTTTATATTTTCGACTTCTGTGGTAACTTTGAATTCTTCCGTATGGGAACTGGTAAGCCAAGCATAAATCAACTGGCAGTTCAAGGCAGAATTTTCAACCTAAAAGCACAGATTGCTTATAAATTGCAAGATTTGGATTATCAAACCCCGGACCTTATCGAATTCCGCAAAATCCTTGTTGAAGATATGGTGCGAAAGGTTTGCGAACTCAATAAAGAAAACTTCGCGGTTCGTCAACATCTTAAATATGTTGAGTTATATTCAAATGCTGATAATTATAAAACTCTTACATACGAAGATACTTTGATAATTGCAGAAGAACTTGCTCCGTTGATTATTCCTGATAAAGATGAAGCAACTGCAATGAGCTTTGACGCACTTATGTATGGCATTGAACTTGCATATTTGGTAGGTAAAAAATATTCTCGCGCTCGTAGTGAACTCTTCAAAAAAGTTTCTGCTATCGCAAGTGTAGCGAATATTCCTGAAATTATGGTGCAGTCAGAGCTTATCAATAAAATTCTTCATACCGATTATGTTGAAACTGCAGGAATTAACGAGTTTGAACATATTCGTGAAAACTTGAGAAATCTTTTGAAGTATATTCCGTATAATCCAATACCGGAAGTCAACATTAACTTTAATGATGAAATTCTCTCAATGGATTGGAACGAATCTGAGCTTGAAAATGACGATTTGGAAAACTACAAGGCAAAAGCAGAGTTCTATATTCGTCAGCATCAAGATAATATTGCAATTGCAAAACTCAAATCTAATCAACCTCTCACATCAGAAGATATCAAATCGTTAGAGAATATTCTCTGGAGTGAGGTCGGTACAAAACAAGATTATGAGGCTGAATACGGCAATAAACCTTTAGGCGAGTTTGTTCGTGAGATTGTTGGTATGGATATGAATGCAGCAAAAGAAGCGTTTGCAGAATACCTTAATAACACTAATCTTGATAGCAAGCAAATTTATTTTGTAAATCAGATTGTTGAGTATATCGTTCATAATGGAATTCTTAAAGACCTTTCAGTTTTGCAAGAATCACCATTCACAGATTATGGCAGCATAGTCGATGTGTTTACCGATGTTTCCGTATGGCTCGGTATTCGCAAAATCATTGAAAAAATCAATAATAATGCAGTCGCAGTATAAAATCAAAGCCACTCAATTTGAGTGGCTTTTTTGTCGTTATATTGACTTTTGTTGACTTTTTTAGGGGTCAAAGCAAACAGAAAAAGAACTTGCACGTCAAATAGTTTTATTTGAAGAGTAAGTTCGTACAGGACAATTTATTAACAACAATATTAAATTTGAAACTCTCGCAAAACAGTGGTTCAGCAGATAGAATTAGAAGGCAATCTAAAGCCATTGACAATTAACAAGTATAAGCAAATGCAGGAGCGTACCTATAAGGCGATAGGTCACTTGAAAATTACCGAAATAAATCGCATACATATTCAACGATTTATAAATTCATTAACCAAAGATGGTGTTAACCAACTTACTAAAGGTGGACTTTCAACGAAAAGTCAAAAAGGATATTTAGGATTTGTATCAAATGTAATGAACTATGCAATTGATTGCAATATCATTATCGATAATCCTTGCCACAATGTGCATACAATCAAAACCGAAAGCAGAGAAAGAGTAGTGTTTACACTTGAAGAATCACAACTGTTTCTCGAAAAGCTTGAACAGGCAGAACCAAGATACAAAGTGATGTTTACTCTCGCACTTTATTCAGGATTCAGACACGGTGAACTTTTAGGTCTTAAATGGGATGATATTGATTTTGATACCTGTGTTATAACAATAAAACGTATAGCGCTTTATACAAAGGATAAGGGTCATTTCTTTGGTGAGCCAAAGACTAAAAGCTCACAACGCAGTCTTAAATTACCACAAGTGATTCTTGATATGTTAGCAGAGTACAAAAAGCAACAGGCAGTATATAGATTAGCGTTAGGGGATAGGTGGCAGAATAACAATCTTGTATTTCCTAACGATTTCGGTGCGATTATGCATCAGTCTATATCACGACGATGGTTACAAGAATTCTGTAAAAAGAACGACTTGCCGGTTGTAACTGTTCACGGTTTAAGACATGCAAACGCATCACTTCTTATATCAAGCGGTGCAGATGTTAAAACTGTTTCGTCAACATTAGGACATAGCCAGACATCAACAACTCTCGACATCTATGCCCACAGCTTTGCTTTAAAACAAGCCGAAGCCAGCCAAGCCGTTGCAGAACTCCTAACACCCCATAAACGAGCATAATACTCACAAGGAAATGATTAAAACATGATTAAGAAAATGATATAAGTTTTTTATAATAGTATTATTCAAACCACGCCCTACTTATTAATAGGTCGTGGTTTGATGCTTTTAGTTAAAAATATAATTAAATTTATCGTAAACTGTATGCTGTTGGAGTATAGAAAAGCCGTTTTTTAAGGAATATAATTTATGGTGTATAAAATTATTTTACGGAGGGTGTAAAATGGCAAAAAAATCTTGGCAGAAAATTGTGATGGCGGTAATATCCATTATAGTAGTTATCGCAATTTCATTGGGAACAACCTTATTAGTGCATAATAAAATTGTTCCAGTAGTGAAAGTTGATAATGGATTGTCAGCATACGAAATTGCTGTTCAATACGGTTACGAGGGAACAATTGAGGAGTGGCTCAAATCACTATCAGGTAAGTCTGCATATGAAATTGCAGTTGAGAATGGCTATTCAGGTACCGAAAAGGACTGGAGTGAGGCTCTCGAAGCAACTTCTCAGAATGTAGCTAGCCTTAAGAATGCAAAATTCAATTCAAAGGGTGAGTTGATTTTAGTTCTTTCTGACAACACAACATTGAATGTAGGTGTAGCAGTTGGCAAAGACGGTAAAGATGGTGAAAAAGGCGAACCTGGTACAGTAGGTGAAACCGGTGCTGATGGAGTTGGTATTTCAACTGCAAAAATCAATGATGAAGGTCAACTTGTAATCGGGCTTTCAAATGGTGAAATAATTAATCTTGATAAAGTCGTTGGAATGAACGGAACCGATGGTGTGGGTGTTGTAGCATCCGAAATCAACGAAAATGGCGAACTTGTTATTACATATTCTAATGGTCAAACCGATAATCTTGGCGTAGTTGTTGGTGCTGACGGTAAAGATGGTGCTGATGGTAAAGATGGCGTTGATGGTAAAGATGGCGTTGATGGTAAAGATATGATTGCGTCAACAGAAATCAATACTGCAGGAGAACTTGTCATCACATATACAAATGGTATATCTGAAAATCTCGGCAAAGTTGTTGGAACAGATGGCGTTGATGGTACTGATGGCAAAGATGGTATAAGTGTTACAAATGCGGAAATCACATCTGATGGTGAGTTGGTATTGACATACTCAAATAATCAACGTTCAAATCTTGGTAAGATTATTGGTGCTGACGGTGAAGATGGTACTGATGGTGTTGATGGCGAAGATGGTATAAGTATTACAAAGTCTGAAATCAACTCAAAAGGTGAATTGATAATTACATATTCAGATAACAGAGTTGAAAATCTTGGTAAAATCGTTGGTGCTGATGGTAAAGATGGTACTGATGGCATCAACGGGCAAGACGGTGTTGGTATTCAAGAAATTGTAATTAACGCAAATGATGAACTTGTTATTACACTTACAAATGATACAACATTGAACCTTGGTTGCATTAAAGGTGCTGATGGTAAAGATGGCAAAGATGGTGCAACAGGTGAAGCTGGTAAAGACGGTGTTAGTATTTATGAGGCTGTCGTAAATGCTGCAGGTGAACTTGTACTCACATTCACAGATAATACTGAAAAGAATCTTGGCGTAGTTGTTGGTGCTGACGGTAAAGATGGCGTTGATGGCACTGATGGTAAAGACGGTGCTAATGGTAAAGATGGTAAAGACGGACGTGGAATTAAGAGTACCGAAGTTAATTCAGCAGGTGAGTTGATTATTACATATACAGATGACACAACAGAAAATCTTGGTGTTGTTGTGAAAGATAATGGTACTACAGGTGGAACTGGCACAAATGGTCAGGATGGTAAAGATGGTGAAGATGGAATTGGTATCAGCGGTGCAGAAATCGATGAAAATAACCATTTGATTCTCACATTATCAGATAATAGCACTATTGATGTAGGCGTAGTTGTCGGTGCTGATGGTAAAGATGGTGCTGATGGTAAAGATGGTGTAGGCATTAAAGATGTTACTGTATCAGCAGAAGGCATTTTGACTATCACTCTTGATAATGATGTAGTTCTCACTCTTGGTAACATCAAGGGTGAAAAAGGTGTAGGTATTGCAAAGTCTGAAATCAATGAAGAAGGCAGACTTGTACTTACTTATACAGATGGTCAGGTAGTTACATTGAATAAGGTAGTAGGCGATGATGGTTTAGGAATCAAACAGGTGGAACTTACTTCTGACTACATGTTAAAACTTACATTTACTGACGATACAGTACAGACTCTTGGACCAATTAGAGGCGAAAAGGGTGAAACAGGTGCCGATGGTAAAACACCATACATAAAAAATGGTAACTGGTGGATTGGCGAGACAGATACAGGCATCAAGGCGGCTGGTACTGACGGTGCAAATGGTACTAATGGTGTTAGCGTTGTAAATAGTTATGTTGACTCTGAATATCATCTCTGGATTGAACTTTCAGACGGCACAAAGATTGATGCAGGTTATGTAGGCGTAAATGTTTCAACACCTATTAGTTATAACGTTGTATTCAAAGATTATGACGGAACAGTATTAAAGACAGAAACTGTTATTAGTGGTGAAGATGCAACACCTCCTGCTAACCCAACAAGAGATGGTTATATCTTTGCAGGCTGGGATGGCACATATACAAATGTAACTGCTCATACAGTTGTTACAGCAACATATACACAAATTACAGAACCGACAATTATGGTTGAAAGCGTAACAGCATCAGCAGGGGATACTATACAGGTTAAAGTTTCATTAAATAACAATCCTGGCATTGCGTCAATGGTTTGTAATGTTTCTTTTGATACAAGTGTTTTAACGTTAACAAATGTTACTTATAGTGGAAACTATGCAAGCAAAGGCGTCGCACCTTATATTAATGGCAGTCCTGTCAAATTAGTGTGGAGTGATGTAACAGAACAAAGCGAGGACGGAACTTTTGCGATACTCACTTTTACTGTCAATAGTAATGCGAGCGTTGGTACATCTGCAAATGTTGGAGTTTCATACAATCAGGGAGATATTTGTGATATTGATGAGAATGATGTTAATTTCGAAATTATTAGTGGTAAAGTAACTATTGTGTAATATTGAAGGGGAGATTTTTATGAAGAACAAAACAAGAATACCTAATGCTATTCTTTCTGTGTTCTTGTCGTGTATTCTGATTTTTTCGCCAATAACATCTGTAATTACATATGCAATTACAGGTCCTACAATTTCTGTAGAAAGCGTAAAAATTCAACCAGGCAAAAGCGTAGAAGTAGACATTAGCTTGAATAACAATCCTGGCATTGCATCAATGGTTTGTAATGTTTCTTATGATACAAATGTTTTAGCCTTAACCAATGTTGCATACGGGGACGATTTTGCAAGTAAGGGTGTTGAACCATATATTAATGGTAGTCCTGTAAAATTGGTTTGGAGTGATGTAACTGAACAAACAACGGATAGTGTATTTGCTACTCTTACTTTTACAGTCAGTGATACTGCTGAAAGTGGTACAACAACAAATGTGACGCTTTCCTATAGCCAAGGCGATATTTGCGACATTGATGAGAATGATGTAGATTTTACTATTGAAAACGGTACAATCACAATAGTAGATGGTCTTCCGGGCGATATTAATGCTGACCAAATAGTTAATGCAAAAGACTTATTAAGATTGAATAAGTATTTTGCTGGTTGGGATGTTGAAGTAGATGAAATCGCAATTGATGTTAATGGCGATGGTACTGTCAATGCAAAAGACTTGTTAAGATTAAATAAGTATTTTGCTGGTTGGGATGTTGAAATTTTCTATGGTGAAATTTCAACTAAAATGTGTGCTCACTCAATGACTGCAACAGAAGCAGTTCCTGCAACTTGTACAACAGATGGCAATATTGCATATTGGTATTGTTCTTTGTGCAGCAAATATTTCAGTGATTCAAATGGAACAACAGAAGTATCACTTGAAGATACAGTGGTTAGTGCTTATGGTCACGACCCTGTTGTTGACCCTGCAGTTGCACCAACTGAAACAACAACAGGTTTAACAGAGGGTTCACACTGTGGTGTTTGTAATGAAGTTTTGGTTGAACAGGAAATCGTTCCAGTGCTTCAAGTTGAAGAATATTCTATTACTTATCATATTTCAAATGGTGATGAATATTTAGCGAGTCAAAATATTGAGAATGCAAATCCAACTACATATACACCGGAAAATGGTGTTGTAAAATTTGTTAATCCAACGGTGCCTGGATATAAGTTCCTTGGATGGTACGATTTGCCATCAGGTGATGCTGCGGAAAACATTAAATCAATTCCAATTGGCTCTACAGGTGATTATGAGTTATATGCAAAATGGGAAAAGATAGAGTATAAAATCAATTTTTCATCGGAATTAATTCCTGTGGCATCAGAAACATACACTGTCGATGAGGAACATGTTCTTCCTTCACCTAAATTGGATGGTTATATTTTTGTCGGTTGGTCAGATGATGATGGAAATGTTATTAAAAACATTCCAATTGGCACTGTTGGTGTAAAGACATACACAGCTAACTGGTTAAGCGAGAGAAACCAAGCTTGGGGAAAAAGTGATATTGAAGCACCAACCATTTATGAAGATGAAGAAACCAATACAATTTTATTTGTTTACAATATTGGCGAAATAAGAAATGTTCCAGTTTCGTTAATTCATGATTTTGGAAAAATCAATTCAAACGGCATTACTAAAACTGTTACAACAGAAGTGTCAAAAACTGTTAGCGACACCTTTATGGAAACATATGCAAACACAGTACAAGATGCAACCACTAATTCTTGCTCTTGGACGCTTTCCAATGAATGGAGTGATAGCGTTAGCGTTGACGAAGAATGGGCTAAAGAAGTGGGCGTAAGTGAGGAAGAAATTAATAGTCACTATCGTGATGATAATAGCAATTGGTATGTTAGTAGTGGTTCTAGTGGTTCAAAAACAACTTCAAAAGTTACAGGCACAGATAAAACTACACTTAAATCAAGCACAAAAAATAAATCAACCACAGAGTCGGATACTAGCACAGAAAAAGCTGAAATTTCAGCTGAACTCAAGGCTTCTATGGGAAGTGATGTAACAGGAAAAATTGAAGCAGGAATTTCCGCTTCGAGTTCAGTGGAAGATACACATCTTGATTCAACAATAAAAGAAAAAAGTAGTTCTAATGGTACGAATACAACTGAATACGGAAGCACAACATCGGATTCTAGTTCTAGTTGGAATAGCGAATCTGGATATGGCGGAAGTTCAACAGTTGGTTCAAGTTCAACTGTTTCAAAAGCATTGTCTCAACAGTTGAGTGAACGTTATAATATAGGAAAGAGTTATATTAATACAGATTCTCAAAGTAATACTCAGGGACAATCATCATCTTCTAGTAATACTGAAGAATATTCTTCATCTGTAACATATTCTACTGTAGTTGGCGAAACAACCACACAAACATTTACAACTGAAAATACGGTTACTGGATACCACCGTTGGATTATGGTGGGAACTGCACATGTTTTTGCAGTTGTTGGTTACGATATAGAAACTGCATCTTATTTTGTTACCACACATAGTATTATGGATGACGAAGTGAAAGAATATGAAGACTATTCATATATAAGTGGGTCATATGATGATAACGAAAATAGTGTTATTGATTTTGAAGTTCCATATAAAGAAATTACAGAGTTTGTTGCTAATCGTGTTTGCAAGAGCGCAGGTTTAGAGATTTCTAAATCCGGAGTTGTGACTAAATATGAAGGAACAGATAGTTGTGTGCTTCTGCCTGAATATACTGTTGTTGATAATGACGACGGCACAAAGTCAGTAACTAAAGTTGTTGGAATAGACCCAGAAGCTTTTGCAGGAAAGAATATTGAAGGAATTATTTTCTCTGATTATATAACCGAAATACCAGATTCAGCATTTAAAAATTGTTCTGAATTGAAAACCATAAGTGCAGTTGGAATTACAAAAATAGGTAACGAAGCCTTTGAAGGTTGTACAAATCTCGGTGAAATGATAATAGGTAAAAATATTACTGAATTAGGCACTAATATCGTTAGTAATAATACTAAGTTAGGTGTTGTTTCATCGAGAAGTTCTGTAATAGAAGCGGCAACTAAGTCTGGTGCAGGAGAAATGACCATAGCGGTAATAGATTCCACAGATTTAGATGATTTGAATGTAGATATTCCAGAAACTTGTACCTATTTCGCTCTTTATGGATACGAAGGAATGTTTAATGATTTAGCGATAAAATCTGACGCTCAAAAAACAATTATCAGTAGAGTAAACATTACATCCAATAAACAGTCACCATTGAATATTTCTTCAAAGGAAGTTGAATTGCATGAGGTTAATGTGAGTTCACCAGGAATTTGTTTAGCTTTAACTAGTGATACAACAAATCTGGCTTTAAGAGGAGAGTCAACACTAACATCAACTTCTGGAAATGCTATGTTATGCAAGGAAATTTCCTTAAGTCAAATTGATTCTTCACTTACAACATCTCTTACTGTGAATGATAATCTTTTAATATGTACTTCTGAAGAGTGTATTCTTTTAGGAAAAAACTTATTAAATATTACTGGAGAAATAATTGAAATAACAGAAGATGAGTATAGCAATTATCTCAAGGGCGTGTTTGAGGTAAACTTTGATGCAAATGGTGGAGTGATTTCGGAAACAAGCAAAACAATTGTTTATGGTTCACCGTTAGGTGCTCTCCCAACTCCAACAAGAGATTATTATACATTCAATGGTTGGTATACTGCTGCAACAGGCGGTACAAAAGTCACTGAAGAAACTATAATGACATATACCGAAGATATTACGCTTTATGCACAGTGGACACAAAATGAGGTTTCGGAATGGGTGCTTGCATCAGAAATGCCTGAAGGTGCAACAGCTGTAAACCAGAAATGGACTTATGACTTGACATCTACAACTACTTCAAGTTCTTCAACATTAGATGGATGGACTCTTTACGATACACAAAGAACATCTTGGGGTACAACACAAGGACCGGTATATAGTGACCCATCCAACGGTTCAAGGAATGTATGGAGTGAACAATATGTTTCATCAACAACACATTATTACAGATATTATCATAGATGGAACGGTTTGGCGAGTGGTTCAGGTGGCCAATGGGGTTCTGATAGTACAGCTCCTAATTGGCATCGTTGTGACTCTATAAATTTAACTTATGCATTAGGTCCCGGCTATAATGGCTCTTTAGACTATAAGGGTAGTTATGCTTGTCCGACTTGTGGTGCAAAAAATATGTGGTTATATGAATACGAATGGGATGACAGTGTTTATTCAACCCGTTGGTATTATCAGGAACCAGTTTATACATATTATTTCACTAAAACAGAGTCTAAAGAATCAGCAACAGAAATTGTAGCGTCAGATACAATCAGTAATGTGCAAAAATGGGTTCAATATGTAACTAAATAAAACCAAAAACTCAACTCAGGATATCCTGAGTTGAGTTTTTTATAATATAAGCAAATAACCTCACTGCTAAATAGTGAGGTTATTTATATCTGTTCAATGCTTTTTTAAACTTTTCAGCATCTTTATATCTTTTTGAAATCTGTGTTGATGTTGCTTTTTCGATTACTTTTTTCAGCTTGCCTTTTGGCAAGTCAACCGAAGGGTGAGACCCTGTTAGCATTATGTTAAGTAGTACTCCTAAACCATAAATATCAGTAGCCATACTTGATTGTGAAATACCAAACTGTTCAGGTGCTGCAAATCCAGGTGTACCTAAATCTTGCGTGTCATTTTCCTGCTCGTTTATAAATCGTGCAATAGAAAGGTCAATAAGCACTGCAGTTCCATCATCCTTGATTATTACATTTGAAGGCTTGATATCACGATGAATAATACCTATTGAGTGTAAGAAAATCAATGCATCACAAATCTGCGAAACATATTTACAGGCAATCTTTTTATCAAGTAGTTTACTGGATAAAATATCAAGCAATCTTTTACCTTCTACATATTCTTCGAGAACCGTGATTCCTGAATCATCAGCACAAACTTCATAAATCATAGGTAAGTTTGGATGTTGCTTATCTTTAAGACATCTGAATACATCGTCATTAGGATTTGTAGAAAAACGCTTAACAACATATTTTTGATTATCTTTGTGTTGATAAAGTGCTATTGTTGAGTGTTCAGTATCCTTAAATGTTATCTTTTTTGAATAAAATTTTTCGAAAGAATCTTCAATATAATTAAGGAGTTCATTATTGTTCGTTTCTATTTTAATTCCTCCTCACCATGCTTTTCAAGAAGGTCGTTGCATTGCATAATTGTCATTTTCTTTTCAATGGCATAAATTAACACGCTATCACGACGCACTTTTGGGTATAAAGCAGAACGACCTGAAATTTTTAACGCTTGCTGACACTCATCAACAGTCATTTTCATAGCAAGAGCAAGTCGCACTACTTTATCTTTTGTAGGCATTTTTCTACCATTGATGACTTCATAAAAGTAGCAATAGCTAAAGTCAGCCTTGTTGATTATATTCGATTTTGAGTATTTCTTACTCTCAATTAAATCATCCCAAAATTTCTTTATGTCTTCATTTACAAAAGAATCCTTGTGGGTTGAAAGATAATCAGGAAGTGAACAACTTTGCCTTTTCAATTCTTTTAATAATTCGGTTGTTGTTTTAGCCATAATAACACCTCTTAATATGTATAAACAGTTCCGTAAAAATCTTTTTTAATTGTAGCTTCGTTTTTGTGACCACTTTTTATGTAAATTGTTTTTAGATTTGTGAAAGCCCATTTGCTTACTATATGTGTGGGACTAAATAACTCAGCAGTTTCCTCAACCCTTAAAGTCTCAAGATAAGGATTTTTAACATACTGAGAATATAATACAGAATTGTCAGGTAAGGTGAAATCTTTAGTAGTGTTTTTAGGTGGATATGTGCAAATGTATCTTCCATCGCTACTGTTAAGCTTAAATGCAATTCCGTTGACATCGTAACCGTTTTGATTATTATCATCAACATATATAGCTTCAAGATTAGATGGTACAATTGTTTGGTGTGGGAAAATACTTACATATTCATGACAATAGATTACTCTTAAATTAGTGCATTCCGAAAGGTTAGAGGCACTGTCAATGCCAGCACACCAGCTTGGAATATGAAATATTTCAGGTGCTGCTGCGGGACACATATATCTCAATTCCCAAAGGCGGCCATTACCTGCATACAATCCTCCGTTATCGAATCTATACTGACTGTTTTTCAATATTATGGTTTTCATAGAGTAGCATTTTTGCGCAAATCCGGCGTTTATGCCCAGATTTTCATCGGGCATATTGATTGTATGAAGATTAGGGCAATTAGAGAAACAATGGCTGTTAATCCAAAGATAAGGTCTGTCTTCATCATCTGCAAAAGTAATTGTTTTTACTTTATCATTATCTTTGAATGTTTCTTTTTTTATTTCAACAATAAATTTGCCATCGTAAGTTGCAGGAATGACCACGTGTTCATCGTTTCCGTTATATTTTGTGATAGATAAATGCATTTTGTTTGAGCTGTATTCCACATATTCAAAATCTTCCGCATTACTTTGTGAACTTGATATAGTTGTGCTTTCTGTAGTGGATGTTGTGCTTGAAGTCTCTGTTTGGTTGGTCGTAGTTTCTGCTGTAGTTGTTGTGCTTGTAGTTGCCTCTGGCTCCGTAGTAGTAGGTGAGGTAGTTGTTTCATCACCAAAAAGTTTATCTAATATACTTGGTTTCTTTGTGGTAGTTTCAGATGAGGCGTCAATTGTTTCAGTTTCATCTTTACTGAATAACTTATCTAAAAGTCCTTGTTTCTCTGTGGTGGTGTCGGTTACTTCTATGACTTCAAAAACTTGTTCGCCATTTTCGTTTGTAACGCTCTCACCATTTTCTTCTGTAACAGGAGCCAAAGTAGTTTCAGGCTTTTCTATGTTTGCTCCATTATTTCTTGTGGACTTGATAGCAAAAATACAAGAAGATAACATTATTACAACAGACAAAACAATCGCAATAATACCCATAAATTTTTTGCGTGGTATAACTGCAATTGTCTTTTTCTTTTTATCCTTAACTTTAATTACAGGAAATGATTGTCTCTCATTCAACACAGATGAACAGCTAAGACAATATATTGATTCTTCTGGAATTTTAGCTCCACAAAACGGACATGCTTTCAAAATATCCACCCCAATACGCTAACAAACTATATACATATAGGATACATAATTTTGACAATTTTTGCAAGTGATTATAAAGAAAAAACAGTATGCTGTCAGCAGATATCATCGTTGTCCGATTAGTGTGTTTATTAGGTTAATATACTTGAATAGTTTGTACTAGAATTTTTCTTACAAAAAAGAGGAGAGTTTTGTGAAAAAACGCAGATGTAAACTTATAAGTACTAAAATATTTAAAATCTATAATTGTTTTTTTGGTGTCGGTTATGCTTATTGATTTTGTAATGTTTACTGATAAAGGGGAGCGTTTAATTAACGAAGATTTTGTTTGTGAGGCTCACTCTGATGGCAATTATGTTTTTGTTTTAGCAGATGGTCTTGGCGGACATGGTGGTGGGGATGTTGCATCAAAACTTGTCGCTGAAACAATCACTTCATTGTTTAAAAATAATTGTTTGGATAACTTTATTGATAAGTGCTTTATTGAAGCTCAAAAATCGTTACTTGAACATCAAGAACGCCAGTATGCAAGCACTTCAATGAAAACTACGGCAGTTGTACTGTATATTAAAGATGATAAAATCAACTATGGTCATATAGGAGACTCAAGACTATATTTTATCAAAAAAGGAAAAATTGTTTCTCGTACATTAGACCATAGTGTACCACAAATGTTAGTGCTTTCAGGAGAGATAAAGGAAAAAGATATCCGTCATCATGAAGACAGAAACAGGTTATTAAGATGTATGGGTAATGAGTGGGATGATACTTGTCCTAAATATCAGATAGATGTACAAGATTTACAAGCAGAAAATGGTATGAGCTTTCTTATGTGTAGCGATGGATTTTGGGAATGGATTACCGAAAAAGAAATACAGAAAATCCTGAAAAAAAGAATTTCTACAAAAGAACAAATAGAAAAAATGTGTGAAACTGTATTGAAAAATGGTAAGGGTAAAAATATGGATAACTATTCTGCAATTTTGGTAAAAGTCAAAGGAGTTTAAGTTGATGGAAAGGCTTAAAGAATTATTTGATGTGCAAAAAATATTTAATATATTCATAGAATATTGGTATTTAATTTTAATATTTATTGTGGTACTTGTAACCATAACTATTCTTTTTGTAATGATTGTTAAAAAAGGGAAAAATAAGAAAAAAGAAAAAATTATAGTTGATATATTAGATGAAAAAGAGTACGTAGTTATAAAGAGTAAAAAGAATAAACATATATCATTCATAGTTGAGAACAACGCCAACGATAAACGATTTGATTATTTAATTACAAATAAGGTTGTATGTGGCAGAGCAGATTTTTGTGATATTGTCTTTAATGATTCTAAAATGTCACGTTACCATTTTTGTATTCAAAAGCAGAAGAAAAAGTACATAATTACAGATATGAATTCTACAAATGGTACATATTTGAACGGAATAAAACTGATTGAGTCTAAAGAATTAAAAAACAGGGACCGAATATTTGCAGGGAATACGACTATTACAGTGATTTTTCAGGAGTAAGCAAATGTCAGGCGTAAGAAAAAACAAGAGACGATTGAAAAAAGAAATTAAATGTTTTAATAAAGTGCGTGAGCAATATGCCGTGACCGAAAATCTAAACGGGCAAAATCTTGCTTGTTATACACACATAGGAACAAGAGCGTACCAACAGGACTCCTTTGCAATTCCGGTTCTTGAATTGTTTGATAATAATAAATGTAATATTTGCGTCCTTTCAGACGGTATGGGTGGTCTTGAGGGCGGAGAGATTGCGAGTCGAGTATGTGTTGAAACAACAATAACGGATTTTTATAATGATGAAGCCAAAACAATACCAAATTTTTTGCGTGAAGAGATTTACAAAATTGATGGTCTTGTTGCAAATTTGAAAGATAAAAACGGCAATAAATTAGATGCAGGGGCAACCTTTGTAGCAACTGTTTTTGATAATGAAAAAATGTACTGGGCAAGTGTTGGTGACAGTCGTATATATCTTATCAGAAACAACACAATAACTGCATTTAACGAGGACCATAATTATTACAAAAAACTTAAAGAAAGAGTTAGAAGGGGCGAGATAACTCAAGTTCTTGCAGATAATGATAAGACTAAAGATGCCCTTATCAGTTACATTGGCATAAATGGTGTGGAACTCATTGATATGAACGAGGAACCTTTCGTTATGCAAGAAGATGACATAATTCTTTTGTGTAGCGATGGGCTATTCAAAAGTTTAAGTGAAGAAGCCATTGTAATGATAATCAATGAATTTCGCGAAAATATTTCAATAGCAGCTAAAATGCTGGTTTATACGGCTGTTGATAACCGACCATACGGTCAGGATAATACTACGGTTATAATTTACAGATATAACAATAAAAAACAAAAAGAGATTATATTATGAAATTAACAAGATGCGAAAGAGAAATTAAAGTTTATCAACTCAATCCCCAGGAATCGTTATTTGATATTTTGAAAAAGATTAATCAAAATCCAAACATTACAATAAAGTATGGTGAAAGAAATACTGAGCACGATGTTGGATTGGGGTGCGATTTGGATTATGAGCGGTTTAACAGTTTAGAGGATTTTCTTAGAAGTGATGATTATGGGAGAGTCTTATCTAGTAAGCATCAGGGCTTCGATTCATACTATTATTTCACGGGTGCTTATAAAGGAGCAAAAATTGCTTTAGTATTCAGTTATGGAGATGGAATAGTACTTTCTTGTGATGTAGAAAATGTGGATTTAAATTTAATTATTGAAGAAGCATTAAATTAAACAAACAACCGACCATACGGTCAGAATAATACTACGGTTATAATTTACAAATATAACAATAAAAAACAAAAGGAGATTTTATTATGAAATTGACAAGATGTGACAGAGGTCATTATTATGATGTGGAAAAGTTTGGTAAGTGCCCACAGTGTGGTACAGCAGACGACACTCCAACAATGGCACAAGTTAAGGATGAAGGTTGTCCACCAACTGAAAGAGAAATAATACCAAGCAATGACCCTGTAACTAAACCAGTGTGGGTAAAAAAAGGCGTTGAACCTGTTGTAGGTTGGCTCGTATGCGTTGAGGGTGATGATTATGGTAAGGATTTCAGACTTCACGCAAGTAGTAATTTTATTGGTAGAAATGATGATATGGATGTTAAATTGAAAGATGACTCTGTATCAAGAGTAAAACATACAACAATCACTTTCGACGCGAAATCAGGCAAATTCTTCATTTCAGTAGGCGAAAGCAAAGAACTCGCATATCTTAACGATAGTGTTGTACTTGAAAGTAAAGAAATCAAGGCTTACGACATTATTTCATTAGGCAACAGTAAGCTTTTATTTGTTCCTTTCTGTTCAGATACATTTAGTTGGGAAGAAAACAAATAAACAATTGATAATCAGAGAGAAGGAATAATAATGGTAGCAAAGAAAAGAAATATATTTGTATATTTTTTGCTTAATTTTTTAACACTTGGCATTTATGGTTTAGTTGCACAGTCTAATATGGGTAATGAAGTTAATGCAATCTGTGATGATGACGGTAAACACAAAATGCATTATATGTTGGCATGGCTTTTAGGACTTGTAACTTTTGGTATTTATCCATTAGTCTGGAAAAAGCAACAGATGGATAGAATGGAAGATAATGCATATCGCTATGGAATTAAAATCAAGCATGACGGAACTCAGTATGTTCTTTGGTCTATTTTAGGCGGATTATTCTTGTGTGGTATCGGATTTATTGTAGCTGAAGTGTTTTATATTTCAAATATAAATAAATACGCTGAGGCTAATGAAGAAAAACCATTGAAATATGTACCTGAAGGACTTGAAAGAAACAAACTTATACAGTGGAAAGCTATGGGTGGCGGTAATACAATTACAGCCGGTACAATTCGCTTTATTAAAGGTGTTAACTTAGGTCAAGAAGCAACTGTTGAATTAGGCAGTGAAATTGTTCTTGGCAGAGATAAAACACAGTGTGCAATTGTTTTTCCTAATGAAATTACTACTATCAGCGGCAAGCACTTATCTGTAAAATTGAATAAAGATGCTACATATACCGTAGTTGATTATTCAACAAATGGTTCATTCCTTAAAGATGGCTCAAGACTTGAAAACGGTAAACCTACAATACTTTCAAGGGGAACAGAAATTTATCTTTGCCAAAATAAAGAGAATGCCTTTGTTCTTGCTTAATACGAGGTTGAGAAGATGGAAAATAAAAAACAATTTAAAACTTATCAGTTGATTACGGCAATTGCTTCAACTCTTGTAACAATTGGATATTTTGGCTTATTCCATTTCAAATTTGATTATCTTTTCGGAGAGATTTCAGGTGGTTTGTTCAAATTGCTTGGATATGCTTTTGAAGCAATGGACCGACTTGGAGTAAGCTTCGGTGAGATTCTATCCGAAATATTTGACGATGAAACAGTAAGTGTGTTGGTAATTGTGTTGTTTGCAGCATATATAATACCGTTTGTTCTCAATCTTATTGCAGCAGTAAAAGGCTTTGTCGATTATGCTAAAAATCGTAACATGAAGGCTTGTCAAATTATTGTTTTGATTTCTAGTGCCTATACTGCATTGATGTGCGTAATTATGGCTATCGGAATGGCAGTTCTGCATCAGGAAGATGTTACAGTTATAACGCTTGGCTGGGGTTACTATATTCAAGTGATTGCAGCTATTACAGCAATTGTATTTACAATTCTTTTACTTGTAAAATCACCAAAAGCAAGTGATGATATTACAATTTCCGACACAGATGTTGGTCTTGTCGGTGTTTGCGGTATGTATGAAGGAGAAGAATTCTTTAATAATTCTGGCAGACCTATTGTAATCGGTAGAGATGCATTACAATGTGATGTGGTAATTTCGGAAAATGCTGAAAAGGTAAGTCGTAAGCATTGCACAGTTAACTTTGACTATAAGAACAATATGTATTTAGTAACAGACCATTCAAGTAATGGTACACACCTTGATAATGGTAAAAGACTTTTAAGAGAAGTTGAAACACCTGTTGAGTGTGGCACTGTAATAATACTTGGCGATGAAAAAAACGCATTTAGATTGAATTAGTATTAAATTAGTTATGACTTCCCGGATTTTGTTCGGGAGGTCATATAACGCTTTTAGGGGAATGAAGAATATGGAACACAATTTTTGTATATCGTGCTTTAAGTCATTGAACAGTAGTGAAAGATGTTCTTATTGTGGCAGAATACAGCAGGAAGAAAAACGAGTTCATCACGGTTTAAGCGTGGGAACTATGTTGAATAATAGATATTTAGTAGGAGAACAATTGGGATTTGGCGGATTTGGCATTACTTATAAGGTTTTTGATACCCAATTGAATCAGATTCTTGCAATTAAAGAGTATTTTCCTAATACAATATCAACTCGTGTTCCCGGTACAAAAACATTAATTGTTCATAAAAAAGAAGAGTTTGAAAAAGGAAAAAATAATTTTATTAAAGAGGCAAAAATCACGGGTAAATTTTTCAATAACAAAAACATTGTAAAGGTGTTTGGTTATTTTGAAGAAAATAATACCGTTTATTATATAATGGAATACCTTGATGGTATTGATTTAAAGAATTTTATAAAACAAAATGGCGAATGTTTGGATACAGATACTGCAGTTGAAATCACTAATGGAATCCTTGACGGATTAAAAGATATTCATGATGCAGGTTTTATTCATCGTGATGTTACCCCTGACAATGTAATGCTTACAGTTGATGATAGAATTGTAATTTTTGATTTTGGTGCAGCAATACGCCCTAATGAAAGAGAAGTAAATGAAGAAATAGTTGTTAAAGTGGGATATTCTCCGATTGAACAATATCAAAGCAATTCCCCAATAGGCGAATATACAGATATGTATTCTTTAGGTGCAATGCTTTATAAAATGTTAACAGGGGTGTTGCCGGAAGAATCTCTTGACAGAGCAGAAAAAGATATGCTTGAAGAACCAACGAAAATCAAGAGTGATATTCCAAAGCATCTTAACAACTTGTGCTTGCGTGCAATGGCACTTGACAAAAATTTAAGAATAAAAAGTGTTAAAGATTTCAAAGCAGGACTTAACGGAAAAGTTTTTAGAACTCCTGATGAGGAGAAGAAAAACCGAAAATTAAAGACAGTTTTATCATCTGCAACAGTTGCGGTGGTAATGGCTTTGTGTATATGCTTAGGATTAGTGTTCAGAGGTGCTAACAGTGAAGTAAATCTGAATAAATACATAAAACAAGATACAACAGTAGAAATATGGATACCATATTCAACCAATGAAGAGCAAACAAAAGAACTCTATAATTCGGTATTTGATAATTTTCAAAAAGATTTAGACGGAAGTACAAGTAAGAAAAAACTTGAAGCTGAAATAAATGTTGAGCTTGTATATGTTTCAGAATATAAGTATGCTGAAACATTGCAAGAAGCCTATGAAAATGATGAAATGCCTGATGTTTACAGAACTGATTTGGCTAATAACGATTATGACAGAGCTGATTTGAAATGGGCTAAGAATAAACTTATCAAAGATAATTACGCATTAGGCAACGAAATTAACAACTATAAATATGAGTTGCCGATATCAGCCAATTGTGATGTTCTTTATGTTAACAGAAAGTTTGATAAGAACAACGAATTATATAATGCAAATAGTGTGGGTAGCCTTAATTCAGTAGCAAAAAATCTTATTAATGGAAAAGATATGACAACTATAGTTGTAAGTAACTCGTGTATGGCTGAAGCAAGAGTTGATGCTGAAAGAATCTACAAGGACCCTATGATTGCTTTTGTAGGTGAGAAAGCCCTTGCTTATGTTGGAAAATTATCAGATTTGCCAATTATAAAATATGGTTATGAATCAAGCTTATTAACTGAAAAAACAGGGATTAACTGGCTTACAATGATGCCATATCCTGATTATAACTATAATTTTGCTCCTGTAGAAGTATGGGGCGTAAATGAAAATGATGATGATAGCCATCAATATGCATCCATGTATGTGTTATCATATTTGTTGTCTGATAACGCACAAGAAATATTGTATATTGAGAATGAAAGTTATATGCCATTAAATAAGAGTATCCTTGATGTTTATGTTAACGAAACTCACAAAAATGATAACCTTGATTACTTGTTTGAAGTAACTTTTGAAGATTAAGGAGTGAAATAGATGGAATTTAATCGTTGTATGGGGTGTATGGAAGAAATCGCACCTGATATAGAAGTTTGTCCACATTGTGGTTATAAAAAAGGTACTCCTGCAAAAGAAATTTTTCATCTTGAGCCTGAGACAATACTTGCAGGTCGCTATGTAATTGGTAAATCTTTGGGTTCTGGTGGATTTGGAATTACATATATTGCTTGGGATATTGAAATGGAGAGAAAAGTTGCAATTAAGGAGTATTTGCCACACGATTTTGCAACACGTTTCCAAGGTCAGACTGTAGTATCAGTTTATGGCGGAGAAGCAACTGAACAATTTGATGCAGGACTTCATAGCTTTGTAGAGGAAGCAAAGGTTTTAGCTAAATTCCATTTTGCCGATGGTATAGTGCATATTTATGATAGTTTTATTGAAAATTCAACTGCATATATCATTATGGAGTATATTGATGGTGAAAGTTTGAAAGCCAAAGCAATCAAAAAGGGGAAAATTCCTTATGACGAAGCTGTAAGTTATATTATTCCTGTGTTGCGAGGACTGGAAAAAGTTCATGCAGAGGGAATAATTCATAGAGATATTGCTCCTGATAATATTATGCTTACTGAAGATAAAAAAGTAAGACTTATAGATTTCGGTGCAGCCAAATATGCTACTACATTTCATTCTAAAAGTATGTCGGTTGTGCTTAAACCCGGATATTCACCTGAAGAACAATATCGTAGTCGTGGTAATCAAGGCCCGTGGACTGATATTTATGCAATTAGTGCTACACTTTATCGCTTGATTACAGGTGTTGTGCCAATTGATGCACAGGAAAGAAAAAACTCTGAAAATGTTTTAAAGAAACCATCAGAATTAGGCATTGATATACCTGAAAATATAGAAATTGCCATTATGAATGGTATGAACATATATGCAGAAAATCGTTATCAGAGTGCAAAAGAATTTGCAGATGTCCTGGAAAATTTAGTTCCTGCAGAGGTGATTCCGGAGGAAATAGACAAAGATAATAATGGCGGACTTTCAAAAAAAGTAAAGATAGGTATGCTTGCTGGAATAGGTGTAGCAGTTGCAATTCTAATTGCACTGCTTTCAACAGGCACATTAAAGAAAATTGCAGCTGACCGATTACCTAACGTAATTGAAATGTCTGTTGAACAAGCCGCAGAAACTCTTGAACCTTATGGCTATGTGTATTCAACAGATGAAACAGAGGCTGAAAACAAAATCAGAATTGAAGATACGGTTTATGATTTGGCAATACCTGAAAATATGATATTGTCACAGTCACCAAATGCAGGTTCAAAGGTTGATACCGATAAATATCCTGATGTATATCTTGTGCTTTCAGCAGGTGCAAGAGATGTTTATTTGCCAATAACAAGTTTTGTTGGAATGGAAAAAAGTGAAGCAGTTTCACAAATCGAAGCACTTGGACTTGTTGTTAATTTGGCAGAAGCAAGTAGTGACGAGTATGCTGCAGGGTATGTATGTGCACAAGAATATGAACCTGAAACAAAACTTAAAGAAGGCGACAGTATTACAATTACTGTTTCAACAGGTAGCGAAGACAATACGAAAGAAACGGTAAAAGTACCTGATGTTGTAGGAAAAACACAGGAAAAGGCACAACAAATTTTATCTGATACAAAGCTTTTCACTGCTATTGAAGAAGAATATAGTAATACTGTACCTGCAGGTTGTGTAATTTCACAAAATCCGTCTGCTGGTAGTGATGCAGTAACAAACGAGACGATTGTAACAATTGTAATTTCTAAAGGTGCAAAAGCAGATGAAACAACTCGTGTTCCTGATGTTGCAAACAGAAAGCAGAGTAATGCTGTAAATCTTCTTAAGTCTGCAAATCTTAATTATAAGGTTGAGTATGCATACAGTAATAATATTGCACAGGGAACCGTTATTTCTCAAAGTATAAAAGCAGATACAAAGGTAAAAGTCGGAACAACTGTTACAATTACTGTATCCAAAGGTGCAAAAAATGATTCTACGGCTCAAAAAGAACAAGCTACGGAAAAAACAACCAACACAATAAAAGTAGGTGTTTCATTTAATGCAAATGGTGGTAAAGTTTCACCGACAAGTATGAGTGCAACATATAATAGTTCGTATGGCTCATTACCTACTCCAACAAGGGACTATTATACTTTTGAAGGTTGGTACACATCGGCTACTGGTGGCTCAAAAATTACTGCTTCTTCAAAAGTAAGTAACTCTGCTAATCATACGCTGTATGCTCATTGGACACAAAATAGTGTTTCAGGTTGGGTGTTAGAATCAAATGTTCCGTCAGGGGCTCAAGTTGTAAATGAAAAGTGGATATATACAAAAACTGAAACTACAGAATCCACAAGCTCATCATTATCAGGATGGTCTCAAATAGGTAGTTATTGGAAGCAAACAAATAGTGGAACTCATTATTACGCAAGTTTTCCAAGTGGGTTCAATAAAGGTGATGGACGTTATAGCAAATATAATGGAAGTGCAATTTCATCTTATGAAAATACAAGTAATAAAAGAACGGTAAGTGGTTCAAGCATATATACGTATGTTTATTACCATTGGGCATACGATAATCCAAGCTTTGCAACTGAAAATAATTGTTATGTAACAGATACATACAATACTAATGTGGGTAATGGTTACAAAGGTACAATTTGGGAGTGCTTTGAAAGTACAACAAATGCAACAGAATATAAGCAAGGTTGTTATAAGTTTACCGGACATAGTTCTCACTCTTGGTGGTGGTTTAAAGTGCCTGTATATAAACAAACATATACCGATTATCAAAAGGTTTATCAATATAAAAAGGTTACTACTGGTCTTGAATCAAGTACAAAGGTAACCGCAGGTGGACAAATCAGTGATGTAAAAAAATATGTTCAATATAGAGCAAAGTAGCAGATGTATGTTTGCTTAGCTTGTATATTTTGAACTTGAATAGGTGATATTATGAAAATATTTAAACTTATAATGGCAAACAAAATGGTTTCGCTGATTATAGTGTTTTCTTTATGTGGGTTAACATTGTTAAGTATTGCAACTGTAAAATTCGTTAAAATAGTTGGGAATAACGAAACTGTTCAGTCAACGACTGAAAGCACATCTAATCAAACTACTGAAACTACAACAGAATCAACAACTCAATCAATCACAACAACGACTGAAACTACTACAACTACGATTACCACAACAAACACAACGACAACTACAAAAGCACCTGACCCTGAAATTAACTCGTCAAATGTGAAAAAAATATTCAAGCCGTTAATTAGTCATTATACAAGTCTTGACCAGGGTAGTCACAATGCAATAGGAATTGATTACACACACAATTACAGAGAAGAACTTATGACAGTTATTTGCGAACGAACTGATTGGACAGAAATGAGCATTGAAAGTGTATATAAATTCAAAACTGTCAAGTCGGTCGCAGAAGTAAAAAGAATTTATAAAAAATATTTGTCCTCTGATATTGTTAATCAAGCAGACCTTGATAATTCGAATTTGTTCAGCTATAATAACGAACTCTATGTTATTTATGGTGCAAAAGGTAGTTTTGAATACAATGCGAACTCTATTACATATAAAGGTAAAAAAGACGGCGGTTATGTAATAGCAATTGACCAGTTTTTAGGCAACGGCGCGTATCTCTCAACTGAATCTTTTTTAGTAAAATATATAGATGGACGCTTCAAAATTGTTAAAAAACTTGGTGAAGAGCAAATACATCCCAATGATTATTACGTTGCTGATTACGAACGTATTTATTAATCTGTAGATAAATAACAGATATTCAAACCAAAAGGACTTGTTATTAACAAGTCCTTTTAATATTACTAAATCAAAAAACTGCCGAAAAATGTAATAATTCGACTTTTATTGTGTGAAAAAATAGTGTAAAATAATTAAGTTATTTAGTTTGAAGGAAGTGAAATTATGATAAACATTGCTGTATGCGATGATAATCCTGTTTTCTTAAAAGAAATTATTTCATTGATAGACAAAGTCTATACAGATGAACATACGATTATTTCATTTTCTAATGCTCAGGCGTTATTAAGCCATATTGAAGATTACAGCGAGAATTGTATTGATATAATTATAACGGATATTGAAATGCCGGGTATGAATGGGGTAAGTATGGCAAAATCATTAAAACCGCTTTACCCAAGATTGCAGTTTATTTTTATTACAAATTATACAGATTATATACAGGATGTATTTTCGGTTGACCCTGTTTATTACATATTAAAACCAGTTGACCCACAAAAACTTCTTGAAGCACTTGAAATGGCAGTTGCTGAAATTGATGCAGGCAACAGAAATGCTATCAATATTACAAGTAAGAAAAAAGTATTGAGAATCCGTTATGATGAAATTAAGTATGTAGAAAGCTATATGCGTACAATTCTTGTTCACGAAATTCGCAGAAATACAGAAATACTTATGAAACTTGATGATTTTCAAAAACAACTCCCATCCTTCTTTATTCGCACACACAAGAGCTATCTTGTGAATATGAATATGGTGCGTAGCATTTCAAATAATCGTATTGAACTTTTCAGTGGCGAAATTGTGCCCGTTGCAAAGGCGAAATTTCCTGAAATTAAGAAAATTATTTTGCACTATTTAGGAGAAAAATTATGATTGTTTTAGATATACTTTGTATGTTTTTAAGTACTATATCAATAGGTTATGCTTTTTCCAAGCCACTTACATCAAAACTAAATAGAATATTGACTGTATTGTTGTATGCAGTTCCTTTAGTAACAATTAACTATCTTTTTAATTTTTCCAACCTAGTCGAAATTTTGATTCCCGATTACAATACAAGAATGAATATAAAAATGATTGCCTTGCCGATATGCTGGATATTATATTTTGTATTCTTATTCAAGGATTCTATAAAAAGAAAACTCTTTGTTTTTATCGTAATGGCGGTTAGTAATGCAGTTTGTGAAATGGTTTGTGCAATAGCATTTTCAAATATTTTTGATGTAACATCGGCAGAAGTGCGTGATTTAGGATTAAAAGAAAAAATCGTTTATTATCTTATTAGTATTATTGGTTATGCAATCTTCTCTTTTTTTGGATATCTGATTTGCAAAAAGAAAAAATTTAATGTACCTATACCTGTCGTAATTAACTTTGTTGCAATTATGTTAATAAATATATTAATTCTTTTGACTGCGATAAACAGTTATGCTCATACGAACAACACGTTTTCGCAATATAATTTGCTTGTTTCTCCAGTTCTTATTTTCTTATTGAGTATTTCACTATATAATGTGATGAAAAAACTTTCTGACCGTGAAATTTTGAAAGAAAAATTGTATTGGTCAGAAAATGTTAAAACACTTGAACTTGAATATTATAATAATCTTCAACAGAAAACAAACGAAGTTCGTAAAATTCGTCACGATTTCAAGGACAATATTGAAACTATAAACTTGCTTATGGCTGAAAATACAGACGAAAGTATCAAAAAGGCAAAAGAAATATTAACAAGTCTTAATAATAGTATAAAAGCATCAACAATTTCGGTGTATGCTGATAATGTTGTTGTAAATGCCGTTGTAGGTGCAAAAGTAGAAGAAGCAAGCAGAGAAAATATACAAATTGATGTTAAGATAGACTTGCCACGAGAACTTGGCCTTGAAAGCATTGACTTAAATTGTGTTTTCTTAAATCTTCTGAACAATGCAATTGAAAGTTGTAAGAAGTTGCCTGAAAATACGGAACGAAAAATTGTGCTTAAATCAGCAATTCAGGCAGAATATTTACTTGTAAAAACTGAAAATCCGTTTGTGGAAATCAATGTAGATAACAAAGGAAAAATAAAAACCACAAAAACTGATAAAGAAAATCACGGTTTTGGAATGACTTTGATAAATGATATCGCACAGAAATATAACGGCACATTTGAAACAACTGCGGAGAATAACCAATTTACTGCTGTTGTAAGTTTGAAGGTATAAGGTGAACAATATGCTATTAACAAGATGTCCGAATGGACATTATTATGACAAACACAAAACCAATACTTGCCCTGTTTGTAACGGAGATATTCCCCAAAGAGTGCATATAGAAAAATGCGAAAACGGACACTTCTATGACAAAAACAAATTTCAAAGTTGCCCACATTGTAAAAGTATGGAAACGGATGAAGACAAAACTTTTTATTGGTGGGATAATCAGTTAATGGATAAATCTCAAATAACTAAATTTAGTATTAGGTATGGAGATTTACCTATTAAACACATTGACTTTGATGGGATTGGTTTGAAAAAATATAACCGTATAAACGGAAGTCGTGATGGGTGGATGAATTTCCCGGACGAATTCTTTGATGAAAAAATATTTGGTCTTTATGATGAAAAAATTGATGAAATAAAGAAATTTATAACTTCAATTGATATTGAGAATTGGGAAACAGATGATTATATAATTAGTAATATAAAAGATAACCCTCCAGGTTTTTGTGTAAATGATTCGTTTTCTTGTGAGTTTGCCAACGGAACAAAATTTTATTGTGCTTACCCACCGAGAGAAGAGTTTAACAAGTTGATTGATTTTTTAGAAGAAATCAAGAACTTTAGATATATTGGTGGAAGTGGAATCAATTTCGAAACTCCAATATATTGGGAATTGGTAAAATCAAAAGTGATATCAGAAAAAATCACAATAAAAGAAGATGTATCTATAGGTGACATTGTGAAATTAAAAAGCACGGGTCAAATAGTAGAGATAGTAAAAAAGAATTTTACAGTTAAGTTTAACGGGCATTTAGAGACAGTAGAATTCGGTGGAAAGTTGATAAATTCAGATGATGAAGGTGTTCTATTATTTTCAAAAGCTGGAATAGAGAAGAAATATAGTAGCGATACGGTGCGGTTGTTTAAAGAAAACAAATTAAAATAATAAAAGTTCAAATTAAAGTCACTCAATCGAGTGGCTTTTTTGTCAACAAACCGCAAATAAACCGCAAACTAGTTTTAGGCAAAAAAATAAAACCGCTGAAAGCCTTGATAAATAAGGATTTTTCAACGATTTTATTTGGCGCAGAAGGAGAGACTCGAACTCTCGCACCGGTTTCCCGGCCTACGCCCTTAGCAGGGGCGCCTCGTCACCAACTTGAGTACTTCTGCAAGCGTAACGTGTTTAGCGTTATTTAATTAAAAAGCGGGCTGTATTTAACATACAACCCGCAGTGGCGGAGAGAGTGGGATTCGAACCCACGGTACGTTGCCGTATCACCAGTTTTCAAGACTGGCTCCTTAAACCCCTCGGACATCTCTCCGTGTGCTTGCCACTATACCATTTTGCCCCCAAAAAGTCAAGCCAGGATCCAAAACGATGCTCACATAAGAAAAAAGCACTGCAAACGCAGTGCTTTTAACATTTATGGGTCGTTTGTGCAGAACAGACGATCATCCGCCCAATCCTACATATCCGGTTTGTCCGACGATATACTGGCCTTCCTCGGTCAGCATCCAGTCGAGCAGCTCCTGGACGTGGGGATTGTCGTTGCCCTCGTAGGTCACCGCGTATACCGGTGCGATCACGGGATACGTGCCATTTTGAATGTTTTCCACGGTAGGCGCGATGCCGTCGATAGCAATGAGTTTGATATCGGGATTTTTGATGATCCCTTCCACATAGTAACGGAAAGAGAAGCCGATGGAGGTAGACTTGTTTTGGTAGTCGGCAACTTCTTCGATGATGCCGCCCATAAAGCCCACCATAGTCTGTTTGTCGGGCTCGATTATGGGTGTGTCACCCATGAGTCGGATCAGCATACTCTGACTGCCGCTGCCTTCGTTACGCTGGAAGGGGACAATCTTTTCGTCTTCACCGCCCACCTGACTCCAGTTGGTGATTTCGCCGGAATAAATACCCTTGACCTGCTCCAGGGTCAAGCTCTCAATGGGGTTGTCCTTATGTACGAAGAATACAAAGGCTTCGTAGCCGATCTGTGTGTAGGCAAAGGTGGTGCC
>JAZQBM010000002.1:0-13476 GCA_045545735.1 Candidatus Fimenecus sp. | reverse complement strand
CTACATTTGCTGTGGTGCGAGTGTTCATAAGGGATTTACTCAAAATATAAGCAAAACCGGCTTCAAACATAGTATTCTGCACTCCTGCTGTTGCTTAATAGAGAAACATATGGAGGAATACATAATGTCAAATATCATTGAAGATTTTTATTACGGCAACATTGAGCCGCAAGATGTCAATTCAGAATTAACACCCAAGCTCAAGAATAAATTGAGCAATCTTGCCGAGAAAGAAGAACAACTCACAGCAAGACTCGCCGGTGAGGATAAAGAGCTGTTTCAAAACTATATAAGTGCATATATTGAGTTTTCAATAACAAGTAACGCTGACAGCTTCATATCAGGCTTTAGACTTGGTGCAAAATTTATATACGATACATTTGTTAAGAATACGAAAGGATGAATGCCCTATGAAAAGCAATACAAATATTCAATATAGACAAGTTGGAGATTTCAACATTCCTAACTTTATCTTACCGCCCGAAGAAGCAAGTGTCAGGCTTGGTAAATGGGGAATGTTACATAAGGATTATTTGCTAAAAAATAAAAAGGTGTTATTTACAACACTGCTTACCCAAGGCAAACTCTATCAGCACTGTGCTGAAGTCGAAACTCAGGCAAGAGATATGTTTGACACTCTTGTTGACCAGATGAAAAACGCAGAAGGTGTAACCGAGCAACTGAAAGAAGAAAATCAGTTGGAATGGGTGTGCCGTATGCAGAACATTAATGCAAGGGTTAGAAAAATTATTAATAACGAAATTATATTTAAATAAAAATATTTCGATATGGTTAAAGTTTGAATCGGACTCCAAATTTTATAACTAAAGAAAAACCAAATAAAAAGTACAATTCCGTCTTCTGCATTTGTAAAAACAGAAGGCGGAATTAAGTGCTGCAGAAAATATTGGTGCAGACAGTTCTTGAAATCATTATGTTGAGCAGATTATGCGGAATGTCCTGAATTCAAATGGCTTATATGTGATTTCTCCGGAACATTCTCCGATATACTCTTCAAGGGGTGAAACCTCAGTGATTTTTGCGTCGTGTGTAACATTCATAACAGTTTTTCCGGGAATACCGTAAGGCTCATAAACACGCACGATATATCCGTTGCCGTCTTCAGCAGGCTTGATACAATCAACGATAAGACCTTCATTTGAAAGAGTAACAACAGGCTTTTCATTACTTTCGCCTTCAAACACAACAAAAGGAGAATTGAAAAGATATGCTTCCTGAGCAACCTTACCTGCCGATAAACCACCCATATGAGGATAGATTGAATATGCAAAATCGTGTTCACCTGTATCACGGAAGCGTGTAGGATTGTCAACGTTGCGCATAAGAGTTATAGTCATATCGTTGTCAATAACATTGTGACCGTATTTGCAGTCGTTGATAATTGCAACACCGTAAACATCATCTGACAAATCTGTGAAACGGTGAGCAGCAAATTCGTGCTTCCATTTTTCGGCAGGTGTGTTCGGATGGGTGTTACGTTTTGTAATGCCGTAAGCAATTTCGTAGCTTGCATGAGCAGAAACCACCTTTACAGGGAAAGATGCCTGAAGAATTTTATATTTTTCCTGCCAATCAACGTGAGAAACTACGTCAACCCTTGTAATGTTTGCATACGCAATAATATCCTGAGTAAGAACGGTGTTGTTATGCTTTTTAGTAACCCTTACCGTCACACGCTCGTCATTTATATCAACAAGCGTAATTTCATTCTGCCAATTCATATCAACAGGACGCATTTTGTATCCGTCATCAATATTCCATGCATCCTCATGCTCGGGACCGTCCTTATATGTAACAAGGTTGTTAAGGTTGTCACCGACAAACCTATCTGCACGCTTGTCATAGAAATCGCCGAGAGTACCGTCCTCACGGATAATGAATGTAAAGAAGGGCGTTTCAATGCTGATTTTTCCGTTTTCCTTGTTTGCTGTAATTGCTTTTTCAGTATGTACAACTGAAGTTTTGTGATATGTTCTTGCACTGAAGCCTGCAAGATTTTTTACATATAAAATACAGTTACCGTCTGCATCTGTAATAACATTTGATGTGTTTTCTCCGTCCGTAAGTGCACAGCTTTCATACTTTTTGTCAACCTTTACGTATGCACTGCCGACAAATGAGTTTGGGTTATAAACTGTAACCTTGTCCTGTGCATCATCGCAAAGAGTATCAGTGACAAGCTCTTTTTCTTTTTTCTCTGCGAATACAAAAAGCTCTTTGTAGATTTTTTCTGCATCATCATAAACTGTATCTATAGAGCTGCCGGGAAGAACATCGTGGAACTGGCAAAGAAGCAGATCCTTCCAATGCTTTACAATTTCATCATATCCTGCATCCTTACCCTTGAGCTTTGCAAGAACTGAAAGCAAGTCAAGTCTGCGAAATGCCATTTCAATGTAACGGTTGTTGCGTTTTACATCGGCAATAGTTGTATATGTGCCCTGATGTGTTTCGACCGAGAGCTCACCTTTCCACACAGGAAGATTTTCACGCTTTTTGTCAAGTTCAGTGAAATAGTCCTCTGCTTTTCTGATTTTTACCTCAGGCATACCGGGAACTGTCTGAAGCAGACGGTAATTCTTAAGCATTTCATCGGTTACACCGCCACCGCCGTCACCGTAGCCATAGGACAGAAGAACGTGGTCCCATGTTTCTTTTTGCTGAAGCTTATCTGAAACAAGGCTGATATTTTCACAGTCAATTGAGTTGTTGTAGCAATCTTTTGTGATAGGTACTGTTGCGTAAAGATTACTTCCATCAATACCTTCCCAGATAAAAGCATTATAGGGAAATTCATTGGCATTCTGCCAACGCACCTTGGTTGTGTAGAAGCTTTTCATTCCGCATTTTGTGAAAATCTGCGGAAGTGATGCGGGAAAACCGAAAGAATCGGGAATCCAGCAGACATCACTTGTTTTGCCGAATTCTTCTTTGAAGAACTGATGTCCGTAAAGAAACTCTCTTACAAGTGATTCTGCACCTGAAATATTAAGGTCTGATTCAACCCACATAGGGCCTACAAGACGCCATTTATCTTCCTTCACACGCTGACGGATCTGCTCAAAAACATCAGGATAAACTTCCTTGATATAGTTATAGACCGAGGGCTGTGAAAGCGAAAACTCAAATTCATCGTATCTGTCCATAAGTCGGAGCTGATTAAGTGCAGAACGGCCTGATTTGCGGATTGTATCCTTGAAACGCCACAGCCACGCAACGTCAATATGAGTAGAAGCAACGCAGTCAACGATACAGTCATCGTTTGACAGCTTCAATTCTTTTAATCCGTCAAGCAATTCCTTGTGAATTGCGATAATATTTTCAAGAAATTGGGTGTAGTCAAGGGAATTGTCGCTTTTACGGATTGTATTTTCAAACAAAGTGTTGACCTTGGCTTTCGTGTAATCATTCTTGATGTACTTTATAAGGTCACGGACAAAATCCATAGTATACGAAAAATCTGCAATTGCTTTATCTGCAATAACATACTGAGGATTTTCAACAGGTCTTACCATTCTTTCATCATTGCAGAAGGTACAGGCATATATTTCAAGCTCAATGGCAATTTCTCTGTCGTACATTGAGTCTTCAAGGTAAACCCTGCAGCGTTGTTCACCGTTGTCAACACCTGCAAAGCGTTTTCCGTCAATTGAAACAATTGCTTCGCAGTTGCAGGGCAATCTCAGTTCAAGATAAGCTGACTGGTGTTCCTGCGGCTTTTTAGGTGTGAATACAGTTTTCATCATACATGTTTTATGGTCGCAGAATGTAATGGTATCAGTATAATCTGCCCAATCTGTAAGAGGAATATATGTTTCCCTGTCCGCATAATCAAAAATTCTGTACTGCCATGCATCAATGGGGAACGTTTCCATAATCGCTCTGTTACGGTACAGCCATAAATTTTTGTCAATCATTTGTTCTACCACAGGTATCACTCCTTTTTTTTGCATAGGTTTTTTGTTTTATTGTAGCTTTTGGAACAAAACATTTCATTGTTTCTTTTTGTTTTATTATTGTCTTTTTTTGCTATGCCATTGTTTTTTATTGCAATAAACAATCAAGCGTAGTGAAATAAAACTCAACACAAATAATTATATTATCAATATCAATAAAAATCAACATCAGTTTAAAAATACAGGTGATTAAATGAATACGATTAAAAACGTAAAATTCATTAAAGAAAATGCAGATTTCGGTACAGTCGTTCCCGTTTTCATCAAGGCTATAAAGCCCGAAAAAGCAATCGGTAAGGCAACACTTTTCTGTTCTGCGCTCGGCTCTTATGAAGCATATATCAACGGAAAAAGAATCGGTGATTTTATTTTTGCACCGGGTTGGACAACCTATGGCAAACGCCTTCATGGGTATGGGACAACAGAAACGGTAATCTTCAAACATTGGAGGTTCGTGCATGGATGGACGAACTCGGTGTTCAAAAGAATTATGTTGCAAAAGACGGTTCTCAGCTGATTCTGTTGTAATTATGCTGTAACAAATAAAAATCAAAATAAAAGCAAACAAGCCCGTTGACTCATTGTCAGTGGGCTTGTTTGCTTTTATTCGGTTATCATACATTCGGTAACTTTTCCGTCAGGCATAATTCTGACAGTTTTGATTTCCTGCGGTTTCCAGCTCATTGAGAATTTTGTGTTAAGAGCGGTGAAATCAACCGTAGCATCGGTTGCGGTGCCGTTTGTTTCAACAATACGCATGATGATACCGTTGCCGTTTTCTGCAGACTTGATTGAAGTGACAACAATATTTTCTTTATCAACGCCAAGTGCAGAATAAATCTGAGGTAGATTTCCGCCGTGGTGTGTTTCCTGATGTGTCTGAAGCGGATTGTTAAGAACTTCCGATGCTTTGAATAGTTCGGAATTGACCTTCTGAATATGAGGAACGATTTCATAGGTAAATTCCTGCTCGCCCTTATCAAGAAATTCCATTTCACCGTCACGCATATGCTGACCGAAGTGGTCAAGGTATGCACAGCTTCGTGCAATCATCATACGCAGATCATTACCGATTGAACAGAAACTGTATTTGCCTGTGTTCAGAAGTCCGAGACCCTTACCAGTTTCATCGCATATATCGCACCATGCGTGTGAAGGCTCTTCCTGACCGTTTGCATCCTTTTCAATAAAGCCATAAGGCATGGAATATGTGACGGTTGAATTGTTTACATCCGCTTTGAACGAAAGCTTGACGGATTTATACTGCTCATCAAGCTCAAGAACTGTTCTGACTGTAAGCTTATCGCTATCGTCATAAAGCGAGTAGTATCTTGTCAGTACGGAATTGCCGTATTTTACAACGGATTTGACGGTTACCCTGACAGGACCGTTTTCAACAATCTCAAGAGTACCTTCGCCAAACTGACCTATATCAATATTATAATCAAAAACTCTGTGTCCCCATGTATCGTTGGCAAAATCGTCGCAAACAACTGCTCTGCCAAGCAGACCTTCGGCAAATTCGGTGTTGCTTTCTTTTAATATACAAGAAGAAACTGCACCTGTTTCTTTATCAAAAACAAATCTGACCTTACTGTTTTCAAGGCTGTTTTCTGTTGCAGTAAGATGTGACTCGAAGGATTTTTCATCGTTGTTTTCTTTGTGATAAAGATAATATACAGCGTAACCGTAAGCAGGAACATCTGCTTCAAAAATGCACTTGTAAAGATGCTCACCGTCGGTATATGAAGCACGCACAAGCTGGAACGGGACTTCATTACCCTTTGAATCAAGAACCTTTGAAATGTACTGCGAACCGAACTGCGCAATAGATTTAACAGCAAAAGAATGAGGGTTAAACACAACCATTGGTGAGCCTTCGCCCTCTTTATACCACATTCTGCCTCTCATTTCAGAATCGTCAGCGTCAAGAAAATCGGTAGTCTTGATTCTCCAAGTTATACGCTGTGCAGCAAAGGTGTTTACATCAAGAGCTGTTTCACGAGCGTAACCGTAAGAATTTTCTGCATCAAAATATGCTTCTTTTACTGAACAGCCAGCAAGGATATCGTGGAACTGATTGAACATAACCCGTTCCCATGCGGCTTCAATCTGCTTGTTATGCAAAGCAGAACCCGTCATTATATTAGCAAGAACATCCAGTTTTTCAGCCGTTACAAGCTCTGTTTCTGCTCTGCGGTTGATGTTTTTAATTCTGCTGTTTGCGCTGTAGCAACCGCTTGCGTGGTGCTGCAAATCCTCGTTTACAAGCGGCATTTCAGTGCCCTGTGCTTCTTCAAAATAAGTATCGGGGGTGGAATATTTGAAATCACCGTTACAGATAAGCTTTTCAGCGTTTTTAAGGTGCTCCTTTGAAGGTCCGCCACCGTGATTACCGACACCGAAAAGCACCATCATCGGCTGATTTTTGTTGTAATAGTGGTCAACAAGGCGCTGCTCGTGAACATCTCCGCCGTATCCGTCAGGAACACGGAAAGCATTGATAACACTTCCGTCAGGGCTTTGCCAATAATGCAGATCATCAAACGGAAGATTAGGTTTTTCTGTACGGTTGTCAGGTCGCTGATAAATGTAATTGTCTATTCCTGATTTTTTCAGCAGCTGAGGCAACATACCGTTATGTCCGAATGAGTCAACATTGTATCCCGTTTTTACGATGAATCCGAAATTCTCTTTGAAAAACTTTTGTGAATAGAGCATGTGACGGCAGAATGCCTCACCCGACGGAATGTTGCAATCGGGTTGCACCCACATACCGCCAACAATTGCCCATCTGCCTTCTTTTACTCTTTGCTTTATTTCTTCGAACATTTCAGGCTCGTTGAGTTTTATCCATTTATAGTAGCTTGCACATGCACTTGTGAATGTGTAATCGGGAAATTCGTTCATTCTGTCAAGTGCGGAGCGAAAAGTGGATTTAACAAGCGACAGTCCTTCAGGGACACGCCATTGCCAGACGGGGTCAAGGTGAGCGTTTGCAATGAGGTGGAACTTTTTCTTCATCTTTCAATCTCCTTTTTATGAATTCATTTTTATTTTGAGAAAAAATGTTTTTCAAGAGATGCACACAGATAGTGATAAACAGGCAAGTGATATTCCTGCACTTCATAAGTTTCGCAGCTCGGAACATTTATTGTAACATCGCACAGCTCCATCAATTTGCTTGGCTTTTCACCTGTCAAAGCAACGGTCTTTACGCCAAGTGATTTTGCAACGGTCAGGGCATTGATTATATTTGCAGAATTCCCTGAAGTTGAAATACCTATAACAAGATCATTTTTGCATGCGTATCCATATACAAGCTGTGCATACATCATCTCAGGATCTGCATCATTAACATAAGCGGAGAGCACGGATATCTGGCTTGGTAAAGATATTGCCGGTAAAGCTCCTTGCAAACCTTTGCGGAGTTCTTCCGGTATGCGTTCATCGGAAACAGGTCGCTTCAAATGAAAACCTTTCATGAGTTCGCCTACAATATGTTCACAATCTGCCGCACTGCCCCCGTTGCCGCATATAAGTATCTTTCCGTCTTGTTCATATGTTTTTATCATAAGTTCAAGAGTATTTTTAATTTTACTCTCGCAGGACTTAAGAGCAGGATAGCGTACCATTAGCTTTTCCATTCATATTTCTCCTTTTATTCCGCAAACCGCTACACACAAAGCAGCAACATCTCCAAGTGATTCACCAAGCTCTGCAGGAACTATTTTGCAAACATTGCGCGATTGAGGAAGAGTTTCTTTTGCAATAACCTTTTCCATTTCTGCTCGTAATAATTCTTCGCTGCGTTGAAATATGCTTCCGAGAATTATCTTTTCGGGGTTGAGTATATCAATCAGCATTGAAAGACCTCGACCTAACATATGTGCACACTGCTTGTATACTTCCAATGCACTTTCATCGCCTAATATAGCGATATCAGCGATAGATTTGGCTGTTATTTCATCACCCGAAAAACTTACAGGATGGCCCATTTGTTGGTTTTCTTTTGCAAGGGTTTTTCCTATTTGAGCTATACCGCCGCCGGAACAGAATCCTTCAAATGAACCTGCTTTTCCGTAACCGACCGGTCCATAATCAGAAAGCCTTATATGACCTACTTCGCCTGCCATATCACAAGCACCGGTGTACAGTTTGCCATTCAAGATGAGTCCCGCACCAAGACCCGTGCCAAAAGTAAGAAATATCATATTCTGTGTCCCTCTTCCTGCTCCGAATTTCCATTCTGCAAGACTGCATGCATCTGCATCATTTCTTAAAAAGACAGGAACATTGAATTCGTTTTTTAGCACATCTACTATTTTAATATTATCCCATCCGGGAAGATTAGGCGGTGATTTTATTATTCCGTTTTTAGAGTCCAACGGGCCTCCGCAACTTATACCTATAGCATCACATTTGCCCATTGTTTTTGCAATTTTGATTATCTTATCAATAGTGTTTTTGCAATCCTTTGTTGGGACTTTTTCCTTTTGTATAACTTCACCCGCATCATTGCCCGAAACCACTGCGCATTTGGTTCCGCCAATGTCGATACCAATAAATTTAATAACTGACACCTCCTGTCTAATACGTTCCATTGATTATGATTTTATTATACTTTGCATGTCAGAATCCTGCATTGTCTTTTTTTGCCTTTGTATTGATTTTTATTATCAGACAAGTTAAAATAGAGCAAAAGGAAGTGGGCTTATGCAGAAATATACAAAGAGCAGATTTATAGAAAACGGCTACCTCAGTGCAACCAAAAAGCAAGAAAACACTTTTATAGAAACGCATTTTCACGATTTTTATGAGCTGGAGTTTATTGTTTCGGGCAACGGTACATATACGGTTGACGGAACCGAATATGAAATAGAACCGGGCAATTTGTTTTTCTTGACTCCGCTTGACTTTCACTATGTGGATATCAAGGATGCCGAACTTTATAATGTTATGTTCTCGGGCGATATCTGCAATCAGACTTTTCTGCAGAGCCTCACAAAAAACTCGCCGGTATTTCTGAAAGTAAGCGGAGAAACCAAACTTTGCTTTGAAGTTTTGCTTGACGAACTCTGCAACAATATAAATGATAAGGATTTTTCCGAATTGTTGCTCAACGCCATTATTGCAAAACTTAAAAAAGAAACTTCAGATGACGAACCAGTCAGGGAACTTTCCGCAATAAACAAAGCGGAGTTATATGTTCTCAACAATTTCAGAAATGAGCTTAAACTTGAAGATGTTGCCAACGAGGTTGCACTTGCACCCACATATTTTTCACGGCTATTCAAGGCAGAAAAAGGAATAAACTTCAAAGTTTATCTGAACAATATGCGCTTTGAATATGCAAAAAAACTGCTTGAGCACACAGACATGACCGTGCTGCAGATATGCACGGAATGCGGATTCAACGACTATCCGAATTTCATAAGACGTTTTAAACAACACACAGGATATTACCCTGTTCAATACAGAGAGTTGTTTGGATAAAACTAATATATAATTGAATATTATAAACCTTTTAAAAACGAAAAAGAGCAAAAACCGATTTGGTAACTTAAATAATGCAATTTTTACAATCTTCAAAGTGCAGTCTAAACCGATAAAAATCACATATTTTCCGTTCAATTTTTTTAAACGACAATACATAATAAAAACTAAATCCATTCGACAAAAGTTAATTCTTAACGGTTTAGAGCGATAAGAATTAACTAAAAACACCGTGTCTTGAAACGCAATAGATACAAAAATTCCTGACTATTACCTAGCGTAGAGTTAGAAATTGGATTTTTGTGAATAATCTCTCCGCCGTCGGTTTTGCCGACGGTTCGCCGCCGAAAAGGTTATAGGGTGAACCGTCACTTTCTCGATTCGGACAAATTTTCGTAACCCCACAAACCCATACAGAATAAAGAAAAAAGCCAGGGAACACATAGTGTTTCCTGACTTTGTTTTTATGGTCCGAGTATTCATAAGGGATTACTTAATGGTGGTGTTTATTGCCATTACTATTAGGGCTGATTCTGACAAAAAGAAACTGCCCTCAGACAAGATTTTCTATCTGCTTAGTCAGAGAAGAGGGAGCGTGAACCTTTGCAATTATCTCTTCGTCCGCATCTTTATCTATAATGAGTTTGTATTTCATCGCATCAAATCCTTATTGTTTTTTCATTTGTCTGAGAAAGCTGAGAACAGCTATCGCAGTTATAAATACACTGTACAGAATAATGGGCATAACGTGAGTTATGGTAAGCTCAAAGTTTCCGCTGAATAAAGCTTTTTCCATTTCTGCTGCGTGAACAAACGGTAGCACATTCGCAATTTTTTCGAAAAATCCACCCACAAGTTTCAAATCAAACCATACTCCGGATAACCATGCAGAGAGATTAGTAAGTAATGCACCGCAAATACCGCCGACTTGTTTAACACCAAAGATACTTCCACACAAAAGCCCTAATGCAATATTTAAAACAGCCATTGGTATTATACCTATTATTGCATAAACAATGTTTATGCTGACCGTCAAGCCCAGAGGAATCGCAAACAGGTAACAAATGATTGTCTGACTAATGGCAAGAGGTAAAAGAGGTAGCATATAGCCAAGAATAAAATCAAAACCTGTAAGTGGTGTTGCGTATAATCTTTGCAAAAAAGCACTTTCTCGGTCTTTGGCAATCAGCGTTGCAGAAAAAAGTGTCATGAATGACAGCCCGAACACAGTAATTCCGGGGGTAAGTGTATCAATATCAAACAATTCTGCGGGGATATTTTTCTGCAAGCTACTCAGAAGTAATAGTAACACCAAAGGAAAACCGAGACCGAAAGCAAGGTTTATCGGGTCGCGTAGAATCTCCTTTGTACACCTTTTTGCAAATGTCAACATTCTCATAATGCACCCTCCTTCACTATAGAAACGAAGGCTGATTCAAAGTTATTTGTACCTGTCATTAGCTTTAATTCTTCTGTAGTTCCTACAGCAAGAAGATTACCGTCTTTCATGATGCCTATGCGGTCAGAAAGCGATTCTGCTTCTTCCATATAATGTGTTGTAAGAATAACGGTTACTTTGCCCTTCAACGAGCGAATCATATCCCAAAGTTCATGCCGTGCAATAACATCCAAACCAAGAGTAGGCTCATCTAAAAACAGAATTTTCGGTTCACTGATAAGTGCCATAGCAATACTTACACGGCGTTGCCATCCACCCGATAGCTTACCCGCCTTTCTCTTCAAAACAGAATCTACAGCAAATTGCTCGGTAAGCTCTTTGATTTTTGCATTGCTTTTTTCTTTAGAAAAACCATGAATACCACACATTAATTCAAGGTTTTCCTTTACAGAAAGATTCGGAGCTACTGCAGTTTCCTGAGGTGATACACTAATCAATCGCTTAACCTGTTCGGGCTGTTTGGTTATACTGTATCCACCTATAAATGCATCGCCATCCGTTGGTTTTGTTATACAGGTTAACATCTTTATTGTTGTGGTTTTTCCTGCTCCGTTAACACCTAACAGAGAAAATAGTTCTCCTTGATGTATTTCTAAATTGAGCTTATTCACAGCAGTAAGATTTTTGTATCTTTTGACAAGTTCAACTGTTTTTATTTCTTGCATTTACGTTAGCCTCCTTTTTATTTGCAGTACCATCATAGCAAATGTAAAAGAGGAAATGTTAATTTTTATCTAATCGGTCATTTATCGTATCTCATCGGTTATAAAAAGTATATCACATTAACACCCTATATTTCAAATTACATATCCTTGTACTTTAAGTTTCAGTATGAGGATTTTTTAATGCAAAATTTTTAGTAAAGGAAGTGAAACAATGCTTTAGCAAACTAACAAAAAACAGTAAAAAGCGAGGGATAAGTCTTAGCAAGCACTGGATTTGTGCATACAAATCCCACTTGTTAGAGGCAGCCCTAAAACCCAGAAAAAAGTCACACTCCGAAAGGAATGCGACGATACATAAAAACTATTAAATTAAACATAAAACTCTATTTTAAGCAAAAAAATTGAGTATTCACAGGTCAAATCCCTTATGAATACTCAATATGTGTCATTCAAAAAGGATTTGACGACAAACCGAATTTTTTCAAAACCTTTCTCTAAGTAGTTGACAAATTGCACTGAAAAGAGTATACTATTCAGGTAAAAAGGCAAAGGCGTCTTTGAGTTACAAGCTCGAAGTGTCTTTGTCTCTTTTTTTGGCAACAACTTAATAACTTATAAGGGCAATGGCGTCTTTAATGTTTATGCATTAAAGCATCATTGCCCTTTTTTTTTCAAAGTCGTTATTAAAATTTGGAGGTACATAGATATGACCAAGAAAGAACAACTCTACGAAGGAAAAGCAAAAAAAGTTTTTGCAACTGAGGATCCGGAACTTCTAATCGTTTCCTATAAGGACGATGCTACTGCGTTCAACGGGCTCAAGAAAGGAACAATTGTCGGAAAAGGAATCATAAACAACCGAATGAGCAATCTGCTGATGCAACGTCTTGAGAAAATCGGCATCCCTACACACTATGTCGAGGAATTGAGCGAACGTGAAACGCTTGTTAAAAAAGTATCCATTGTACCCCTTGAAGTCATTATCCGCAATATTGCTGCCGGATCTTTTTCCAAACGCTATGGCGTGGACGAAGGATTTGTATTTGAAACTCCTACCATCGAATTTTCATATAAGAACGATGAACTTGGTGATCCGCTGATGGACGAATATCATGCCGTTGCGATGAAGCTGGCGACCAAAGAAGAAATCGAGACCATCAAGAAATATGCTTTCGGTGTCAATGAACAGTTGAAAGCGTTTTGGGCAGAGTGCGGTGTAACTCTGGTAGATTTCAAATTAGAGTTCGGAAAACTTTCCGATGGTACTATCGTGCTTGCTGATGAGATCAGTCCTGACACTTGCAGATTATGGGACAGCAAAACCGGTGAAAAATTGGATAAAGACAGATTTCGCCGTGACCTTGGCGGAGTGGAAGATGCTTATGCGGAAGTGATGAAGCGTCTTAGCGAACATATATAACGGAGGTGTGGTTATGGCAAACTGTGCAATCGTAGGTATCAACTGGGGTGACGAAGGAAAAGGCCGCATGGTCGATTTGCTCACCGAGGATTATGATGTAGTCGTTCGCTTTCAGGGCGGCGGCAATGCGGGGCATACAGTAATCAACGAAAAGGGAAAGTTCGCGCTTCATCTTCTGCCTTCGGGTATTTTTAGAAGCGGTGTCGTCAACATTTTGGGAAACGGTGTTGCTCTCGATCCCGAAAATCTCTGGATGGAAATGCAAGATGTAATGGCAAAAGGGGTTGAACTTACTCCCGAAAATCTCAAAATTAGCGATCGTGCCTCTCTTTTGCTCCCTTGGCACAGGGACATGGATGAGCTTGAAGAAATGCGCCTCGCAGATAAAAAATACGGTTCCACCAAACAAGGCATCGCCCCGTTTTATTCGGATAAATATCAGAAGAAGACCATTCTTGC
>JAZQBM010000001.1:0-408346 GCA_045545735.1 Candidatus Fimenecus sp. | reverse complement strand
CCGATTAAAGTGGTACGCGAGCTGGGTTCAGAACGTCGTGAGACAGTTCGGTCCCTATCTGCTGTGGGCGTAGGAAATTTGAGGAGCGCTGTCCCTAGTACGAGAGGACCGGGATGGACGCACCGCTGGTGCATCGGTTGTTCCGCCAGGAGCACGGCCGAGCAGCTAAGTGCGGATTGGATAAACGCTGAAAGCATCTAAGCGTGAAGCCATCTCCAAGATAAGATTTCCCATAGCATAAGCTAGTAAGACCCCATGTGGACTACATGGTTGATAGGCTGGAGGTGTACGCACGGTGACGTGTTTAGCTTGCCAGTACTAATAGGTCGAGGGCTTGACCATTATGCTTGGTTCATAAATGTACAATTTCTCATTTAGACATAATACATCACCTTCCTCTTTGTTCAGTTTTCAGGGTACATAGTGTTCAGAACTTCTCAATTCCTTTGAGGAGTTCTTTTTTTGACAAAATTCGTCAAATTTATTATATTTATTTGTAGGTGATTTTATTATGAAATTCTATTTAGTTGATTATGAAAATGTTCACGAATCAGGTCTTGCAGGATTAAATGAACTTGATGCAAATGCAGAAGTGTTTATTTTTTATACAAAAAATGCAGATAAACTTAATTTGGATTTATTGAATAAAATTATTGAATCAAAAGCAACTGTTATTACGAAAAAAGTTGAAGCAAATACAAAGAATGCTCTGGATTTTCAGTTATCTTTCTTTGCGGAGAAGTTAGCGTCAAAAAATCCTAATTGTGAAATTAACATTGTAAGTCAAGACAAAGGCTATGATTGTTTAGGTGCTTTTGCAACAAAAGAAGAACCAACTGTAACTTTGAATAGAGTGCTAAACTTGTCAGGGTATAATTCTACAAATCAAAAACAAGAATTGCAGCAAAAAGTTTCAAGTACATTAAAAGAAGTTAAACTTAACGGAGTTAATAAAGGTGAGTTAATTAATTTTATTGTGGATTTAATCTTAAATTACAAGACTAAATCAGCAATAAACAATAATATTAACAAGTACCTTAAAGATGGTGCTTCTACAAAAATTGTTTGCAAAGCAATCAAGCCACTATTAAAAGATAAAACATAATTTCAAAAAAAATTAACCCCCGTACTTAATTGTACGAGGGTTTTACTTTGTAATTGTTTAATAAATATATTAATAAACACCTTGTGCTATCATTGCGTCAGCAACTTTTTCAAAGCCCGCAATATTTGCACCTGCAATAAGGTCATAACCAAGTCCGTAACGTGCAGCAGCTGCAACTGAAATGTCATAAATGTTTTTCATAGCTGATTTAAGCATTTCGTCAACTTTTTCTGCTGTCCATGCAAGACGCTGACTATTCTGGCTCATTTCAAGACCTGAAACACAAACACCACCTGCATTAACTGCCTTTGATGGAGCAACAATTACGCCATTTTCGAGGAAATATTCGACTGCCTCTGCAGTTGTTGGCATATTGGCAACTTCAATGTAGTATTTTGTTCCGTTAGCAACAATCTTCTTTGCTTCTTCAAGTGTAACTTCATTCTGCGTAGCACAGGGGAGAGCAACGTCAACTTTTACACCCCAAGGTTTCTGACCTGGGAAGAATTCTGCACCGAATTTATCAGCATAATCTTTCGCCTTATCACGACCTGAAGCACGCATTTCGAGAAGATAGTTGATTTTTTCTTCTGTTACAATACCGTCTTTATCATAAACATATCCATCAGGACCGCTTAATGTAAGAGGAATACCGCCAAGTTCTGCAATCTTTTTAATTGCACCCCAAGCAACGTTACCGAAACCTGATACTGCAAAAGTCTTACCCGTAATTTCTTCATTTTCGTGCTTAAGAACTTCATTTGTGTAGTAAATTGCACCGTAACCTGTTGCTTCAGGACGAACAAGTGAACCACCATAAGTGATACCCTTACCTGTAAGAACACCGTTTTCGAATGCACCAACAATTCTCTTGTATTGACCGAAAAGATAACCGATTTCTTTACCGCTAACACCGATGTCACCTGCGGGAACGTCAATGCTGTCACCAATATGACGCTGAAGTTCTGTCATAAAAGCTTGACAGAATCTCATAATTTCGCCATCACTCTTACCAACCGGGTTAAAATCAGAACCACCCTTTGCACCGCCCATAGGAAGACCTGTAAGTGAGTTTTTGAATGTCTGTTCAAATCCGAGGAAATAAACAATACTTGCATTCACACTTGGGTGGAAACGAAGACCACCTTTGTATGGACCGATTGCAGAGTTAAACTGAACACGCCAACCACGATTTACCTGAGTTTGACCATTATCATCAACCCATGCAATTCTAAAACGAACAGTTCTGTCTGGCTCAGCCATTCTACCGAGAATATCATATTTTTCATATTCAGGGTGAGCTTCAACAACTTTTTCAAGTGAGCCGTAAACTTCACGTACACATTGAAGAAATTCAGCTTTATCGCCGTCACGTTCTTCTACTCTTTTAAGTATTTTTTCAATATAACTATTCATAAAAAAGACCCCCTAGTCTTGATGGTAAAAATAATAACATAATTAAAGTATTATTTTCAATTAACAATATTGAAAAATATAGTTAGTTTTTAACACTTTAATTTGTTGAAAATGACAAATGATTTAAACTGACTTTCATTTTTGACATAAATTCTTGCAAAAACCATTAAAATTTGCAGGAATTCCTGTATAATGACTTCATAAAACCGGTTGTTGTATTTTCATTTTGTGCAATATATTCAAATTGACAAAATACACACTGTTTGATAAAATAAATAAGATAAATATATTTTATGGTGTAATTATGCAAAAATTCATTACAAACAGTACTGATGAAACAATTGAATTAGGTTTCCGCCTTGCAAAAACACTTAAAGGTGGTACGGTAATTGCATTTTATGGTGGGCTTGGCATGGGTAAAACTGCATTTACTCGTGGTATGGCGAAAGCACTCTGTGTGAAAGAAGAAGTTTCAAGTCCAACATTTGCGATTGTCAACGATTACGGCGGTAATCCACCACTTTACCATTTCGATATGTATCGTGTTGAGAGTTGGGATGACCTTTACGCAAGTGGCTTTTTCGATTTTTATGAAGCAGGTGGTATTCTCGCTGTTGAGTGGAGTGAAAATATTGAAAATGCACTTCCCGAAAACACTATAAGAGTTACAATTCAGCGTGGCGAAAACGATAATCAACGCGTAATTACCATTGACGGAGGCGAAAAAATGTGAAAATCTTATCAGTTGATTCTTCATCAGTGTCAGCATCCGTAGCAATTACTGAAAACGGTAAAACTTTAGCCGAAAATTTTATAAATAATGGTCTTACTCATAGTCAGACACTTATGCCGATGGTTGAGGAAACCTTGAATAATTCAGATATTTCAATTAACGACATTGATTTATTTGCGATTGCAAACGGTCCTGGTTCTTTTACAGGCGTGCGTATTGGTATTGCATCAGTTAAAGGTATGTCAGATGCATTAAATAAAAAATGTTTCGCTGTTTCCACTCTTGAAGCGATTGCTGAACCGCTTAAAAATGAAGATTGTATCGCTTGTGCAGTAATGGATGCTCGTTGTAATCAGGTATATACTGCATTTTTTAATAGTGGTAAGCGAGTTTGTGAAGATAAAGCAATTTTAATTGACGAGCTTGGCATAGAACTTCAAAACTTTACCAAACCAATTATATTTATTGGTGATGGTGCAGAATTATGCTATAGTAAACTTGCAAACATTGTTGAAAGTTCTTTTGTTGCAGATGAAAATATTCGTTATATTCACGCATCCAGTATTGGCAGACTTGCAGAAGAAAAAATGAAAAATGGCGAAATGCCAACAGATTCAATAAATCTTGTTCCGTACTACCTGAGATTACCACAGGCAGAGCGTGAACTTAATAATAAGAATTCATTGAAAAAGGAGAATATAAAATGATAGCATTAGGTGCCGACCACGGCGGATTTGAATTAAAAGAGGCAATTAAAAAACATCTTGATGAAAAAGGTGTTGAATATATTGACTGCGGAACATATTCAGCAGAATCAATTGATTATGCACCAATCGCAAAGAAAACTTGCGAAAAGGTGACAAGCGGCGAATGTGAAAGAGCAATTCTTTGTTGCGGAACAGGCATTGGTATTTCAATGGCTGCAAATAAGGTTAAAGGTATTCGTGCAGCTTGCTGTTCTGATTATTTTAGTGCAAAGCTTACCAGAATGCATAACGATGCTAACGCTCTTTGCATGGGCGGACGTGTAGTTGGTGTAGGTCTTGCACTTGAACTTGTTGATATCTTCCTTGAAACAGAATTTGAAGGCGGACGTCATCAACGCAGAATTGACCAGATTATGGAGATAGAAAATTCATAAAATATCTTGTCAATTACAAAAATAGGGTATATAATTAAGTTTAAGGAAATTCCAATAATTTTTGGGGGAATATAAAAATGGCAAACATTACAATTACAAATCATCCACTTATTCAGCACAAACTTACTCTTTTAAGAGATAAAAACACAGGCTCAAAAGAGTTTAGAGCACTCGTTTCTGAAATTGCAACACTTATGTGTTATGAAGCAACTCGTGACCTTCCGCTTGTTGAAGTTGAAGTTGAAACACCAGTTGCTATTGCAAAAACAAAGGTTATTTCAGGTAAAACACTTGCTTTTGTTCCAATTCTTCGTGCAGGAACAGGTATGCTTGATGGTGTTCTTTCACTTGTACCATCAGCAAAGGTTGGCCATATTGGTATGTACCGTGACCCCGAAACAGCACTTCCTGTACCGTATTACTGCAAATTACCATCAGATATTGAAGAACGTGAAGTAATTGTTCTTGACCCAATGCTTGCAACAGGTGGTTCAGCAATTGACGCCATCGCACAGATTAAGCAGTATAATCCAAAGTCAATCAAGTTTATGGGTATTATCGCAGCTCCTGAGGGAATGCAGGCACTTGCTGACGCTCATCCTGATGTTGACATTTACTGTGCAGCACTTGATGAAAAACTCAACGAGCACAAATATATCGTTCCTGGTCTTGGCGATGCAGGCGACAGAATTTTCGGTACAAAATAAAACTGATAATGTAGGGCGGGGGCTTGCTCCCGCCGTTTTTATTGACAAGCGAATAATTTGATGATATATTAGTTTCAAGACAGATAAAACAATGCTTGGTAATATTTTTAGCAAAGGGGATAATGTGAAATGAAAAAACAGTTCAGTATAAAATTATATCGTTCGCCTTTATTTATAGCATTTCAAGTATCTGTATTTGTTGTTTCTCTATTCTTTGCAGGTGTTCTTTTATATTCTGTTTTTATAAATTTGTTTAATGGCGTATCGTTATATGAATTGTTCTATAAGAGTTATGCTGAGAGCTTTATTTTTAAAGATGTCTTTGTTTATGCAGGAACTTATGACTTACTCCAATTAATTTTTTCCATAGTGTATTATTTGTTCCTTTTAATTATTTCATTCTTATCATTAGTTAATAATGAAATCGCAGTTTTTGATGACCATATAAAAATTCGTTTCGCACCTCGTTATTTGAATAAGGTTGTAAATATTAAAAATATAACTGATATTTCTTATGTTGAGCCAGAAGAAATATCAGTTTCACAAAAGATTTTAAATTTTAATTTTTCAAAAAAGTATCTTTGTAAGATTACTACGAAATATAAACAGTGTATAATAATTTCGTGTTCTGATGATATGAATTTGAATAAGTTGAAAGAAATTGTTGAAGGTAATTTTGACGATGAAAAATAAGAAAAACATAAAAAGGCAGCCTCACGACTGCCTTAATTTTTTGTCTATTTTACAATATTACTTCCTGCGGCATACCGCCGTTTTCTCTTGACTTATCTGCAAGGTAAACGCAAAGGTGACCTGCAACCGAATCGAAAATTGAAGTACAAGCAAGACTTGGCTTTTCACCTCGTACAAAAGATACAAAGTCAGCGGAAAGTCTTTCGTCACCGCCACCGTGACCACCGTATGCACCAACCATATCGCCCGATACATTCAGGTCAACTTCTTCAACGATTTTTTCGTCAGTAGTTGTAGGGTGGATTTTTGAAACATAGAACTTTGACTCCTCAAAGTTACCGTAAATTTCGCCCTTTGTACCTGTAATATGTATTCTACGAAGTGACATTGAATTACCGCCAACAAGGTTATGCGTGCCCGTAGCACCATTTGCAAAGTTAACGAGAACTGATTGATGGTCTACAACATCATTATCACATTTGTAAATGCATTTTCCGTAAGGACTATTACCTTTAAGAAGATTTATTTTATCTTCAATTGTGGGGTTTTCTATATGTTCTAACTTGTCCCATACATAGAATGCCCAACGTTCAGGTTGGTCAATATAAAGTCGCTTTGCAGAGTATCTGCAATCATCAACGAGTGGACAATCTACAAGACAACGAGTGCCTGCATTCTGGGGTGCATTTTCAGGCTTGAACTGATATTTACTGCCAAAACTTGAAATGGCAACAGGTTTTGTTTCACTCATAAGCCACATCATAATATCAATATCGTGACAACATTTTGCAAGAAGCATGGATGTGTGACACTCTTTACTGTTTGCCCATTTACCACGGATATATGAGGTTGAAAGGTGGTGATAGCTTACGTGTTCAAGTGTCTGAATATTGATAATATCACCGATTTCACCACTTACAACTCTTTCCTTAATTCCGTAATAGAAAGGAGTGTAACGAAGTACGTGACAAATCATAACCTTTGAGTTGTTCAATCTTGCACATTCTACTAATTCACGCATTTCTTCCTCATTAACTGCAAATGGCTTTTCAAGAAGCATATCATAACCAACATTGAGTAGGGGAATAGATGTTTCCAAATGCTGATGGTCCATAGTGCCATTGATAATAGTGTCAGCAAGTTTACCTTTTTCGGCTAATTCTTCTGCAGTCTGGAAGCACATATCTTCCGAAAATCCAAATTTTTTCATACACATTTCGCGTCTTACGGGATTCGGGTCAGCAACGCCCACAATCTTCATAAGTTCGGGATTTGTAATGGCAAGTTCAGCATAAATTAACGCTCTGTGACCTGCACCAACAATAATAGAAGTAATAGGTTTTGACATAATTATCATCTCGCAAAGGGAATGTATTTTAATCACGCACATTATACAACACACAAAACTAAAAATCAACCCAACAAACTGGAATTTATCGAACTCAATTCGTAATGCGTAATTCGGAATTCATAATTAAGTATCTGCGACGCAATCTATAATCGCAACGCAGTTCCGACACTTTGCACTTTGCACTCAATTAAACAAACTCAATTTTATCGATATAAAAAAATATAGCGAGAGCACAAACCCTCGCTATATTTTAATTATAAGTTTTCAATTTACTTAACAAGATTGATTACTGTAAGTACTGCACTTGCATCGCCGTCAATTACAACCTTGCCCTTGTTATATGCTTCAATAGGGTCAAGTTTACCATCAACAAGTTTCATAAGATTTGTTGGGTTTACTGTAACTATAGCGTGTCTGTCATAGTACTCATAAGGCTCAACATTAACATTGTGGTCTTTAACTTCAATATAGAAAATACCGTTTACGTTTTTGCCCTCAAGGTTAATCTGCAAAGCAACTATGCCGTCAATAGCAGAAGCGTCTGCGTCTGCAAATTTTGCCTTAACTTTTGCTACAACCTGTTCGTATGTCATCTGTTTTCACTCCTAATCATTTTTTTTAATTTTATCATAAAGAAAAAATCTTTGCAAATTTTAAAACTTTTGAATAATTAGTGAAAAAGGGTTAAAAAACACGCAAAATTGGTCGTTTTTACTAATTTATATAACTAAAATATATAAAAAATAACGAAACCAATTTATTCATAATAGCAATCTTAACAAAAATTATTTTTTTGAAAAAATTACAGATTTCTAATGACAAAAAGTGCGTTTTGTAGTATAATAAATTGATTATTATGCATTATTATGCGTAAATATACATTTTGGAGGGAAATTATATGGCATTGGTTAGAAAAGAGGCTTATTTTAACTCATCAAATGGTGTAAATAAGATTAGAACTCTCATTTGGGAAGATGACGAATTAACACCCATCGGCATTGTCCAATTAACTCACGGTATGGCTGAACATATTGCTCGTTATGATGCATTTGCACGTTTTCTTGCGTCAAACGGATTTGTAGTTTGCGGTAATGACCATTTAGGTCACGGCAAAAGTATTGACAGTCGTGCAGAAATCGGATTTATGGGTGAAGAAAACGGAGATAAACGTCTTGTTGATGATATGCACATTCTCACAAAAATTATGAAAAAGAGAAATCCTGATATTCCGTATTTCCTTTTCGGTCATTCAATGGGTTCATTCTGTGCAAGAATTTATGCAACTCATTTCGGTTACGAACTTGATGGCGTAATCCTTTGTGGTACAGGTGATATGCCTGACCTTATCAACGCAGGTGTTGACCTTATCGATATGCTTGTTGCTAAATACGGAGTTATGAGAAGAGTAGACAAGGTTGCAGAAATTATGAATAAAGGATTTTCTGCTATGTCACCAAAGAAAGAAGAAAGTGCTCTTGCTTGGCTTTCAGAAAATGCTGACAATCGTCTTGAATATTCAAATGACGAACTTTGCGGATTTACATACACATTGGCAGGCTATCGTGATATTTATAATATTATGCGTGAGGCTTGCGATTCTGCATGGAAATACAGAATGCCAAAAGAGTTACCGGTTATGATTATTTCAGGTGCAAATGACCCTGTTGGTATGAACGGTAAAGGTGTTTTGGCAGTAGCTGACGGTCTTGTTGAAGCAGGTATTGAGCCAACAACAATTCTTTATCCCGGTATGCGTCACGAAATTCTTAACGAAACAGAAAAAGAAGTTGTATTCAACGACGTTCTCAAATTCTTATTATCAATCTATACTAAGGAAGTATAATCTTGACAAATTTTGTAAGTACAGAGCAAATCCAGTTACAAAAGAATATTGCTGACGAGGTTAGTGAACTTCTTCTTACTCGTCACGGGACAAGCCCTAAAGCATTCGTCCATACATACGGTTGTCAGGGTAATGTTGCTGACAGCGAACGCATTAAAGGTCAACTTTCAATGATGGGTTACACTATGACAGAAGAAAAGGAAGAAGCTGATTTAATTCTTTACAACACCTGTGCAATCCGTGAACATGCCGAAGACCGTGTTTTCGGTAATGTAGGTGCAATCAAAAAGTTAAAGCAGTCAAATCCAAACCTTATAATTGCCCTTTGCGGTTGTATGATGCAACAAACTCACATTCGCGAAAAGTTGCAGAAAAGTTACCCATTTGTCGATATAGTTTTCGGCACTCATAATCAGTATAAAGTTCCTGAAATTTTCAAATCATATCTTACACGCGGTAAGCGATTATTTGCAGATATGACTGAAACTAACGAGGTTGCCGAGGGTATTCCTGCACTTCGCGATAACTCTGCAAAAGCATGGTTGCCAATTATGTACGGTTGTGATAATTTCTGCACATATTGTGTAGTGCCTTATGTAAGAGGCCGTGAGCGTAGCCGAAAATCTGCTGATATTATCGCAGAGGCAAAACAGATTATAGCCGAGGGCTATAAAGACATCACATTACTCGGTCAGAATGTTAATTCTTACGGTAAAGGGCTTGATGAAGACATAAACTTCTCAAAACTTATTCGTGAAATCAACGCATTAGACGGTGAGTTTACAATCCGTTTTATGACTTCACACCCGAAAGACTGCACAAAGGAATTAATTGACACTATTGCAGAGTGTGAAAAAGCATCAAAACACATCCATCTACCTGTTCAATCGGGAAATAACAGAATTCTAAAAGAAATGAATCGTCGTTATACCCGTGAAAAATACCTTGAACTCGTGAATTATGCTAAAGAGAAAATCGAGGGGCTTTCCCTTACAAGCGATATAATCGTTGGTTTTCCCGGTGAAACTTATGAAGAATTTTGCGATACTCTGTCACTTGTCAAAGAAGTAGGTTATACATCACTTTTCACATTTATTTTCTCAAGTCGAAAAGGTACAAAAGCGGCAGAAATGCCTGACCCCGTTCCTTACGAAGAAAAGAATAAATGGTTTAAAGAACTTTGCGACTTGCAAGAAGAAATAGCAAGTACACATAGTGCAAATATGAAGGGAAAAACCTACCGTGTACTTTGCGAAGGTAAGAGTAAAACTTTAGACGGTTATTTAGCAGGTCGAACTGACGGCAACGTAATTATTGAATTTCCGTCAGAAAATGAAGATTTAATCGGCAAATTCTGTTATGTGAAAGTAACAGAGCCGTTAAATTGGCTCGTTAGAGGCGAGTTAATATAAATAAGTCAAAAAAATGTAAAAATAAAGGAGTTAGAAACTTATGTCACTTGAAAAACTTACAAGAGAGCTTGGTAAAGCAATTCAGCAGGATGAAAGATATCTTGCAATGCAGAAAGCAATCGAAGCAAACGAAAAAGATACTGCTCTTAACGAACTTATGAGCAAAATTCAGCTTATTCAGGTATCTTATCAGCACGAGGCTTCTAAAGAAGAGCCAAATGAAGAGAAAATGAAAGCATATGACGAAGAATTCCGTGGCGTTTACACAGAAATTATGATGAACGAAAATATGCGTAACTACGAAATGGCAAGAAAAGATATTGATGACCTTATGAACTACCTTACAGGTATTCTTGCTATGTGTGTAAACGGTGACGACCCTGATACTTGCGACCCAACTGCACATCAGTGCGGTGGTGACTGCTCAGGCTGTCATTGTGATTGTGGCGATGAAGGTTGCAACCACTAATAAAACTTAATCCTGCCTCCCTTGTCAAAGGGAGGGGGACCGCTTGCGGTGGAGGGATTCACAAACCCCTCAAAAATCTATTTACCAAAGAAGGACTAAAAATATGGCACTTTCCCCAATGATGCAACAATACTTTGAAATAAAAAAGAATTATGAAGACACCATATTGATGTTCCGACTTGGTGACTTTTACGAGATGTTCTTTGATGATGCTAAAACTGCATCAAAAGAGCTTGAACTTGTGCTTACAGGTCGCGATTGTGGACAAGAGGAAAGAGCCCCAATGTGTGGCGTACCATTCCATAGTGCAGATGGTTATATTGCAAAGCTTGTGTCACGTGGCTACAAGGTAGCAATCTGTGAACAGATGGAAGACCCAGCCCTTGCTAAAGGAATTGTAAAGCGTGATGTTATTCGCGTTATTACACCGGGTACTGTAATCGAAAGTTCAATGCTTGACGAGTCAAAGAATAACTATCTCGCATCTGTTTGTGCAACTAACGGCAATGTTGGTATATGCTTTATCGATATTTCAACAGGCGAGGTCAATTTAACAGAATTCAATGAAAATGTTGAACAGAGAGTTATTAATGAAATGGGTAGATACAACCCAACTGAAATTATTCTTAATAAAGAGGTTGTTTCTTTCACTTCACTTTCTGAGTTCATTTCTAAAAAACTTGAAGCGTCTGTTGAATTATTGATTGAAGAATTTGAGTTTTCTAATGCAGAAACACTTTGCAAAGAGCATTTTAACACTAATGATTTAACAACAATTTCACTTAATCAGCGTAATACTGCAGTATGTGCTTTAGGTGCATCTCTTTCATATCTTAAAGCAACCCAAAAGCGTGATTTAGAGAATATTAAGAGTGTAAATTTCTATACTGATGCAAAGTATATGAGTTTAGGTATTTCTGCAATCCGTAACCTTGAACTTTTGGAAACAATGCGTGACCGTGACCGTAAAGGCTCACTTTTATGGGTACTTGATAAAACAAAAACTGCTATGGGTAAGCGTATGCTTCGTTCATTTATTGAGCGTCCGCTTTATGATTGTGCTGAAATTTCAAAGCGTCTTAATGCAGTGGACGAGCTTTATGGTAATACTGAACTTCGTGAGCGTGAAACAGAACTTTTAATCAGTGTTTACGATATGGAACGTCTTATGACTCGTATTGTTTATAATACTGCAAATGCAAAAGAACTTTTATCTCTTTGCACAACGCTCGAAAATCTTCCCGAACTCAAAGAAAACCTTAAAAATGCAAATAGCAATATGCTTAAATACATTTATAACGAAATTGATATTTTGGCAGATGTCTGTTCACTTATTAAGGTTTCTATAAAAGAAGATGCACCATTCTCAGTCCGTGAGGGTGGAATGATTAAAGACGGTTTTAATAAAGAACTTGACGAACTTCGCGACATTGTAAACGGTGGTAAATCAATTCTTGCAAAACTTGAAGCCGACGAGCAAGAAAAAACAGGCATCAAAAAACTTAAAATTGGCTATAACAAAGTATTTGGTTATTACTTTGAAGTTCTCAATTCCTATAAAGAATTAGTGCCTGATACATATATTCGTAAACAAACACTTTCAAACTGTGAAAGATACATAACACAAGAACTCAAAGAGCTTGAAACTAAAGTGCTTGGTGCACAAGAGAGAATCGTAGGACTTGAATATGAGATTTTCAATTCAATCCGTAAAAAGATTGCAGGGGAGTACTTAAGAACTCAAAGAACTGCCCACGCAGTAGCCCTTTTAGATGTTCTCTGTTCATTCGCAACAGTTTCACTTAAAAATAACTATACTCGCCCTGATATTAACGATAAAGGTGTAATTCGTATTTACGAGGGCAGACATCCTGTAATAGAAAGCTTACAAAAGCACACAATGTTTGTGCCTAATGACACAATTCTTGATTGTAACGAAAATCGTATGGCAGTAATTACAGGTCCTAATATGGCGGGTAAATCAACATATATGCGACAGATTGCAATTATAACAATTATGGCACAAATGGGTTGTTTTGTACCTGCAAAGTCAGCGGATATAGGCATTGTTGACAGCATTTTCACTCGTGTTGGTGCGTCTGACGATTTGGCATCAGGTCAGTCAACATTTATGGTTGAAATGAACGAAGTTGCCGAAATTCTCAAATTCGCAACAAAAGATTCACTTATAATTCTTGACGAAATCGGTCGTGGTACATCTACATTTGACGGTATGAGTATTGCTCGTTCAGTAGTTGAATATATTGCAGATAAAAAGAAAATAGGTGCAAAAACTCTCTTTGCAACTCACTATCACGAGTTGTCTGAGTTAGAGGGCACAGTTGACGGTGTAATGAATTACAATATCGCAGTCAAAAAGCGTGGGGACGATATTACATTCTTAAGAAGAATTGTCCGTGGCGGTGCAGATGGCTCTTACGGTATTGAGGTTGCAAAGCTTGCAGGCGTGCCTGATAATGTAATTAAACGAGCAAAAACAATTCTTAAAACTCTTGAAGATAATGACCTAATGAAACCAAAAATGGTTGCTGATATTCCGGAAGAAAAAGAAGAGCCACAGTTCCAAATGTCCTTTGAATCAAATTCAAGAGAATATATTATGGACAGACTCCGTACAGTTGATATAAACACCCTAACCCCAATCGAAGCAATGGGCCTTCTCTATGAACTTATAGACAAAGCGAAGAATTAAATAATTCGTAATGCGTAATTTGTAATTCGAAATTTCATGAATCGCAAAAAAACATCAAATCAATAAAAATGTAGGGGCAGGTTGACCTGCCACACAAAAAAACGAGATTATAAAAGAAAGTAAAAACAATGAATATTGATATTAGTTTTGATTTCACTACAGATTCACCAAATTATTGGAATGATTTTTGGGCTGATGATATTCTTGGTGGCGGTGATAGTGACCCTGATGCAGTAAGTAAGACTTTGCAATCTTATCATGAATTTTTGTGGAGTAAACCATTACCCAACGGAGAAGTTTTGCAACTAACAAAGGGGTATGGTGCGAAATATCTAACTTGGAAAAATTTCCGTTTTGGAAGTGATTCAATTCTTGCAAGTTTCCGTTATGTAAGATACCGCAAAATGTTAGAAGAAGTTTCTTTGGCTTTACCTGATTATAAGGGATTTATAGAAGATTTTTTACGAAGAGTATATACCATTGGCGGCTCAATTATATTTCCAAAAGATAATAGCATAAATCGTGCTCGTGGTTGTAATCCTTATATAAAAGACCGATGGGATTTGACACTTGAATGTATAAGAAGATATTATAAAAATGAAGATAGCCCAATATATGAAACATTAGTTAAGAATAAAGAGTTTTTTGATTTGTTTGTTGATTTCAAGGGTTATGTTGATTTCTTCTATCTTCAAGATTGTGTATCTGATGATTATGAGTCAGTAGTTTTTTGGATTGGTGACGGTGATTTATCAAAAAATCCTATGCCTAAAACGGTTGATGAATATTTATTGTGGATTAAAAAGCAACTTGATTTTGTAACAAAGAGAAATATTAGAATAAAAAATAGTGTATCAAAATTCTAAATATGTATCACAACATAATTGCTAAAAAAGAGGTGAACATCAATGGCAAAAATAAATAAACTCCCAAAACATATGGCTGATTTAATCGCAGCGGGCGAGGTTGTTGAACGCCCTGCATCCGTTGTAAAAGAACTTATGGAAAATGCCGTTGATGCCGGTGCTACTTCCATTACTGTTGAAATTCAACACGGTGGTATTTCATACATTCGCGTTACTGATGACGGTTGCGGTATTGACCGCGAAGATGTTAAAACTGCATTTGTAAGTCACGCTACAAGTAAAATCAAAACAGCCGAAGACCTTAATACAATTCTTACTCTCGGCTTCCGTGGTGAAGCGTTGCCATCAATCGCAGCAGTTTCAAAAGTGAATATGATTACTAAAACTGCAACTGAAGAAATGGGTACTTCTCTCACAATCGAGGGTGGAATTATAACCGATTTTTCTGACGCTGGTTGTGCTGTGGGTACAACTATGATTGTTCGTGAGCTTTTCTATAATACACCAGCTCGTATGAAATTCTTGAAAAAGGATGTCAGTGAGGGAAACTATGTGGCATCAGCGGTTGAAAAACTTGCACTTTCTCACCCTGAAATAAGCATCCGTTTTATTCGCGACGGCAAACAAGTTTTTACAACCAATGGTGACGGCAATCTCCAAAATGTATGTTTCTCTGCATTCGGCAAAGACTTTTCAAACGGTCTTTTGAATGTAGACGGAACTGTTGGTAATGTTTCTGTCAGCGGTCTTGTAACACCGCCATTTAACTGTCGTGGCTCTCGTGGTATGCAGTATTTCTTCGTAAACGGAAGAAGTGTAAAGAATACTACAATTATGGCTGCTTTCGAAAATGCTTACAAAAATAGCGTTATGGTAGGCAAATTCCCCGGTGGTGTGCTTTTTATCACATTACCTCCAACACTTGTTGACGTTAATGTGCATCCGTCAAAAATTGAAGTCCGTTTTTCTGATGAAAAAGCAATTTTTGACGCAGTTTACCACGCCGTTAAATCTGCATTAAGTGAAGATGCATCAATTAAACAAGCAATTCTTCCGGAAAAGAAGCCGGTATTCAACGAAATCTTTGCAAAACCGCAACAAGAGTTTAAGCAAACAACAGTTGAAGAAAATATTGCATATACTGAAAAAGTTTTAAAACCATTATCAATTTTCGATGAAGTTAATGATGTTAAAATTGAATATGTTGCAGAAGTGGACGATGACCCATTAAAGATTGAATTTCCTGTTTCAATCCCAACAATAGAAAAGGAAATTCCAACAGTTGTCACTACAGAAATTGAAAAACCTAAAGAAGAAAATACAATTCATCTTATTGGTGAAGCATATAAAACTTACATATTCATTGAACTCAATGGTAAACTTTGCGTAATTGATAAACACGCAGCCCACGAACGAATTCTTTTTAACAAACTTAAAGCAAATTCGCAGGGTAGTGGTAGCCAAATGCTATTAGCACCCGTAACTGTAACACTCGGCAAAGAAGAATATATTGCAGTTACTGAAAATCTTGAAACCATTTCAAAATCTGGCTTCGATATCGAAGATTTCGGCAACGGTACAGTAATTGTTCGCAGTTGCCCAATGGATTTAGATAACTGTGAAATCGAACCATTAATCAGCGAAATTGCAGAGTATCTCACAAAAAACCGTCGTGATATCAGCAATGAACATCTTGATTGGATTTATCATAATGTGGCTTGCCGTAGTGCAATTAAAGCAGGTGATGACAATTCCGATGCAGAACTTTTAGCACTTGCAAAACAAGTTGTTAATGATAATGATGTTCGTTTTTGTCCTCACGGCAGACCGGTTATGATAGAACTTTCAAAATATGAATTAGAAAAACAGTTTGGTAGGGTATAAAATGAACAAAGTTCCCGTTATTGCAGTTGTAGGGCCAACCGCGTCAGGAAAAACATCAATGTCTATTGAAATTGCAAAGCGTTTTTCGGGGCAAGTTGTGTCGGCAGACTCAATGCAAATCTATGAAAAAATGAATATTGCAACTGCAAAGCCAACTGTGGAAGAAATGCAGGGAATACCCCACCATTTAATCGGGTTTCAACCAATCGACAAAAAGTTTAGCGTTGCAGAATATGTTACACTTGCAAATGAATGTATTTACAAAATTCATAATGCAGAGGATTTGCCTGTAATCGCAGGTGGTACAGGACTTTATATTGATTCACTTCTTCAAAATATTCAGTTTTCAAAAGAAGATAGTAATACTGAAATTCGCAAAGAATTAACCGATTTATTCGATGAAAAAGGTGCAGAGTATATGCTTAATTGGCTCGGCGAAATCGACCCCGAAACAGCGTCACGCTTGCACCTTAACGATAAAAGCAGAATAATACGTGCACTTGAAATTTATAAAGCAACGGGCAAAACAATGACCGAGCAAAAAATACTCTCCCGTGAAGAAGAAACGCCTTTTGAAACACTTTATATTGGCATTAATTATCGTGACAGAAACGTTCTTTATGACCGTATAAACTTACGTGTTGATTTAATGCTTGAAAACGGACTTTTAGAAGAGGCTGAAGAATTTTACAATATTGATGCTGATAAAACCGCTTGTCAGGCAATCGGTTATAAAGAGTTGTCACCGTATTTCAAAGGTGACGCTACACTTGAGGAGTGCATAGAAAAACTAAAACTCGAAACAAGACACTATGCTAAACGTCAACTTACTTGGTTTCGCAAAAATGAAGATATAAATTGGGTTTACCCTGATGAATACGAGAATTCCGAAGATATGTATAATTACGTATTTTCATTGGTAAACGATTTTTTAAGGAGGTACACAAATGAAAATTAATAAAAATCAGGCAAAAAACATCTTTTTAGCAGTTGCCGGTGTGTTTATAATCCTTTATTTCGTTTATCAGGTTATTCAAATGAATTCAAATCCATATAAAACTGAATTAGCACTTGAACGTGACATTAAGAATACCGTTACTACTAAGGCGTTTGTAGTTCGTGATGAAGAATATCTTACTACTGATAATACAAGCGGAACAGTTGTGTCAATCGCAGAAGACGGCAAACGTGTTGCAAGTGGCGACGGTGTTGCAGTAGTATTCCAAAGTACTGAAAGTGCGGCGGCTTATGTGCGTATTAATGAGCTTACAAAAGAAATTGATTATTATAATCAACTAAAAAACCGTGTTGGTATTGGCACAAATGCACCATCATCTTACAATAACTTGATTAATAACGCCTGTATTAATTTCATTTCTGCATCTCGTGGTGAAATTGACAGCAATTTTTATGATGCTCTTACAGATTTCCGTGATGCAATAACTACTCGCCAACTTGCAGTAGGCGAAGAACTTTCAGTTGATGCTAAACTTGCAGAACTTGAGGCAGAACTCGTTTCACTACAATCAAAGGCAACGGGCTTTACAACTGTATCTTCACCAAATCCGGGTTATTATATCGGTTCAGTTGACGGATATGAAAACGCGATTGGTTATAAGGATGTTACAAAAGTAAACTGTGCAACAATTAACTCTTTACTTTCATCACAAAAACAAGAAGTTTCAAGTAATGTTATGGGTAAACTCGTTGATGAATTCGATTGGTATCTTCTTTGCACAGTTCCGTATAACGAGTCGGGTGATATTGAAGTGAACGATACCGTTTCGGTTAATGTTCCCAATACGGCAGTCGGCACAATTAAGTGCACAGTTGTATTTAAAGGTGACAAGGAAGAAGACAGTGTTGCAGTTGTTCTTAAATGTAATATTATGAACCGTGATGTTGCAAATCTTCGTATGGAAAATATTGAGATTATTACTGATGAATATACAGGTATTCGCATTAATAACAAGGCAATCCGTGAAGTTGATGGCGAAAAAGGTGTATATGTTCAACGTGGTAATATTATCTCATTCAAAAAGATTAACATATTACACTCAACTGAAGATTATTCAATAATCGAAAAGGTTGACGATTCTTCTTATGTAAGACAATACGATACAATAATTACAGAAGGAGTTGATTTATATGATGGAAAAGTCATTTCTTGAAAGCCGAAAGGCAGATATTCAGTATAATCTTGATGTAATCAATGAAAAGATTGCTGAAAGTGCAATTAAAAGCGGAAGAAATCCTGAAGATGTACGACTTATGGCAGTTACTAAAACAGTAGACCCTATTTTTATAAATTATGCCATTGATTACGGTGTGAATTTAATCGGTGAAAATCGAGTACAGGAAATGCTTCGTAAAAAGCCTGAATTACACCTTGACGGCGTTGAAAAACATCTTATAGGTCATTTGCAGACTAATAAAGCAGGGCAAATTACGGGCGAAGTTGATATGATTCAGTCAGTTGACTCTCTAAAGATTGCTAAAGAAATTGCAAAACAGTCTGCAAAAAAAGGTATTGTTACCGATGTGTTGCTTGAAATCAATATAGGTGACGAAGAAAGCAAAACAGGTTTTTCAAAAGAAGAATTTTACGAGAATTTATATGAAATCGCTGAACTTAAAGACATTTCAGTAAAAGGGCTTATGACAGTACCCCCAATTTGCGAAAATAATACAATACTTTGTAAATATTTTGAAAAAATACACAATATATATGTTGACATTAAAGAGAAAAAGTTAGATAATATAAACGTGAATATTTTGTCGATGGGTATGTCGGGAGATTATGAACAAGCAATTTTATGTGGGTCTAATCTTGTAAGAATTGGTTCTTCAATTTTTGGCCCAAGAATATATTAATCATTCAGGAGGAGCACACTATGAGTTTTTTAGACAAGATTAAAAACATTGTTAATGTTGATGAGGATGGTTATTATCCGGATGACGACGTTGATACAGGTGCATTTTTAGGTGACTACGAAGAGGAAGAAAGACCTGCAAGACAACCACGCAGAGCACCTCGCAACGGTGACCAGGAAAAAGTTGTAAATATTCATACAACAGCACAACTTCAGGTTGTTCTTTCAAAGCCTGAAAAATTTGATGAAGCACTCGGTATTGCTGATAATCTTAACGAAAAAAGAACAGTAGTTTTAAACCTTGAGTCAGTTAGTAAGGACGTTGCACGTCGTTTAATTGACTTTCTTACAGGTGTTGCTTATGCAAACAACGGTCAGATTAAGCGTGTTGCAAACAGCACATTTATCATTACACCTTATAACGTTGACGTTATGGGTGATTTGTTGGACGAACTTGAAAATAACGGTATGTTTTTCTAATTAAAAACATATAATCATTTGAATTATAATTTGCTCAAATCAGGGCAGAATGGGAAGGAATAAATTAAATGCTTACACCTGATAAAATCAAAGAAAAATCATTTCAGACAACTGGTCGTGGTTCATATCGAGCAGAAGATGTTGATAGTTTTTTAAATGAAGTTTCAGCATCTTATGAACAGATGTTTAAAGAAAACAGCGACCTTATTAAAAAAATCAGCCTTCTTGCAAAGAAAGTTGAAGAATATCGTGCTGACGAAGAAAGTCTTAAGATGGCACTTCTCAATGCACAAAAACTTGCTGATAAAATTGTAGCAGAAGCTAAAGAAACAGCAGAAAAAGAAAATGCAGAAATTAATGCAGAAACTGCAAGACTTCACGAAGTTGCAGAAAAAGCAGCAAAAGAAGCAGAAGATAATGCAAAAGCTGAAGCAGAAAAAATTGTTGCAGATGCAAAAGCAGAAGCTGAAAATATCCTTGCAGACGCAAACCGTCAGGCAAATGATATTCTTGGTAATATCAACCGTAAGGTTACACATGAGAGCCTTGTATATGAAATGATTCAGAAAGAAGCATCTGAATTTAAGAGTAAGCTCGTAGCAATGTATAAAGACCATATCAACCTTATTAATCAACTCCCTGAAATTGCAGATAAGCAGATTGATGAGCAGGCAGAAACAGTTGAGCCTGAAACAGTAGAAGAAACAGTTATTGATGAAGAACCTGTTATTATCGAAGATGAAACACCTGTTGTTGTAATTGACGAGGTTGAAGAGCCAGAGGAAGTAGTTGAAGAAACAACAGAGCCTGAAGAAATCGTTGAAGAAATAGTTGAAGAAGTAACTGAAGAACCTGTTGAAGTTGTTGAAGAAGCAGTTGATGAGGTTGAAGAAGTGGCAGAAGAGCCCGTAGCAGTTAAAAAGCCATTCAAACTTGACTTAAGCAAAATTGATTTTGCTGATGATGACGATTTTGTTACAGAGCCTGTAGTTCCTGCTATGGCTGAAGAAGTTACAGAAGAAGTTGACGTTGAAGAAACAGATGACGATGCACCAAAATCAATTTCGTTTAAGAACTTTTTTAAAAAGAAATAATCTAAAACAAAACAGACGAGGTAATTAAATGCTTCAAGTAATTACAGTCTTAGCCATTGCAGTTCTTGTTGCATTGGACCAATTAATCAAATTACTTGTAATTGAATATCTCGAGCCGATTGGCAGCCTTCCTTTAATAGACGGATTTCTTCGCTTGAAATACGCCGAAAATACAGGGGCTGCTTTTGGTTCGTTTAGTGAGTACACAACTGCACTTTCGGTTTTTACACTTGTTGTAATCGTGGCGGGAATAATTTATTTGCTGTCAAAAAAATTGAAATTCGGCGTTGAATATGTGTGTATTGCTCTTATTATCGCAGGTGGTGCAGGTAATCTCATCGACCGCGTTTTTAGAGGGTTTGTGGTTGACTACATTGAGCCACTTTTTATTGATTTTGCAATATTCAATTTTGCGGATATTCTTGTTACTTGTAGTGCAGTAGTACTTGTTTTGTGGACATTCTATGATATATACAGAGAACACAAAAAAGCAAAGGAACTGAAAGAAAATGAATGAAGTATTAATAGAAGTTCCTGAAAATTTTGAAGGGGAGAGAATTGATAAATTTTTATCTGTTCTCGTAGAAAACTCTTCAAGAAACGCAATACAAAAACTTATTGAAAACGGTAAGGTTTTAGTAAATGGTGTTGCTGTAAATAAAAAATATAAGGTCAACACAGATGACGAAATCACAATGTTACCGAGTGAATTAAAACCGCTTGATGCTGAACCTGAAAACATTCCACTTGATATAGTTTATGAGGATGAGCATTTGCTTGTGGTTAATAAACCACGCGGAATGGTGGTGCACCCCGCACCGGGGAATTACAGTGGAACACTTGTGAATGCACTTTTGTATCATTGTAAAGACTCACTTTCAGGCATTAATGGAATTTTACGTCCCGGCATTGTTCATAGAATTGACAAAGACACAAGCGGACTTCTAATTGTTGCAAAAAATGATAAAGCCCATATAGGACTCGCTGAACAAATTAAAGAACATAGTTTTATCCGCGAGTATAATGCTGTAATTGTTGGTCACTTGAAAGAACAGCAGGGTACAGTCAATGCTCCAATTGGCAGAAATCCCAAAGACCGCAAAAAAATGTGCGTAACGCAGAATAATTCAAAAAATGCAGTTACACACTATAATGTTATTGAAGATTATGAGGGGTATTCTCATATTTCACTTAAATTAGAAACAGGCAGAACTCATCAGATACGTGTGCATATGGCACATTTAGGTCACCCTGTAGCAGGGGATTTTGTCTATGGAAACGATAAGAAAAGTGCTTATTTAAACGGTCAGTGCTTGCACGCAATAAAAATCGGATTTATTCATCCAATTACGGAGGAATATCTTGAGTTTACAAGTGAATTGCCCGATTATTTTACTGAATTTTTAAGCAGACTCAAACACACCTGAGGAGGTGTTGAAGATGAAAAATAAAAACTTGTCACATTGGCTTGTTGTGTCCGATATTGACGGTACACTTAATAACAAGTTAAGACAGTTGCCAAAAAGAAATCGTGATGCAATAAATAGATTTGTATTAGAATGTAATGGTAATTTTACTTTGGCATCAGGTAGAAATGTCCAGTCAATGCGAAAACATTACGAAAACTTGCCGATTGCAGGTACTCCTGCTGTAATTTTGAATGGTGCAGGCGTGTATGATTATAATCACGAAAAAATGCTTCATTTTGATGCAATAAATGAGCACGCTATGGACTTGGTTTTTGAAATTCATAAGCGTTTTCCACTTGTTGAAATTGAAATTTTAACAGATAAAATGATATATACTTTGAATTCACGAGTTTTTGCTCGCGTAATGGTTATGGCTGACAAACTTCACTATGTGAATTGTAAGCACCCCGACGAAATTCCAAGAGAAAATTGGGGGAAGGTAATTTTTCTTGGAATGCCCGATGTAATCAAAAGATTAAGAAAATATATTGATACTTTGACTGACACAAGAGCAAATTTTATGTCAAGTTCAATTTCATCTTTTGAAATGCTCAATGAGGGGGTACATAAAGGAACTGCACTTATGAAAATTGCAGAACTTTATGGTATTGAGCATAAGTATACTGCCGCAATCGGTGATTATTTCAACGATTACGATATGCTTAAAACTGTTGGACTTCCTGCTTGTTGCGGACAAGCACCAAAAGCAATGCACGAAATTGTAAAATTTCACGCATGCCATTGTAACAAAGGTGCTGTCGCAGACTTGCTTGAATACATAATGGATGATTATAAGGAGGAATAAATATGAATAATTCACTCAAAAAAGAATTAGAAATATTTGCCACAAAAGAAAGATTGTTAATTCTTGAAGGCATTTTTAATGCTAAAGCCGGTCACCCGGGTGGCTCACTTTCAATCGCAGAGCTTATGGCATATCTTTACAATGTAGAGATGAAAGTTGATGCTTCAAATCCAAAATGGGAAGACCGCGACAGATTTGTCCTTTCAAAAGGTCACGCAGCTCCTGCACTTTATGCAACTTTGGCACTTAAAGGCTTTTTCCCAACAGAAGATATTAAAACACTTCGAAAATCAGATTCATATCTTCAGGGTCATCCAAGTATGAAATCTGTTCCCGGTGTTGATATGAGTACAGGTTCACTCGGTCAAGGTATCTCAACTGCAGTTGGTATGGCACTTGCCGCAAAACTTGATAATAAAGACACAAGAGTTTACACAATTCTTGGTGACGGTGAAATTGAAGAAGGTCAGGTTTGGGAAGCAGCAATGTTTGCAAACGCAAAGAAGCTTGACAACCTTGTAGTAATTGTTGATAATAATAATCTTCAGATTGATGGTACTGTTGAAGAAGTTAACTCACCATATCCAATCCCTGAAAAGTTTGTTGCATTCGGTTTTAATACAATTGAAATTGATGGTAATAACCTTGATGAAATTGAAACAGCATTTGAGAATGCTAAAAATTGTAAAGGCAAGCCAACAGCAATTATTGCAAAGACAGTTAAGGGTAAAGGCGTTTCTTATATGGAAAATGCAGTTAACTGGCACGGTGCAGCTCCAAATGAAGAACTTTATAATACAGCAGTAGCAGAACTTACTGCAAAACTTAATGAATTGGAGGCAGCAAAATGAGTGAAGTAATTAAAACCGCAACAAGAGATGCTTATGGTAAAGCACTTGTTGAATTAGGAAATACAGACGCAAAAATTCTTGTTCTTGATGCTGACTTGGCTGCCGCAACAAAAACAGGTATGTTCAAAAAAGAACACCCTGAAAAATTCATTGACTGCGGTATTGCTGAAGGTAATATGATGGGTATTGCTGCAGGTCTTGCAGCATCTGGTTATACAGTATTTGCATCATCATTTGCTATGTTTGCTGCTGGTCGTGCATTCGAACAGGTCAGAAACTCAATCGGTTATCCTCACCTTAATGTTAAAATCGGTGCAACTCACGCAGGTCTTTCAGTTGGTGAAGACGGTGCAAGCCATCAGTGTTGTGAAGATATTGGTCTTATGAGAACAATTCCAAGTATGGTAATTCTTAACCCTGCTGATGATGTTGAAGCAAGACTTTGCGTACTTGCTGCAGCAGAGCACGACGGCCCTGTTTATATGCGATTCGGTCGCCTTGCAGTGCCGAGAGTATTTGACGAAGATTACAAATTTGAAATCGGTAAGGGCAATATTCTCAAAGAAGGCACAGACGTTACAATTATCGCAACAGGTCTTATGGTAAACGAAGCACTTATGGCTTATGAAGAACTTAAAGCAGAAGGCATTAATGCAAGAGTTGTTAATATGGCTACTATTAAGCCTATTGACCGTGAACTTGTAATTGACAGTGCAAAGAAAACAGGTGTTATCGTTACTGCGGAAGAACACAATGTTATCGGTGGTCTTGGTTCAGCAGTTGCAGAAGTAGTTTGCGAAACAGTTCCTGTTCCGGTTCTTCGCGTAGGTGTTGAAGATACATTCGGTAAATCTGGTCCTGCAGTTCAACTTCTTCACGAGTTCGGACTTGACGCTGCAAATATCGTTGCAAAATGCAAAGAAGCAGTAGCACTTAAAAAATAATCAATTCTTGTAGGGCGGGGTCAAGACCCCGCCGTTGCTTTTCTATATAATGTTTACGTAAATAAAAATGTGGTGTGATTATGTTAGATATTATTTTTGAATTTTTTATCGAGTTTGTACTTGAAGGTACGTTAGAGGGACTAATGTATCTTATATACAAACTAATTCCCGAAGACAAAATTCCTCAACGCTTTGAGAAAGTCTTAAAGGTAATTATAGCGGTTATATGTGCAATTATGGCAGCAATGCTGTTCTTTGGCGTAGTAATAAGAATTTTTGCAGAAAGTTATGAAGATAAAAGAATAGCAAATACACTTTTACTGATTAGTGGCTCGTTTGTTGCAATTCTTGTAATAATAAGAATTTTCACACCTAAAAAAGAAAATTAAGAGATACAAATAGAATTAAAGCTCTGCTTAATCGCAGAGTTTTTTGATTTCATATTCTCGGGTCAATAATTCTTCAACCAATGTTTTATTATCTGTAATTTCTTTGTTAAACCAAATTCCGCCTGTGCCTAAATCCTCAATCTCGTGATAATCTGAACCTGATGTGACCATAAAGTCATATTTTTTTGCCCACATTTCAGCAATATCGTTGCTTGAATTATGTCTTGGATTACCGTTAAAGATTTCAATACCGTCAAGACACTTTGGATTTGTAACTTTCATTCCAACTCTGAACGGGTGAGCCTGAAATACTAAAAATCCTTTTTTCTTCGCTAACTCATAAAATGTTTTACTGTTCATATTAAGCAGATTTGGGTGTGAATACAAAAATTCTTCTGTAATTCCATACACAAGATAGTCGTTATCGCCCTCGCTTGTACGAAAACGAAGTTCCATTCCCAAAAGAACATTGATTCTTCCGTTTGCCGTCTCTAATGCTGATTTATATCCGCGGAGAAAGAAATCAACTTTTTTCTTCCAAGACAATAACTCTCTGCCATATTTCATATAAGTTGATGGACTTAAATGGTCGGTAACAACAATTCCGTCATAACCAGCCTTTATATATTCTTCAACGGCATCTTTTGCCTTAACGTTAGCACAGTTACTAGTGTCCTTTGTATGAAAGTGCATTTCATATAAATATTTTTTCAAAATTTCGCCTCAAATCTGCAAATTTTCTTGTGTGAATATATTATATACCGATTTATAGTCAAAGTCGATATATTTTTCAACTTTTTTCGCATAAATTTCTATTTGAAAAAGAACAATATTTGTATTATTATATATAGTAATGTATTTTTAATCGGAGGTTTGTTATGAATTGCGATTGTAAAAATAAAAATGACTTTTCTTTACTTGAGCCTTGCTTGCAAAAATATGCAACAGTACCGGGAAGTCTTATAACTATATTACAGAATGCTCAGGAAATCTATGGTTACTTGCCAGTAGATGTGATTTTACATATTTCACAACGTACAGGAATTAAAGTAACAAAAATTATGGGCGTGGCAACATTTTACTCACAGTTCAGATTGCAACCTGTGGGAAAATATCTTATCATGCTTTGTCAGGGTACAGCTTGCCATGTAAACGGCTCATTACAGATTGAAAAAACAATCAACGAGTATTTAGGCATAAAAGACGGCGAAACAACTGCTGACGGACTTTTTACACTTAAAAATGTGGCTTGTCTTGGTTGTTGCAGTTTGTCACCTGTAATGATGATTAACGATGAAACTTATGGTTCACTCACTCCCGAAAAAGCAATAAGCATATTAAAAGAGTTACAGAAAGGGGAGAATGCAGAATGAAAATAGCAGTAGGACAAGGCAGTTGTGGTATTGCCGCAGGTGCTATGAAAGCATATGAAATTCTCAGTTCAACCCTTGATTTGAATAACAATCAACTTACCGTAACAGGCTGTATAGGTATGTGCTACCTTGAGCCAATTGTTGATGTTTATGCAGATGACGGACTTCATAGATTTGTAAAAGTCAATGGCGAGATTGCAGAAAAAATCGCAATTGCAGTAAATAATAACGATTTATCGTCAGTAAAAGATTATGAAATTTCTGATGACGATAAACAATTCCTTGATAAACAAACAAGAATTGCACTTCGTCATTGTGGTGTTATTAACCCTGAAATTATTGAAGATTACACAAATGATGACGGCTACAAAGCACTGGGTAAAGTTCTTACTACAATGTCGCCTGAAGATGTTATAGAAGAAATCAAAATTTCAGGTCTTGCAGGTCGTGGCGGTGCAGGTTTTCCGACTTGGTTTAAGTGGAATGCGGCTCGTCAGTCACAAGGCGAAAAGAAATATCTTATTTGTAATGCTGACGAGGGTGACCCGGGTGCATTTATGGACAGAGCAGTTATTGAGGGCGACCCGCATAACCTTATTGAAGGTATGCTTATTGGTGCTTACGCTATAGGGGCATGTGAAGCAATTGTATATGTGCGTGCGGAATATCCACTTGCAATTCGTAGATTACAGAATGCTATCAACCAAGCAAAAGCAAATGGCTATATCGGTCAGAATATTATGGGTACGGACTTCTCTTGTGATTTCAGAATTAAAGCAGGTGCAGGTGCGTTTGTATGTGGTGAAGAAACTGCACTTATTGAGTCGCTTGAGGGCTCACGCGGTATGCCGCGTCTTAAACCACCATTCCCTGCACAGTCAGGTTATTGGCATAAACCATCAAATATTAATAATGTTGAAACTTTTGCAAATGTAAGCTGGATTATCTTAAACGGCGGTAACGCTTTCTCATCAATGGGTACAGAAAATAGCAAGGGTACAAAAGTTTTTGCACTTACCGGTAAAATCAAACGCGGTGGACTAGTTGAAATTCCAATGGGTAAAACACTTCGTGATGTTATTTTTGACATAGGTGGCGGAATTAAAAATGATAAAAACTTCAAAGCAGTACAAATGGGCGGACCATCAGGTGGTTGTATTCCTGCAGAATTGCTTGATACAGTAATTGACTATAAAGCGTTGTCAGCTACAGGTGCTATTATGGGCTCAGGCGGTATGGTTGTAATGGATGACAGTACTTGTATGGTTGAAATGGCTCGTTTCTTCCTTGACTTTACTGCAAAAGAATCTTGTGGTAAATGTGTTCATTGTCGTCTTGGCACAAAGCGTATGCTTGAAATTCTCACAAGAATTACTGAGGGTAACGGCAAGGCAGAAGATATTGAAGTTTTAGAAGAACTTTGCCTTGCAATTAAAGACGGTGCATTGTGTGGACTTGGTCAGACTGCACCGAACCCTGTTCTTACAACACTTAAATACTTTAAGAACGAGTATGTTGAGCATATCGTAGATAAAAAGTGCACTGCACACGAATGCACAAATCTTCTTGAGTTTAAAATCAATGCAGATTTGTGCCGTGGTTGTACGCTTTGTTCAAAGAAATGTCCGGTTGGTGCAATTAGTGGTATAGTAAAAAATCCACATATTATTGATATAGATAAATGTATTAAGTGTGGTAACTGTAAAACGGTATGTAAATTCAATGCTGTGGAGGTGAAATAATTGAGTATTACATTAACAATCGACGGTAAAAAAATAGTTGCAGAAGAAGGTATGACAATACTCAATGTTGCTTCACAGAATGGTATTAAAATCCCTAATCTCTGTTATGATGGTCGTGTTGAACTTTACGGTGCTTGTGGACTTTGTACTGTTGAGGTTGAGGGCGTGCCGAAACTTCTTCGAGCTTGTTCAACAAAAGTTACAAACGGTATGGTAGTACATACTCAAACTGAAAGGATTAAGGCATCTCGTAAAGTTGCTCTTGAACTTCTACTTTCTGACCATACAGGCGATTGCGTTGCACCTTGTAGTAAGGCTTGTCCTGCAGGTACAGACTGTCAGGGCTATGTGGGACTTATCGCAAATGGTGAATATACAGAGGCAGTTAAACTTATTAAAGAGAAACTCCCTTTACCTGCGTCAATCGGCAGAATTTGCCCACATCCTTGCGAAAAACAATGCAGAAGACAATACGTTGACGAGCCAATTTCAATAGCATTCCTTAAAAGTTTTGTTGCAGATATGGACTTGTTAGGCGATACATATATTCCCGAAATTGAACCAAATACCAATAAAAAAGTCGCAATTATCGGTGGTGGTCCTGCAGGTCTTACAGCAGCATATTTCTTACGTAAACAAGGTCATAGTGTTACTATTTTTGAACAGATGGAAAAAATGGGCGGTATGCTCCGTTATGGTATTCCTGAATACCGTCTTCCAAAAGCAGTTCTCGATAAAGAAATTAAACTTATTGAAGATATGGGTGTTGAACTCAAAAATAACGTAAACATCGGTAAAGATATTTCGTTTGAGCAAATCAAAAACGATTTTGATGCCACACTCGTTGCAATCGGTGCTTGGAACAGTAGTAAAATGCGAGTTCAAGGCGAAGACCTTGATGGTGTATGGGGTGGTATTGACTTGCTCCGTGAAGTAGCCCTTGGAAATAAGGTTGATTTAGGCAAAAATGTTGCAGTTTGCGGTGGTGGTAATACTGCTATGGATGCTTGCCGTACTGCAATTCGTCTTGGTGCTGAAAATGTTTATGTAATTTATCGTAGAACTAAAGACGAAATGCCTGCTGACCCTCAGGAAATTCTTGAATCTGAAGAAGAGGGCGTAATTTATAAATACCTTACAAATCCGATTGAGTTTACAGGCGAAAACGGTAAACTTAATGGTGTAATACTTCAAAAAATGAGGTTAGGCGAGCCCGACGAAAGCGGTCGTAGAAGACCAGTTGTAATCGAGGGCGAAACTGAAGAAATTGCACTTGATAGTGTTATTATGGCAATCGGTCAGTATCCAAATCTTGACGGATTTGAAAGTCTTAACGCAACTCGCAAAAACACAATTTGCGCAGATGAAAGCAGATTTACAACATCAGTTGACGGCGTGTTTGCAGTAGGTGATGCTACAAATAAAGGTGCTGATATCGCAATTGCTGCAATAGGCGAGGCACAGAAAGCATCAGTTGTAATTGACCGATACTTAAACGGCGAAGTTGTAGGCTACAAAAAGCCATATTTTGTTGAGAGTGACAGTAAATCTATTGATTACTCAAAATTCGAGAAATTAGAACGCACCAAAATGCCACATATGGCACCTGCTGACAGAAAAACAAATTTCAAAGAAGTAAACTTTGGATTTACTGAAGAAATGGCTAAAAAAGAGGCAAACCGTTGCCTTGAATGTGGTTGCCACGACTATTTTGAATGTAAACTTATCTCTTATGCAAACGATTATGATGTTAAGCCATCAAGATTTGCAGGGGAGAAACACAACAGAAACCAAGAAAATGCAAACGACCTTATAAGCAGAAATACAGATAAATGTATTCTTTGCGGACTTTGTGTAAGAGTTTGTGAAGAGGTAATGGGTAAATCTGCAATTGGTCTTATTAATCGTGGATTCAACACTTTTGTTGAGCCGGAACTTTCAAAACCATTAAAAGAAACCGATTGTATTGCTTGTGGCCAGTGTGTTGCCCTTTGTCCAACAGGTGCATTACGCGAAAAATCTGCATTTACAAAGAGCGTTCCTGTTAAAGAAAAATCAAAAATCAGTATTTGCACAAACTGTTCAAATCTCTGTTCAGTTGATTATCGTTATATCGGCTCAACAGTTACAAGAGCATTACCTGTAAACAACGGTATTCTCTGTAAAGGTGGTCGTTTCAGCGTACTTAAGAACCAAAAACAAACAACTGATTTTGACACATTACTTGGTTCTGATACAATTGTAATTAGTGGCAAAGTTTCAACAGAAACTGCATTTGTTCTTAAAAAATATGCAGAAGAAAACAAAAAGCAAATTTTTACAACTGCAAAAGAAACAGATGCAAACTACTATGCAGTTTCAAAACTTAACATTCCACAGTATAATGGCGATTTTGAAAATGCAATAGAAACTTCTGCATATTGTGAAAACGGAACATTCTTCGATAAATACGGTAACAAGAGAATGCAGAATGCAATCTTCAATGGCGAAAGCTTTGCAGAGTATGTAAATAGCAAACTCAAAACACCATATAGTGATATAACAGCCGAAGCAGAAAAGGAAGTAAATGCAACACCAACAGGCAAAATCACTAACGAAGAAATCATAAACGCAAGCAAACTTTTCAAATAATATTGTATGGCGGGGTCAAGACCCCGCCATTTTTGTAAATAATATGTAAATAAATTATCATTATCTTGCTAAAAAATTGCAAATATGATATTATAATTCAAGGTGAATGATATGAGAATTACTGAAAAACTTATGGTTAAAGACCAATTAGTTTCTTTCGAGGTTTTTCCTCCAAAAACTGACTCTGCATTTGATAGTATTGAATGGTCTGTCCGTGAACTTGCAGCCTTTAACCCCGATTTTATGAGTGTTACATACGGTGCAGGTGGTGGCACAAGCCAATACACAACTAAAATTGCATCTTTAATCAAAAATCGTCTTGACACAACTGCACTTGCTCACTTGACTTGTGCATCAACTCCAAAAGATAAAATTGACAGTATTCTTGATTCTCTTAAAGAAAATAATATTGATAATATTCTCGCTATGCGTGGCGATATTCCAAAGGATTTTGTAAAACCCGAAGGGGAGTATTATACATATGCATCAGATTTAGTATCAAAAATCAAAGAATATGGATATTTTGATATTGGTGGGGCTTGTTACCCTGAGTGCCACCCTGAATGTGATAGTTTAGAAAAAGACATTGACCACCTTAAAATTAAAGTCGATTGTGGCGTGGATTTTCTTATTACACAACTTTTTTATGATAACGAGTTGTTCTTCTCGTTTCTTGATAAAGTCCGTAATAAAGGCATTTATGCTCCTGTTTTTGCAGGAATTATGCCAATTACTAACATTAAACAAGTTGACAGAATTATCGGTCTTTCAGGAACAAAACTCCCAAAAGAAGTGTCAGATTTTCTTGAGAAATATAAAGAGAACCCAGAAGATTTAGAAAAAGCAGGTCTTGACTTCGCAATTACACAAATCAACGATTTATTATATAACGGCGTTAATGGTATTCATATTTATACAATGAATAAACCGTATGTTGCAAGAACAGTACTAAAGGGGATTAACAAATAATTTATGTTCGGATATGTAACTGTTTATAAACCTGAACTTAAAATTAAAGAGTTTGAAGCATATAAAGGCGTTTATTGTACTCTTTGCAAAGAAATGGGCAAGGAATACGGCGTTTTTTCACGATTTCTTTTAAGTTATGATGGTGCGTTTTATGTGCTCTATAAAATGGGTATGGCAAATGAAAATGTAATTGCAGAAAAATCCCGTTGCACCTTTAATCCTTGCAAAAAATGTATGAAGATTACTTGCAATAGTAATGTTTACAAATTAGCAAGCACAGTTACGGTAGTCCTTGCATATTTTAAACTTATAGACAACCTTAAAGACAGTAAGGGCATAAAAAAACTACTTTTATATTTGTTATTACCATATTTCTCATACCTTAAAAGTAAAGCATTAAAGAAATACCCTGATATATTTAAAGAAATTGAAACGGGTATGACGGAACAGTTTAAAATCGAGAAAGAAGAAAATGTTTCTCTCGATAAATCTGCAGACTCAACCGCGAAAATGCTTGGTTGGCTTTTTGCATACGAAGAATGTGAAAATACTAAACAAACTGCATACGATTTCGGTTATCAATTAGGCAGAACAGTATATTTCCTTGATGCCTTTGATGATTACGAAAAAGATATAAAAGACAACTCTTTTAACCCATTTAAGATTTGTGATGATTTTGTTGAAACAGCAACAATGTCAATAAATCTGTCAATTGGCGTTTTATCGCAGATTTATGAAGAACAGAAAACCAATCAATTCAGTCCTATAATCGAAAATGTAATATACGATGGTTTAAACTATCAGCTTGAACGAATAATAAAGAAGTACAGAGGTGACGAGTGTGAATAATCCTTATGAATATTTGGGCGTTGGCAGAAATGCAACAGAAAAAGATATTATGGACGCTTACCGAAGAATCGCAGGTGAGATTAATAATTCCTCTTTATCTGATGAAGAAAGAACTCGCCGAATGGACGAACTTAACAACGCATACGATACAATTCTTAACGATTTACGCGGTACAACCAGCTATGCAAGTGGAAATAATTCATATAGTCAGCAGAATAATTATAATAATGGTGGTTCTCAGTTTTTCGACGTCCGTCAACAAATTAACAGCGGACGTATTGATGATGCCGAAACTATTCTTGACGGAATTCCAACACAGATGCGTACTGCAGAGTGGCATTATCTTAAAGGTGTGATTCACCAGCGTCGCGGATGGCTTAATGAGGCATATAGATGTTATCAGACTGCTTGCTCAATTGACCCTACAAATCGTGAGTATGCAGCAGCATTTAATGCTATGAACAATAATGCTAATGGCGGTTATAGAACAACCCGTTCACAAGGCAATACAAGTGGTTGCGATGTTTGCACGGGTCTTCTTTGTGCCGATTGTTGTTGTGAGTGCTGTGGTGGGGATTTGATTCCGTGTTGTTAGTATGAATAAGAAAAAGTTTAATTCATTTAAAGTTGCTTTTGGAGGAATAATATCTGCAGTGTCAATTGTTTTGATGTTTTCTACAGGTCTTATTCCAACCTTAACATACGCAATACCTGCGGTTGCGGGTGCTTTGCTTATAATGATAGTAATAGAGATAAGTCCAAAGTTTGCAGTTGCCGTTTACTTAGCGGTTTCAGTATTGTCCTTACTTGTGGTAGCCGATAAAGAAGCGGCAGTTATGTATGCAGCATTTTTCGGCTATTATCCTATTATTAAAGGATTTATCGAAAAAAAACTAAATGGTGTTTCTGCTTGGATTGTAAAGTATATAATATTTAACGTTGCTGTAATTTCAGCATATCTTATAGTGTCAAAAATATTGGGAATTTCATATGACGATATTGCGTTTTTGGGTAAGTTTGCGTTGCCTTTACTATGGCTCATATGTAACATTACATTTGCCTTTTACGATATAGCATTGACGAGAATTTTGTCGATTTATATATATAATTGGAGAAAATATGTAAAAAGGGTGTTTAAATAGCATGGCCAGAAAAATGCCTGATATGTACGAAAGAAAAAGCAATATCAAATATGATTTCGAAGACATAGCATTGAAAGATTCTTCAAAAATAATTAAAAAGAAAACAGATAATGTTCACGAAAAACACAGAGAACGAGTAAGAGCACGGTTCTTGAGAGAAGGCCTTGATAATTTTGCCGACCATAATGCTCTTGAATTGCTTTTGTTTTATGCAATACCTGTTAAAGATACAAATGGTCTTGCACACGATTTAATTAATACATTTGGCTCATTATCAGCAGTATTTGATGCTCGCATTGAAGATTTGTGTAAGGTGAATGGTGTAGGCGAAAAAACTGCGATATTGATTAAAATGATTCCTCAACTTTTTAGAAAGTATGAGACAGATAAATTAAAAGCCAATAACGTTGCACTTAATAGTGCAGAATTGGTTGCAAAATACGCATCTAAACATTTTAAAGGACTTACGGAAGAACGTCTGTATTTAATGTGTCTTGATGCGACATGTAATTTGTTGGACTTTGTTCAAATCAGTAGCGGAACTGTAAAATCGACACCACTGAATGTAAGATTGATTGCGGAAAAAGCCTATGAAACAAATGCTGCAAGTTTAATTCTGGTACATAATCATCCGTCAGGAATAACAGCACCGTCAAAGAAAGATATTGATGCAACCATAAATATTGCAAACCTTACTGATGCTATTGGGTTGCACCTTAGCGACCATATAATTATCGGTAAAGGTGATGACTATTTCTCATTCCGTAAAAGTGAAAAATGGAAACATATATTCAAATAATTTTTAAAGGGGACATTCAAAAATTATGTTCCCTTATCTATTGACATTTTTAAAATAATTTCATATAATATCACAGTCACATAAATGCCGGTGTGATGGAATTGGCAGACGTGCTGGACTCAAAATCCAGTGGTAGCGATACCGTACCGGTTCGACCCCGGTCACCGGCACCAACACTCAAAAGCCTTGATTTTACTTAATTTGTGGAGTAGTCAAGGTTTTTATTTTTTTGTCTTGTAAGTTATTTGAATTAAAACTTCTACTTTTTTTCTACCATTTTTCTAACAATCTATTTTGTCATTATGCTCATAAGTTGACATACATATCTCAAGTTGATATAATATTTTAAAAGTAGGTGAAAAGATGATTATAAAAAAGCAAAACGCTATTCTTGATATTGATTTAGATGAGACTAAAAAGTATTCATCAACACACTCTTTATGTGACTGTGCTGATGACCGTAATTTTTATGTTCAGTCAAGAGAAAAGTTCCCAAAACTAACCAAATTTCTTGAAGAATTAGGATTGCTTATAGACAGACCGGATGAAATTGGGTCGGTTACCTATAATAATGAGGTTGATTATCTTTTTATATCCTATACAGTTGTGGGTAAAATTTTAGAGTTTGATAAATATGAAATTGATATGTTTGATGGCGACCTTTTTCTTAACATCGTAATTGATAACTGGTATGTTCCAAACGAACAAACAACTGACGAATTTTTTACGGTTACAGTTTATAATGTGACACTTCCTTGGGTTCTCGATGAGCCTTTTCCTGATGAAGAAACTCCTGTAAAATCCTTTATTCAAAAAGTGAGGGACTTCTTTAAGAAGAAGTAGGTGAGTATATGACCAATAGACAAATAATGTTAAAAGCTTTGAATAAAAATGTAATTCCAAATTTGCTTGAACAGGGTTTTACTGGAAACCATCCTCATTATAGACGAGAAAAAGATGATTGCATTGAATTTGTGAGCTTTGATATTAATAAATGGGGTGGCTCATTTACAATTGAAGTATCTGCCATTTTCCCTAACTCAAACCATAATAATTGTCTTGGTGACACGATTGCTGAAAATGTATGGGGCACATCAAATCGTTATAGATTAGATGGTATGCCTGACGGTTGGTTTTATTATAATGATGAAGATTTTACCTCTGAAATCGCAGAAACTATTTGTGATGAAGTAAACAAACAGTTTAAAAAAGCATTTATCTTGCTTGATAAGTTTGAAAAAAGTGATAATAAAGAGTTATTTCAATTTGATGATTGCGAAAACAACAATGATAAAAAATTAAATAATCTATTACGAAAAATTAAAACAAAATTACAAGAAATATTTTCTTAAGAATAGGTGTAATTATGAAACTTGGTGCAATTATTATAGGTGTTTGTCTTGCGGGATTGATTATTATGAATGGTATTAGACATAGTGACCATTAAAAAATATCACACATTATTGCATTTTACGATTTAATGTGTTAAAATTTTATTCATAAAAATGAAAAGGGGAATCTTTATGGATTTAAAGAGAATTATCGACAAAAAAGATGAAGCGGCACAATTTATGATTGATGAAATCACTCATATTTGTACTAAGTTTGAAAAAAGAGCTCCAGGCTCATATGGCGAACAGCAGGCTTGCGAATATATGGCAGACCAGTTGAAAGATTTAGGTTGTGACAATGTTTATGTTGATGAGTTTAAAGAAAATCCGGGCTCATTCTTTGGTTGGATTTACTTCACAATTACTTGTTGTTTCTTAGCTCTTGCATCATATTTCTTTATGCCTGTACTTTCAATCGTATTTATCGTGCTTGGACTCACTCTTTGTGTGTTACAGTTCGGTCTTTATAAGAAAACAGTAGATAAGTGTTTCAAAGAAAAGATTGGTCACAATGCGGCAGGTTTCAAAAAACCAACAGGTGAAGTTAAACGCAGAATTATTTTCAACGGTCACCCTGACGCTGCTTGGGAATGGCCATTCAAATATATGTTTACATATCTTGGATTCGATATTCATATGATGGTTTGCTTTGTTGGTGCATTCTATACAATCGGTATCGCAATTGCAAATGTTGCAGGTGCTTTTGCTGAAAATCCTGCACTTGCAACAAAACTTGGCCTTTGGGGACTCGTTTTTGTACCATTCTGGTTTGGACTTTACTTTATGTGGAATAGCAAGAGAGTAGTTGACGGTGCTAATGATAACCTTTCAGGTTGCTATATCGGCATTGCAATTCTCAAAATGCTTAAAGACGAAGGCATAGAACTTGAAAACACAGAAATCGGTGTTGTTCTTACAGGTTCTGAAGAAGCAGGTCTTCGTGGAGCAAAAGCTTGGTGTGAAGCACATGCTCATGAATTTAACGATGTTCCTACATTTGTTTATTCTTACGATACAATTACTCAACCCGAATATATGCAGGCAAACTATCGTGACCTTAACGCAACAGTTAAAGTTGATAAAGATGTTTCTGACTTGTTCGTAGAAGCTTGTGAAGAGCTTAATATTAAATGTGGTAAAGGCGTAGTTCCACCACTTGGCGGTGCAACTGACTCAGCAGCATTTGCTCAGGCTGGTATGCGTTCAACAGGTATTACTGCTCTTAACCACGCACTTCCTGATTTCTATCATACAAGACTTGACACTCCTGACGCTCTTAATAAGGATTGCCTTGCAGACTGCTATGCAGCGAGTGTTAAAGTGCTTGAAATGTTTGATAATGGTGCAAAACAGTAATTCCATGAGCAAAACAACCATATTTAAGCGATTTCTCATATTAGTGGGAGTATTTGCTTGTGCCATAGCAATGTGGTTTTCAGAAACTGGTTGTTTTGTGAAAAGAGTGACGGGAATTCCTTGTCCGTCTTGTGGAATGACAAGAGCGTTTTTTGCATTTATTAATGGCAATTTTGCAGAATCATTTAGATTACATCCAATGCTTCTTTCAATTCCTGTTTTGGCAATAATGTTTATGTTTTATGATAAACTTTTTATAGGCAAAACAAAAATTCCGTCAATTGTCTTGTTTTCTCTGATTATGATTGGTTTTATTATAAATTATATCTATCAGTTATCTTTATTCTTTTAGGAGGTAGAGTTATGTATTGTAAAAACTGTGGTCACGAATTAGTACCAGGTTCAGCTGTTTGCTTGAATTGTGGTATTCCTGTTCAAAATACAGGTGCTACATTTTGTCAGAACTGCGGTGCACAAGTAATGCCGGGTGCAGTTGTATGTACTAATTGCGGTGTAGGACTTAATATGAACAATGCAATTCCTCACGCTAATCAAAAGTCAAAACTTGCTGCGGGAATTCTTGGCATTATGCTCGGCAGTTTAGGGGTTCACAACTTCTATCTTGGTTATACGGGGAAAGCTGTTGCACAACTTTTACTTACGCTTATAGGTACGTGGCTTACATGCGGAATTAGTGCAATTGCAGCATCTATTTGGGGGATTGTTGAAGGTATTCAAATTCTTACAGGCTCAATTAATACTGACGCTGTCGGTATTCCTCTTTCGGAATAATTGTAAATTAATTACTCCCTTGCATAAGCAGGGGAGTTTTTATGTTTTTCTGCGATTTTCTGTTCATTTTTTGTTAAAATATCATTGAAATCAACAATGTGTTGTGTTATAATTATAGTATTAAATTTATGAAAGAGGGATTTTATGAAAATCAATGACCTTTTGCATAAAGTTTATGGCACAAATCCTAATGACCCATCAAGTCTTCAGCCTAAAGAAGCTATTGCTTATGGTATAGCAGGTTTTGGTCAGAACTTTATTTGCACAATTATTGGTTCATACCTTACAATTTTCTTAACTGATGCTCTTCTTTTCGGTGCGGAAGGTGTAACTATTGGTACACTTACAGGCTCAATGGCAGTTGCTTATTTGATGCTTGGTACTCGTATCTTTGACGCTTTCAATGACCCGATTATGGGCTCAATCGTTGACAAAACAAGAACAAAATGGGGTAAATGTCGTCCTTACCTTAAATGGATGGCTATTCCAATTGCAGTTATGACTATTGCATGTTTCTTACCTGTGTTCCAGGCAAAAGCAACATCAACATTTATTATCATTGCAATCATTTATGTTATTTGGTCTGTTGTTTACACAGTTGCTGACGTTCCTTATTGGGGACTTTCAACTTGTATGACTAACGATACAGTTGTCCGCGGTAATCTTCTTACAGTTACTCGTCTTCTTTGCACATTGGGTGCTGGTATTGTTACTGTGTTTATTCCAATTATTACAAATGGAATTACAGCTAAATATAAGTATACAGCAGATATGCTTGACCAAATTAAGATTGACAAGGCTACAGAAATTGCTAATCTTGTTGAAAAACAAGGACTTACTGTTGAAGAAGCAGCAAACACATTTATTAATACGGTTATCAAAGGTCAGGAAATTGCAAACGCTGACACTCTTAAATGGACATATTTTATTGCAGCGGTAGTTCTTGTTGTTGCAGCAATTCCGATGTTCTTCTATGGATTTAAGAATACAAAAGAACGTTTTACAGCTGATGATAATCCACCAAGCTTCGGTCATAATATGAAACTTCTCTTCAAGAATAAAGAACTTCTTCTTATCGTTCTTTCAGGTGTTCTTGGTGGTGCAAGAATGGTTTATACATACACCGGTGGTCTTTACTTTGCAAAGTATGTTCTTCAGAACGAAGGTATGTATAGCTTGATTACACTTCTTGTTGTTCCTGGCGGTCTTGTGGCATCACTTCTTGTTCCGTGGATGTCAAAGAAGTTTACAAAGAAATGGGCATATATTGCAGTTCACGTTTTTGGTGGCGTCGTAATGGCTATTATGTACTTTGTAGGCTATGACGCAACATGGAAATTGATTGTTGCAGCTATCGCACTTGTTCTTCTTGGTATTCCTCAGGGTGTTAATAACATTATCACATACGCTATGATTGGTGATACTGTTGACTACCTTGAATGGAAAACAGGCGAACGCGGTGAAGGTATCTGTTTCGCAATGCAGACACTTATCAATAAAATTGGTATGGCAGTTGGTGCATTCATCGGTGTTATTTCATTTGCTGCTGCAGGTATCAATGCTGAAACAGGTTATATTTCAGCTGAAGGTGCACAGACACTTTGGAATATGCTTGTTCTTTCAGGCGTTATCAGTATGTTTGCTTGTGCAGTTCCAATGCTCTTCTACACAATTACAGAGAAGAAACAGGCTGAAATGGTTAAAGAAATTGAAGCAAGAAAAGCAAAGGCTGAATAATAAATTATTAATAATTCGGACGGCGGTAGGAAACTATCGCCGTTATTTTTTGGTGTAATATGAAATATAGTAATATTTATAAAGGTAAATTTCTTGAGCGACCTAATCGATTTATTGCAATTTGCGAAATTGATGATAAGGAAGAAATTTGTCATGTTAAAAATACGGGTAGATGCCGAGAATTGCTTGTAAATGGTGCTACAGTCTATCTTGAGAAAAGTTCTAACCCAAACAGAAAAACACAATTTGACCTTGTTTCTGTAGAAAAGAACGGCAAGTTAATTAATATTGATAGTCAAATTCCTAATTTTGTAGTTAAAGAGTCGCTCAACAAGATTTTTGAAGATATAATTTTTGTTAAACAAGAGTACAAATACAGTAATTCACGATTTGATATTTATGTTGAAACGAAAAAAGAAAGAATTTTTGTTGAAGTCAAAGGTGTAACCCTTGAAGATAATGGTGTAGTGCGTTTTCCAGATGCTCCGACTGAAAGGGGAATTAAACATCTTAAAGAACTTCAAAAAGCCGTTAAAGATGGTTATAAGGCTTGCGTGGTATTTCTTGTTCAAATGGAAGATGTTAAGTACTTCGAACCTAATTATGAAACACATCCCGAATTTGCAAGTGAACTTAAAAATGCTTATAAAAATGGTGTTGAAATATATGCTTTTGATAGTATTGTGACACCTTATGAAATTACAATGAATGATAAAGTACAAATAAAAATGCCGTAGTCTTTTTGACCACGGCATTTCGTTTATATGTGTTGTGTTTGGAATTAACCGAATCGTGAAAGTAAGAAACCTGCTGCAACAGCAGAACCAATTACACCTGCAACGTTCGGGCCCATTGCATGCATAAGAAGGAAGTTTGAAGGGTTGTATTTTCTGCCTTCTGTCTGTGAAACACGAGCTGCCATAGGAACTGCAGAAACACCTGCTGAACCGATAAGTGGATTAACCTTACCTTTGGTAGCAACGTTCATAAGTTTTGCAAAAATTACACCGCCAGCAGTTGAGAATGCAAATGCAAGCAAGCCGATTGCAATAACAAGAAGAGTTTTCTTGTTAAGGAATGCTGAGCCTTCTGCAGTAGCACCAACTGTTGTACCAAGAAGAATAGTAACAATATTGCAAAGTGAGTTCTGAGCTGTGTCTGAAAGTCTGTCAGTAAGTCCACTTTCTTTGAAAAGGTTACCAAGCATAAGGAAACCAAGAAGTGGAGCAACTGATGGAAGAATAAGAACGCAGATTACTGTAACAACAATAGGGAAGATAATCTTTTCAGCCTTACTAACTGTGCGAAGCTGATTCATTTTGATTTCTCTTTCTTTTTTAGTTGTAAGCAATTTCATAATAGGTGGCTGAATAAGTGGGATAAGAGCCATATATGAATATGCCGCAACTGCGATTGAACCCAACATGTGAGGAGCAAGTTTACCTGTAAGGAAAATTGCTGTAGGACCATCAGCACCACCGATAATAGCAATTGAAGCAGCTTCTTCCGGTGTAAACTCACCTGAAAGCATAGCAACTGTGAACGCTACATAGATACCGAGCTGTGCAGCAGCACCAAGCAAAAGACTTGATGGGTTAGCAAGAAGTGGACCAAAGTCAGTCATTGCACCAACGCCCATAAATATAAGGCAAGGGAAAATGCTCGACTTAACACCTGCGTATATAAGTCTTAATACACCGGAATCGTACCAATGAGCGTTAGGGTCAGCAAATGGGTTGTTATCACCGATAAATGACATATTAGTAGGGTCAGCCATTATTTCGGGATATATGTTAACAAGAAGCATACCAAAAGCAATTGGAATTAAGAGTAATGGTTCAAACTTCTTAACTATAGCAAAATAGAAAAGAACAAATGAAACACCAATCATAACCCAGTTTTGCCAAGGTAAGTTAACAAAGTTTGATTGATTAAAAAGCTCTATAAGAGCATCTATTATTTGCATATCTGCACCTCTGATTAGCCGATAACTGCAAGAACTTCGTCAGTAGCAACTGATGCACCTTTAGTTGCAATAACCTGCTTAACTGTACCAGCACATGGAGCAACGATTTCGTTTTCCATCTTCATAGCTTCAAGAATGAAAAGTACGTCGCCTTCGTTTACAGACTGACCAACTGATGCGTTTACTGAAAGAACTGTACCAGGCATTGGAGCGGTAACTTTTGTGCCGTCGCCAACTGCTACAGGTGCAGGTGCTGCAGCGGGAGCAGCATCAACAACAGGAGCAACTGCAGGAGCTGGAGCTACTACAGGTGCTGAAACCTGTGCTACAGGAGCTGCAACTACAACAGGAGCTGCTGATGGAACAACTGCAGTAACAACTGCTTCGTTAAGTTCATTTACTTCAACTTCATAATCATTTCCGTTTAATGTAACTACATATTTCATATTAATAATCTCCTTTATTTTTCAATAAGTTTAATTGATTTAAATACAAGTCTGTCAAGTGGAATTCCTGATTCTTTGCTTGTAAGTGCCATAACCTTAACTGCTGTTTCTTCATCAGTTTTGTAAAGTTCAGGTGTATCGCAAAGTCTAATTGACTTGAATACAAGTCTTTCAAGTGGAATACCTGTTTGGTGGCTGATAATAGCCATAATTGATGCTGCTGTTTTATAGTCAGTCTTATAAAGTTCAAGAGAGTCATCAAGTTTAATTGAACTAAAGTTAAGTTTTTCAAGCGGAATACCACTTTCGTGACTTACAATAGCCATAATTGATGCCGCAGTCTTGTAATCTGTTTTATAAAGAGTAAGACCGTTTGTGTATTGAACAGGTGCTGGAGCAGAAACTTCAACAGGAGCAGGGGAACTAACTGTTGTTTTAACAGGTGTCTCTGCTTTAATAGCTTCAGTTTTAGCTGATTTTTTTGCACCGCCTTCAACTGCACGGATTATCTTTGAAAGCATTACAATAATTACTGCAAGAAGAATAAGAACAATTAAAACGACAATAAAACCGGTAACAGAAACGCTAAGAATTTCTGATAATGTCATTTTATGTCCTCCTTAGTCAACTCTTTTAATTGAATATTTGAATGTGTTCTTTTCTTTTTCCGCTCTTGCTTCAAAGAATTTTTCAGCTTGCTGTGGGAATGCAATATATGAAAGAACATCTTCGTCACATTTAGCTACATCGCCAAGTTCAGCTTTTGTCTGTTCAAATGCAGGTTCAAGAGTGTCAGCAAAACGACATGTAATAGGAGCGTCGTCGCCAAGAACTTTCTTTTGAAGGTCAGCGTCAATAGGACCCGGTGCCTTACCGTATTCGCCCTTGATATAAGCCTTGATTTCTTTAGAAATGTTCTTATATCTTTCGCCTACAAGCACATTTGTAACTGCCTGATTACCAACCATTTGGCTAAGAGGAGTAACAAGTGGGGGATAACCCATATCTTTACGAACTTGAGGAATTTCAAGAAGAGCTTCTTCCATTCTGTCAAGAGCATTCATATCTTCAAGGTTTGCCATCATATTTGAAAGCATACCGCCGGGAACTTTGTAAGTTAAAGCATCTGTATCAGTTACAAGTGCTTTTGGTTTTAAAAGTCCTGATGCAAGATACTGGTCACGAAGCGGCTTAAAGTGGTCGTTAACAGCTTTTAATGTATCTCTGTCAAGACCTGTTTCATAACCAAGACCTGTAAGAGCATCATGTATTGTTTCTGTTGCAGGTTGTGCAGTACCACCTGAAAAACAAGATGTTGCTGTGTCAATAATATCGCAACCTGCTTCAACTGCTTTAAGAATTGTCATATAAGCCATACCTGTTGTGCAGTGAGTATGAAGAATAACAGGCATTTCAGGCATTGCATCTTTAATTGCACCAACAAGGTCTTTTGCTTCAACAGGAGTCATAACACCTGCCATATCTTTGATACAGATTGTAGAACAACCCATTTCTTTCATTTCTTTACAAAGAGCCACATAGTTTTCAAGTGTGTGAACAGGGCTTGTTGTGTAAGAAATAGCACCTGATGCAATAGCACCGTTTTTAATTGTTTCATCAACTGCTACTTGAATGTTGCGAACATCGTTAAGTGCATCAAAAATTCTGATAACGTCAATACCATTTTCAATACTCTTTTTAATGAACATTCTAACAACATCGTCAGGGTAGTGCTTGTAACCGAGAAGGTTCTGACCACGAAGAAGCATTTGAAGTTTAGTGTCAGGACACTTTGCTTTAATGTTTCTAAGTCTTACCCATGGGTCTTCATTAAGATAGCGAAGACATGAGTCGAATGTAGCACCGCCCCAGCATTCAAGAGAATAGTAACCTGCCTTATTGAGCTTTTCAAGAATAGGTTCGAAATCCGCGAACGGCATTCTTGTAGCAATAAGTGACTGGTTGGCATCTCTTAATACGGTTTCAGTAAACTGTACTTTCATAGTTTCTTTGCCTCCAAAACACATTTAATTTTATTCCAAAATTACCCATTGTAATTTTAATGTAATTATACCTTATATTTTTATTATTATCAATAGTATTAAAATAATAAAAAATATTTTTGTCGTAATAACAAAAAAAGACGCCGAAAAGCGTCTTTTTTGTAGTGATTTTTTAGAATGGATTTACATATATATCACCAATGTTTGGTGCATAGGTGACTCTGTTGTTAAAACTATATGAACCGTCATTTGCGAGCTTGATTTCATTGTCACCAGCTTGGAGATAAAGCACAATAGTTTTTGTCTTATAAGTTTCCCAACTGTATGTGCTACGGAAGAAATAGTTGCCTTGCTTTTCGCCATTTACCGATACAGAAATATAACGCTCAATAAGGTCAACATTGTAAGCGTGGAATCCACCTTCTTCGTTGTTAGCATATTCAATAGTAAAGTTGTAAAAACCAGCCTCTTTAACATTTACATTGAATGTAGCATAACTACCTTTATCAGAAGCAATCCAACCAATTCTTTTGCCACTTGAAGCATTCTCGTCATCTTCAAGTGTGGCACCATTAAATACTTTCATATCGGTAGGGGTAATTTTGGCAAGTGTAAATACTTTTGAATAAATATCAATATGTTCAATAGTAGTGTTATCGTCTAAAATAATTTTATTATAACCATGATGTAAGAATACACTATTAACCTTACTATCGCTAACTGATTTATTATCAATTCCATTTACTATCAATTCTTCAGTAGGTTGTGATAAAAAGATTTGATAAGTAGTATCGTAAGGTACGATTACAGAATAAGCATTTTCATTAGTGTTCGCATTTCTTGATTGTAAAGGTGCAAAATATACCTCTGGATTAGTATCATTAAATTCAGAAACATCAACAAAATCGAGTGTAAGAATTGCATCATTAAGCACATTGATATAGATTGTGTTTTTGCCTTTTCTAAGATTTGCACTGATTGTAACACATTCCATATACTCATCTTTAATTGTGGATGGAAACTCAACAACTTGTTCTGCACCGTTTATTGAAATCTGTGCATCTGCAGTAATTCTACCTGTTTCTACTCCACCGTTAGCATAAACAATATCAAGGTCGTAAGCACCAGCTTTATCTACATCAACCGTGAATTTAATTGTACTGTCCTTGTCAAGTCCTTTAACGACTAAACCCTTTGAACTTGCATAAGAAATCCATTCAGGCACAAAAGCATTACCGTCAAAATTTGCATCTTCTGCTTCAAAACGAAGTGTACGATTTTCCTTCTTACTCTCTTCTTCATTGTCATAAGGTGTAATTTCAATAAAATATGACTGGCTTTCACGCTCGCAAGGAATATCAAATTTAATTGCATTTCTTGAAACCTTAACAACCTCTGTCATACATTCTTCAGGTGTATAAACTGCACCACCAAGTCCTTTGAAATCAACATAAGTTACTTTAACTGTAACCTTGTCGCCATTCTTGAAGTACTTTTCGTCGATATTTTCAATCTTGATTTTGCTGTTTTCGGCACTGCCACCAGCCATTACATAAAACTTGTTTTCGGCCTCATCAAATGATGCCATTCCAATAAATCCCTTGTTGAAAAGAGGGTATTTACCTTTAAGCCAGTTGCCAATATTACTGTGGAATAAATCCCATTCATTAACTTCAAGTTCTTTACCTTTCATATCAGCATAGAACTTGTAAACCCAGTAGTTTGAATTAGGTGTAACATCATCTGCAACAACTTCTGCAAGATTGTTTGCAAGTCGCCAATAAGCTACACAACCGTAAACGTCACTTGCTTCAAGACGAGAAATCCATTTAACAGATTCTCCGGGGATACCATTAGTCTGCATAAGTCCGTATTCTGAAATGCAGATAGGTATTCTGTCAACACCTAATTCATCACACATTTCATTGAACTCGTTAAATCTGTATTCCATCCAATAAATCGAATAGTTTGGCTCACCGGCAAGCTCGTGCCATACAAACATATCAGGCATACAGTTGTTTGCTTTGCAGTATGTCAAAAATTCCTTATTCCAATCATAGTTGTAACCACAATGACCGGGACCTGCAATTTTTGCATCAGGATTTATATCTTTAACAACTTTATATGTAGATGCCCACGCGTCATAGAATTTGTAACGGTTTTCTTCAACCCAATGGTCGCCAAACCATTGACCGTTGTCCATTTCATTGTAAATACAGTAAACAAGTTTGTCTTTGTATTCTGAATTTTCCATTTCAGTTACAGTTTTGCGAACTCGCTCGTTATATGCATCAAGACTGTCAAACTGGTAATACCAAGTATCATACATATCTTGTGTGTAGATAAATAAGTATTCGCCACCGGCTTCAGTAAATGTATCTGCAACCTGATTTACATCACCAATAGGGTGTTGAAGTCCACCTGCAGGCTTTGTAGCAAGTGTATTTATGCCAACGCTCTCAGTAATTTCTGCAGTTGGAACATCGTCTTCTGCAATACCATAAAGAAATCCCGAAGCTCTGCCTGTAAGTTCAGATTGTTGTGAGAAATCAATGGTAAGAGTAGGCACTTTTATAACCATAAACGCAATTCCTGCAATAATTACTAGTGATAAAACAGAAATGCCAATACCCAATAATACCTTTTTAAGTGTTTTCATAAATAAACCTGCCTATATTCAATATAGGTTGATTTTATCATATTATTTAGTTTTCTTCAATCTTAAAATTGAAGAAATACCCATTACTATCAAAAAAATTGCAAATGCTTTTGAAAGATAATCAGTATTTATATTTTTTAAAAGAAAACTTGAGCCGATTGCACCAACAATACCACCAATAATTACGGGAAGTATTTGTTTATAATCAATTTGCTTTTTTACGGTGTAGATTATTGTTGCAAGTATAGCACAGGGTACAAAGAAAATAAGGTTTATTCCTTGTGCTTGGAGTTGCGGTATGTTTGCAAAGATTACAAGATAAATAATCAGTACTCCGCCACCGCCAAACCCCATTGAACCTATAAGCCCTGAAAGAAATCCTGCAATAATAGGAATAACAGTACTCATTTTATAAACATTCTCACTCCCGCCCAAATCATAAATAACGCGAATATAACAGTTAGTATTTTGTTAGACGTTTTCTTGATTACAAAAGTGCCTAAAATACTGCCAATAAGTCCTGGTATAAGATAAATATAAGTGTCCGAAAAGTTGACATTCCCGTTTATTAGATATATAATTGAACTGATAATTGTGATAGGCAGTATTGTGCCAACAGCGTTAATTTGTGCCGATTTTTGTTCCATTCCAAGTCTTTTGTATAAAGGAACAGTCAACATTCCGCCACCTGCACCTAAAATTATATTTACTGTACCTATCAATATTCCGGCAAGCATTCTTTTAATAAAACTCATTTTGACCTCCGGAGGAATTTTATGAAACCTGTAAAATTTAAAAGTGGAATAAGCCCCGCAATTTATTTAATGTTAATTGTTTATCACATTTCTATTGTGGCATTATTCTTTTTACCAATATTTCTTTATGTTGATATTACAACAAGGTTAGGCGTGTTTTTGCTTGTAATTAATTGCCTTTATCTTTATCCGTTGATTTTCAATACATATTATGCCCTTGAAGAAGATGAATTATTTGTTTATCAGTGGCCACTTATAAGAAAGAAAATCAAATATGCTAATATTTTTGAAATTACTGACATATTACCTGAAGGTATAAAAAAGGTTAAACGAGTTGCATTTTCAAAGCCAAAATTCTTTGTAGGTTATTATTCTTATGAAATAGATAAAAAAACCAAAAAGGAAGTTAAAATAAAGAATTATATTGAGATTTCGCCTAAAGATATTGATTTGTTTATGATAAAAATGGGCGGTAAATTCAAAACGGCTCGCGATTTGGCTGCAAAACTTGAAGAAGAGCATAACAAAAAGAATGCTGAACATTTAAGAAAAAAATCTATTGCAGATAAAATCAGAAAAGAAAAAGAAGAACAGAACAAACCTGTTGACGTGGTTGTAACTCCTGTTAAAAAGAATAAAGCAAAGGTTAAAGTTGAAGAAGAAACAAAAGAATAAAAGAATATGGGTACTCGTAGAGTGCCCATATTTTATACTTATTTTTATTTAGTTGAAAAATTCAAACAACAGTTGAAATATGTTCAATAATCAAGTTATTGTTAAACTTTAAAATTCAAGTTATTATTGTGTTGTAGCTACAAGAAATATTTTGAGGTGATTTTATGACAATTTATTTTGGTGAGAATCTAAAAAGATTACGAAAAGAAAAAGAATTAACCCAAGAAACTCTTGCAGAATTTTTAGGCGTATCATTTCAGGCAGTCAGCAAGTGGGAAAGGGGAGAAACCTATCCTGACATAATAATGTTGCCTGTTATAGCATCATTTTTCAATGTAACTATTGATGATTTACTCGGAGTTGATAAGGCTAAAAAAGAAGAGAAAATTAATGAATATCTTGAATTATATGAGCGTTGGCGATTTAAAGATACTCCTGAAACATTTAAGAAATTCAAAAGTGCGATTAAAGAATTTCCCGGTGAATACAGTATTCTTATAAGATATATGGAGCTCTTAAGATGTGAATGTGATTTCAAAGATGAAAAAGCAACACAAGAGTTAGTTTCAATTTATGAGAATATTCAAAAACATTGTACTGACGATAGTATAAGAATGTGGTCAAAGCGGATTATCTGTCAGCATTTAAATAGGTTGGCTTGTTGTACAAATAATGAAAACTATCAGAAACAGGCAGATGAAATTCTTGCAGAAATGCCTTCCTTACTTAATTCTAAAGAATATCTTGCAATAACAATGACTGATGATGTTGAAATGCATAGCAAGGTGTGCGAAACAGCAATTACAGAACTACTTTATTTACTAGATAATTCCTTTGCTCATTATTGCTATTACGAAAGTGATTTTACACCTGAATACAAAATCAAAATCATTAGCAATATGAATACGCTGTTTCACACTTTTTACAAAGACAATAATTTTGGAAAGAATTGGATGCATCTTGTGTATAATTATGGTCATTTAGGACATTTGCATTTTGAAATAGGCAAAGAAAAAGAAGCATTAAATTATTTAAAAATTGCAGCTGAATATGCTGTAAAGTGTGATTCTGTTTTTGATAATACAGAAACTGTGGCTAAATTTTATGAGCAAGAAAGAGATTATCGAGAAATGTATATGCGTACTCGTATGAAAAAGCTTATGACAGAACATTATCCATTGTCCGACGAATTTAAATCAAAACCTGAATTTAAAGAAATAATTAAAATGTTAGAATGAATCTTGTAGGGTCGGGTCTCCGTGACCGACCGATAGTAAAAAAAGAGGCTAATCAAAGCCTCTTTTTTCATATCTATTCACTTCTTTGCAGTCTTCAAGTGCAATTCTTTAAGTCCGTCAACTTCGTCGCAGATTTCCTTAAGATTACAAGTTGAGCAGTCAAACATAACATTGTCAAAAATATGATTCAATGCAGATGTTGTCTGACTGATTTTCTTTGCAACAGAATTTAATTTCTCAAAATCATCAAAATCAGTTACAAAGTAAATTTCAGCACTTTTTACATAGTCGAATTTAAGATATTCATTTAAAATTGTATTGCCGTAATCTGCAAAAGTAACGCCAGATTTTATAGCCTTTTTACTGATTCTTATTTGCTCACGCATATTAAGTGCAGATGCTCTTGTCATAAATCCGTCAACATTTAAATGATATCTTAAAGCTTCTAATTCTTTAATCTTGTTAAAAGTGTCTTGCTCATTCTCAAAATCTTCAACTTGAATAAAAACAAATTTGCCAAAAGGGGAGTCAGCCTTAATCTCATTAAGGTCAGGTCCTTGCAAATAAACTGAATTTGAAAATTCAATATCACTTGAAACCGCAAGACTGCTGACACAAGGTTTTTGATTTCCACCAAGTTCAAATGCAGTATCTGATAAGAAAATCACAGAGTTTTTATTACTGACATTCAACGAAATATCGCTTGAAACTGTTTTTGCATTACTTAAACTGCATTTAATTTCATTGATAAGGTTATTATATAATCTCATTATAATTTCTTATCTCTTTTCATTTTATCGTAGTGTTTCTGCAACCAGTCATAAACAACTCTTACAAGTTTCATATCAAGGTTAAACCAGTAAATAGCAAAGGTGATTACAAAAAGTGCAAGAACAACACCGAGAATTATAAATAATACTTCCATATCAGTTCTCCTTTGCTAATCCCTTTTGACGTGCATATTCTGCAGCACCTAAAGCACCCATAAGCTGTGGGTCAGTTTTAAGTTCCACTACGTTGATTTTAAGTACTTTTTCAATAGCCTTTTTAAGACCATCGTTCTTTGCACAACCGCCTGTAAGAGTGATGCTGTCAACAGCACCTGCTTTTTTAGCCATAACAAAGCAACGCTTTGCAACTGCAAGCTGAATACCTGCTGCGATTTCGTCCATAGGTTTGCCTTCACCAACAAGCGAAATAACTTCTGATTCAGCAAAAACTGTGCATTGTGCAGTAATTGGAATAGTATTTTTAGCATTAAGTGAAAGTTTTGAAAATTCAGGTAACGTCATTTCAAATGCGTTAGCCATAGCTTCATAGAATCGACCAGTACCCGCAGCACATTTATCATTCATAGCAAAGTTTTTAACTGTACCGTCTGTATCAATTGAAATACCTTTAACGTCCTGACCGCCAATATCAATAATTGCCTTTACTTCAGGATTTGTAACGTGAACGCCCATAGCGTGACAACTGATTTCAGAAATGTTTTCGTCAGCAAAAGGAACTTTGTTTCTGCCGTAACCTGTACCTATAAGATATGAAAGTTCTTTCGCAGAACTAAGTCCTTCAACTTGTGCTACTGCATCGTCAAGTGCGATTTCAGCACTTTGAACAGGGTTAATTTTACTTCTATTTGTAACATTAGCAACCATATTGCCATTTTCATCAAGAATTACGCATTTTGTATATGTTGAGCCAACGTCGCATCCGCCAAAATATTTCATAATATTATCTCCTTTACCAAGCTAAATCGTCTTCAAAGTCTACAAGAGATGGGTCAACAGGTTCCTCTTGTAAAACGGTTTGCATATATTTGTTAATTTGGTCACGCATTTCTCGTCTTGAAATTGTGCGTGGGTCCATAAGGTCTTGCTTAACCCAGATAAAGTTTACATTTTTCTCTCTTGCCTGGTCATCAAAAATACCTGTAAGACCATCCATACCTTTGCAAGAAATCTGGTCATACATAATAACTGTGTCAGCATTGTATTCGTCAACAATTCTCCAAAGTTCGTCAACAACGTTTTGGTAACCACCTTTGGTGTGCTTTCTCATAATTGAACGCTGATAAGTTTTTGCAAGGTCCTTGAGTGCCTGTTCTTTGTCTTCTGTGTTGATTGGAAGATATGAAATCATTGTTTCCATATCCATAACAACATTTACGCCCCAACAGTTTTCAAGCCAGTTGGCAAGGCTTGTGTAATAGTTAGCAGGACAAGACCAAACAACAGCTCTGTGACGCATTTCTTTTGAAACAGGAGTTTTCTTTTCATATGCTTTCATCATAATCTTATTTACTTTTTTGTCAACCTTAAGGAATTTCTCGTTTGAACCACCTGAAAGGTTGAAATAGAAAATTCTGTAAAGCCAGAAACAAGCACCTGTCATCTGTGGGTAATCAGTTCTGTTAATGTCCCACTTTTGAAGTTCATATTCAAGTTGCTCATTATACATTTTCATTCCGTTAAAGAATGCATCCCAGTCAAACTTTTCGCCTGTTTGCTTTTCGATAAATTCAATAAGTGACTTGATTTCATCAACACCGTATTCCTGAACATCTTCACCGTTATAACGAAGCGGAACACCAAAACAATGAGTAGGTAACTGAAGTCGTCTGTCAAGGAAAGATGAGTTCATAATTGAACCATCGCAAGGCATATTTGTACCAATCATACAGCAACCCATTTTTGGATAGTCGTCTTCAATTGCAACACCTGCCTCAGCACTTGGAAGGGGGCAAACGTCAGCAGGAACACCAAAACTTTCTGTAACTTCAAGGTAAGGTGGCGTAATCTGCTGGTCAACCATTGAAGATAAGAAAATCGGCAATGTCTGTAACGGCATTGGTTGAAGATTTGGGAATCCTAAAAATACCTCATTAGGAACAATCTCATCAGTAAGTACAATTCTCTTTGACAACTTATTGTTTGGATTGATTTTCTCATCAGCACGGAAAGAAATATTGATAAGCTTTGTTGTGTGCTTAACAATCATGTTGTAGTGAAGATGAGCAATTCTAAGTTGTGGACCACGAAGACCCGCAACGTGTCTGTCAACAAAAGACGGAGCAGAAAGATAAGAAGCCATCCAACGATAACGCCATAAACCCTTTACTGTGGAAATAGGAGCTTTAAGCACCATTTTTATCATATCTTTCCAAGTGATAAGCCAACGGTAGTAGTCATACATTGTGTCTTTGAAACCACGCCATTCTCTGTGCTTTAATATGGCGGTGTGTTCTTTGTAAAGTTTACCGTAATTAGCCATTATTCTTTCCCTCCTTTGCTTTCTGAATTTTTTTAATCTCAAGACTTTCAACAAAAGCCTGAACACGAGTTCTGAGCTGTCCCGATGCAGATGCAGTGTATTGACGGTCAACAGCAGCAGTCGGTACTCCGTAATCGCCACTCATAACATAAGATGCAAGTGCTCTTTCATAGCCCCAATATTCGCAGAATTTAAGTTGTTCATACATAACACCGTCTGCATTATATTTGTCAACTAATTCTTTTACATAGTCACGTCTTTCTTGAACTTTTTCGTGACTCATATATCTTGGGCATTGGCTTGTTTTCATATAGTGAAGTGCAATTTGTGTGAGAATGTCTTCATCATCATTGAGTATGATTTCTTCACGACCGGGGAGTGAGCCGAAACAGTAACGGTCAGCAACAACTAAAGCACCACTGTCTTCGATAAGTTTTGTAAAGTCAGGGTCGTCCATTTCAGAGCCAACCACTACGATTTTTGCCCTATAATTCTTTTTAGCGTCAGGTTCTCTTGTTTTGAGTTCTTCTGCTGTTTCGCGAAGTTTGTCAACAATCAAATACTTTGGACAACAATATGTAGCAAGGCAAAGTACATGAAATTCATAACCTGTAATTCTTGGGTTTTCTTCTTTTCTGTATTCGCCGATTTCAGTAATAAGACGGCAGATTTCATTGTGTTCTGCAACTGCCTTTTTAAGTGCTTCATCACTTACATCAATACCGTAAACTTCATGAAGTTTGTCAAGCACTTTAAGTTTTAATTGCTTTGTATAGTGCTTAACTGTGTGTTGCTCAATTTTGAACGGAGCATCAACAAAACTTACAAAAAACTTATCGTTAGGAACAAGTTTAAGCAATTCAAAATGTTCATAACAACGGTTCATTTCTGAACAAGTTTCAGAGCCGATAAGAGCAGATAAGAAGTTGTATCCACCCTCAATACCTCTTTCAAGTAAAGCCTTTGAATAACCACACAGGAATGAACTCATATAATAAGTTGCAATGTCCATTGAGCCTGTTCGCGGTGCTCTGAGTCTTACTGAAAAACAGTTGTCAAGATTCAATAAAACTTCAGGAATATGATAGCAAGTATAAGCAATAGCCAATTTGCCATCATTTGTTGCTTGCTTTACAAGGTCATTATTTGCTTCTTGCAACAAGTTTTCAAAATAGATTAAATGTTTTAAATCCCTCATTTATATAACCCCTACCTTATTAAGTGCAGTTTTTACGCCCTTGACTACGTTAGATTCTGCAGGAAGATTAAAAATGTTTTCTCCCTTAATATCGAATACTGACAAATTCGTATCATCAGCAATGTAACTGAGCACTGGAATACCGTTTGTGTCAATATAATCTTTAAGACTTTCGTCAGCCATACGGTTTACTATTACGCCGATTTTTTCATACATAACAAGTTCGTCAGCAACGTTCTTAATTGTGTTTATAACCTGACAACCTTTTTTACTCGGGTCAGTAATAAGGAGTAGGTGAGTAACTTTTTCCATTACTCTACGGTTAATCTGCTCAATTCCTGCTTCACCATCAATTACAACATAATCAAACTCGTTTGAAAGAATTGAAATTACTTCTTTTAAATATGAGTTGATTTTGCAATAACAACCTGCAGTTTCAGGACGACCAACTGCAATAAAAGAGTAGCCATCAGTTTCAATAAGTGCATCGAAAATTCTGTATTTCGCTTCACCTAAAAGTTCGATAGCAGTTCTTGTGTCACCCTCGTCAACTGATGCAATAATTTCTTTTCTTATGTCGTCAATTGTCATTTTAACGTCAATTCCCAACGCAGTTGAAAGACCAACCGCAGGGTCAGCATCGATGGCTAATATTTTTTTGTCAGGGTATCTTTCAACAAGACATCTGACAATAGTTGCAGAAAGTGATGTCTTACCAACGCCACCTTTACCTGCAACTGCAAGAATAGTTGCTTTCTTTTCCATTTTTATCACCCTACTTAATTGCTTTTGGCATATTCCACTTGAACGCCATAGCAAGAACTCTTAATACAAATGTAACAGTTAAACCAATGATTATGGCTAAACTGTCATTTATACCAATTTCGTTTCCATATATGTATAAACTATAATAAACTGACGCACCTGCAATAGCGGCAATTGCATAAATTCTCTTAACAAGTACGAATGGTGTTGAATTTGTGAGTACATCTCTTAACATACCACCGCAAATACAAGTAATAACACCACAAGCAATACTGATTAATGCATTATTTGAATAACCTTGTTCAAAAGCAACTTTTACACCCATAACGGCAAAAATTCCAAGCCCCAATGCGTCGAAAATATCATTTATGTGTTCAATTTTAACTTCATTCTGCAAATACGTATTACTAAATTTTCTTGCAAAAAGAAAAACAATAATTGAAACTATTGCTGATAATAAAAGATACTCTTTAGTATTAAAAAGTGCAGGGGGAGTGAAACTGAAAATAACGTCACGCGTAAGTCCACCGCCAAGAGTAGTAATAATGGCAAGAAGAATAACGCCAAAAAGGTCAGTTTTTCTTCTGATTGCTACCATTGCACCTGAAACCGAAAATGCAACAACACCAATAGATTCAACAATTGTATAAAATAATTCCATTGAGTATCTCCTAAATTATTACTTTATTTATAGTATAAAGCCATATTGTTATAATTTTAACACGAAAGAAAGAAATAGTAAAGCATAAAAACAAAAATAAAGCCACAATTTGTAATAAATTGTAGCTTTAATCTTAATTTTAATTTAACCCATAAATACGTCACATAGCAACAGCATTATTACACCCGAAACTCCACCGATTGACGAAATACCCAAAGTCCACATATTTACGGGAATATGTACTGTTATATATTTGCCAATTAAGTTCACAGCAAACAATGCACAAATTCCTTGTAAAATAGTAAATAAAAGTGCTGTAAAAAATCTCTTTGATTTGAAATATGAAATAAAAATTACAATTAAATATATTGCAAGCAGAACGCCGAGAAAAATTTTAGCCAAATTCATTTTATCACTCCCTAAACTTTTTTTGGACATATTATTTTTATTATTTTAATGCTTAATTTATTCCTTTAAACATACAATAGATTAGTAAAATAAATGGAGTGATATAATGACTGAAACCAAAACAACTTATGAACAATTCTGCACTCATCAAGGCAAAAATATAGTAATTGAACTTACAATGTATTCAGATGGTACAAGAAAAACAAGATGCACCAACAGTACTTGTCCACATAATAAATCAAATTGTCAAAATAAGTTAATTAAAAATAATTGAAAACATTATTGACCGATTGAGAAAAAAACAGTATAATATCATAAATATGAATTATAACTAAATTTTTTATATAGCGGTGATTTTTAATGCAGAAGATTGTTGATTCGGTTTACGATATCATCGCATTCTCAAATGGTATCATTTTTACAAAAAAAAGAGTTCTTGAAAATGGCTCTGTTAAAGTTAATTTTTACGGATACGATATAAAAAGAATGCAAAGAACTCCGGTTACAAAAAGTGTTTATCTTTTGAATAAATACGGTCCGGAATATAAAAAAATAGCAGAACAGCTTGGTGACTATGTTTCTTGTGATGCTGATGTTTTCCCGTCAAAGCAGGTAGTTGTGGTCTACCCAAGTGGTGAAACAGGCTTGTTTTCGCCTGACGGCAATATGATATGGTCAAGTGATTTGTCATATCAGGGTGCTGAAATTAATGGCGTTGTGTGTGATGGCAGACAAATTTGGAGTTTAGTTCCTGATAACAATTGTGTTGTAAGCTACTCAATTTCGCATAAAAAGTTTAGTATGCGAATTGGCTCAAAGGATTCAACATCTTTTAATAATCCTGTGTCAATCTCAAAATATGACAATGAACTTTTTATTTGCAACAGTGGTTCACATAAGGTAAGAACAATAAATCTTAACGACTATTCAGTAAACGATTTCAGAATTTTTGACGAGCCGGTATATAAATACTTACGCTCTTGCGGTAAAGAAATTGTAGTGCTTGAATCAGGCGTTTACATATTATAAAGGAGTTATTAAAATGAGTGAAGAATTTAATCCCGATTTAGTGTCGGTTGTTGATGAAAACGGCGTTGAACACGTGTTTGAAGAACTTGACAGAATTGAAACAGATACAGCAAAATACGTTGCACTTCTTCCGGTTTATGATGAAGCAGAAGAAATTCTTGATGATGACGGTGAACTCATAATTCTCAAGGTTTGTGAGGAAGACGGCGAAACATATCTTGAACCAATTGAAGATGATAACGAATTCAATGAAATTGGCAAAATTTTTGAAGACCGACTTTCTGAATTGTTCGATTTCAACGAGGAAGAATAATATTAATTAAAACTTAACACCCTGCGAAGCCCGATAACTGCAGACGATATTAACCCAACACACTATAAAAGGGAGCTTGTACTCGGCTCATTGGGAGCAGACCTCCCGTCTTTGACGGATGAAGGGAGCACAGAAATGAAACGGAAGGCACCCACCTGCTTAACATGCAGGTTAGTATTCACTGCAACCGACTTTGCGGGGGACCGTAACAGATACTTTTGGTATCTGTTATTTTTTTGTTTAATTTGAGAAATATCTTCCAATAATTCACTTGTAAGGAGTGAAATTATGAAAAAAGCAATACTTAGAATAGAATGTTCAATATTGATTGCACTTATAATTTGCGGAGCACTTAATATAAATGCTTTTTCAAAACACTGTGATAGTATAAGAGAAAAAATGCTTAGAATGCACGTGATTGCGAATTCTGATAGCGATGAAGACCAACAGTTAAAACTCAAAGTCCGTGATGCAGTATTATCGGCAGGTAAAGAAGTTTTTGACGGAAGTATAACAGCACAAGACGCACAAGAAAAAATTACTCCACATATCGACTTTTTGGAAGAAGTCGCACTTGAAATTATTAAAAACGAGGGTTTTGATTATGACGTAACAATAACAGTTGAAGAAGAATACTATAAAACTCGCACATATGATAATAACGTAACTTTGCCCGCAGGTTATTATACTGCGGTAAAAGTTATAATAGGTGAGGGTAAGGGGAAAAATTGGTGGTGTGTTATGTTCCCGCCAATGTGCTTGCCATCTGCCGTTGCAGAGTGTGAAATATCAGATGTTTTGACAGAAGATGAAACAGAAATTGTAACTGAAAGCGAAAAGTTTAAATTTAAATTTAAAATAATTGAGATTTTTGAAGAAATATTTAATTAAAAATAACTCTTTACAAATGGCATTTCATTTTGGTAATATATACTTGTAGAAATTTGTTTTGTTTCTACTACACTTGTTCCAAGGAGTTGGAAAATATGCCACTTGTATTAGCACACAGAGGTGCCAATAAGGTTGCACCGCAAAATACTATTCCTGCTTTTAAAAAAGCACTTGAATTTAATGCTGACGGAATTGAAACCGATGTTCATTTGTCAAAAGACGGTGAGATTGTAATTTGTCATAACTATACTGTTGACGAAACGTCAAACGGTAAAGGCTTTGTTGATGAATTAACACTTGCCGAACTTAAGGCTATGGACTTCGGTTCTTATTTTAGCAAGGATTTTTCCGGTGTGACTTTACCTACATTATCAGAACTTTTAGACGTTGTTAAAGGTATGGCTTTGATTAATATTGAAATCAAACCACCAAGAACAAACAATGACCTTGTTAAAAAGGTTGTTGAAGAAATCCATAAATACGGAATTGAAAAGAATTCTATTGTGTCTTGCTTTAATCCCGAATGTATTCGACAAGTTAAAGAAATAGATAAGAACATTAAAACGGCACTTCTTTATGAAGATGATGAACTCGGTAATGAAATAATGACATTTGGCGTTGCTAAATATTGTCAGCAATTAAATGCCGATGCGGCACATCCTCACAGAAAACTAATCACTCATAAAGAAATATTAGAACTTCATAATCTTGGTATGGCTGTAAATCCATGGACAGTTAATCTTGAAGAAGATATTGTAAGATTAACTGAATGGGGATGCGATGCCTTGATTTCTGACGTTCCTGATTACTGCAGAAAAGTATTGGAGAATATAAAATGAGTAAACCCAAATATAGTATTATTCCAAAACCACAGAAGTACGATGTGCTTGATGGTACATATACGGTTACACAAGATACAGCTGTGCTTTGTATTCCTGAATTTATTAAGGCGGGCAAATATATTTCGGACTTCCTTAAAACTAAAAAAGATGCAAATAGCGGAACAATTAAGTTTAATAAGGATTTAAAAATAAAGCCCGAAGGTTATACTTTAAAAGTTACCTCTGACGGTATAATTGTTTCTGCTTCTGATGAAAATGGTGCTTTCTACGGTGCCGTAACTTTGAAGATAATGATTATGCAGGCTAAGAGTGCTAATGGCGTTGCTGTTCTTAATTGTGCTTACATATCTGATTATCCTAAATTCTCATATCGTGGCGGAATGATGGATGAATCACGTCATTTTTTCGGTGTTGATGCGGTAAAACGTACTCTTGATAATATGGCACTGCTTAAACTTAATAAATTTCATTGGCATTTAAGTGATGACCAAGGTTACCGCATTGAAAGTGAAGTGTTTCCACTTCTCAATGAAATCAGCAGTAAAAGAAAATATGAACTTCTTGGCGGTGCTGAAATTTTAAGCAAGATTCCCGGACTTCAAAAAGGTGGAGATGAATATTTTCATTATTATAAAAAAGATGAAATCCGTGAAGTTGTTGAATATGCAAAGAACCTGTGTATTGATATAATTCCTGAAATTGATTTACCAGGCCATACTGTTGCTATTCTTGCTGCATACCCTGAACTTTCTTGCTTAAAGGGTGAATATGAAGTTTTCTGCGAAAACGGAATTACTAAAGATATTCTTTGTGCAGGTCAGGAAGAAACTTATGAATTTGTTGAAAAACTTCTGACAGAAGTATGCGAATTGTTCCCATATAAATATTTCCATATGGGTGGCGATGAGGCTTCAAAAGGTCATAAAATCTGGGAAAATCAATGTCCTGTATGTCAGAAAAAAATACAAGAATTAGGTCTTGAAAATGGCAAGGATTTGCAGGTTTATTTTAATAACAAAGTTAACGAGATGCTCAAAAAACTTGGTAAAACAAGTATTGAATGGAATGATGGGATAGGTGAGAATACCGATACTGATGTAATATGTCAGTATTGGATTTATCGCAACCCTGCTTGGACAAAACGTGAAAATGATAAGAGAAAATTTATTGTTTCACCTTGTCCTACATTGTACTTCGATTTTTCGTATGCTCAAGTACCGTTAAAAAAGGTTTATAACTATAATGTTGCTAAATCTGGTTTTGTAAATGAGAAAAATATTCTTGGCGTTGAGTTTGAATCTTGGGCTGAATGGATTGACACTTTTGACGCATGGGAGTTTTCTGTGTACCCAAGAATTTTTGCACTTGCAGAAGTTGCCTGGACAAAAGACGAACTCAAAAATTATAAGGATTTCTACAAACGACTGGATTTCTATAAAGCATATATGCGTTCGAAAAATGTTAATTACTCTAGACTTGAAAAAAAGAAGTTTGGAGTAAAAAATCACTCGGTTTATCACTTGGGTAAACGAGGTAACGAATACAAATATAATGAAAAAATTAAGGCTTAAAAGTAGGAGAAAATAGATGACATTTACACATTTATTATCATTTTTTGCAGGTATTGGTTTATTCCTTTATGGTATAAGTGCAATGGGCGAAGGGCTTGAATACGCTGCAGGTTCTAAAATGAAGAAAATTTTAGGTGCACTTACCAAAAATAGATTTTTAGCTGTTCTTATGGGTGCTCTTGTTACAGCACTTATTCAGAGCTCATCGGCTACAACCGTTATGGTAGTAGGTTTTGTAAATGCAGGACTGATGAATCTTGCTCAGGCTGTCGGCGTAATTATGGGTGCTAATATTGGTACAACTGTTACAAGTGTGCTCATAGCCCTTGATTTAAGCGATATTGCTCCTATTGCACTTTTTCTTGGTGTGTTTGTAATGCTTTTTGTAAAAAAAGACATTATCAAGCACATTGGCCAGACTGTAGCAGGCTTTGGTATGCTATTCTTAGGTATGGACACAATGTCTGCGGCTATGGAGCCATTAAGGGATTCTGAAGTTTTCATTTATTTTATGACAAATTATAGCAATCCAATTATTGGTATTCTTATTGGTATTGTTCTTACCGCAGTAATTCAGAGTTCATCAGCGAGTATTGGTATTTTGCAAGCACTTGCTGTCCAGGGGCTTGTACCGATTGAATTTGCAATCTATATTCTTTTAGGACAAAACATAGGCACTTGTGTTACCGCACTTCTTTCAGCTGCAGGTTCAAAAACAAATTCAAAGAGAACTGCTGTCATGCACTTATTGTTCAATGTAATAGGTACAGTCATCTTCTTGTTGATTACGGCATTCACACCATATACAAAATTGCTTGAAGGTATCAGTGATAATGTTTCTGTTCAAATATCAGTGGCTCATATTATTTTCAACGTTGTAAGCACAGTTGTTATGTTTCCGTTTGCTAATTGGATTATTAAAATGGCTTGCATACTTGTTCCTGATAAAGAACCGGAAGATTCAAAACTTGAGTTTAAATTCTATGACTCACATCTTCTCAGTACACCGCCAATTGCAGTTGAACAAATTGGTAAAGAAGTTGTCAGAATGGCTCATCTTGCACGGGACAATTTTAACAGAGCAGCAACAGCACTTATAAATAATGATGCTTCGAAATCTGAAAAAATCGAGTCTGTCGAAGAAGTTATCAATTTCTTAAATCATGGAATTACAAGAAATCTTGTTAAGATTAATGCTCTAGATTTGGATTATTCTGATGCAAAATATATTGGTAGATTATTCCATGTAATCAATGATATTGAACGTATTGGTGACCACGCAGTAAATTTGAGTGAAGCAACAGTGGTTCGCAATAGTGAAAAACTTGCAATTTCAGAAGATGCCGTTGCAGAACTTGAGAATATGAGAAAATGTGTTGTCGATTTGCTTGATGCTTCAATCGCATCTTTCGAAAAACAGGAACTTACTGTTGAAGAAGCAAAACGGATTGAAACACTTGAAACTGTGTCTGATAACCTTAAAGAGAGATATCAGGATGCTCATCTTCGCCGACTTAACGAAGAACATTGTGAAACTCGTGCCGGGATGATGTTCGTTAATACTCTTATCGACTTTGAACGTGTAGGTGACCATGCAAAAAATATTGCTTTTGCTGTTGGAAAAAAACCGGGCGAAAGAGTGTCGGTTGACGAAGATATGATTAAAACATATTAAAAATGGTTGTGTAGAGGACTTCATCGATATTTATATATAGGGGTTGAAAATATGAAAAAGGTAGTTTCTGTTTTTTTATCAGTAGTCATTTTATTAACATTGACTTCTTGCCAATCAACATTTAAAACTGATAAAATTGATGCTTTCAGCGTAATGGAAAAAGCTCAAATTATCGGTGATTTAAAGGGACAAGTAGCATTAGAAGGTACATTTATAGAAATTGTTTTTCCTGAAGAAACAACTTTTGATACAGTAGTTATTAAAGAAAAAGATAATCAAATTGATAAGTTTTCAATCTGGATTGAAGATGAAAATGGTGAATACAAATCAATATATCAACAAGATAGAATAGGTGAGTACCGATATTGTGAAATTGGTGAGCATACAGCAAAATCACTTAAAATTTGTATCAACTCATCAAACGAAAATCAATATAATTTAAAAAGTATTGATGTTCTTAATGTCCAAAATAATAAAAATGAAGATTTTCGTGTAACATCATATCTCGTTTGTCAATGGTTTTATGGTAATGAGAATATTGATATTGAAAAGATGAACACATTAACTGATATAATTTTATTTGGTGTTGCAAGATTTGATGAAAACGGAAATGTGTATCTTCAAAACCTTGACATTAATGGCGAAACAGTTAGTGGAGAAGTAATTTTTAAAGATATTATAAAAATCATTAAAGAAACTAATCCTAACGCAAAAATTCATTGTAATATCTTAGGGCCTGATGGTGCTGACTCCGACGACAAAGAAAGACTTCATAGTCAGGCATTTGTTGATAATGGCGAAGCTCTTGTTGATAACATTTTAGATTTATTGAAGTTATATGATTTTGATGGCATCTTTTTTGACTATGAATATCCTTACGCAAAACAAAGCATTGAAGACTTTTCAAATTTCCTTGTGAACCTTGATTCAAAAATAGATGACTATATTCTTGGGGCTGCATTCTCTCATTGGAGTTGTAATATTTCAAAGGACGCTATTAAAGTTCTCGATAGAGTTGAAATAATGGCATATGATAATATGGGCGAATACAGTGCCCATGCCGAATTTGCAACTGTTGGCGGTGCTTTGGCAATCAAAGATTTTGAAAAGCGTGGTTACGACTTGTCGAAATGTGATTTGGGATTACCTTTCTATGGTAGAACTCACGGTGGCGAAGAGGCATGGCCACCATATGCACAAATTGCTAATGATTTAGAAAATAATCCATTCAAAAATAAAGTTTCAAAATCATATATGAATGGTGTCACAGATGACTCAATAATAACAAGTTTCAATGGTGTGCAGATGATTAAAGACAAAACTGCCTTTGCAAATGATTACGGTCTTGGCGGTGTAATGGTGTGGCATTATACTTGCGATGTTGAATATGAAAGTGATTTGTCACTTTTCAAAGCAATTCAGACTTCCTTAAATACACGAAACTAAAAAATAATGGAGGTAACTTTTAAAGTTCCCTCCATTTTTGTATTATTTATTGTTTATAATATATTCAAATAATTTTCTGCAACCTAATTCCACATCGTTGTATGTAGTTCTGAAATCTCTTGTGTACCAAGGGTCTGCAACATCGCGGTCAATGTGTGCAAAGCTTAATAATTTGTGAATTTTATTATATTTATCATAACCAATAATTCTGTTTATATTTTTCATATTGGCACTGTCCATTCCGATTATGAAATCGTATTTTTCATAGTCGGATTTTTTTAGTTGTACCGCTTGACGTTTCGTATAAGGAATGCCCATTTCATCAAGTATTTGTTTTGTACCCCAATGGGTATCATTCCCAATTTCTTCTGTGCTTGTAGCACTTGAACAAATGAGGAAATCGTCTTCCAATCCGTTCTTTTTAACAATATCTTTCATCACAAATTCTGCCATAGTTGAACGACAGATATTGCCATGACAAACAAACATAATTTTAATCATAACATCAAACCTTTCTAATTGATTTTATCACATAATATCTTTTTTTCAAGTAATATTCAAAACTTACCATTCATATTTATTTATGAATAAAGGAGGGTTTGTTTTGAGTATTTTAGTTGAAGAAAGAGCAGCTATGCTTGGCGAATACATAGTGGAGAATAAAACGACAGTGCGTGCTACTGCAAAAGCGTTTGGAATAAGTAAGAGCACGGTTCATATGGATGTTGCACAGCGTCTTAAACGATATGACCCGCAACTCTATTCACAGGTGAAAAAGGTGCTTGAAATTAATAAGGCGGAAAGACATATAAGAGGCGGACTTGCAACAAAAGAAAAATACCTTAATCAAAAATGAAATATTATAGAGATTTTTCCATAAATCACTTGAAATTTGACTATATTCGTGTATAATACTATGTGTAAAAATATGTATATATATCACTTGAAAGGTGGACAATATAGTGGCAGACGAGAAAAATCTCTTTGTTGACCTTGAGCATCAGGTTATGGAGCTCTGGGAAAAAGAGAAGTATTACGACAAACTAGTTGAGAAAAATAAGGGCAAGAAAATGTTCCGTTTCCTTGACGGTCCTATTACTGCTAACAACCCTATGGGTATTCATCACGCTTGGGGCAGAAGTACAAAAGATACTTTTATCCGTTACAAGTCAATGCGTGGTTATGATTGCCGTCGTCAGAACGGTTTTGACTCACAGGGACTTTGGGTTGAAGTTGAAGTTGAAAAACAGCTTGGCTTCAAAACAAAAAAAGACATTGAAAATTATGGTATGGACAAGTTTACACGTCAGTGCGTTGACCGTGTAAAACATTACTCAGGTATCATTACCGAGCAGTCAAAAAGACTTGGTATGTGGATGGATTGGGACAATTCGTACTATACAAATACTGACCTTAACATTCAGGGTATCTGGCATTTCTTAAAGGAATGTGATAATCACGGTTGGATTCAGCGTGAATACAAGCCAATGCCTTGGTGTCCTCGTTGTGGTACATCACTTTCAGAGCACGAAATGACTGGCTCATACAAGATGATGACTCACAACTCAGTTTTCTTCAAACTTCCTGTTGAAGAATTAAATTCAAAAATCCTTGTTTGGACAACTACTCCTTGGACTCTTTCTTCAAACGTTGCTTTGGCAGTTAACCCTGACATTGATTATGTTGAAGTAAAAATCAAGAGTGATGACCAGACATTAATTCTTGCTAAGAATGCTATCAAATATCTTGGTGATGATAAACTTGAAGTAATTCGTGCACTTAAGGGTGAAGAACTTGTTGGACTTCACTATGAAACTTGTTTTGCAGATATTCCTGCACAACAGGGATTTGAGCACAAGATTGTAGCTTGGGAAGATGTTGCCGCTGACGAAGGTACAGGCGTTGTTCATATTGCTCCTGGTTGCGGTATCGAAGACTTTGAACTTGGTGAAAGACTTGGTCTTCCAAAAGTTATGCCTATCGATGATATGGGTATTTATCTTGAAGGCTTTGGCTTTATGACAGGTAAAGATAGCCACACAATTGCTGACGAAGTTTTTGCAAAACTTGAAGAACAGAACAAACTTTACAAAGTTGAGCCACACGAACATAGTTATCCGGTTTGTTGGAGATGCAAGAGTGAAGTTGTGTTCCGTCTTGTTCCTGCTTGGTACATCAGAACAAGCGAAATCAAACCAAAACTTATTGAATGTGCAAATTCAGTTAAATGGGAACCTGCTTCAAACGGTAAGCGTATGAATGACTGGCTTAACAACATGGGTGACTGGAATATTTCTCGTAAACGTTATTACGGTATGCCACTTCCTTTCTATCCTTGTGATTGCGGTCACGTAACAGTTATCGGTTCAAAAGCAGAACTTCGTGAAAATGCAGTTGACCCAGCACAGGTTGATGCACTTCCTGAACTTCACAGACCTTGGGTTGATGAAATTAAGATTAAGTGTCCACATTGTGGCAAAGAAGTTTCTCGTGTTCCTGAAATTGGTGACGTTTGGCTTGATGCAGGTATCGTTCCATTTTCAACACTTGGTTACTTTACAGACCGTGAAGCTTGGGAAAAGAACTTCCCTGCAGAATGGGTTACTGAAATGCACGAGCAGGTTAGACTTTGGTTCTATTCAATGCTCTTTATGAGTACTGTTCTTGTAGGCAAAGCACCATATGAAAAGGTTGTTACTAACGGTATGGTTGTTGCTGAAGATGGTTCTAAATTCTCAAAAACAGGCTTTATGATTAAGTTTGATGAGGCTGCAGAAAAGATTGGTGCAGACACAGTTCGTTATCTTTATGCAAGTGCACCAAATACTAACGACGTTCGTTTCGGCTATAACCTTGGTGATGAAGCAAGAAGAAAGATGCTTGGTTTCTGGAATATTTTCACATTCTTTGATACCTATGCACAACTTGATAAACCAAACTTTGCAGATTATAAAGTTGATTTCTCAAAATTGACACCAATGGACAAATGGCTTGTTGTCAGAACAAATGACTTTATTAAAAAAGCTACAGCTTATATGGATGATTATAAATCATTCGCTATGGTTAAAGACTTTGAAGTGTTTGTTGACGATATTTCTAACTGGTATATCCGTGCAAACCGTCGTCGTTTCTGGAAAACAGAAGACCAGCAAGATAAGATGGTTGCGTATTGGACACTCTTTAATGCTCTTAAAGTTTGCGTTCAGACAATGGCTCCTATTACACCATTTATGACAGAATATATCTGGCAGAAACTTATTAAAGTATGTGATTCAACAGTTGCAGAATCAGTTCATTTAAGCGATTGGCCATCAGTTGTTGAAGGTGTTGAAGATGATGGTATTATTGAGCAGACTGCTCTTGCTCGTGATATAATTGCTACTGCAATGCGTCTTCGTAACGAACAGCAGATTAAAGTTCGTCAGCCACTCTCAAAACTCTTTATTTGCTGTGATGCGGATAAGGCTGATAAAATCAAGACTTTTGAGAAGAATATTCTTGATGAACTTAATATCAAAGCAGTTGAATATATTGATGATATCAATGTACTTGAAGACCAGTTCTTGACTGTAAACTTTAAGGTTGCAGGTGCAGTTCTTAAGCAGAACGTTAATAAGATGAAACAGACTCTTGAAAATCTTTCAGCTGAAGAAATGAAGGCTCTCACAACAGTAGTTATTGCAGGCGGTGAGGTTGCAGTTCCTGGTTGGGATGAAAAGTACGACGCATCTATCTTTGCAGTTCAGTCAAAGACTAAAGAAGGCGTTGTGTCTGCAGAATTTGCTCAAGGTAGTGTTGTGGCACTTGACATTGTTCTTACTGATGAACTTCTTAAAGAAGGCGTTGTTCGTGATATTATCCGTCAGTGTCAGGTTGCACGTAAAGATGCAGGCTATCAGGTTGAACAGAGAATTGTTGCTTCAATCAATGTTGATGATGAGTTCATTGTAAATGCACTTACTGAAAAACTCGGATTTATTGCAACTGAACTTCTTGCTGACAGTCTTGTTCTTAATTCTGAAATCAAGGCTGACTACACAAGCGAGTTCACAGTAAATGATAAGAAAATTTCAGTTTCAGTTGTTAAAGGAGAATAAAAGATGTTTCAGGTAACAAAAGATATGAATATCGGCGAAATCCTTGATAATGCAAGAGAAACAGTACCATTTTTCTTGAATCTTGGTATGCATTGTCTTGGTTGTCCTTCAGCACGTGGCGAAACAGTTGAACAGGCTTGCATGGTTCACGGTGTTGACCCTGATGAATTCGTTGAAGGTATCAATAATTTCCTTAAGGAAAACGCAAACAAATAATTAAAACATTTCCCCCTAGTAATAGGGGGATTTTGTTCAAAAGAGGTGATTCGTATGAAACTTGATAGCAGATTAATGGCAATTGCTCATCTTGTTCGTAAAGATAAAGTTTTTGCAGATATTGGTACTGACCATGCATATTTGCCTGTATATTTAGTCGAAAATGGAATTACAAAAAAGGCAATTGCTGCGGATTTAAGAGTAGGTCCTCTTGAAAATGCTAAAGAGGCTGTTGTTTCATACGGATATTCTGAACAAATTGAACTCAGGCTTTCTGACGGATTAGATAATTTCAAAGAAAACGAAGTTGAAGAAATAGCCGTTGCAGGTATGGGCGGACTTTTAATTTCATCCTTTATTGAACGTACAAAATGGCTTAAAAACAATGATGTTCACTTGATTTTACAACCAATGACTCATATTGAGGAGTTGCGAAAAACACTATTTGATAATGGTTTTATTATTGATAATGAAGTAGTTGCTGAAGATGGTGACAAACTTTACATAATTATAAGTGCATATTATTACAGTGATGCAACTGCCTATACCGACCTTGATTTGATTGTAGGACGTTTACCTATAAATCAAGACGAATTATCAAAAAAATATCTTGCAAAAATTTATACAAAGTACAATAAGAAACTTGTTGCTCTAAAAAAGGCTAATAAAGAATGTTATGATTTGGAAAAAATAGTAGGGGAGTTGAGTAAATGGCAACAGTAAAAGAAATTTATAACTTTATTGATTCTATTGCACCTTTTAACACGCAAGAAGATTGGGATAATTCAGGACTTCTTGTTGGCGATGAAAATGCAGAAGTCACAAAAATCCTTTTTGCACTTGATGTTACAACTGATATTGTTAATCAAGCCGTTGAACTCGGTATAAATTTGATTGTTACTCATCATCCTGTTATTTTTAAGCCGGTGTCAACAGTTTTAAGTGATGGTTTGATTTACAAATTAATTAGTAACAAAATCAGCATAATTTGTGCACATACAAATTATGATAAAGCAGTTGATGGTGTAAATGATATTCTTTGTAAAACAGTAGGATTTAATAACTTTGTTAAAGTTGAGGGTACTTGTCTTAATATTGGTAGTTTTGAAAGAGGCGTATCAACTGAAAATTTTGTTAATCATATTAAAAATGTGCTTGGTTGTATTGTAAGATATAATTCTATAAGCAAAGAACTTAAAAAGATTGCTGTTTGTAGTGGTTCTGGCAGTGATTATCTTGATTTAGCAAAGGAATTGGGTTGTGACGCACTCCTTACAGGTGATGCATCTCATCACGCATTCCTTGATGCTGACGAAATGGGTATGTTGCTGGTTGCAGCAGGCCATTTTGAAACAGAAAATTTGGCAATTCAGCCACTTATGAATAAGGTTAAAGAAAAATTCAGTGTGTCTTGTGATTTAGCGTTACAAGAAACACCAATAAAAACGATTTAAGAGGTTTTATGGCATTAGACGGAATTACATTAGGGTTAGTAAAAAATGAGCTTGAAAGTTATTTAATCGGCTCTAAAATTGATAAAGTGCATCAACCATCAAAAAATGAGTTGGTGTTTATTATGCGTACCCGTAATGGTGGTTATAGGCTGTATTTGTCTTGTGACGGGCAAAGTCCAAGAGTGCATATGACCCGTTATAATCTTGAAAATCCAAAAGTCCCACCAATGCTTTGTATGTTGTTACGTAAAAGACTTTTAGGTGCAGTTTTAACTGAAATTAAACAAATACGAAATGACAGAATTCTTATTTTTACATTTGATGGTACAACTGAAATTGGCGATAAGACTAAATATTATGTTATTTGTGAAGTTATGGGACAAAGAAGTAATATTATTCTTTGTGATAATGATTATAAGATTATTGACGCTGTAAAAAGAGTTGATGAAGAAAAATCGTCAATTCGTGAAATTTTACCTGGGCTTAAATATGAATTACCACCAATCCCCGAAAAATGCGATATTTTAACAGATAATACTGAATTAATAGTATCTAAAATTCTAAATCAGTCTGAAAAAATGCTTTCAAAGGCAATTATTGATATTGTTGAGGGAATATCACCAATTGTAAGCCGTGAAATTGCTTATAGAACAGTTTTTGGTGATAAGCAGGTTGGTTTATTACTTGATATTGAAAAAGAGCGTTTGCATAGTGAAATTCAAAAAATCAAAGACGAAATAATAAACAATAAAGCATTTTATATGTTATCATCAGTTGACAATGTTCCTTTTGATTTTTCTTTCGCTAATATAAGACAATTCGGTAATGCCTTAATTAAAAAAGAATATGATTCAATTTCAGAGTTGCTTGATGATTTCTATTTTGAAAAGGATAAAATCAATAGAATTAAAAGAAAAGCATCTGATTTATTTAAAATTCTTAATAATGCAGTTGAACGCACATCAAGAAAAATTAATAACAGACGAGCAGAACTTGAAAAAAGCGAAAATCGCGAGCAGTTGCGTGTTTTTGCAGAGCTTATAACGGCAAATCAATATAGATTGACGGAAAAATCATCAGTTTATACTGTTGAGAATTATTATCATAATAACAATTCTATTGATATTCCGGTAAATCCGGCTTTAACTGCACAACAGAATGCTCAAAAGTATTTCAAGGAATATAAAAAAGCTACTAATGCAGAAAAACTTTTGCATAACCTTATTGAAGAAGGTGAGCAGGAATTAGTTTATCTTGATACGGTTCTTGATAATCTCACTCGTGCTGATTCTGACCGTGAGATTACTGAAATCCGTGACGAACTTGAAAAAGGCGGTTACGTAAAATCTAAAAAGTGCAACAAGCAGAAAAAAGAAAAACCATTACCGCCAATTGAATTTAAATCAAGCGATGGTTTTACAATTCTTGTAGGCCGAAACAATGTGCAGAATGATTTGCTAACTCTTAAAACTGCTAAAAACTATGATGTGTGGTTGCATGTGCAAAAGCAGGCGGGTTCTCATACTATCATTGTTGCAGATAAAAAAGAAATAACTGAAACTGCAATTTACGAAGCGTCTTGTATTGCGGCGTATCACAGTAAAGCAAAAGATTCGTCCTCTGTTGCAGTTGATTATACACTCATTAAAAATATTAAAAAACCTGTAGGTGCAAAACCGGGTAAAGTGATTTATAACACTTATAATACTGTTTATGTAACTCCAAAGAAAGAATTAGTTGAAAAACTTAAAACTAGTGAATAAAAATAACTCCCTTGATTATTTCAAGGGAGTTGTTTTCTATACTTCATCATTTGAAACTAAAATTTCGTTGTGACGGAATAAAAGTGACAAGCACCAAATACCTGCAAGAGCAACTAATGTGTAAACGATTCTACTAATTATTGCTGATTGACCGCCAAAGAGCCAAGCAACAAGGTCAAATTGGAATAAACCGATTGCACCCCAGTTAATTGCACCTATAACAACGAGAATTAAAGAAATTCTGTCAAGCATTATATTCACTCCTTAATATTAGCATGTTTTTACCTGCACAGATATTATGAGTATTTTTTAATGCTTTATACGAAAAATTAAATTAGTTAATTTTTGCTTTTTCTTTCAAAATTTCGACTTTATCAGTCTTTTCCCACATAACATCACAATCAGTTCTACCAACGTGACCGTATGCAGCAAGTTGTTTGTATATAGGATTTCGAAGTTTAAGATTATCAATGATTGCAGCAGGACGAAGGTCAAATACTTCATTGATAATGTCGCCAAGTTCAGAATCTTTAAGTATACCTGTACCGAATGTGTCAACCATTACTGAAACAGGTTTTGCAACACCAATTGCGTATGCCAACTGAATTTCACATTTTTTAGCAAGACTTGCAGCAACTACATTCTTTGCAACATAACGTGCAGCATAAGCAGCTGAACGGTCAACTTTTGTCGGGTCTTTACCTGAGAAAGCACCACCACCGTGACGAGAATATCCGCCATATGTATCAACAATAATCTTACGTCCTGTAAGACCTGAGTCACCCATAGGACCACCAATTACAAATCTGCCTGTTGGATTTACAAAAATCTTTGTGTTTTCATCAATAAGATTTGCAGGTACAATTGGTTCGATAACATATTTTTTTACGTCTTTACGAATTTGTGCAAGTTCAACATCTGCACTGTGCTGTGAAGATACAACAATCGCATCAATTCTTACAGGATTTCTATCATCGTCATATTCAACTGTAACCTGAGTTTTACCGTCAGCTCGAAGATAGGGGAGAGTGCCATCTTTTCTAACCTTTGTAAGCTGAACTGCGAGTTTGTTTGCCATTGAAATTGGCATTGGCATAAGTTCTGGTGTTTCATCACAAGCAAAACCGAACATCATACCTTGGTCACCGGCACCGTTAAGGTTGTAATAGTCGTCATTACCTTCTTTGAGTTCCATTGAATTGTCAACACCAAGAGCGATGTCAGATGATTGTTTATCAAGTGCAACAAGAACTGCACAAGTATTACCATCAAAACCTTTTGCACTGTCATCATAACCGATTTCGATTACTGTATTACGAACTATTTCAGGAATGTTTACCTGAGCTTTTGATGTGATTTCACCCATTACAAGAACTTGTCCTGTTGTAACTGTTGTTTCACAAGCTACACGTGACATTGGGTCTTGACTGAGCATTGCATCAAGAACTGCGTCAGAGATTTTATCACAGATTTTGTCAGGATGACCTTCTGTAACTGATTCAGATGTAAATAAGAATTTTGCCATAAAACTAGCCTCCAAAAAAATGGGCACCCATAAGGGCGCCGTAAAATAACAACCTTATATCTCGGAAAATCCGCAGGAATTAGCACCACGCTTAAAAGCAGGTTGCCGGGTTTCATAGGGCCAGACCCTCCACCACTCTGCATAAGGGAAATATTCAGTTGAGATATATTTTACCACATATTCGTGTAATGTCAACTATATTGTATATTTTTTTACACCTTTTTCAAGGGCAAAATATATTGGGAAAAATGGTAAAATATTGAATGCCGCTTTGATTGAGTTGAGTGTAGTTGAGCCCCACACACCTGCCCAATAAGTTTGTGCAACAAGCGGAATACCCATAATATTGTAAAAAATAGGTGTGAATACTATGTTTGCAATCCAGCCCATAACAATTGCAATAATAATTGTTATTGCAGATGAGATGAAGTATATTTTTAAGTTAATTTTATTTGATTTGAAAAGTTTTTTGAATGCTTTAACTGAAAGTGACATAGACAGTATCATACTACTTCCAATTACAATATTCATAATTTCACCAATGCCAAATGTAGTTGTTCTTGTAAGGTGAATAATGTTTTTGAAAACCTCTACAAGTATTCCCTGAATAGGTCCAAAAATAACACCTGTAAGAATAGCAGGAAAGTCAGAAAAATCCACCTTCATATAGTCAACACCGGGTACAATAGGGATTTCTGGACCCATATAGATAACAGTTGCAATGGCAGTCATTAGACCTACAATTGTAATATTAAAGATTTTCTTATTTTTTTTGTTTGACATAAAAATCTCCCTTTCTCAAATATCTGATTAGTCGTCAAACAGAAAATCCCCTGCATTCAGCAGGGGAAATGTAACAAAAAATGTTGCATCTTCTTTCATCCGGACTATACCGTCGGTTTAGGAATTTCACCTAATCAGCATTCGCTCGTGGACTTTACCACCGGTGGAGAATCTCACTCCGCCCTGAAGACAACTATATCATAAATTTATTATATCACTGTTGTTTTGTTTGTCAATACTGAACTTTTTGTAATTCAAAAGTAATATTGCAATAATCATTATTAATGGGAATAGTGCACCAAAACCAAGTCCTGATTTTAACGCTTCACCACCGGTATTTTCAAGAGTAAGTTTTATTGACATAAAACTTACAAACCAAGGACCTAATGTGCAACCTGAATCACCTGAAAGTGCTAATACGCTATACATAGCACCGCCGGATTTTGGGAATAATCTTGCCGCAAGACTTAATGTTGCAGGCCACATAATACTTACGCTTAAACCTGTAAGAGCACACATAACAAGCGAAATTATAGGGCTTTCAATTACAGATGTAAGCACATAACAAGCACCACAGAAAAGTGCAGAACAAGAAAGTGCAGTTTTAAGATTGATTTTTTCACCGATAAAGCCGAATATCATTCTGCCTGTCCCCATGAATATCGCAAAAAGACAAGGACCTAATAAATCACCTGTCATTTTTGAAACTTTCAAACCTGCTTCTGCAAAGTAAGATGACCATTGTGACATTGCAATTTCAGATGCACCTGAACACACCATTATTACAATACATAATATGAATTGCTTTGAGAAAAGCATTTTAATAAATGGCGTTTTTTCTTCTTTTGTAAGATTAGGAACAATAGGTACACCTATAAAGTTGAAAGTGTTAAATAATGGGATTAAAGCCCATATTGCAGGGGCTATATACCATAAATCATTACCGAAAATCTTAATCATAATTGTTGTCAACGCAACAACTGTAACTTGTCCCCAACAGTAGAATGAATGTAATAAACTCATTTCAGCAGTTTTCTTTTCGCCAGGTATTGACTCAACAATAGGACTAATAATAACTTCAGTAAGCCCGCTACCAATAGCAGAAAGAATAATTGCAATTACAATTCCAATATATGCGTTTGGAAGTATATTTGGCAGAATTGAAAGGCAAGAAAGTCCTACAAAAGTTACAGCTTGTGAAATGATTGCAAGTGGTTTATAACCTATTTTGTCAACAAATTTAATTGAAAGAGTATCAACTACTAATTGAGTACCAAAGTTTATTGTTATTAAAAGCGAAAGTTTTGAAAGCGTAATATCAAATTTTTCACTAAAAATCACAAAAAGTAATGGTGCAATATTATTTATAATTCCTTGTACAATATAACCTATGTAACAAGCGATTTTTGTTCCTGTGAATGTTCTGTTTCTCATTTTATACCCTTGTAATAATAACCTCTAAACTACCTGAAATGGTAAATGTGCCATAATTAGCAGGAATAAAGAGTGAATCTCCCTTTTTAATGTCGATATTTTCGATTTTACCTATGCCGTCTGTAACAAGTATAGAAACGAATGACTTTTCATCTGCAACTCCGTCAAAAATATTTTTTACAGATACTTTTTTTACATTAAATAAATCGCATTTGGTAAGTAACTGTGTTGAATAATCTTCGTATTCTACTAATTCGCCCTCGGGATTAGTTGAACGGGTAGGTGGTGTGCAGTTTGTAACGTCAATTGCCTTTTGTACGTGTAAATCACGAGGTTTACCATCTGCACCAATTCTGCCATAATCATAAACTCTGTATGTTGTATTAGAATTTTGCTGAATTTCTGCAAGTAATATACCTTTACCAATAGCGTGAAGTGTTCCTGCCTCAATAAAGAATAAATCACCTTTTTTAACCTTAACTTTGTTTACTGTTTCAAGGAATGTGTTGTCAGCAATTCTGTTTTTGAAATCTTCACTGGTTATGTCACGGTTAAATCCGTAAATAAGTTCAGCACCCTCATCACAGTCAAGAATATACCAACATTCTGTTTTGCCATACTCATTCTCAACTCTCATAGCATATTCATTGTCAGGGTGCACCTGAACAGATAAATCATCTTTAGCATCAATAAGCTTTATAAGAATAGGGAAGTACTCAAACTTCTTTCCGTTTTCACCTAAAAAGTCAGGGTTTAATTTAATAACTTCGGTTAAAGTTTTACCTGCAAATTCGCCATTTTCGATTGTGTTTTCACCGTCTTTGTGGCAAGAAAGCATCCAACCTTCAGCAAGTTTGTCAAGATTGGACTTGAATCCATATTCATCACGAAGCTTTGTTCCGCCCCAAAGATAATCTTTAAAAACAGGGTTTAACTTCAATATATACATAATATTTCTCCTTATTTAAGTTTCAAAATATTTTAGCATAGTGAACCAATATTTTCAACAATTTCATTGTAAAAACTCACATTTATGATATAATGTTTTTTATAGAATAAATGGAGAGAAAAAATGAAACAAAACATTATTTTTTATTTTTCAGACCAACAAAGATATGATACCGTAACACATGAGATTATGCCTAATCTTATGTCACTTGCAGATGAAGGCACTTTCTTTGAAAATTGTTATACTTGTCAGCCTGTATGTGGACCTGCAAGAGCAAGTTTGCAAACAGGTGTGTATCCTACTGAATGTGGTTGCCATATAAACGGAATACCACTTCGTGATGATGAAAAAACTCTTGCAGATTATTTTAACGAAAATGGTTATGATACTGCTTACATTGGTAAATTGCATCTCGCTTCAGGTAAAAATGGTGGAGAAAATATAAAGTGCGAAAAAACTGCAATCCCAGAAAATCGACTTTGGGGTTATAAGTATTTCCGCGGTGCAGATGTACTTGAGTTTACTTCTCACGGCTATGATGGTTATGTGTTTGATGAAAAGGGGAATAAGATAGATTTTGAGGGCTATCGTGCAGATAGAATTAACGATTTTGCAATAGAATACATTGAAAACCATAATAATGATAAACCGTTTTTCTTGTTTATTTCTCAACTCGAGCCACACCATCAAAATGACCATAAAAGATTTGAAGGTCCGAAAGAAAAAGTTGAAAAATACAAAGATTACCCAATTCCAGAAGATTTAATACACCTTAAAGGTAATTATAAAGAACAATATCCCGATTACCTTGCAGCAATTGAGAGCCTTGATGATAATCTTGGTAGGCTTATTGATACTTTAAAGGCAAAAGATATTTATGATAACACAACAATTATTTATACATCTGACCATGGTTGCCATTTCAAGACAAGAAATAGCGAATATAAACGTAGTTGTCACGATGCATCAATTCACATTCCACTTGTAATTAAGGGTAACGGATTTGAAAAAGGCAAAATCGAAGATAAAATGGTAAGTTTAATTGACTTACCACCAACTTTATTGTATTCAGGTTTAATTTTTCCACCTGTGCATTATCAAGGCGAACCAATTCAAGAAAAAGGCGATTACGGTTTTGCTTTTGTGCAGATTAGTGAGAGTCAATGCGGTCGTGCAATAAGAACAAAAGATTATACATATTCAGTTTCTTGTGCAAAATTTTTGTCATCTCATTCAAAAATCTATTTTGAAGATTATCTTTATGATAATGCTAAAGATAAAGCACAGAAACACAATTTAATCAAAGTGAAAGAATATGAACAGATAAAAAATGCTTTAAAAACTCAATTGGTTAATCAAATTGAAAAAATTGAAGGAAAAAGGCCTATAATTTTACCAAGAATATTTATGAAACGTAAATAATTGCACAAAATATTGTCAAATTATTCAAATTTGAGTTAAATATAATCTCATATTTGATAAAAATGCAGTTTTTTGATTATTTACTTGCAAAAATTAGTTCAATACTATATAATATATCGAAATATATTTTGGAGGTTGTCCCATGCTTTATAACGAAATGAGCAGAGATGAACTTGTTTCTCTTAAAAACGCACTTGAAAAAAAATATGAAGAAGTAAAAGCTCTTGGACTTTCACTTGATATGTCACGTGGTAAACCGGGTGCTGACCAACTTGATTTGTCAGTTGATATGCTTAACGTTATGGTTGATGCTAAAGACTGCAAAGCTGAAAATGGTTTTGACTGCCGAAACTATGGTGTTCTTGATGGCATTCCTGAATGTAAAAAACTTTTTGCAGAACTTTTGGATGTTGATACTAAAAATATCATAATTGGTGGTTCTTCAAGTCTTAATCTTATGTATGACTATCTTAACCAATGTATGTATTTAGGTGTTGGCGGTTGCGAACCTTGGAGCAAGCAGGGCAAAGTTAAGTTTATCTGTAATGTTCCGGGTTATGACAGACATTTTGCAATTACTGAATTCTTTGGGATTGAAATGATTTCTGTTGAAATGACAAATGATGGCCCTGATGTTGAAAAGATTGCAGAACTCGTTAAAGACCCAATGGTTAAAGGTATGTTCTGTGTTCCTAAATATTCAAATCCTAATGGTGTGACATATAGTGATGATGTTGTTAAAGCTCTTGCATCTCTTAAACCTGCTGCAAAGGATTTTAGAGTGATTTGGGACAATGCATATATTATTCACGAATTGACTGATGCTCCTGATAGCCTTATGAATATTTTTGATGCTTGCGAAGAATATGGCACAGAGGATTATTTTGTTGAATTTACGTCAACATCAAAAATTTCGTTTCCGGGTGCAGGTGTTTCTGCAATCGCAGCATCTGACAACAATATTGCTGAAATTAAGAAAAGACTTAATTTCCAGACAATTAGTTATGATAAACTTAATCAACTTCGTCACGTAAAATACTTTAAGAGTGTTGACGGAATTAAATCACATATGGATAAGCACGCAAAGATTATTGCACCTAAATTCCAACTTGTACTTGATATGCTTGAAAAAGAAATCGCACCACTTGGTATTGGTGAATGGGTAAAAGCAAAGGGTGGCTATTTTATTAGCTACAACACAGTTGGCTCAAGTGCAAAAAGAATTGGTGAGCTCTGCAAAGATGCAGGTCTTGTGCTTACAACTGTAGGTGCAACTTACCCTTACGGTATTGACCCTGATGATAAGAATATCAGAATTGCACCAACATTCCCATCAGTTGAAGATTTAGGCAAGGCTATGGAAGTATTCTGTCTTTGTGCAAAACTTGCTGCAGTTGAAGCGTTAGTTTAAGGAGTGTTATTGATGCCAAATATTACGGAAAAAGAAAATATTTTTGTTTCTGCCGTAATTGTTTCGGCAGGCAACTCAACACGAATGGGTGGAATAAACAAGCAATTTCTTGAATTAGACGGTGCACCTGTGATTGTAAATACTATTACTGCTTTTCAAAGGTCACATTTAGTTGACGAAATTGTTATTGTTACACGTGAATGTGATATTGATAAAATTAAAAACCTTGTTAGTAAATATAATTTTACAAAAGTTTCTGCTGTTGTATGTGGTGGAGAAACAAGACAATTAAGTGTTTATAATGGCGTTGTGCAAACTTCAACTAACACACAAATTGTTGCTATTCACGATGGTGCAAGACCTCTTGTTTCTGACAGAGTGATAACTGAAACAATTAAAACGGCAGGTGAATGTGGTGCGGCTGCAACAGGCGTTAAAGTAAAAGATACGGTTAAGGTTGTTGACGATAATGATAATATTATTGATACACCTGATAGGGCATATATGCGATTTATTCAGACACCACAGGTGTTCAATAAAAAACTTTACCTTGACGCTGTGAAAACTGTCGAAAATAGCAAGGATTTTACAGATGATTGTATGCTAATTGAGGCGTATGGTAAAACTGTTAAATTCGTTGATGGTGATTATGAAAACATCAAAATCACAACACCTGAAGATATTGAATTAGCAGAAAGCTACCTTAAACGAAGGAGAGTGTATTATGCTTAGAATTGGTCATGGATATGATGTTCATAAACTTGTTGAAGGAAGAAAATTAATTCTTGGTGGAGTAGAAATTGAAAACAATGGAATCGGTCTTTTAGGACATTCCGATGCAGATGTTTTACTTCATGCAATTTCTGACTCTTTACTTGGTGCTTGTGCTTTAGGCGATATTGGTAAGCATTTCCCTGATACGGATGCTAATTTTAAAGATGCTGATAGCCTTGAATTGCTTAAAAAGGTAGTTGAATTAATAAAACTTAAGGGGTTTTCGGTAAATAATATTGATGCAACGGTAATTGCTCAAGCCCCTAAACTTGCACCGCATATTGACTCAATGAGAGAAAATATTGCAATTGCTCTTGGGGTTAATATTGATTGCGTAAGTGTTAAAGCAACTACTGAAGAAAAACTCGGCTTTACCGGTGCAAAAGAGGGAATATCAGCACATTGTGTTTGCTTGGTAGAATCAAAAAACAAAATTAAATTTATATAGAATATTCACTCGTTATCAGTTTTGATAGCGAGTGTTTTTTTGTCAAAAGATTTTCATTTTCATAGAATATATCAGGGTGATGTTTACAATGAATAAAGCAATTGTAAAGTTTTCCTCCGTAACTTATGCTATGAAAGCAAAAGGACTTGTTGAAAATTACGGAGGTAAAGCGATAGTTAGAAAAAATTCAAAAACCGTAACGGGTGAAGGTTGCGGTTATAGTTTGGTAATAGTCGGGAATATTAATAGATTTATGAATTTGTTTGACTTGAACAGAATTAAATATATAAGTTTTGAGTTGATATAAATGATTTATTTAGATAACAGTGCTACTTCTTATCCAAAACCTAAGTGCGTAACCGATGCTATATGTAATTCATTTCAAAAGTTTGGTGCAAATTCGGGTAGAGGTGCTTATGATATGGCAATTGAAACAACTGAACAGATTTTCAATTGTCGTAAAAAAATTGCTGAACTGTTTGGAGCAGTTGATGTTGAAAATGTGATTTTCACTTATAATTGCACTACAGCATTGAATATGGCTATTAAAGGAGTTGCCTACAATGGTGCTCATTTTATAATTTCTGATTTAGAGCATAATGCAGTGCTAAGACCGTTGGAAAAATTGAAACAAAACGGAATTTGTGACTATAGCATTGCAGAAGTTAAATGTGATAACTACCAGACACTAAAAAACTTTAAAGAAAAAATAAGGGAAAATACGGTTGCAATAGTTTGCACAGGTGCTTCAAATGTGTTCGGTATAATTCCGCCATATAAAATGCTTGCAAATCTTGCCCACAAGAATAATTTGATTTTTATAATGGATTGTGCACAGATTGGCGGAGTAATTCCAATTAATATGAAGAAAGACGGAATTGATATACTTTGTTGTGCAGGCCATAAAGGTCTTATGGGTCCAACAGGCACGGGAATTATGATAATTAATGGTGATATTCCGATTGATTCGTTTATTGAGGGTGGTACGGGTAGTAATTCCGCAAGTGGAACTCAACCTGATATTTTGCCAGATAAATTTGAAAGCGGAACACCAAATGTTCAGGGAATTATAGGGCTTTCTAATGCAATAGATTTTATAAATGAAAATGGAATTGAAAGTGTTTACAAACACGAAATTTCATTACTCAAATATCTGCAAAAAAATATTCAGTATATGGAAAATGTTGTGTTATATACTGATTTCTTTAATAATAAATATCAACTTGCACCGATTTTATCATTTAATATAAAAAATATGCATAGTGAAAAGGTTGCAGAGCAGTTGAGCAATTCTGGAATTGCGGTCAGAGCAGGTCTTCACTGTGCACCATTAGCACACAATAAAATTGGTACTGAAGAAATAGGAACAGTAAGAATTTCTCCGTCAATTTTCACTAAAAAAAGTGATATAGATTTTTTAATAAAATCTGTCAGAAAAATTGCAAAATCAAATTAGTTGTGATACAATATATTGTGAATATGTGTATCTGTATGTAATTAATAGATTATTTACGGATTTTTTACAATATATTGTATTTTTTTGTTGAAAAGAGTGAGAAAATTATGGTAGCAGAATTTTTTGTTGATTTATTTGAGAACATTAAGCGTGCTTTACTTTCCTTTAGCGGTATTATTGATTTGCTTGATGTTGTTTTGGTTGCTTTTGTTATATATAGTGCAATTAAACTTATTCGTGGAACCCGTGCTATGCAACTTGCCAAAGGTGTTCTCGTTCTTGCAGTAATTTATGCAGTAGTTTCTTTGTTTGAAATGCGTGCAAGTGAATTTGTTTTAAGTTTTGTATTCAGTAATTTGTTTATGATACTCGTGGTAATTTTTGCACCTGAAATCAGACATGTTCTTGAAACAATGGGTAGAAGTTCTGTTACAATTTCAAATATTTTTAATCTTAAAAATAAAGATGAGGCTGAAATTCAGGAGAATATTAAAAATTCAATCAATTGTGTTTGTCGTGCATGTGCAGATATGAGCGATAAACAAGTTGGTGCATTGATTGTTTTTGAAAAAGAAACATTACTTGGCGAAATTGCAAAAACAGGTACAGCACTTGACGCTACTGTTACCACAGAACTTATCGGCAATATATTTTTCCCGAAAGCACCATTGCATGATGGTGCTACAATTATCAAGGATGGCAGGGTAGTTTCTGCAGGTTGCATACTTCCACTTACAAGTAATAATCAATTAAGTCGTGAATTAGGTACAAGGCATCGTGCGGCTGTTGGTATGAGTGAATCAAGTGATGCAATTGTTGTAGTCGTATCTGAAGAAACAGGAGCAATTTCTGTAGCAGAAAAGGGAGTTCTTAAAAGAAATATATCTGATGGTGATTTGCGTGAAATCCTTATGCAGAATTTCATTAAGGATGACGATAAAGAACCAAATAAAATTAAGAAAATTTTGAGAGGTAATAAGAATGAAAAATAATAAAGACACAAATAAATCAAAATTTTCTTTTTCTGAACTTGTTCGTGATAACAGATTTTTAGCAGTATTTTCATTTTTGATTGCGTTTGCAATCTGGACGTGGATTTCAATTGAAAAAAGTCCTGAGGTTCAAAGAGTAATAACTGATGTACCTGTGCAAATAAATCTTGAAAGCACAATTCCTGAACAGTTAGGGTTGCAAATTTTTGGTGAGTCTGAGTTCAATGTAGATGTTACGGTTAAAGGAAAAAAATATATTACTTCATCTTTAACAAGTGATGACATTCAGGTTACTGCTAATACTAACCGTGTTGACAGTGCTGGGCTATGGACGTTGCAATTAAAAGTTACACCTAAAGATGATTCTGATGATTTTACAATTGCATCAAGTTCGTCAACTTTTGTTGAGGTATATTTTGATACATATAAAGAGATTGAAGTTGCACTTGAGGGAATAGTAGAAACTAAACTTGACTCATATGTTCCTGCTGATTGTCTTGCCGGCGATGTTGTTCTTTCAAAAAATACAGTTTTGTTAAGTGGTCCTGCTACCGAAATTAACAGAGTAACGGGTGTATCAGCAAAGGCTACAGTTGAAAATGTTCTTGAAAAGACCACTACATTTGATACAAAAATTATTGTTAAAACAACAGATGGAATTGAACTTCAATATACAACAATCAATACGGGTGATAGTAATATAACAATGGCAGTTCCGGTTTTGAAAGTTGTTACACTTCCAACTGCAGTTGAGTTTAAAAATGCACCATCTTATTTTATAAATAATCCGTTGAAATATACGGTTTATCCATCAACAGTAAAAGTTGCAATTCCTGTTGATGCAATAGAAACAACAAAAGAATTTGTTGTTGATACAATTGATTTTTCCGATATTGTAAACAGTTATAACACATTTTATGTGAATGCAGATTCAGTTTCATCTTACAAAATAATGGATGAAAGTATAAAAAGATTTAAAATTAATGTAAATGCATCAGATTTAAGTTCGAAAACTCTTTCAGTTCCCGTTTCCGCAATTAAAATTAAGAATGAAAGAGATGATTTTGCAGTAAGACTTAACTCAACAAAGGAGATTTCAGTTACACTTGTTGGTCCTGAAGCTGAGATTGATGCAATTACTGCCGATTATTTGAGAATTGAAGTTGATACAGCTGATAAAACAATTCTTGCTGATACAAAAACACTGCAGGGTAAAGTTGTAGTTTCTAGTGATTATAATTGCTGGGCAGTTGGTAAGTATGACATTAAAGTTGCGGTTGAACCGTTATCATAATTAAATGGAGAGGTGACAGATAATGAAAAAAATAATTGCAATTATTATTTGTGTCGTTATCTGTTTCTCTTTTGCAGGATGCAATGTTAATATTTCATCAGTTGATGTTTTAATGCGTCCGCCAAAACTCAGTGGCGAAAACAGTTTATTACAGCAAACTTTTGAGACTACTGTTGGTGATAGTGAAAGTATCGTTATGAAAACACCAATCAGTGGTGATAACAGGTCGTCATATCTTCTTTACGACCTTGATAATGATTCAGTTTCAGAAGCATTGGTTTTATACGCAGACCATGCTAAAGATTCGTTAGCGTGCATAAGTGTATTTAAATTTGTTAATGAAAAGTGGTCATTTGTTTCAACAATTAAGGGTAAAAGTGAAGAAGTTTATTCTGTTGATTTTGCAGATGTTAACGGCGACGGTAATTATGAAATACTAACAAGTTGGGTTTCTTCTTCATTACAGGCTGATTCACTATCTTCATCTGGATTAGGTAGTATCAACGATAAAATTCTTGTCATTTATAGCTATAATGGTAGTTCTACAATACTCTTAAAGAGTGAGACTTATACAAAGTTATCTGTTGAAGATGTAAATGGCGATAAGGCCGATGAACTGTTTATTATTAACATTGATTTGTCTAATCAGCAAAAAAACACTTGGGGTAGAATTGTAAGTTTTGATAGTGAATACTCCATTGACCAGGATGTTAAGTTCAACCTTACAGGTATGCTTGACGTTTATAGTATTGTTTTTGATTCTTATGCTGTTAACGATGAAATGCATTCAAGAGTTTATGTTGATGGCTCAATTAGTGAAACAGGAATTATCACTGAAATTATTGATGTTTCTCATAATACTTTTGAAGTAACATTACCGTTTTATGAAAGCAATATTTCTGCACAACCAATTACTTTAAGAGATGTGCGAGTATTCTCGCAAGATTTTGACAACGATGGAATTGTTGAAGTACCTACAATTGAAAAATTGTTTGGCGGAATTCAAATTGCAACAGAATCAGAACAAAAGAGTTATTTAAATCTTACTGTATGGTCTGAAATTATTGATAACAAATTGGTTGTTGATACAAAATGCCTTTTGAATGGCACAAGTGGATATATGTTTATCTTCCCGGATGAATGGTTTGGCAAGATTACCGCTGTTTATAATGAAAATAACTCTACAATTACTTTTTATTCTATTGATAATAATGAAACATTAACAAATGCTCTATTTTCATTAAAATCTGCTTTTGAACTTGATTGGAAAGAAAATGATTACGATTATATAAAGTTTGATGAGAACGGTGCTTTTGTTTATGGGTACTTAATTATCGATGAAGAAAATGAAGATATTTATATTGATGCCATTGAAAATAATTTTATTTTAGTGAATCAGGAGTAATTTTATGAAATGTGTTTTAATTGCAGAAGACGAAGCCTCTATCAGAGACTTTGTCGTAATAAACCTGAAACGAAGTGGTTATGAGGTTATTGAAGCCTCAAACGGTGAAGAGGCAATTGAAAAATTTAATAAATACAGCGACCAAATCGATATTGCAATTCTTGATATTATGATGCCTGTAATTGACGGGTTAGAAGTCTGTAAATATCTTCGGGAACAGAGTAAGCGAATAGGTATTATTATGCTTACTGCTCGCACTCAGGAAATGGACAAGGTTACGGGACTTATGGTTGGTGCTGATGACTATGTTACAAAACCATTTTCACCGTCAGAACTTATGGCAAGAATTGATGCGGTTTACAGACGTGTTTCAATCACAATTGATAATACAACTGATAAAACACCTGACAGTGCAATTTCTTTGAATGAATTTGTCCTTGATTTAAGAAGTCATACGCTTACTAAAAATGGAGAACTTGTTGATTTAACTCAGGTTGAATTTCAAATTATGGAGTTCTTTTTCGCTAATCCTAATGTTGCTCTTGAACGAAATGAAATTCTTAAATTTGTTTGGGGCGATTCATATTTTGGTGATGAAAAAGTAGTTGACGTTAATATTCATAGATTACGTAATAAAATTGAAGATGAGCCATCTCAGCCAAAACATCTTTCAACGGTGTGGGGTATGGGTTATAAATGGATAGTTTAAAATAACAAGGCGGTGATTATATGATAAAAAACAGCATAGTTAAGCGTTGGGCGTTAACTGTTCTCGCAGGTATTATCGTATTAATCATTGCAATTGGTGTTTCAATAGGTTTAATTTTAAAATTACAATATTATAATTCAGTTGAAATGACCTTGAACTCGCGTGCATCTGCAATGGTGCTGTCAAATTTTAATTCTTCTACTGCAATCAGTGATGAAAATTTTAATAAGCTTGCAAAAAACTTTGTTGATAATTTTTCTGATAAAAACGTTATGGAAGTTTGGGTAATTGACAGAAACGGTAATGTAATTGTTTCGTCAACAGGTTTTTCTGTTAAGGGCGAAATTTATCCTGATTATGACTATGCAAAAGCAAGTGAAGACGGCAAAGGTCAATGGGTAGGCGAAATGCAGAATGGCGAAAAAGTTATGGCTTTGACGTACGTTTTGCCAAAAAATGAAAATGGCGTGAATGGTGCAGTTCGATATATAATTTCTCTTGAAGATATTGACACACAGTTAGTGCAGATATGGATTATAATTGGTTTGTTACTTGTTGTTTTCATTTCTTTTGTAGTAACATCGGGTGCATTCTTTATAAATTCTATTATTAATCCTGTAAGAAAAATCAATGAAACTGCATCAAAAATTGCTAAGGGTGATTTTAAAGTTTCAATTGAAAAATATAAATATGACGATGAAATAGGTCAGTTGTGCGATACAATCAATAATATGGCTTACGAAATTGGTGAAACTGAAAGAATGAAAAATGAGTTCATTTCAACAGTTTCTCATGAATTAAGAACACCACTTACTGCTATTAAAGGTTGGGGCGAAACAATCCGTTCAGCTAAAGATGATGACGGAGAACTTGTTGAAAAGGGAATTAATGTTATTGTCAATGAGTCTGAAAGGCTTACGGATTTAGTTGAAGAATTGCTTGATTTTTCACGTATGGAAAGCGGAAAAATGACACTTAAAACTTCAAAAATTGACATTGTTAAAGAACTTTCGGAAGTATTAGAGGTATTCAGAGAACGTTCAGAACGTGAGGGTATTGAGTTAATAGTTAATATTCCTTATAACAGCCTTACTCTTGTTGGTGATAAAAACCGCTTAAAGCAGGTTTTTGTTAATGTTATTGATAATAGCTTTAAATACAATAAAAAAGGTGGATTTGTTAAGGTAAACCTTGAATGTACGAATACTGATATTAAAGTAATAATTTCTGACAATGGTTGCGGTATTTCAAAAAACGACTTACCACGAGTTAGAGAAAGATTTTATAAAGCAAATAACAGTCAGCGAGGTAGTGGAATTGGCCTTGCAGTAACTGATGAAATAATTAAAATGCACGATGGCGAAATGCTAATTGAAAGTAAAATTGGTTGTGGAACAACTACAACTTTGATTTTGCCACGTAAATATAAGTAGGGAGTAATAATTTTGGGTAATTTGAAACACAAAACATCTATAGGCGGACAAGCGTTAATTGAAGGAATTATGATGCGTGGTCCTAAAGGTAATGCGATGTCTGTTCGCTTGCCTGATGGTACAATTGAAACTGAACTTGAGCCATTCGTTCCTCTAAAGGAAAAACATAAAATTTTGGGCTTGCCAATAATCAGAGGTGTTGCAGGTTTTATTGAGTCAATGATAACAGGCTATAAGTACCTTATGAAATCTGCCGATAAAACAATGACTGAAGAAGAAAAAGAGGAAGAAATGTCAAAACTCGACCGTTGGTTAACTGACCATATGGGTGAGAAAATGATGGCTGTTGTTGGCGTAATTTCTGCAATTCTCGGTGTAGGACTTGCTTTTGTAATCTTTATGTATCTACCAACATTGGGCGTAGATTTGTTAGACGACTATATTTTAAGAACGGTTGATATTCAAAGGTTTCATCCGTTACTTGAAGGCGTTCTGAGAATGATTATTTTTGTTCTTTATATGTATGTTGTTTCAAGAATGTCAATGATTAAGCGTGTGTTTATGTATCACGGTGCTGAGCATAAGACAATTTTCTGTTATGAAAATGCTCTTGAATTAACTGTTGACAATGTGCGTAAGATGTCACGTTTTCATCCACGTTGTGGCACAAGCTTTATGTTTGTAATGATTATTATCAGCGTACTTGTTTCTTCTGCACTTGTGCTTATTTTCCCAAACCTTGCTGAAATTAACAGACTTCTTTGGATTGCTATAAAAGTAGCAATTTTACCTCTCGTAATGGGATTAGGGTATGAATTCATTAAGTATGCAGGTAAGCACGAAAATATTGTTGTAAAAGTTCTTTCTGCACCGGGTTTATTTATGCAAAGAATTACTACAGTTGAGCCAACAGACGACATTATTGAAGTTGCTATTGAATCAATAAAAGCTGTTATTACAGACAATCCTGAGGATGACAAAATAAGATGACAGTAAAAGAATTATTTCGTTTTTGTACTGAACAACTAATTTTCAGCGACTCTCCTGACTTTGAAGCAGCTTGTATATTTGAAGACTTATTGAATATTGAAAAGTCAAAAATATTTTTTAATGACATTCAAGTTGATGATGAACAAATTAAAATTGTTGAAAATGTAATTAAGCGTCGTAAAAACGGTGAACCGTTGCAATATATTTTGGGTAAATGGGATTTTTACGATTTAACATTTTTGGTGGGTGAAGGAGTATTGATTCCACGCCCAGAAACAGAATCTCTTGTTGATTTTGCACTTGAGAAAATTAAAGACATTAAGTCACCAATTATTTATGACTTGTGTGCAGGCAGTGGTTGTATAGGACTTACTGTTGCTCACCATAGAAAAGATGCAACTGTATTTCTTCTTGAAAAAGAAGACGATGCGTTTAATTATCTTAAATTAAATAAAGAAAAATATGCACTTAAAAATGCAAAAATAATTCAAGGTGATTTATTTAGCGTTGATTTTTCCAATATTCCCAATGCGGATATAATTCTTTCAAATCCACCTTATATTCCTGCAAATGAAATTGACGGTTTGCAAAAAGAAGTTCATTTTGAACCAGTAACTGCTCTAGACGGCGGATTTGATGGCTTAGATTTCTATCGTTGTATCGCAGAAAAATGGGTTATAAAGATAAATAAAAAAGGCTATATTGCATTAGAGTGTGGCGAAAATCAAAGTGATGATATAATTAACTTGTTTAATGGAAAATACTCTCAAAAACAAATAATTTATGATTTTAATAATATTGACAGAATTGTAACATTTGGAATATAATATTTATTTAGAAAAGAAAGGGGATTTATTATGCTTTTTGACATTTTTAGTGAAGATTTTAATATACTTGATTTAATAATAAAACTCTTTTCACGTCTATTTGTTGTATTCTGCACAATGCCTATACATGAATATGCTCACGCATTGATTGCAACAAAGTTAGGAGACCAAACCCCGCGTCTTGCAGGAAGATTAACACTTAACCCAATGGCTCATATTTCACCAATGGGTGCAATTATGATATTCCTTTTCGGATTTGGTTATGCAAAGCCCGTAAGTGTAAATCCACGCAATTTTAAAGACTCTAAAAAAGGTATGGCTTTAACTGCAATTGCGGGACCTATATCAAATCTTATTATGGGCTTTATTTTTATTGTGCTTGCAACAATTTATTCAAACTTGTTTTATGCTGAAACTATTATATTTAATGCAATATTTTATTTTTTATTTTTTGCCGGTACAATTAATGTCAATCTTGCTGTGTTTAATTTGTTACCAATTCCACCGCTCGACGGTTCAAGAATATTACAATTACTTATACCTGCAAAATATTATTATAAGTTTTTAGAATATGAAAGGTATATTGTTATTGTTGTCTTTATATTGATTGCAACAGGCGTTCTTTCAGGTCCGCTTTCTGCAATTTCTTACTTTATCATTAACTTGTTTGTTAAAGTCGCAAGTTTACCATTTTAATAGATTTTAAGGATAGTTTATGGAAAAGATTTCTTATAAGTTAGATGTATTTGAAGGTCCAATGGACTTGCTTTTGCATTTAATCTCAAAGCATAAACTGAATATTTATGATATTCCAATTGTTACATTGGTTGAGCAGTATGTTGATTATGTTCGACAAATGCAGGAGGAAGATATGTATGTTGCTGCCGAATTTCTTGAAATGGCGGCTCGTTTGGTGTATCTAAAATCAGTTTCTTTATTACCTGTTTACACTGAAGCAGAAGAATTAAAACAAGAACTTCAGGGCGAATTAATTGAATATCGTGATATGAAACTTCTTGCAGGTAAACTTTCAGAAAATACTGAAGGGTTCGGTACTTTTATAAGACAACCTGAAAAAATTGACCCGGACCAAACATACAAACGACTTCATGACCCTGAAGAACTTTTCAGTGCATATGTTTCTGCGGCGGGGAGAAAACTTCGGCATTTACCACCACCAATTGAAGCGTTCCGTGAAATTGTTGTTAAAAAAGTTGTTTCAGTTGGCTCAAAGATTTCGAATATATTTAAAAAATTGACTAAAAAAGGTCAAAAAGCACGTCTTAACACTTTATTTGCAGACGCTGAATCACGTTCAGATATTGTCGCAACTTTTTTAGCAGTACTTGAACTTACAAAATCAAAAAAAGTTAAAGTTATTGGCGATGGTGAAGAAACACAGGTTGAACTTTTAGATTCTAATTATTCAGATGTTAGTGAGGAATGGAATTAATGAAAGCAAGTAAATTACAAGCGGCTATAGAGGCAATTTTATTTGCGTCAGGTGAGCCGATTGAACTTGAAAGAATAGCAGAAGCACTCCAGATTGAGCCTGAAGTCTGTGAACAGGTTTTATATAATCTTTCTGCACAACTTGACGAACGAAATAGCGGAATTACCGTTCTTAAGTTGGGTGATAAATATCAGTTGTCATCAAGAACAGAATTTGCTGAAGTAATTCGTGATGTTCTGGAACTTCGCAAAAACACACCGTTATCTCAAGCTGCTTTTGAAGTACTTGCAGTTATTGCATATAATCAGCCTGTTACAAAATCATTTGTTGAGCAGGTTCGTGGAGTTGACTGTAGTGGTGTAATTTCTACACTCTGTCAGAAAAAACTTATTGAAGAAAAAGGTAGACTTGATTTGCCGGGCAGACCATTAATTTATGGTACAACCCCTGATTTTCTTCGTTGTTTCTCAATTTCATCACTTGATGAACTTCCCGCAATTCCCGAGAATGTTGTTGATGGTGAACAGAGTAATGAAATAGATGAAGAAACAGATACTGATAACGAATAATACATTTTTACTTTTCTTAAGGAGGTGTTTTGATTGACAGGTTTATACATATTTCTTGGTATTATAGCGTTTTTTGTTTTAATACTTAGTATTCGTATTACGGTAAATGGTGAATTTTTTAATGAATTTAAATTGAATGTTAAATGGTTATTCTTAAAAATAGACATTTTACCTGCAAAGAAGAAAGATAAGCCTAAAAAAGAAAAAACACCTAAAGAAAAAAAGCCAAAATCTGAAGAAACAACCCCGGCTGTAGAAACACCTTCAGAGAAGAAAGAAAATATATTTGTCAAGTTTTATCATAATCAAGGTTTTGAGGGTGTAATCGAATTAATTAACAATGTAGGTAAATCACTTGGAAAGTTGATGCACTCTTTTAAAAAACATATTGTGTTAAGAGAGTTGTATTTATGGATGACAGTTACAGGCGGATGTGATGCAGCGGAAACTGCACTTGAATATGGACGTGTTTGTCAAAAAGTTTTTCCTGCAATGTCATTTATCTGCACTAATTTAACTGTAAAAAAATATGATGTCGAAATTCAACCTGACTTTTTAGGTAGTAAAAATAAAGCAGAGTTTGCTTTTTCAGTATCAGTAAGACCAATATTTATTTTAAACGCACTTATAGTACTTGTGTTTAGATTGCTTATTAAAGTTGTTCTCAAATTCCTTATGGGAATAAAAGATAAATCAAAAAATAATGAAAATATAAATGAAGGTGGTGCTTTATGATGAAAGAAAAATCATCAGCAGCAGGAATTCTTGAAACTACAATTGAAAAGGTTAAAGACCTTGTAAATGTCAGCACAATTATTGGCGAGCCAATGAAAGTTGAAGGCGGAGTTACAATTATTCCGGTTTCAAAAGTTACATATGGTTTTGCATCAGGTGGCTCTGATTTTCCATCAAAATCAAATCAAGATATTTTTGGTGGTGGCGGTGGAGCAGGCGTTACAATTATGCCTATTGCTTTCCTTGTAATTGATGCTTATGGTAACGTTGATATCAAGCATATTACTGCATTTGATAACGCTGCAGAGCGTATTGTAGGCCTTGTTCCTGAAATGTTTGACAAAGTTTCAAACGCTGTAAATAAAGCAAAAATGGATAAAGTTTTCAACACAGCAGTTGCAGGTGTTGAGGCTGAAAAAGTTGAAGACATAACTGTTAATGAATAATTAATTCTTATCAATCATTAAATGGCATATTATATTTTGGTGATTGATAATGAAAAAAGTTTTATCTATAATTCTGATTTTTATTTTATTGTTCAATTGTTGTATTTTGTCGTTTGCTGAAATGTCATTAGATATTTCTGCAAAATCTGCAGTTGTAATTTGTGCTGATACTTATGAAGTTGTTTATTCTAAAAATATGAATGAGCAGTTATCAATGGCAAGTACAACCAAAATTATGACTGCGATTTTAGCCCTTGAACAAGGTGCTGTTGATGAGTTGCAAACGGTTACTGATGAAATGATTGCAGTTGAAGGCAGTTCTATAGGACTACTTGACGGTGACGAAATTTCATTGAAAACACTTGTTAAGGGAATGCTTTTGGAATCAGGTAATGACGCTGCCAATGCGGTTGCACACATAATTGGTGGCGACATTTCCGCGTTTGTTGCAATTATGAATAATAAAGCTAAAGAAATTGGAATGTACTCAACATCTTTTGAAACTCCGTCCGGTCTTGATGGCGAAAATCACTATTCAACGGCTTTTGATATGGCGGTTTTAGGTGCATATGCAATTAAAAATCCTGAATTTAGAAGTATTTGTCAGGATGAAAGCGACGTTGTTTATTATGGTAATCCGCCATATAGACGTGTTTTTAAAAATCATAATAAACTTTTAGACCTTTATGATGGTGCTTTTGGGATTAAAACAGGATTTACTAAAAAGAGTGGTAGGTGTTTGGTGTCAGCCGTTTGTAAGGACGGCAAAACACTTGTTGCAGTAACTTTAAATGCACCTGATGATTGGAATGACCATATTAAAATGTATGATTATGCATTTGAAAGAGTTAATTCATTTCAATTAACAGAAGATTTATGTGATATAAAGTTAAAGATTGTTGGCGGAACAAAAGATACTATAAATATTGAACCATTGTCTGTTCTCGAATATACAACAATGGCTGATAAATTTGAATTTATTGATAAAATATATATTAAACAGTTTGAGTATGCACCTGTTTATAAAGGTGATGTTGTGGGTAAAATAGAGTTCTATTATGATAATTTGAAAATTGGCGAAGTGCCGATTTGTGCAGCAGAAACTGTTAGTATTAAGAATAGCAAATAAAGGATTTCAGGTGAATTATGGCAGATAATAAAATCCGACTTCAAAAATTTCTTTCTGAGTGTGGCATTGCTTCAAGAAGAAAAGCGGAAGATTTGATTGCTGCAGGCAAGGTAAAGGTAAATGGTAAGCCTGCGTCAATTGGCGATAAAGTTGACCCAAAACGTGATACGGTTGTAGTTGCCGGTAAAAAGGTAATAAGAAGTAAGAAAAACACATATATTATGCTTCATAAACCACGTGGTTTTATTACAACTTTAAGTGATGAAATGGGCAGAAAATGTGTTGCACAACTTGTTGAAGATGTAGGCACTCGTGTTTATCCTGTAGGAAGACTGGACCGTGATTCAGAAGGCTTATTACTTTTAACTGATGATGGTGAGTTTGCAAACGCACTTACTCATCCTACAAGACATGTGCCTAAAACTTATCGCGTTACAGTTCGTCCCTCAATTAATGATGAGCAAATTACAAAACTTACAACGGGTATTGAAATTGATGGTAGAATGACAATGCCTTCTGAAGTTCGTGTTATTGAGAAAAAAGAGGGTAGAGTGGTCCTTGAAATTATTATTTATGAGGGCAGAAACCGACAGATTAGAAAAATGTGTGATGCGTTAGGACTTGAAGTTGCTCGCCTTAAACGTACTCAAATTGGTTCAGTTAAACTTGGTATGTTAAAGCAGGGCGATTGGAGAAATCTTACTGAAGAAGAAGTGCACAAACTTACAGTTGCTGCATCACTTGATAGGAAGAGTCAAAGATAATGATTTTTTATAAACCGATAACTGATATTGAGAACTTAAAAACTGAATTTCCCGAGTTCAATTTTAATAATGGTATTTTCGGCGGCTATATAGGGCTTGATGAAGATAAGAATCCAGTAGGCAAATGCCTTATGAGTGTTAATGGGTATAATTGTTACATTCATACGATTGACTGTGATTTTTCGGACAAGCTTCTTGTTGAAGGATTTTTACGTGCAGCATTAAATTTTTGTGCTAACCGAAGTGCATATATGGCTCATTGTGAAATCAGTGAAATCAGTGATGTTCTTAAATATCTTGGATTTGAAAATAATAATGGAGTTTATAGTGGCGATATTCCCACATTACTCAAGGGAAGCTGTTGTAAATAAATTTGGAGTGATATAAATGATTAGAAGTATGACCGGCTACGGCCGTGCTCAGATGACAGTTGATACAATGAACATAACTGTTGAACTTAGAAGTGTTAATCATCGTTATTTCGAGTTTAACTCACGCGTGCCGAGAAACTATGGTTTTCTTGATGAAAAATTAAAGAGTTTTGTAGGCTCGCTTGTATCTCGTGGCAAGGTTGAGTGTTATGTTTCTGTAGAAAATCTTGAAGATGGTGAAGTTGAAATTCTTGTAAACCATTCTTTAGCAACTTCATATCTTAATGCGTTAAAAGAGCTTGCAGAAAGAAATGAACTTAATTTGCGTGATGATTTGGCACTTTCAACTTTAGCTCGAAATAACGATATCTTTGCAGTACATAAACAAGAAGCAGATGAAGAAAAAATCTGGAATGCAGTAAAAACTGTTACAGAGGAAGCTGTTGCAAAGTTTGTTTCAATGCGTGAAGTTGAAGGTGAAAAGTTAAAAGCAGACGTGTTATATCGAGCTGATGAGATTCTTAAAAAAGTCGAAACTATTGAAGAACGTTCACCTGAAACAGTAAAAGAATATAACGATAAGTTACTTGCAAGAATTAATGAGTTTTTATCTGATGTTCAAGTTGATGAACAGCGACTTCTTACTGAATGTGCTATTTTTGCGGATAAAGTTGCTGTTGCAGAAGAAACAGTTAGACTCCGCAGTCATATTGACCAGTTAAGACAGTTTATGGACAGTAACGAAGCAATAGGTAGAAAAATTGATTTTCTTGTTCAAGAAATGAACAGAGAAGCAAATACAATCGGTTCAAAAGCTCAGGATGTTACAATTGCTAGAAATGTAATTGATATAAAAGCTGAAATTGAGAAAATCCGTGAACAAATTCAAAATATTGAATGAGGTAGCATATGAAGTTAATTAATATTGGTTTCGGTAACGCAGTAAATGCTGACAGAGTAATTGCTGTTGTTTCTACAGATTCTGCACCTGTTAAAAGAATAATTGCTCAAGCAAAAGAAAACCATATGCTAATCGACGCTACACAGGGAAGAAAAACCCATGCAGTACTTATTATGGATAGTGACCATATAGTTGCAACTTATCTTAAGGCTGAAACTATTCTTAGCCGTACTGAAACTGTTGAAAACGCGGAGGATTCGTCTTATGGAGAATAAAAAAGGGGTTCTCGTATTATTCTCAGGTCCATCGGGTGTAGGTAAAGATACAGTACTTGAAATTGTTCTTGCAAAAGATAAAACACTTCAAAAATCTGTTTCACTAACAACTCGTGGAATACGAGAAAACGAGGTTGAGGGTAAAGATTACTATTTTATTTCAGTTCCTGAATTTGAAAAGATGATTGAGAATAATGAAGTGCTTGAATTTGCACGTTATGGTAAAAATCTTTATGGAACGCCAAAAGCACCGGTTGACAAGTGGCTTAGTGAAGGAAAAACTGTAATTTTGAAGATTGAAGTTCAGGGTGCTCATAATATTAAAAAGTTGTATCCTGACTCCGTTGGAATTTTTATTTTACCGCCATCAATGGATGAACTTGAAAACAGACTTCGTTCAAGAGGCACAGAAGAAGAATCTGATATTCAGAAAAGACTTGAAATTGCACAAAATGAAATTAATATGAGCAAAGATTACGATTATCTTGTTATTAATGATGATTTAGATAAAGCATCGGAAAATGTTTTAGAAATTATTAATGCTCTTTAATTACATAAATAATATAAGTGAGGTAATAAATAATGTTTAATCCAGATTTAAGAAACGTACTCAAAAACAAAACAAGCCGTTATTCTCTTGTTACTGCTGTTGCAAAGCGTGCAAGAGAAATTGCAGGAGATGCACAGGAAAATGGTGAAATTCTTGATGAAAAACCAGTAAGCCTTGCACTTGATGAAATCATTAACGGCAAATATGAAGTAGTTGAGCCGGAAGAAATCAAAAACATATAATTAAAACTTAATAAACTATAGCAGAGGGGGCAGATTATGAAAGATTTAACGGTTGCAAAGGTTGCTGTTGAAAATACAGCATATTCCTTTGATATGTTATTCGATTATTCTGTTCCCGATTCTTTATGTAAAGATATTTGTGCAGGTAAACGTGTTTTAGTACCCTTTGGCACTTCATCAAAAAAACGTGTTGGCATTGTTTTTTCAGTTAATAAAGTTGAAAATATTGAAAAGAAACTGAAAAAAATTGATAGTATTCTTGATGATGAGCCTTTGCTTACATTTGAAATGTTGAAAACTGCTAATTTTGTTCGTGAAAGATGTTTCTGCACATATTTTGAAGCCTGTAAAATGTTTTTACCTTTAGGCTTTTCAATGTCTGTAAGTATTCTCTATGCAGTTAATAGTGAATTTATAGGTGAAATTACAGATGACAAAGAAAAAACTATTTTTGATTACTTAAAAGACAAAAATAGTTATGTTAAAAGTGATACGATATCAAAGTCCTGCTCGTTGACAAAAGTTGATGAAGTTCTTGACTCAATGGTGTCTAAAGGTATTCTTTTAAGAAATGTTGATGCTCAACGCAGAATGGGCGATGCAACGGTCAAAATGGTGCGTCTAAAGGTTGATGTTAATGACGATTTAAGTGATTATAGTAAAATTACTGCCAAACAGAAAGAAGTAATAAAAGTTTTAACTGATGTTGGAATGGCGTCTGTTAAAGAAATATGTTATTTTACGGGTTTTACATCTGCTGTTGTTTCGGCACTTGAAAGTAAAGGTATTGTTGAAGTATTTGATAGTGAAGTATATCGCTCACCTTATAGTGATATTGATGAACCTATTTGTGATGAAATTGTTTTATCTGAAGACCAAAATAATGCTTTTAAAGGTTTATTGTCACTTTATAATGATAATGGAGCAAAAGGTGCATTGCTTTACGGTGTTACAGGTAGCGGAAAAACTCAGGTATATCTAAAACTAATCGATGAGGCTATAAAGAGCGACAAGGGAATTATTGTGATGATTCCTGAAATTTCATTAACACCGCAATTGTTATCTATTTTTTATGAGCGATATGGCAGTAAAGTCGCAGTACTTCATAGTGCTTTGTCATTAGGTCAGCGACTTGATGAGTGGAAGCGAATTAAACGCGGGGAAGCACAAATTGTAGTTGGTACTCGTTCAGCAGTTTTTGCACCATTCGAAAGAATAGGTTTAATTATTATTGACGAGGAGCAAGAACATACTTATAAATCAGAAATGACACCACGATATCACGCCCGTGAAGTTGCGTCATATCGCATCGGTTGCCACAATGGATTACTGTTATTATCATCAGCAACACCGTCAATTGATACATATACAAAAGCAAAAAATGGCGTTTATTCTTTATTTAAACTTGATAAGCGTTATGGAAATGCCGTTTTGCCGGTAGTTGAAACCATTGATACTACATATCAAAGTGATATGGTACTTGAAAATGTAAGTAAAAAACTTGCCGATGAAATTAAAGCAACTATTAGTGATGGTAAACAATGCATTCTTTTACTTAATCGTCGCGGTTATAATACATATGTGTCCTGTACTGAATGTGGAACTGTAGCAACTTGTCCTAATTGTAGTATTTCAATGACGTATCACATAAAAAATGGCAGGTTAATGTGCCATTATTGTGGTTATTCCGTACCATATACAAAAAAATGTAGTAATTGTAATAACGATACATTGAAATTTGTGGGTGCAGGTACCCAAAAACTTGAAGAAGAACTCAAATTAATTGTACCTGATGCAAAAATTTTGAGAATGGATACTGATACTACAAATTCAAGATATTCCTATGAAGAAAACTTCAATAGTTTTGGTAAAGGTGAATACGATATTCTTGTTGGCACTCAAATGGTTGCAAAAGGTTTGAATTTTGAAAATGTTACCCTTGTTGGTGTTTTGAGTGTTGACCAGATGCTATTTAATGATGATTATAAAAGTGGTGAACGTGTATTTGATTTGATTACGCAAGTTGTTGGTAGAAGTGGTCGCGGAAAATCACCCGGAAAAGCTTATATACAGACTGCATTTTCTGATAGTGAAATAATCTGTCTTGCAAAAGAGCAGGATTATGAGTCGTTTTATGATATTGAAATCAATATGCGTAAACAAATGGTCTATCCGCCATTTTGCGACTTGTGTGTAATTGGTTTATCTGGTGAAAAGGAATATGCTGTAAACAATTGTGCAGGTGAACTGCTTAATTCCCTCAAAAAACTTCATTCTGAACAGTATTCTGACCTTAAAATCATTGTTTTAGGTCCCGTAGCACCAAGGATTTCAAAGGTCGGCGGAAAATTTAGAAGCAGAATAATTATTAAGTGCAGAAATGATAAAAAATTCCGCGAAATGATTAGCAAACTTATTAAAGAAATTGATAAAAATAAAAACAATATAAATATTTATGTTGATATAAATCCTGAAAGTTTAATGTAGGAGAAGGAAAAATGGCTATAAGAAATATTAGAACTGAAGAAGATGCGATTTTAAGAAAGAAGAGCAGACCTGTTGAAAAGTTTGATGACAGACTTTTCGAACTTCTTGATGATATGGCTGAAACTATGTATGCTGCAGATGGCGTTGGTCTTGCAGCAGTTCAGGTTGGCGTTTTAAGACGTGTTGTAATAGTAGATATTGGTGAAGGTTTAATGGAACTTATCAATCCGGAAATTATTGAAGTTGATGGTATTCAATGTGATGTTGAAGGTTGTCTTTCATTACCGGGTAAGCAGGCTTATACAATGCGTCCAATGACTGTTAAGGTGAAAGCACAAAATCGTGAAGGTAATTGGTGTGTGTATAAGGGTAGCGGACTTAAAGCAAAAGCGTTCTGCCATGAAATTGACCACCTTGATGGCATTTTGTATGTTGATAAAATTGCTAAACAGGAAGAAATTGACAAATACGCTGGGAAAAGTGAGTGATAATTAATGCGTATAATTTTTATGGGAACACCTGAATTTTCAGTTCCTTGTTTACAAGCACTTATAAATAGTAATAACGAAGTAGTCGGTGTGTTTACTCAACCTGATAAGCCAAAGGGTAGGGGCTATGAAATGACACCGCCACCAGTAAAAGTGTGTGCTATTGAACATAATATCCCTGTTTTTCAGCCTGTTACTATGAGGAACGGCGAGGCACTTGATATTATTAATTCGTTAAATGCTGATTTGATTATTGTAGTTGCATTCGGCAAAATTTTACCAAAAGAAATTCTTGAAAGTGTTAAATACGGATGCATCAATATTCACGCTTCATTATTACCCAAACTTCGTGGTGCAGCACCTATTCAATGGAGTATTATTAACGGCGAAACTGAAACGGGTGTAACATCAATGCAGATGGATGTAGGTCTTGATACAGGCGATATGCTCATTAAAAAGAGTATTTCTATTACAGAAAATATGAATGCCGGTGAACTTCACGATGCACTTTCTGTAATGGGCGCTGAAGTGTTACTTGAAACAATTGATAGTATTGATAATCTAAATCCCCAAAAACAAGATGACAGTCTTTCAAACTATGCACCAATGCTTTCAAAGGAACTTTGTCCTGTTGACTTTTCAAAATCTGCTCAGGAAATTCATAACCAAATACGTGGCTTGTCACCTTGGCCTGTTGCTACAACAAAAATTAACGGTAAAAACTTTAAAATCCATAAATCCCAAATATTATCAGAGAAATTTTCGGGAAAATGCGGTGAAATTGTAGATAATAACAACAGACTTGTTGTTATGTGTGGCGATGGTATTTGTATTGAAATTCTTGAAATTCAGTCAGAAGGCAAGCGTAAAACAGATACTGCAAGTTTTTTAAGAGGTCATAGAATTGAACTTGGAACAATAATTGGAGGTTAAAGTTTTGGATTATTTTTCCTATTATTATCTTTCAAACTATTACTATTTAATATTGGTCGTGCCTGTTGTAATTTTGTCAATGATTGCATCTGCGAGAGTAAACTCATCATTCAAAAAGTATTCTCAAGTGTTTTCATCACGCAATCTTACAGGTGCACAGGCTGCTTTTGAAGTTTTAAGACATTATGGAATTTCAAATGTGCAGATTGAGAGAGTAAATGGTAAACTTACTGACCATTATGACCCACGAACTAATGTAATAAGATTATCTGACAGCGTGTATAATTCAACTTCAGTTGCGGCAATAGGAGTTGCTTGTCATGAGGCAGGACACGCTGCACAGTATGCTGAGAATTATGCACCTATTAAAATCAGAAGTTTTGTGCTTCCGGCGGCTAATCTTGGTTCAAGGGCGGGAATACCACTTGCGATTTTAGGATTCTTTCTTAATTTTGAATTCCTTGCAATTGCTGGTATTGCGTTTTTCTCCTTTGCCGTGCTTTTTCAGTTAATTACTTTGCCTGTTGAATTTAATGCAAGTAGTAGGGCTTTAAAAGTTATCAGTGAGGCTGATATTTTAAGTGAAAACGAAAAAACAGGTGCAAAAAAAGTTCTTACTGCGGCGGCTATGACATACGTTGCAGCACTTGCGGTTAGTATTGCAAACTTATTACGAATTATTTTAATGTTTAATCGAAGAAGAAAGTAATTATGGATGATAGATTTTTAGCATATAAAATTTTGAGTAAAATTGAACGTGATAAAGCTTATTCAAATATTGCAGTTGACGCTGTTCTTAATCAGAACGAAGTGTCATCTGCACCTTTTGTATGTGCTCTTGTTTATGGTGTGATTGAACGAAAAATCACACTTGATTATTATTTGTCTCAATTTTTAACTCAGCCTTTAAAAAAGTTAAATCCGCAAGTACTTACAATTTTGCGTATGGGTGTTTATCAGATTAAATATATGGATAAAGTTCCCGTGTCTGCTGCTGTAAATGAAAGTGTAAAGCTATCTAAAAAAGTAAAATGTGCATTTGCGTCAGGACTTGTAAATTCAGTATTAAGAAAAATTGCGTCAAATGAAATTGAGTTACCTAATACCGATAACAAAATTTATAATATGAGTGTTGCTTATTCTTGTCCTGAAAGTTTAGTTACTCATTTTGTAAATGATTATGGTTACATAAATGCGGAAAATATTTTAAAAGCATCAGTTGGTGCAGTACCAATATTTTTGCGTGTAAACACGCTTAAAACTACAAGTAATGAATTAATTGATATACTTGCAAAAGAGCGTATAACAGTAAAATCACTTGGTAATGGCACAACTCTTGAAGTAATCGATGGCGGTGCAGTGTTTAAAACTGATGCTTATAAAAAGGGCTATTTTCACGCTCAAGATTTGGCTTCACAGGACTGTATTTCAAATCTTGCACCGCAGAAAAATGATGTTGTGTTTGATATGTGTGCCGCACCCGGTGGTAAGTCATTTACTATGGCGGAAATGATGGAAAATCAAGGTGAAATTTATTCGTTTGATTTGTATGACCACAAGATTAAACTTGTAAATGATGGTGCTAAACGACTTGGAATTGATATTATCAATGCTCATATTGGTGATGCGTCTGTTTATAGTCCAGACTTACCAAAAGCTGATAAAATCCTTTGTGATGTTCCGTGTGCTGGACTTGGTGTAATCAGACGCAAGCCTGAAATTAAGTACAAGGATTTCGGCTTTGTTGACAAATTGTGTGAATTGCAATATAATATTTTAAATAATGCTTCATTATATTTAAAGGACAAAGGTGTGCTTATGTACTCAACTTGTTCTTTGAGCAAGAAAGAAAATGAAGAAGTTTGCAGAAGATTTTTAGATGAGCATAAGGATTTTAGGAATGACGGAATTGTTACTATGTTTCCTTATGAAAAACGCTCTGACGGATTCTTCTTTGCAAGGTTTGTTAGGGAATAAACTATATGTTGAAAGATATACGCTCATTAAGTTATGATGAATTATCAAGTGAAATAATTGATTTAGGTTTTCCAAAATTTCGTATAAATCAGATTTTTTCTTGGGTACATGAAAAATGTGTTTCATCCTTTGACGAAATGACAAACATCTCAAAGGATATGAGAGTAAAACTGTTAGAATATTTTACTTTTGATAATTGTAAAATCAACACTAAACTTGTTTCAAAAATTGATGATACTGTGAAGTATTTGTTTCAGTTTCCTAACGGCGAATATGTTGAAAGTGTAGTCATGAAATATAAATACGGCTACTCAATTTGTATTTCTACTCAGGTTGGGTGTAAGATGGGCTGTACTTTCTGTGCATCAGCAATCGGTGGCTTTGTCCGTCAGTTAAGTGTAGGCGAAATGCTTGCAGAAGTATATACCGCACAAAATGATTTGAATATAAAAATCAATCATATGGTGTTAATGGGCACTGGTGAACCGCTTGATAACTACGATAACGTTATGAAAATGCTTGAACTCATTACCCATGAAAAAGGGCAGAATATGAGTATGCGTCATATTTCGCTATCAACTTGTGGTGTTGTGCCAAAAATTTACGAGCTTGCAGAAAAAAAATTAGGTCTTACATTGTCAGTATCATTACATGCACCTAATAATTCAATTCGTTCAAAATCGATGCCGATTAATCATAAATATGATATTGATGAACTTTTAAAGGCGTGTAAATATTATGCTGACATTACAAACAGAAGAATTTCTTTTGAATACGCTATGATTCAAGGCTTAAATGATAGCGATGAATGTGCATTAGAGTTGGCTAAGAGATTAAAAGGAATTCTGTGTCATGTCAATTTAATTCCTGTTAATAATGTTCGTGAAACTGACTACAAAAAAAGTACTGTTGAACGACAAAAGAAATTTATAGATATTCTGGCTTCAAGAGGGATTACAGCTACGGTACGTCGAACACTTGGTAGTGATATTAATGCTTCTTGCGGTCAACTTAGAGCATCAAAGAGAAATAAGTAGGTGAGTCTTTGAAAATTGTTGCAAAAACTGATATTGGCTTAAAACGAGAATCAAATCAGGATTCTTACGCCGCAGGTGAATTACCGGGTTCGGTTGCTTGGGCCGTAGTTTGTGACGGTATGGGCGGTGCTGCAGGTGGTAATTTCGCAAGTTCAACTGCTGTTAAGGTAATATCTGAAAGAATTACATCTTTATATCGTGCCGGTATGAGTGCAAGTTCAATTCGGAATATGCTTACTTCAGCTATTGCGGCAGCAAATATCAGCGTTTATGATATGAGTAAAGCTGACCCCGAACTTGCAGGAATGGGCACTACCGTGGTAGTATCAATAGTTGCTGATAATACTGTTTATATTGCTCATGCGGGTGATTCACGTGCTTATATTTTATCTGACGGTTCGCTTAATCAATTAACAAAAGACCACTCAATTGTGCAGGAAATGATTGACCATGGTACACTTACACCTGATGAGGCAAAAGTTGACCCGAGAAAAAATATCATTACCCGTGCTCTTGGTGTTGACTCTGAACTTCGCATTGATTTTGATATTGAAGATATCGGTGAAAATGATGTTTTGATTTTGTGTACTGATGGTTTAACAAACTTTGTTGAACCTAAAGAAATATATGAGCTTACTGGTGATGGCAAGTTTTATGAATATGCTGAAAGACTCGTTACTCGTGCTAATGATAATGGTGGCGGTGACAACATTACTGTTGTTACTGTGTCCTATTAATTTGATTGAAAGGAGCTTTTATAATGGAAAACTTTTGCGGAAAACGCTTAGACGGTAGATACGAAATCCGTGAGATTATTGGCGTCGGCGGTATGGCTGTTGTATATAAGGCTTATGATAATATCGATGATAGAATTGTTGCTATTAAAATATTAAAAGACGAGTACTTAACAAACGAGGAGTTTAAGCGTAGATTCAAAAATGAATCTAAGGCAATTGCTGTTCTCTCACATCCCAACATTGTACGTGTTTATAACGTTAGTTTTGGGGACCGTTTGCAGTATATTGTAATGGAATATGTTGATGGTATAACTCTTAAAGAATATATTGAACAGCAGGGTGTAATAAACTGGAAAGAAGCAGTTCATTTTATGGGACAAATTCTTGCTGCTTTACAGCATGCCCATGATAAAGGCATTGTCCATCAGGATATTAAGCCACAGAATATTATGCTTTTGCAGGACGGTACAATTAAGGTTACGGATTTTGGTATTGCAAGATTCAGTAGAGTTGATTCTAATACAACATCTGAAAATGCAATTGGTTCAGTTCATTATATCAGTCCTGAACAGGCAAGGGGAGAAATGACTGACGATAAAGCTGATATTTATTCGGTAGGCGTTGTTATGTATGAAATGCTTACTGGTAAACTTCCATTTCAGTCAGATAGTGCTGTTTCAGTTGCAATTATGCAACTTCAGCAAGACCCAAAACGCCCAAGAGATATTATTCCTACACTTCCTTTAGGTCTTGAACAGATTACAATTCGTGCTATGCAGAAAAATCCTAATGACCGTTATGGTTCTGCGGCTGAAATGCTTATGGATATCAACGAATTCAAGAGAAATCCTGCAGTTAAGTTTAATTACACATATTTTGTTGACCAAGAACCTACAAAATTTGTCAGAACAGGTTCAGGGGCGTCACGTGTACAGTCTAATCTGCGTGAAAATAATGCTGAAACAGAATCGAAAACAATTAACAAAACAACCGCAATTATGTTAGGTGCTATTGCTGGTGTGGTAGTTCTTGTTTTGATAATCGCTGGTATCTTTATTGGACTTGGTAATCAAAAAGTAGATGTACCTAATTTTGTAAATCTTAACTATTATGAAGAAATTGAGAATAACAAAGAGTACACAGATAAATTCAAGTTTGTAATTGAGATTAATGAAAATTCAACTCTTGACGATGGTACAGTTCTTGAGCAAACGCCTTCCGCAAGTGAAAAGATTAAGAAAGGCTCTGAAATTAAGTTAGTTATTGTTCAGAAGAATAATGTTGTAATTGATTCTTCAATTCTTGGTATGAGTGAAGAACAGGCAAAGAGTTATCTCATTAATCGTGGAATAATCCCAACCATTAAGCCTGAGTATTCTGAAACTGTTGCTCCCGGACTTGTTATAAAAACTTCTCCTGAGGTTGGCTCATCAGTAAAAATCGGTGGTGAAGTAGTTCTCTATATTGCAACTGATAAAGAAGAAACAGTTAAAGTTCCACAGCTTGAAGGTTGTAGTAAAGATGTTGCTGAACAACTTCTTAAAGCTTCTGACCTTGTACTTGGCACTGTTACTGAAGTTAATAGCGATTTAGAAGCAGGTGTGGTTGTTAAGCAGAGCATCGCTAAGGATGAATCCGTTCCTGTTGGTTCAAAAATTGATATTGAAGTAAGTAATGGTATTCCTGCTGAATCTTCTGCTGAAATCACAGTTAATCTTCCTGCAATTAGTAAATCAGGCGTTTTAAAAATCTACATTAATAATGAATTATATTTTACATCAGGCGAGCTTTATCTTGATGGTGCAACAAAAAAATATCCGATTACAGGTAGCGGTGCAGATAATTCATATGTTGTTATGATTGATGATTGCCCAATTCAAAAAGGTAAGGTTGACTTTACAAAGACTCCCGGTGTTGTAAGTGATGTTGAAAATCTTGCTTACGAAAGTATGGCTATATTACCTAATAATCTTGTTGGAAAAACAAAAGATGAAGCGATTAGTCAGTTGAAAGCAGCAGGATTTGCAAATATTAGTATTGTAGAATCTCCAAGTGATGCAATTGAAAGTGGTCGTGTTATTTCACAAAGTCCGGTTTCTGATGGTACAACTAAAATTGCAACAAGTCAGACAATCACTTTAACAATCAGTACTGGACCAAATGCAGAATAATATGAGTTTAAAAGGAATAATAACAAAAGGTATTGGCGGCTTCTATTATGTTGAAGTCGCCAATGCGACTTATGAATGTAAAGCAAGAGGCTTGTTTAGAAAAAACAGAATAACCCCGCTTGTTGGTGATACAGTTGAGATTTCGGTGAATGAAAATGCTGAAAATACAATTGATAAAATTTGTGAACGAAAGAATTTTTTGATAAGACCTCCTGTATCAAATATTGATAATTTGATTATAGTTGTTTCAACTGTTGAGCCAAAACCGAATTTTCTTGTTATTGATAAACTTATTGCCACGGCTGAATATAAGAATATTGAGCCTATTATTGTTGTTTCAAAAACAGATTTGGGTGATTGCAGTAGTATTGTTGATGCATATAAAAACAGCGGAATTACTTTAATTGTAATTGAAAGTGATAACGATGTTGAAAAAGTGCGTCAATTAATGAAAGGTAAAATTACTGCTTTTACGGGTAATTCGGGTGTTGGTAAAACAACATTATTAAATAAGATTGACAGTTCATTGAACCTCTCAACAGGTGTAATCAGCGAAAAACTCGGCAGAGGTCGTCATACAACACGTGAAGCACAACTGTTTAATGTGTGTGGTGGTTATGTAATTGATACACCCGGTTTTTCCTCTTTGGATTTTGCAAAAACTGAAATTATTAAAAAGGATGATTTGGCATATTGCTTCCGTGAATTCAGGGAATATTTAGGTAATTGTAAATTTACAACTTGCTCACATACTTGTGATAAGGGTTGTAAAATCTGTGAAGCTGTTGAAAACGGAGTAATAAGCAAATCAAGACACGATAATTACATTTCAATGTATAATCAGGCAAAGGAAATCAAAGAATGGGAATTAAAAGAAGATGTGTAATAATTGGCGGCGGAGATTGCTCTGTCGAAATCTTAAAAAATAATATTTGTTCAGACGATTTTGTTATTTGTGCAGACAGTGGATTTGATATTGCTAATAAATGTGGAATTATGCCTGACTTGTTAATTGGCGATTTTGACTCAATTAAGGCCATTCCCGAAAATATTGATAAAATTACACTTCCTGTTGAAAAAGATGTTACAGATAGCGTAGCGGCATATAATGAGGGCGTTAAGCTTGGGTTTAATGCTTTTCTTCTTCTTGGTGGAACAGGAGGCAGATTTGAGCATACCTTTGCTAATATTTCACTTATGGCTAATGCCTCAAAGTTAGGAATTAATTTTGAAATTATCGATGAAAAACATATTTTCCGAAGTATTACAAATTCTTCAATTAAAATTGCGAAAAAGGACAGTCAACAGGTTTCAGTATTCGCTTATGGTGACAGAGCATTTGGAGTAACTGAAAAAGGATTTCACTATTCTTTGTGGGATTACACTCTTGACCCGTTTGAAGGTGCACTTGGAACAAGTAATGATATTGTTGACGAATTTGGCGAAATTTCGGTTGAAAAAGGTACTCTAATTATTATAGAAACAACAATGTAACAAAAATATACCCCTTGCGTATAATGTAGTAAATACATAGCAGGGGGTATTTTTATGGGAAGACACTCAGGAGCAAAAGGAATAATTTTTGTGGCTTTAGGTCTTGGGTTGATTATTTCATTAATTCTTCCTGAAAAATTCGTAATTGTTTTACTTGCAGTAGCACTTGTAATTTGTGGAACAGCCCTTTGCAGAGCATAGGAGGATTTTTATGAAAGTTGTATTGGTCAAAAGTCCGAAGTTATTAAGTGGAATATTAAGAAAGTTTTTTGGAATTAAAAAGACAACATAAAAGAAAGTTCCCAATGAAAACATTGGGAACTTTTTAAATATTAAGTATAGATTAACCGAAGTATCTCTGAAGAAGACCTTCAAATGCTTTACCGTGTCTTGCCTCGTCACGAGCCATTTCGTGTACTGTGTCATGAATAGCGTCAAGACCGAGTTCTTTTGCACGTTTAGCAAGGTCAAACTTACCTGCAGTTGCACCATTTTCAGCGTCAACTCTCATTTCAAGGTTTTTCTTTGTGCTGTCTGTTACAACTTCGCCAAGAAGTTCTGCAAATTTAGCTGCATGTTCTGCTTCTTCATAAGCAGCCTTTTCCCAGTAAAGACCAATTTCAGGGTAGCCTTCACGGTGTGCAACTCTTGCCATTGCAAGGTACATACCAACTTCTGAACATTCGCCTTCAAAGTTTGCACGAAGGTCCATAATAATGTCTTCACGAACACCTTTAGCAACGCCTACAACGTGTTCAGCAGCCCAAGTTCTTTCATCTTCTTTGATTTCGTTGAACTTGTCAGCAGGTACTTTACACTGTGGACATCTTTCTGGTGCTGAATCTCCTTCATGAACATAACCACATACTGAGCATACAAATTTTTTCATAGTTTTTTCCTCCAAAATAATTTTAATTAAATTGATTACAGTGATTGCACATTCCAAATGCCATTAAACTGTAATTTGTTACATAACCTACAATCTCGTCAGAGAAGGTAATAGTGTCATTTTTGAATGACATTAAATCATATACTTTACCGCAAGCAGAACACTTAAAATGTGCGTGAGGCTTAACATTTCCGTCAAATCGGTCAGTAGCACCATCAGGAATTCTTAAAACCATACCACATTCTTCAAGTTGTGAAAGATTTCTGTAAAGCGTACCTAAACTTAAATTAGGAATAACCTCGCGAACTGACAGATAAAGTTCCATAGCAGTAGGGTGGTCATAACGCGATTGTAAATTTTCAATAATTGCTTCACGTTGTTTACTTCGTCTTTCAATTGCCAATGTTCTCACTCCTTATCAGTAATGATTACTGTTATTATACCATATCTTTTTTGAATGTCAATACTTTTTTATAAAAAACAGGTGATTATTTGAAGAAAATTTTAGCATTAGTTTTAACTATAATATTTATATTTTCAGGTTGTGAAAAAACAAAAGATGAAAATATAAAAATAGTCAACCCCAAAATTGAAAATATTATAGGTGTGTGGATTAACTATAATGAAATACAAAATCTTATTGACGATTGTGATAATCAATCGCAACTTAATGAAAAAATATATTCAATGCTTAACGAGTTTGCAAAATATAACATAAATACAATATTTTTGCATTGTCGTGCTTTTGATGACTGCTTTTATGCATCAGAGATATATCAACCAAGCATATATTGTATGAATGAAAATAATAAACTTAAATTTAACATTCTTAAATCCTTTTTAGATTGTTCACAAGATTATAATATTGAAATTCACGCATGGATAAACCCTTACAGAATACGCAAAGATAATAAAACAGATTTAATTAACAAAAATACTTTAGCAGGTGAGTGGTATGCTCAAAATCCCCAAGACCCAAGACTAATAATTACAGAAAACAGTATTTTTTATAACCCAGCATATATTGAAGTACAAAAATATGTTTTAAGCGGAATTAAAGAAATTTTAGATAATTACAATGTTGAGGGAATACATATTGACGACTATTTTTACCCTACAACAAGTGAGATGATTGATACAGAAATATACAACAAATATATAAAAAATGGTGGTAATTTATCACTTGCAGATTTTCGAAGACAAAATGTAAATTCTCTTGTAACATCAATATATTCGCTCGTGAAATCCTATGATAATAATTTGATTTTTTCAATTAGTCCGTCAGCCGATATTGATATGGATTACAACACCCATTATGCTGATGTTGAATTATGGGCGTCACAAAAGGGTTATGCAGATTATCTTATTCCCCAAATCTATTTTGGATTTGAGCATGAAACAATGCCATTTGAAATGGTGCTTAATGAGTGGTCAAATCTTAAAACAGACAACACAAAAATCGCAATAGGACTTTCAATTTATAAATCAGGTATAGTTGATAGTTATGCAAAATCAGGTAGTAGCGAATGGATTGATAATACAGATATTCTCAAAAGACAAATATCAACAATCAACAATAATGAAAAAACAAATGGTTATTCGTATTATTCTTGTGAGTACTTGTTGAATGACTTTAATGAAAATCTGCAACAGGAAAAACAGAACATTATTTCATAGGTTGGTAATATATGTATCTTGACGATTATATGTATTTTTGGTAAAATAATCATATAAATTGTCAAGGAAGTGAGAAAATGAAAAACAGTATTTTTAAAAGCATTGTTTCATTAGTTTTAACTATATCTATGCTGTTTTCTTTTTCTGCACTTTTTTCAGCAAGTGCTATAAGCAAGACAGGTTATATTGTGTATGGTCTAACTTATAATGTGAAAGTCAGAACAACACCTACAACAACACCCGGGAACAGTAACCGATTAAAATATAATGGTGAATATGTAATGTTACCATCAGGTCACGAATTTACAATACTTGATGAAAGTGTTAAAAGTCCTGATGATATAAACAACCCTGACTGGTGTTATATTGAATTCAGTTATAGCAATTCAACTGAAAAATTAAGAGGTTATGTTTCATTAGATTATGTTCATATTAACGATATCTCAACTGATGTTAATTTGCCCGAGAATGTTCCCGAAGTTTATAAGCCATATATTGAGCAATTACTTGCAACTCATCCTAACTGGAAATTTGTTTTTTTAGATACAGGTCTTGATTGGGAAGATTTATTTACAGAAGATGCTGAGTGTGCTATGGCAAGAAATGTCGTTCATTACACGCAACCAATATCATATCGTTCAACTCAGTCAGGTTCATATAACTGGCGAAGTGATGTGTGGTATAATCCTGAAAATGAGTCAGGTTGGTATCAGGCAAATAAACAAACAATTGCACATTATATGGACCCAAGAAATTTTTTGAATGAAACAAGCATTTTTATGTTTGAAGCCCTTTCCTATGACGAAAAAACACAAACTCTTGATGGTGTTAAAAAGATATTAAAAAATTCTTTTATGGATAATGTTGAAATTCTTAATTCAACAGGCGATTCAATTCTTTATGCTCAGGCATATATAAGTGCAGGGCAAATTGCTAATGTCAGTCCTTATCATCTTGCGTCCCGTACAATACAAGAAGTAGGTTATAGCGGTTCTGGTTCAACAAGTGGTACATATAAAGCAAAAAATGGTACTGATTATTCGGGCTTTTACAATTTTTATAATATTGGTGCGACTGCCGGCGATGACCCTATTGCTAATGGCTTAAGATATGCGTCAGGTAAAAACAGTAAAAATGAAACATTTGATAAATCAACATTAACCAAGTATCTTTTACCATGGAACTCTCAATACAAAGCTATTGTAGGTGGTGCAAAGTGGATTGGTGAAGGTTATATCAACAATAAACAAGACACATTGTATTTCCAAAAGTTTAATGTTATAAACCAAGTATGGTATCATCAATATATGGCTAATGTTATGGCACCAAGTTCTGAATGTAAAACAATCAAAAAGACTTATGCTAATCTTGGAATACTTGATAATAGTTTTACTTTTCTTATTCCATACTACAGAAATATGCCTGATGAACCTTGCAAATTACCTGTAGCAAGTAATGCTAGCCCTAACAACTGGCTTTCATCATTAAAAATAGATAATTATGATATAGACTTCGATGCAGGTAAAACAAGTGGCTATTCCTTAGAAGTTGGTGGAGCAGTTTCTTCAGTAAATATAACTGCAACAACAGTAAATTCTAAAGCAAAAGTTGAGGGTGTAGGCAACGTATCGTTAAAAGAGGGCAATAACACTATTAATATTGTTGTCACTGCTGAAAATGGTGATAAGCGTACTTATACTGTAAGTATTACTCGTAATATTGAAAATAAAATACCGTTAAAGAGTATTTCTTTAAGTAAAACAGAACTTTCAATGTTTGATGGTGACTCTATAACTCTTAAGGTTAGCTTTAACCCGTCAACAACTACTGATGATACAACTGTAACTTGGACATCATCAAATACAAAAGTTGCAACAGTTTCTAATGGCAAAATTACTGCAGTTGGTGCTGGTACTGCAACAATTACTGCAAAAGTTGGCGATTGCACTGCTACTTGTAAAGTTACTGTATCAAGTAACATTAAAAAAGGTGATGTTGACGCTGATGGTGATGTTACAATTGCAGATGCACTTATGATTTTTAAGTATAAATCTTCTGAAATTACACTTTCAACTTCAGCGTTGAAAGCTGCTGATACTGACGGAAATGGTGCAGTAGAGTTAGCTGATGCATTAAGAATTTTCAAATATAAGAGTCAAGAAATAGATTCGTTATAAAATTGTAACTGCCGATTTTTTAATCGGCAGTTATTTTTTTACAAAAATGTCAAAATTCGTTGACACTTTGGAATATTAGGAGTAAACTTATATTGTTAAAATTTTGTTAATCTTATAAAAGAGGTGTTATAACAATGGCAATGCAATTAACAGCCGAGCAACAGGCAATGCTCAATGGCGAACAAGGCGAAGTTATGGCTAAAGTTATGAAAACACTTGTTATGTATGGCGAAACTTTCGGTGCAGAAAGAATGGTTCCAGTAACAAGTGAAAAGGGACATCTTGTTACGAGTTTTGGTCTCAAGATGATGACTCCCGTTTTTGATTTAATGGACCAGCTTCTTAACGCAGGCGTTACTTCAAAACAGAAATTTTCAGTTGACCCTAAGCCTTTTGACCCGGCAGTTCCATCAGATTTCTTAAAGAACTTTGTATTCAAAAAGTTTATGTATTCAAAGCAGGATTCATATAACGAACAACTTCGTAAGATGGGCCTTCTTGACGATAATGCTTACACTTGTGCTTGCTATCTTGATGAAGTAGGCAACACACCAAAAAAAGGCGATATTCTTTCTTGGGCAGAATCAAGTGCAGTTGCTTATGCAAACTCAGTTATCGGTGCTCGTTGCAATCGTAACTCAGGTCTTATCGAAATGATGGGCTCAATCGCAGGTTTTGTTCCTGATTTTGGTCTTCTTACCGATGAAGGTAGAAAAGCTACTTGGGTTGTTGAAGTTAAATGCTCAAAGAAACCTGAAGCACAGATTTTAGGTTCTGCTATCGGTATGAAAGTTATGGAAGATGTTCCTTTTGTTAAAGGTATGAACGAGTGGCTCGGTAACGAACTTAATGACGATGCAAAAGCATATCTTAAGGACTTTGGTGCAGCTTGTGCTTCTAATGGTGCGGTTGGTCTTTATCATATTGAAGGACTTACACCTGAAGCAGTTGAAATGGGCGACGCTCTTGTTGCTGAAAATGCACAGGTTTATGTTATTGATGACGCAGAACTTGAAAGAGTTAAGACATCATATCCTGTTATGTGGAAAAATCCTGATGCAACTCCAAAACTTTGCTTCGTAGGTTGCCCACATATGACAATGGCTCAGCTTAAAGAGTGGACAAACGATGTTTACGAAGGACTTAAAAAGAACGGTAGAAGCAAAGTTTCAGTTCCTACAGTATTTACAGCTCCTCCTGCAGTTTGTGACGAATTTAAAAAGACAGATTTGTATGTAAAACTTCAGTCTACAGGTGTAGTTCTTAGCTACATTTGCCCACTTATGTATATGAACAACCCGCTTGCAAAGAAAATGCCTGTAATCACAAACTCAAATAAACTTCGTACATATACAACTTCTCGTTATTATACAAGCGAAGAAATTCTTGACATTATTACAAAGGAGGCAAAATAAAATGAAAACATTCAAAGGTCGTCCCGTAGTTCCGGGCACAGCAACAGCAACAGCGCTTGTTTCACACGGTGGTTTCAATACACTTGCTTCTTTTCAGGGTGCATTACAGTTTGGCGATAAACAGGCAAAATGTGGTGACCAGAACAATGCTGATATCTATGAAAAACCAATGGTAGGCACAGCACTTTGCCTTCCACAGACAATCGGTTCAACAACAGGTGGTCTTGTTCTTTATTGTGCAAAGGTTATGGAAAGATGTCCTGCATGTATGCTTTTCTCAGAGCATATTGACTCACTTGCAGCAGCAGGTGCAATTATCGGTTCAGTTTGGACTGATACTCCAATGCCAACAGTTGACTGCCTTGGCGAAGAGTTCCTTAACACAGTAAAAACAGGTGATAAAATCACAGTTTACGAAGACGGAACAGTTACAGTTGAATAATTTTACTGGGGTTGTCGCAAGATAACCCCATATTTTTATTTTTTTACTTGATTTTATAATGATTTTCTTATATAATATTGAACTGTTGATACGGAGAGTTGTCCGAGCTGGTCGAAGGAGCACGATTGGAAATCGTGTAAACTGCTAAAACGGTTTCGAGGGTTCGAATCCCTTGCTCTCCGCCAATTTTTTGGGACACCACTAAATTTAATAGTGTGTGTCCTTATTTTTTAGAACTGGGGTATTTTATGTTCGAGCAAATTATAAATACTGTAAATGACGCGTTATACAGTTATATTCTGATTATAATCCTTGTACTTGGTGGATTGTATTTCACTTGTCGCACAAAATTTGTTCAGTTCAGATTGTTCAAAGAACAGTTCCGTGCAGTTATGGAAAAACCACAAGATAGTAATAGTGTGTCTTCATTCCAAGCACTTATGGTGTCAACTGCATCTCGTGTAGGTACCGGTAATATTATCGGCGTTTCTACTGCACTTTGCCTTGGTGGATTCGGCTCAGTATTTTGGATGTGGCTTATTGCAATCGTTGGTAGTGCATCTGCGTTTATTGAAAGTACACTTGCACAGATTTATAAGAAGAAAGGTCCTGACGGAAGTTATGGCGGACCAGCATATTACATTGAAAATGCCCTTAAATGCAGACCACTTGCTATTGCGTTTTCAATTCTGATTATTTTAACTTATGGTTTTGGATTTAATATGCTTGCTTCATACAATTTGCAGTCAACATTTTCGGGCTATGGTTTTTATAATGCAGAAATAACCCCTTGGATTATTGGTCTTATTGTTGCAGTACTTGTTGGTTTTTGCCTTTTTGGTGGTGGCAAGCGTATATTGAAAGTTACAAGTACACTTGTTCCGTTTATGGGTGTTGCTTATATTCTTATTGCACTTGTAATTGTGTTTATGAATATAGGACTTTTGCCTGATATTTTCAAAACGATTTTTACAGAAGCGTTTGATTTTCAGGCAATCTTTGGTGGATTTAGTGGCTCTTGTGTAATTTTCGGTATCAAGCGTGGGCTTTTCAGCAATGAGGCAGGCGTTGGCTCTGCACCAAATGCATCAGCATCTGCACAGGTTAACCACCCCGTTAAACAAGGTCTTGTTCAGGTGCTTTCAGTATTTATTGATACTGTTCTTATCTGTTCTGCAACTGCATTTATGTGTATGAGTTCAGGCGTTGAGCCAAGTGCAAAACTTTCAGGTGCACCTTATGTTCAAGCTGCTTTAAGCAGTACTCTTGGTGCATTCGGACCAATTTTTATTACAGTTGCAATGATTTTATTTGCATTTACAACACTTGTTGGTAACCTATTCTATGTTGATAAAGCAATCTTTTTTATCTTCAAGAAAATGCCAAGTAAAACATTTATGAGAGTTTATTATGTTGTAGCATCTTTGGTTATTTTACTTGGTGCAGGTCTTAGTGCTGACTTGCTTTGGGGAATTGCTGATATAACAATGGGTGCTATGACAATTATAAATATGCCTGTTATTCTTTATTTAGGTAAATACGCATATAGAGCGTTAAAGGATTATGAAAAACAGCGTAAAGACGGCGTAGAACCTGTTTTTAAAGCAAAAAATATAGACTTACCGCATAAAACTGATTATTGGAATTAATTAGCACTTTAATCACTCTATACATAAACTGTATAGGGTGATTTTTTTTGAGAAGTTTTGAATATAACAGAAACAATGCCGTTGAATATGCAAAGAGATGGGCGTTATCAAGAAATCCACGATATTTTGATTTTCACGAAATAGGTGGGGACTGCACAAATTTTGCATCACAATGTATTTATGCAGGTGCAGGAGTAATGAACTATACCCGTGATTATGGTTGGTACTATATTTCACCTAATGACCGTTCTGCCGCTTGGTCAGGTGTTGAATATCTATATAGATTTTTAACTACAAATGAAAGTGTAGGACCGGTTGGCAGGGATGTAACCTTAAGCGGAATTCAACTTGGTGATGTTATCTTTTTAAGTAATGGACAAAGACTTTATCATACACTTGTTGTTACAGGATTTGATACCGACGGTGAAATACTGATTTGTGCCCATACAAACGATTCATATATGCGTCGACTTGACAGTTACAGATATAACTCATTAAAACCCGTGCATATTGAAAAAGTAAGTACTTGGTAAAGAAAAAGGATTGGAGTCATTTCCAATCCTTTAATATTTACATTTGCTCTAGAATATAGTTTTTAACATCTTCTAATTTACTTTCTTTCCATTTGCCTTCATCAGCTTTTTCAGCTAATGGGCAGATAATATAAAAATCAAGCGTTTCACCGGGAACTCGACCTGTTCTCAAAGGCTCAGCAAAATGTTCTTTCCATTTTTCTTCACTTGCACCTTTGAATTCTTCAGGCTTTAAATAGGTCATTTGACGCTTTGTAGCAGAAATGAGCATCTTTGCCGATAAAGGTGCTAAAAGCTCATATTCGTCTTTCTGTACATCAACAAATATGCGTGGAAGTTTATCTTTAACGATTCTTTCTTCGCCACGAACAATTTTAAGTCCCATAGGCTCATAATTGAACTCATTTTCACTAAAGTTAAGTTTAATAATCAATCCAATGTCAGTGTTATACTGTGAACGCTGATAATCAGTATCAAAAATAAAATTACCAAGTGAATAGAAAATGATTTTGTCGCCAACGGTTTCATAATTCATCGGTACATGTGGATGATGTGCCACAACAATATCAGCACCCATCTCAAGATACTTGTGATATCTTTCACGAGTGTAAGGGGAAGGGAGTGGAGTAAATTCTTCACCTGCGTGGGCAACTACAATACACCAACGGCAAGTCTTTTTAATTTCGTTAATGGACTTTTGGATTTCATCAAGGTCACTCCAACTGTAACAACCGGGTTTATCAATATCCGCTTTTCTGCAAGCTCGCTGATAACCAACACCAAACATACCAATTCCGCCTGCTTCATTGAGAATAACGGGTTTTCTTGCCTCGGCAATATTCATTCCTGCTCCGATTGTTTGCACACCATTTTCTTTTGCAATTTTCAATGTACTTTCAATACCGTAAGCACCTGCATCCATAATATGATTATTACAGATATTCCATATATCTGATTTCATATTATTAAGTACTTTCACAGCCTTTGGGTCAATAGTATGTAACAACTGTTGAACACCACTATGAGTTGTATTCTGTTCAGCAACAGCAACAGGACCTTCAACATTTGTGATTACGTGGTTAGCACTATGAAGAAAATCAAGAATTTCTTTTGATATTAAATTTTCATCATCCCATTTACCGTACATATATCGGTCAAAACCAATATCACCAGTAAATACCAAAGAAGTTTTTTCTTTCATAGAAATAAACCTTTCAAATAATATATAATAATTATATCACTAGTTGTTGTTAATTTCAAGGTGATTATTGTAAGGTGAGTATTATGTTTTCTATTGACAAACTAATATTTTAATGATAAATTAGCGTTGGAAGAGGAAATTAAATGTCTGATTTAATTTTGTAAAAAAATAATATAGATTATTTTTTGAGTGGAGAAAAATATGACGAATGATATTGCAATTAAAAGAAAACTTATTTATCAAGTAACAACATTTGTATTGCTAATAGTAATAGCTTCGTATTGGCTTAACACCGATTCAGCAAGTGGTATTGTGTCAGCGTCAACTTTAGAATTGCCTATTTTTATCATAATAGGACTTTCCAAAATAGTCCGTACAATAGTATATATTCATGGTACATACAATTCTGAAATTGAGTTTGAAAAATATTCTGATGTTGCATCAAATTTACCCCAAAAGCACAAGAGAATATATCGCTTAACAGCAATAATTGCAGTTGTAGTTTGTGTTGCATTGTCTTTATGGTCATCGATTTCTATGCTTTTAACAGTCAATGTTTTAGAAGATGATTTCAAAGATTTTAAGATTGAAAATTATACTAATCTTGATGTTGATACGGCATCTGTAGCTTTAAATAATACATATTTTGCAAGTACATTACCTGCCGTAACAGTTACAAGTGGTCCACTGTATGATTTTTATGAAAATACAGCTACAAAAGATGGTGAAATTATTGGTGATAGTCAGGGGATTGCATTTTATACATGGATGAAGGATTGCCCAAGATGGGCTGTGAAAAAAATATATAATGAAGAGGTTCGTCAAATTGAAAAATCCATCTATGTTAAAGATGGAGATGCAACCTTGAATAAAATAAATGAAGAAAATATAATTGGATATTATATTTTGAAAAATGATGGTTCATATATCAGAATGGTCGCCATGTCTGGTAATGATTTAGTTGACATTACAATTGGAGATAAAGGGAATAGTGGAGTATTAAAGGTTGACTATGAAAAAGTAATGAATTTTGCTTTTGATTGGTTAGAAAATAATTAAATGGAAACACAAGTGGATGGTTACTTATATTTTAGATAATAAATAAGAAATAATAGATATTAAATACAAAAAGAGAAGTCGCATAATCGTGCGACTTCTCTTTTTGGTGCGGGTAGCAGGGGTCGAACCTGTACACCTCTCGGCACAAGATCCTAAATCTTGCGTGTCTGCCAATTCCACCATACCCGCGTTTTCTTACACATTATATCAAAGTTTTTTTCAAAATTCAATAGACAAATCCGTTATTATGTTATAAAATATATATGATTATTTTGCCGTAATAGGCTTATGTTTTGTTGGAGGTATAAATTATGGGATTTATGAAAACTCGTTGGACTGATAAGGTTGACAGAAATAATCCGTTACCTGAATATCCACGTCCACAAATGGAACGTAGTGACTGGATGTCACTTAACGGCGTTTATGACTATGCAATTAAAGAAGCAGCTTGCGAATGGGCTGAAGATTTTGACGGTGAAATCGTAGTACCTTTCGCAATTGAAAGTATGCTTTCAGGTGTTCAAAAGCCATTACTCCCAAGTCAGCGTCTTTGGTATAAAAAGACATTTACAATTCCTGAAAGTATGAAAGGCAAAAATATTCTTCTTAACTTTGCTGCTGTTGACTGGCAGTGTAAAGTTTATGTGAACAAATCTCTTGCAGGTACACATACAGGTGGTTATGCAACATTTACACTTGATATTACAAGTTTGCTTAATGATGACGAAAATGAACTTGTAGTCTGCGTTTATGACCCTACCGAAAAAGGTTGGCAGCAACGTGGTAAACAGGTTATTGATACTCACGGTTTCTGGTATGTTGCAACATCAGGTATTTGGCAGAGCGTTTGGCTTGAAGCAACAGATGCTTGCCACATTACAAAACTTCGTATGATTCCTGATATTGACGAGAAATCTCTCAAAATCAAAACTTTTGCAACAGAAGAAAATCTTAATGTAAAAGTTACAGTTTTTGATGGCGAAACAGTTGTATCTGAAAACGCAATTTCAATGGATGATGAAATCAAGTTTGACGATATAAAACTTTGGTCACCTGAAAATCCATTTCTTTATGACCTTAAAATCGAGCTTGTTAAGGATGGCAAAACTGTTGATACAGTTAAGAGTTATATCGGTATGCGTAAGTTCTCAATGGAAAAAGATAACTACGGTATTCCAAGATTTTTCCTTAACAATGAGCCATATTTCCAGAAAGGTCTTCTTGACCAAGGCTATTGGTCAGATGGTGGTATGACACCTCCAACTGACGAAGCAATGATTTATGATATTGAAACAATGAAGAGATTAGGTTTCAATATGCTCCGTAAACACATTAAGGTAGAACTTGACCGTTGGTATTATCATTGTGACCGTCTTGGTATGCTTGTGTGGCAGGATATGGTTAGTGGTGGCGAATACATAGGTACATTCCTTGCAGGTGTTACACCATTCTTTGGTATCAATGTTAAAGATGATAAATACAAAGCATTCAAACGCGGCGAAAAGAAATGGCGTGATGAATTTAAGCGTGAGCTTAACGAAATGCTTAATCAGTTGTTCAATCATACTTGTATTTCAGTATGGGTGCCATTCAATGAGGGCTGGGGACAGTTCGATTCAGTTCAGATTGCAACAAGTGTTAAAAACTTTGACCCAACAAGACTTGTTGACCATGCAAGTGGTTGGCATGACCAGGGTGCAGGCGATTTCAACAGCATGCATAGATATGTTGTACCTGTAACTCCTCGTAGAAATGACGGTAGAATTTTTGTAATTTCTGAATACGGCGGTTACAGTAGAATTGTAAGCGACCACACTTGGGATGAAACAAAGAGCTTCGGCTATATGATGTATAAGACAAAAGAATCACTTACAAAAGCATATAAAAACTTACACGAGAGACAGATTATTCCGCTTATTGATAAAGGTCTTAGTGCAACGGTTTATACACAGGTAAGTGACGTTGAAAACGAAGTTAATGGTATTTTAACCTATGACCGTGAGCATATTAAGATTGATGAAGATGTTCTCATTGATATTAACAACAAGCTCACAATTATGAAATAATATGAAAACTGCATCAAAACAAAAACTTCGATTACTTTATATTATCGACATTTTTGCAACAAAATCTGACGAAGACCATTTACTTTCTGCAAACGATATTATTCATTATCTTCGTGAAGATTATGGCATTGAATGTGAGCGAAAAACAGTATATGATTGTATCGAATGTCTTAATGAATACGGCTATGAAATCATAAAATCACAGTCACCACGTGGCTATTTTATGGTACCGTATCATTTTGAAACTGCAGAACTTAGATTACTTATCGATGCCGTTCAATCTGCAAACTTTATTTCAGCAAAAAAGACAAAGTCATTACTTAAAAAGTTTTCGGCATTTGCAAGCGAATATCAATATAATCGTCTTGAAAAACAGGTTTATATTGACAACAGAAATAAGTGTTCTAATGAAAATATTTTTTATAATATTGATATTCTGAATACGGCAATCTTAAAGAAACGTCAGGTTGATGTTATTTACAGACGTCGAAAAGTTGTTGACGGTAATCGTGCACAATACGAAGAAAAGAAAATGACTATTAACCCATACGCTCTTATATGGGCTGATGACCATTATTATCTCGTTGGTAACTACAGTAAGTATGACAATCTTATTCATCTTCGTGTTGACAGACTTAAAAGTGTAACCGTTACTGAAAATCCTGCACGTCGTTTTTCTGATGTTTCACCTTATACTACATCTTTTGATACTGCGGACTACAGCAATAAGCATTTATCTATGTTTGCTGGTGATATAAAGCCGGTTGAATTAATATGCAAAAATGAAATAATTGAAGAATTTATTGACAGATTTGGTGAAAAATGTTTAATGAAACCGTATGATGACAAGCATTTTGTTGCTAAATTTGATGTTGCAGTTACAAATGGTCTGGTTTCATGGATTATGCAGTTTGGCGACAGTATTAAGGTAAGAGGACCAAAAGAGTTAAAAAATATGATAATAGACAAAACTAATTCAATTTTGTCTATGTATAATGGGTAAAATGATAATTTTTTAACAAATATCTTCTTACTACTTGAAAAAAATCAATCATTAGTATAAAATATGCTATGGTAAAATTTAATTTATAATATCTTTGAAAGGATGTATTTTTCAATGAGCAGTGCATTAAACAAAAAGACTGTTGAAGATTTACAGGTAGCTGGCAAGAAAGTTCTTGTTCGTTGCGACTTCAACGTAAAAATGGAAAATGGCGTAATCACAAGTGACAAGAGAATTGTTGCTTCATTACCAACAATCAAATATCTTATCGAAAATGGTGCAAAAGTAATTCTTTGCTCACACCTTGGTCGCCCAAAGGGTGAAGTAGTTCCTGAATTCTCACTTGCTCCTGTTGCTGCAAGACTTTCTGAACTTCTTGGTCAGGAAGTTAAAATGGCAAAAGATGTTGTAGGCGAAAGTGCACAGGCACTCGCTGCAGACCTTAAAGATGGCGAAGTTCTTCTTCTTGAAAATGTTCGTTATGAAAAAGGCGAAACAAAGAACGACCCTGAACTTAGCAAGAAATTTGCTGACCTTGCAGAACTTTATGTGAACGATGCTTTCGGTTCAGCTCACAGAGCTCACTCATCAACAGCAGGTGTTGCAGAACATCTTCCTGCAGCTTGCGGTTACCTTATTCAGAAAGAAATCGAATTTATCGGTGGTGCTCTTGAAAATCCAAAGAGACCTCTCGTAGCAATCCTTGGCGGTGCTAAAGTTTCTGATAAAATTGGTGTTATTACAAACCTTATCGACAAGTGCGATACACTTATTATCGGTGGTGGTATGGCATACACATTTATGAAGGCTCTTGGCCATAATATCGGTACTTCGCTTCTTGAGGCTGATAAGATTGAACTTGCTGCTGAAATGATGAAAAAGGCCGAAGAAAAAGGCGTTAAATTCCTTATTCCTGTTGATAACAAAGTTGGTAAGGAATATGCTGCTGATACTGAAGCAATGGTTGTTAATTCTGATGACATTCCTGATGGTTGGATGGGTCTTGACATCGGTCCAAAAACACAAGCAATTTTTGCAGATGCAGTTAAAGATGCAGGTACAGTAATCTGGAATGGTCCTATGGGTGTTTCAGAATGGGCTAGCTTTGCATCAGGTACAATTGCAGTTGCAACAGCTATTGCTGAAAGCAACGCAATTTCAATCATTGGTGGTGGTGACTCAGCTGCTGCTATCCAAAAGCTTGGTTTTGCTGATAAGATGTCACACATTTCAACTGGTGGCGGTGCATCTCTTGAATACCTTGAAGGTAAAGTTCTTCCTGGTATCGCTGCACTCAACGATAAATAATTAAAATAATATGGGAGGACTTGTACGGTCCTCCCACAATTTGCAATAAGGAGTAAATAAAATTATGAAAAAAGAACTTCGTAGAGCAGTTATCGCAGGTAACTGGAAAATGAACAACACACCTTCACAAGCAAAAGCTCTTATTGAAGAAATGAAACCACTCGTAGCAGATGCTGATTGTGATGTAGTACTTTGCGTACCATTTATTGACATTCCTGCAGCAGTTGAGGCTGCAAAAGGTACAAATATTAAAATTGGTGCTGAAAATGTTCACTTCAAGGCTTCAGGTGCTTATACAGGTGAAATTTCAGCTGATATGCTTAAAGAAGTAGGCGTTGAATATGTTGTTATCGGTCATAGTGAAAGAAGACAGTATTTCGGCGAAACAGACCAGACTGTAAACCTTCGTTCACTTGCAGCTCTTAATGCAGGTCTTAAAGCTATTATCTGTGTTGGCGAAACTCTTGAGCAGAGAGAACTTGGCTACACAGAAACTCTTCTTAAGTTCCAGACAAAAATGGCTCTTACAAATGTAACAAAAGAACAGCTTAAAGATGTTATTATCGCTTACGAACCAGTTTGGGCTATCGGTACAGGCGTTACTGCTACTGCAGACCAGGCTGATGAAGGTAACGGCTATGTTCGTGAAGCTATTGCAGAAGCATATGGTGCTGATGTTGCAGAAACAGTTACAGTTCAGTACGGCGGTTCAATGAACGCTGCAAATGCTGACGAACTTGTTGCTAAAGTAAATGTTGACGGCGGACTTATCGGCGGTGCATCTCTTAAAGCAGTTGATTTCTCAAAAATTGTTGCTGCTGCATCTAAATAATTAAAAGGTGAATTAAATGAAAAAACCTGTAGTTTTATGTATTATGGATGGTTTTGGTTACAACCCAAGTGATTACGGTAATGCAATCACAGCGGCTAATACACCAAGACTTGACGAAATTTTTAAGAATAACCCAATGACTTATATTGGTGCATCAGGTATGGATGTTGGTCTTCCTGACGGACAGATGGGTAACTCTGAGGTAGGTCATACTAATATCGGTGCAGGACGTGTTGTTTATCAGGAATTGACAAGGATTACAAAGTCAATTCAGGATGGCGATTTCTTCACAAATGATGTATTTATGGGTGCTATTGAGAATTGCAAAAAGAACAATTCTGCACTTCACCTTATTGGTCTTCTTTCAGACGGTGGTGTTCATAGCCACAACACACATCTTTATGCACTTTTAGAGCTTGCAAAGAAAAATGGTCTTGAAAAAGTATATGTTCATGCACTTCTTGACGGTCGTGATGTTCCACCAAGTTCAGGTGTTGATTTTGTTGCAGAACTTGAAGAAAAATGTAAAGAAATCGGCGTTGGTAAAATCGCTACTGTTATGGGTAGATTTTACGCTATGGACCGTGACAATATGTGGGATAGAGTTGGTATGGCTTATAATGCTATGGTTAACCGTGAAGGCATTGCAACTGATTCAGCACTTGAAGCAGTTAAAAAGTCATACGAAACAATTGACGAAGACGGTAAGTACCTTACAGATGAATTTGTTATGCCAACAGTTGTTGATGGTGCAGATGCAATTTCTGCAAATGATTCAGTTATTTTCTTTAACTTCCGTCCTGACAGAGCAAGAGAAATCACAAGAACTTTTGTTGACCCTGATTTTACAGGATTTGAGAGAAAAGCATTCTTCCCACTTTATTATGTTTGTATGACACAGTATGATGCTGAAATGCCAAATGTAAATGTTGCATATAAGCCTGAAACACTTACAAATACAATGGGTGAGTATCTTTCAAAACTCGGCAAAACTCAGCTTCGTATCGCTGAAACACAGAAGTATGCACACGTTACATTCTTCTACAACGGCGGCGAAGAAAAAGTTTACCCCGGTGAAGACAGAGTTCTTATTGACTCACCAAAGATTTCAACATTCGACTTAAAACCTGAAATGAGTGCTTACGAAGTTTGTGACGCTGCTTGTGAACAGATTTTAAGTGGAAAATATGATGTTGTAATTCTCAACTACGCTAACTGCGATATGGTTGGTCACACAGGTATTTTTGACGCTGCAGTTAAGGCTGTTGAAGCAGTTGACGAATGTGTTGGCAAACTTGTTGATGCAGTTATGCAAATGGATGGCGTAATTCTTATTACTGCTGACCACGGTAATGCTGATAAGATGTATGAAGATGATGGTTCACCATTCACAGCTCATACAACAAATCCTGTTCCATTGGTTGTAGTTGGTAAAGAGTGTACTCTTAAACAAGAGGGCGGTAAACTTTGCGACCTTTCTCCAACAATGCTTGACATTATGGGACTCGAGATTCCTGCTGAAATGAGTGGCGTTTCATTGATAGAAAAATAATCTCACGATTATTCCTGCTAAAATAAAACTTGTAAAATCGGCACACAGCGAGCAAATAGCTGTGTGTCGTATTTTTTTTATTCCTACAGCACCGTAATAAACAGCAATTGCATAAAATGTAGTTTCTGTTGACCCCATCATAATAGATGCGACTCTACCTATATATGAATCAGGTCCGTATTCGCTTATAATTGACTCAAAAACGCTTAATGAGCCACCACCCGAAATTGGTGACAGTATGCACATCGGAAGTGTTTCTACGGGGATTTTAAGAAAATCTGCAACAGGTGCTAGCAACTTTGTTATAATATCTATTCCTTGTGAAGATTTAAGCATTTGTACAGCAAGAAAAAGTGCAGTTAAAGAGGGGAGAATTGATAAAAATACATCAAATCCCTTTTTCGCACCATCAATAAATGTGCCAAAAACATCGATTTTTTTGTAAACACCAAATCCAACAATTATCAGAATAAATATAGGCAAAATATAATCAGAAATGTTAATCATGCTTAAAGAACCTTTCAAGTATTTTGGTCATTGTTATGCCAACAGTTAATGCACAAATTGAAGTAAATATTGACGGAACTATGATTTCTAAAGGGTTATGGGAGTCGTGATTTGCTCGAATTCCCGCAATCGTTGATGGAATTAATCGCAATGCGGCTGAATTCATTACAACAAATAGTACCATATTATTGCTTGGAGTATTTTTGCCTTGATTTTCTCTTGAAAGTTTTTTCATAGCCTCTATTCCAATGGGTGTTGCAGCATTTGAAAGACCTAAAAGATTTGATGTTATGTTAAGACTAATGGGCAAAATTGCTTCGCTATTTTTATCTAATCCTTTAAAAAGTTTACAAAGTATTGGTGACATTAATTTTGAAAAGGTTTTTGATAACCCCGATTTTTCTGCTATATTCATTAATCCGTTCCATAAGCAGAAAGTTCCTAAAAGCGACAAACATAAATCAACTGCAGTATTTCCGCTTGAAATTATTCCGTTAGAAAGTTGATTGACAGTACCGTTGAATACGGACACTATAACCGAAAAGAATATAATTGCAATCCATATATAATTCATCATAATTTGTTACCTCAAAAACTGAATTCTATATGATTTTTATGCAAATATTTTTGTGATAATGTTGATTTTATTTATAGTTTGTTGTATAATAAGACGAACAAATGTGCGAGAGGTATTTTATGTTTAAGTTAGTAAGTGATTATAAGCCGACAGGAGACCAACCACAAGCAATTGAAAAACTTGTTGATGGTGTCAATAAAGGTTATAAAGAACAAACTTTGCTGGGTGTTACGGGCTCCGGCAAAACATTTACTATGGCAAATATTATTGCGAAATTGAACAGACCTACACTTGTTCTTGCACACAATAAAACTCTCGCAGGACAACTTTGTGCTGAATTTAAAGAATTTTTTCCTGAAAATGCAGTTGAATACTTCGTATCCTATTACGATTACTATCAACCTGAAGCATATATAGCAACAACTGATACTTACATTGAAAAAGACTCTGCAATCAATGATGAAATTGACAAATTACGACACTCTGCAACGTCTGCACTATCTGAAAGACGTGACGTAATCATAGTTGCAAGTGTTTCTTGTATCTATTCATTGGGCGACCCAATTGATTACAAGAGTATGGTTATTTCTTTACGTACCGGTATGGAGAAAAGTCGTGATGATTTAATCGCGAAACTTGTTGAAATTCAATATGAGCGTAACGATATTAATTTCATTCGTAATAAGTTTAGAGTAAGGGGAGATATTGTTGAAATTTTCCCTGTGTATTCAAATGATACTGCAATAAGAGTTGAATTTTTTGGTGACGAAATCGATAGAATAAGTGAAATTAATGCTTTAACCGGTGCAGTCAAAAATGTTGTATCACACATTGCTATTTATCCTGCATCACACTACGTTGTTTCGCCCGAAAAAATGGAAGAGGCACTTCAAAAAATCAATAATGAAATGGAAATGCAGGTTGCCGAATTTGAAAAACAAGGCAAACTAATTGAGGCACAAAGAATCCGTCAAAGAACAGAATATGATATGGAAATGTTGCGTGAAACAGGCTTCTGTAAGGGTATTGAAAACTATTCTGCCATTATGTCAGGTAGAAAACCTGGTGAACCACCATTTACACTTCTTGACTATTTCCCTGATGATTATGTGCTTTTTGTAGACGAATCCCATGTCACATTACCACAGGTTAGAGGTATGTATGGTGGTGACCGTTCAAGAAAAGAAAGCCTTATAAATTTTGGCTTCCGTTTACCATCTGCATATGATAACAGACCTTTAACTTTTGACGAGTTTTATGGTAAAACACACCAAAAAATATTTGTAAGTGCCACACCAGGTCCATTTGAGGCAGAAAAAAGTGTACAAACGGCTGAACAGGTTATTCGCCCTACAGGTCTTCTTGACCCTGAAATATCAGTGCGTGGAACAGAAGGACAAATTGATGATTTAATATCAGAAATCAATATTCGTATTGAAAAGAAAGAGCGTGTTCTCGTAACAACTCTTACCAAAAAAATGGCAGAAAATCTTACTGATTATCTTTCTCAACATGGAATTAAAGTTCGTTATATGCATTATGACATCGACACTATTGAGCGTATGGAGTTAATCCGTGATTTGAGATTGGGCGAGTTTGATGTTCTTGTGGGCATCAATCTTCTCCGTGAGGGTCTTGATATTCCTGAAGTCTCACTTATTGCAATTCTTGATGCTGATAAGGAAGGATTTTTGCGTTCTGAAACTTCGCTTGTTCAGATTATTGGTCGTGCAGCTCGTAATGCTAACGGACAAGTAATTATGTATGCTGATACCGTTACAAAATCAATGGAAAGAGCCATTGAAGAAACATATAGACGTCGTGAAAAGCAAATTGCTTATAATGAAGAACACGGCATTATTCCACAGACTATAACAAAAGATGTTCGAGAAATTCTTGAAATTTCAAGTCGAGACAAATCTGGTAAGAAACGAATGAGCCGTGAAGAAAAGCAAAAACTTATTATCAGACTTACAGAAGAAATGAAAGCAGCGGCTAAAATTCTTGAGTTTGAACATGCTGCATATTTACGTGATAAAATTGAAAAATTAAAATCGGAGAAATAAATGACACACGATAAAATCATTATTAAAGGTGCAAAAGAAAATAATCTTAAGAATATTGATATTGAAATACCACGCGATAAACTTGTAGTTTTTACAGGTCTTTCGGGTTCGGGTAAGTCATCTCTTGCTTTTGATACAATCTATGCTGAGGGACAAAGACGCTATATAGAGTCTTTGTCATCTTACGCAAGAATGTTCTTAGGTCAGATGGAAAAACCTAATGTGGAGGCAATTGAGGGGCTTTCTCCTGCAATTTCAATCGACCAAAAAACAACATCAAAAAATCCCCGTTCAACAGTTGGCACTGTTACGGAGATTTATGACTATTTGCGACTTTTATATGCAAGAATAGGTATTCCTCATTGTCCTGTTTGTGGCAGAGAAATCAAACAACAAACTGTTGACCAGATTGTTGATAGTATTATGAGTTTGCCAGAAGGCACAAAATTTCAGATTCTTTCACCAGTAGTTCGTGGTAAAAAAGGTGAGCATGCCAAAGAACTTGCAAATGCGTTAAAAGCAGGTTTTGTAAGAGCAAGAATTGACGGCGAAATTACTGAACTTGTTGAAGATATGAAACTTCAAAAGACTTTCAAGCATACGATTGAAATTATTGTTGACAGACTTGTAGTAAAAGAAGGCATAAGAACTAGACTTGCGGATTCTATCGAAACAACTACTCAACATTCGGGCGGTAATGTGATAATCGATGTTATAGGTGATAAAGAATACCTTTATTCACTTAATTATGCTTGTCCTGAGCACGGAATAAGTATGGATGAACTTTCACCTCGCATGTTTTCATTTAATAATCCATACGGTGCTTGTCCTACTTGTACGGGTCTTGGTACATTTATGAAAGTCAATCCTGACCTTGTAATTCCTAATAAGAATTTATCTATTGCTGATGGTGGTATATGTGCAAGTGGTTGGAGTAAAGCAGACAAAGGTTCAATTGCAGGAATGTATTATACTGCCCTTGGTAAGCAATTTGGATTTACGCTTAAAACACCAATTAAAGATATTTCAAAAGATGGCGTTAATGCAATTCTTTACGGTACAGAGTCAAAACTTAAAATGACAAGACCAACTCTTTATGGCTCGGGGTCATATATGTCAGAATTTGAGGGTGTTATAAACAACCTTGAACGCCGTTATAAAGAAACAACAAGTGACTGGGCAAGATGGGAAATTGAGCAAGTTATGACTGCTTGCAAATGTCCCGATTGTGACGGCACACGTCTTAAACCTGAAATTCTTTCAGTTACTGTTGGTGGTAAAAACATTAGCGAATTCTGTGATATGTCAATTGTTAAAGCGATTGATTTTATAAACAACCTTGAATTAACTGAAAAAGAACAGTTTATTGCAGAATCAATTCTTAAAGAAATTAATAGCAGACTTAGTTTCCTAAAAAGTGTTGGACTTGAATATCTTACTCTTTCACGTTCATCAGGAACTCTTTCGGGCGGTGAAAGTCAGCGTATAAGACTTGCAACACAAATTGGTTCTTCACTTATGGGTGTTGTGTATATTCTTGACGAGCCAAGTATAGGATTGCATCAGCGTGATAATGATAAACTGCTTGGAACACTACAGCGACTACGTGACTTGGGAAATACTCTTATTGTCGTTGAACACGATGAAGATACAATGCGTGCAGCCGATTATATAGTTGATATTGGCCCGGGAGCTGGTGTTCACGGTGGTGAAGTTGTTTGTGCAGGTAGTGTGGATGACATAATAAATTGTAAAGAGTCAATCACAGGTATGTACCTTTCAGGTAAAAGAAAAATTTCAGTTCCTGAAATTCGTCGTAAAGGTAACGGCAATGTTCTTACTGTTGTTGGTGCGGCTGAAAATAACTTGAAAAAGATTGATGTTGATTTTCCTTTGGGTTGTTTTACTTGTATTACAGGTGTTTCAGGTTCAGGTAAATCTTCATTGATTAATGAAATCCTTTATAAAAACCTTGCTAACGAATTGAATAATGCGAAAAAATCAGTAGGTAAATTTGATAAGATTTTAGGTCTTGAATATCTTGATAAGGTCATTGATATTGACCAATCACCAATAGGCAGAACTCCGCGTTCTAACCCTGCAACTTATACGGGTGTGTTTACTGATATCCGTGAACTTTTTGCACAAACTCAAGACGCTAAAGTTCGTGGTTATAATTCAGGTAGATTTTCATTCAATGTCAAAGGCGGACGTTGTGAAGCATGTCAGGGCGATGGTATTGTAAAAATCGAAATGCATTTTCTTGCTGATGTGTATGTACCTTGTGAAGTGTGTAAAGGTGCAAGATATAACCGCGAAACTCTTGAAGTAAAATACAAAGGAAAGAGCATTTTTGATGTGCTTGAAATGACGGTTGAAGAAGCACTTGAATTCTTTGGCAATATTCCAAAAATCAAAAGAAAACTTCAAACTTTGTATGATGTAGGTCTTGGTTATATTAAGCTTGGTCAGTCTGCAACAACTCTTTCAGGTGGCGAGGCACAACGCGTAAAACTTTCTACAGAACTTTCTAAACGCTCAACAGGTAAAACTGTTTATATTCTTGATGAGCCTACTACAGGTCTTCACAGTGCAGATGTGCATAAACTTATTGAGGTTTTACAAAAACTCGTTGACGGTGGTAACACGGTAATTGTTATTGAGCATAATCTAGATGTTATCAAAACTGCAGACCATATTATTGATTTAGGTCCTGAAGGGGGAGACAAGGGCGGTAAAATTGTTGCCTGTGGTACTCCGGAAGAGGTTGCAAAATGTAAAAAGTCATATACGGGACAATATCTTAAGAAAATTTTATAAAAAATAACTGCCTACTAACTTCAGTAGGCAGTTTCACTTTATATGTATTTGTTAATAAAGTTTGTAATTGAATTCCAATAAAGTTCAGGATTTACACAAGCGTTTCGTGCGTGTGGTGAATCGGGAATTGTGATTTTCTCTTTTTCACTTGCACACGCTTCGTACACTTTATCAAGCATCTCATACGGAACAAAAGTATCTTTATCACCATGAATAAAAATTGTTGGTGTTTTTGATTTTTTTAACTGCTCAACAGCAGATGCCTCTTTAAAATCAAATCCAGAATACATTTTGTTTACAAGATTTGCAGAGTACAAAGTAGGAAACTCGTGCATCTTAAAATTGTTTGTAATTTTATTACTGAAAATATCCCAAACTGAAGTGTAGCCACAATCAGCAACTGCAACCTTAACATTGTCAGGTAATTCTTCACCGGTTGTCATCATTGTAGTTGCTGAACCCATTGATTCACCGTGAAGAATTATTTTACAATTAGGGTAATTTTCAACAAGGAAGTTCACCCAATCAACAATATCAAGTCTGTCTTTCCAACCCATTGTAACAACAGATGCTTCACTGTCAGCGTGACCATTAAGACTTGGTGTCAGAACATTATAACCCAACTCGTGATATTTCTGTGCATAGATTCCCATTCCACGCGGGTCTGAAGTATAGCCGTGAATTACAATAACAAAAACATCACTTTCTTTGTCAGCGAAAATGAAATCTGCGTGCAAGATTTTATCACTATTTGATGATTTGATTGCGAGTTTTTCTTTATTCACATTGTCAAACCATTCTTTTCCGACTTCCTTTATTGCATCAAGGCGGTCTTTTTCTTCATCACCTTTTTTAGAACCGCTTGCAATTCTTGCAACAAATGGATTTTCAAGTCCTTTTTTTGTAAGTGTCACATAATAGAAAAAATTGCCGATTAAAAAATAAGTTGCAGCAGCTGATGCACCGACAATTCCTGCAGTTTTTAGAACTTTTTTTGTACTTTTTTTCATAAAGCATTCCTCCTATATATATTATTTTACAACTATTTTTTCTAAATGTCTATTCATTTTTATGATTATCGATAAAATTTGTAATAAGTGTTGTTTTATTTAAAAAAATCTGTTAAAATAAATTGATATTTTACGTAAGAGGTAAAAACTATGAGTAAAGAATTTACTGTAATGAAAACTACATTGTTCGGTGGCTTTAAAAAATCTGATGTTCTCTCTTATGTTGAACAGTTGCAGACTGAAACAGCCGATATTAAATCAATGCTTGATACAAAGCGTGAAGAATCTCTTGAGCTTAAACGCAAAATTGATGAGCTTGAAGTTAAGCTTGAAAATCTTACACAGGTTAATGAAAAACTCAATGAAAAAGAAAAAGAAGTTTCAGATTTAACTGTAAAGCTTGAACTTGCCCTTGCTGAGAATAAGAAGTATAGCGAGCAGATTGCAGATTTTGACGAAAAGAGCGAAAAACTTCGTCGTGCAGAAAAGCAGATTGGTGCGGCATATATTGACGCTCGTCGTTATTCTGATGACCTTGTAGATAATGCAAAAGCGAAAGCTAAAGATATTGGTGCAATTGCATCTCAGGATGTTAAACGTGAAGCAAATGAAATTGAACAACTTCTTAAAGACGTTGACGCGATTTCAAAGAAGTTCAACTCTTCACTTGAACAGTTACATAAGGATGTTTATGCACTTGGTACAAAACTTAATACTTCTGCATCAACGCTCCTTAATCTTCATACAGATTTAACAGGTATTGAAGAACAAAACTTTGACTTTGATATGGATGATGAAACAAACTTTACAGTAATTTCATATAGTGAACACGTAGATTCCGATTTTAATAACGACATAAAAGAAGGTTAATTATGCCTGAGTATTCATTCAATTCAGCTCAGTTAATTGAATATGTAGATAAGTTAAAAGCAGGTGACCGCGTTTTACTTTCTGGAACGGTTTATACTGCTCGTGATGCGGCACATAAACGAATTAAATCGATGCTTGATAATGGTCAAGAGTTGCCGTTTAATTTGAAAAATGCAAGTATTTATTATGCAGGTCCAACCCCAACGCCTGATGGACTTGCAATCGGTAGTTGCGGACCCACAACATCAAGCAGAATGGATAAATTTGCACCCGAATTTCTCGACTGTGGCTTAAAAGGTATGATTGGCAAAGGTCCACGCTCAAATGAAGTTGTTGATGCAATTGTAAGAAATAAAGCGGTGTATTTTTGTGCAACAGGTGGTGCAGGGGCACTTGCCTCAAAACATATAAAATCCTGTGAAGTAATTGCCTTTGATGATTTAGGATGTGAGTCTGTAAAAAGACTTGAATTTGACAAATTTCCTTTAGTCGTTGGTATTGATAGTTTTGGAAATAGTATTTTTGAATTAGGAGAATAAATGATGTATTCACAAATTTGTGAGTTAAGAGATAAAATAATTACTAAAGAGTTTTGCAGAATGAATAATATGCAGTTAAAAGCGGTCTTATCAGTTGACGGACCGCTTTTAATTCTTGCGGGTGCGGGTAGTGGCAAAACAACTGTGCTTGTAAACAGAATTGCAAATCTTATGAAATTTGGTTGTGCATATGGCTCTGTTGAAGTTAATGCAAGAGTAGATGAAAGTACTATAAACCTTATGAATACATATTATAACGGTGATAATTCTGTTTATGAAGATATTAAAAGGGTTTTGTCTGTTGATGCACCAAAGCCTTGGGAAATTCTTGCGTTTACTTTTACAAATAAAGCAGCAAACGAATTAAAAGACCGTCTTGTACTTCGCATAGGTGAAAGTGCAAACGATATATGGGCAGGCACATTCCATTCAATATGTGTCCGTATTTTGCGTAGAAATGCCGAATTATTAGGGTTTACCAAACACTTCACTATTTATGATACTGACGATAGTAAACGTGTTATGAAAGATTGTCAGCGTCTTTTGAATATTGATGATAAATTCTTACCGCACAAATCAATTCTTGCTGAAATCAGTCGAGCAAAAGATATGCTTGTGCCACCTGAAGAATTTATAAATCTCGGTAGTGGTAATTATCGTGAAAAGCAGATTGGCGAATGTTATGCAAAGTATCAGAAACTACTTAAAAATGCCGATGCTATGGATTTCGACGATATTATTTTCTATACAGTTAAACTTTTGCAAGAAAATGATGATGTTAGAGAATATTATCAAAATAAATTTAAGTATGTGCTTGTTGATGAGTATCAAGACACTAACCACGCACAGTTTGTACTTACAAAACTATTGTCTGAGGGCTATAACAATATTTGCGTTGTAGGTGATGACGACCAGAGTATTTATAAATTCCGTGGTGCGACAATTGAAAATATATTAAGTTTTGAAAAGAATTTCAAAAATGCACAGACAATAAGACTTGAGCAGAATTACCGCTCAACACAGAATATTCTTGACGGTGCAAACGCAGTTATTTCACATAATGAACAACGAAAAGGTAAAAATCTTTGGACTTCAAATGGTGAGGGTGAAAAAATCATCTTAAATACGCTTGATGACGAATATGCTGAAGGTAAGTTTATCGCTGACGAAATTATGAAACAAATGGGCCCAACGGGTAAGTTCAGCGATTTTGCCGTGCTTTACAGAATGAACTCAATGTCAAACTCTGTTGAAAGAGCGTTAGTTCGTAGTGGTATACCATATAGAATTATTGGCGGTCATAAGTTCTATGACCGTATGGAAATAAAAGACGCATTGGCATACTTGTCGGTTATTGCTAATCATGACGATAGTGTCCGCCTTGAACGAATTATTAATGTACCAAAACGTGGAATAGGTGCTACAACTATCGCAAATGCAAAAGAGATTGCAGATGCACTTGGCATTAGCCTTTTTGAAGTATTTAAAACATCAAATGAATATGAAAAGTTAAAGCGTGGTTCGGACAAACTTATTTCGTTTACACAGATGATTGAAAGTTTTTCAGATTTGTTAACCCGTGAGTCAATGTCATCTGTATTTATTTCGTTGCTTGACGAAACAGGCTATAAGGCAATGACAATGGCAGATAAAGAAAAAGGTGAAGAAAGATTACAAAACTTGGACGAACTTAATAACAACTTAATAAGATACAAGGAGGAAAATCCTGATGGTGAATTGTCAGATTTCCTTGAAGAAGTTGCATTGATGACTGACATTGATAATTACAATGCAGATGCTGATACAGTTGTACTTATGACACTTCACGCGTCAAAAGGTCTTGAATTCCCCGTTGTGTTTATTCCGGGTATGGAAGAAGGCGTGTTCCCGGGTATGCAGTCAATGTATGACCCAACTGAAATTGAAGAAGAACGCCGTCTTGCTTATGTGGGTATTACTCGTGCAAAAGAAAAATTATATCTTCTTAACACTCGTTCAAGAATGATTTTCGGCTCAACAAAATATAATATGCCGTCAAGATTTTTGAATGAATTACCTGCAGAATGTTGCAATACATTGGTTAAACCAAAGAAACCAATTCAGCGTAAACCTGTTGAAAATAACACTAAACCTAATACAAGCGGATTTGGTATTGGATTTGGAAGTCAACCGAAGAAATCAACAGATACATTTATGGTTGGAGAACAAGTTACTCACCGAGTGTTTGGCAAGGGTATGATTGTTTCACTTAAACCGATGGGTAATGATACACTTATGGAAATTGCTTTTGAAAAAGTGGGAACAAAAAAGATTATGGCAAATATGGGTGCTGTTAAAAAGGCATAAAATTAAGAGGTCGCAACCGCGACCTCTTTTTATATCTCCGAAAATGGATTGTAAATATTCTGTTGGCTTACATGTATTAAATCTCGTTGTTGATTATATCTGTAGAAACTTAAAATCAAACCAATTGAAAAATAAATACAAAGGTTTGAAGAACCACCGGCACTAAAGAAAGGGAGAGTAATACCAATAACAGGCAACAACATTAAACACATACCTACATTAATTATAACTTGTCCTGCAATCATAGCAGCAACACCGTAACACATAACCTTTGTATTGCCAATGTTATCGTGTCTGCCCGTTCTTACAATTCTAATAACAATAAATGTAAGTATAAGTAGTGCAAGTACAGTACCAACAAGACCTAATTCTTCACCAATAACTGTAAAAATCATATCGTTTTCAGCTTCAGGAATTGCGTTAGGTGTTTGCGTAAGTCTGCCTTGGAACAATCCTTGTCCCGTAATTCCACCACCGCCAATTGCAGCCATTCCACGTTCTTGCTGATAAATAATATCGGGGTAAAGTTCGGGGTAGGCAAGTGCTAAAAATCGTTCTTTCTGAATGTTATCAAGCACAAAAACCCAAGCAAGTGGTAATGCAGCAACAACTAAAAGTCCACCGCCTAAAAAGTAACTCCAATGAAGTCCCGCAACAAAAAGCATTGCAATGGTAATAATGATGAACACAAGAGCAGAACCCATATCACCTGATTTCATAACAAGTAAAATAGGAATTAATGCATGAACACCTAGCTGTAATATGGATAATGGGTGATTAATGTTTGATTTTAATCTTTCAAGATGCACACCGAATGTGATTATAAAGCCTATTTTTACAATTTCAGATGGTTGAAAATAGATAGAACCAAACTTAATCCAGGTTTTAGCATCTGGTCGTTCAATAGGACCAACACCAATAGCGAAAAGCAAAAGCATAATTCCAATGCAGAATAGCCCTATTAAAGGTGCCATTTTCATTATGAATTCATAGTCAATCATTGAGATTATAAGTGCAATTACAATACCTGCAACACAAGCGGCACACATAACTATAAAGTCACGTGAAAACTTTTCACCCTCGTCGACTGTCCATAGTGTTGCACTTAATACGCTAATACAACCGTATGCAGATGCAAGTGCACAAAGCAATAGTAATATTTTATCAGTTTCTCTTATGAAATTTTTTATGCTCTTAAAAAATTTCTTCATTTTAATACTCCGTTATTTTAGATTTTCTTTTATTTTTGAATTGATTTTTTCTCTTGTACCAAGCAACCATTCGTTTGAATGTGGATACTCGGAAAATGTAATTGAATGTTTGCCATTTTCTTCAATAATATTAAGACATTCTTCTTTATTAGTCAACTTCTGGAGTGTATTCAATGCCGCCATGTCTTGCAATGCATCATAAAATACTTTTAGTCTTATGGAGTGATATGCAGTACCGTCTTTTGCGGGATAAACTACATAACTGTCACCTGATGGGAACTTCCCACCCGCGTCACTTACTTTGTACGGGTCTATAACTGCTTTTGAAAGTTGGGTATAATAGAAGTTGTAACCCCAATGTAAAAAGCCTTGAATGTCAAATTTGAACATTTGGTAGCCTATTACTCTTGTGCGTATAGAATCGTTACAGAAAAATCTGTTTGAAACATACTTTTTATTTTGTGCACTACAATAATAAGTCCACAAATCTTTTTCTTTACCAAGGAATTTATCAATATGGTCATTTGATGGAATTGGATTTGATACGATACCAAGTTTATAAAACCAAACATCAGATAAAGCATCAACAATCTTATAACCCTTATAAAGTTTATGTATAAGTTTTGATGCTTTGGCGTATGGGCGTAACATTGAAAAATTAGGTTCGTCACTTACATGAATTAAAACTTTGTCTTTAAGATTTCTTTCTTCAAGATATTTCTTGAATTCGACCGAAAAATCAGTTAAGAACTTCTTGTATTTTTTTGACGATGTGTTTGTTTCCCAACCGAAAATCTTTTTGTATTCGCCATCAACAGTTGCCATAATCTTTGGTGCATGACGAGCACCCCATTGTGTAAAGAAATGAGCCATTTCGAAATGTGTAATTCCACAACGCTTTGCCATTTCAATCCATTGAGAAAGTTTGTCAAAATTAAAAGAATATTTACCGTTTTTCACAGAAACATCAACTAACTGTACTGTAGGTCTTTCCTTACCGATTTCTGTATCAAGTGGGGGAGTGAAAATTGGTGTTAATACACAGTTCATTCCGTACTCTACTGCGGTTTTCAAAAAGTTTTCAGTTACACGCCAATATTCATCAGAAAACGCGTCAAACCCATAGTGTGACATTAAACAATCTGTATGAAACCAACAAGTATAAATAAAATTCTTAAAATCAAGATTACTATCAACAACTTCAACCACAAGTAATGTTTTTGCAACGATTATATTGTCATTTTTAAGTTCTATTTCAATTTTGTTAGCACCAACATTTTGTTCATCGGCATTGATTTCAACCCAAAACACAGAAATGCCTTTTACTATTTTTACTTTTTCGTTTACAGGCAAAAGAAGGTCAGGGTAATAACCATCTTCACTATAACGGTAGTAATCGTCAGCACCTTTGAACATTGGAAAATCAGATTTAATATGCTCAACACTATAAATACGTACATCATTAAAATTAGATTTAATTATGAGTTCTGTATCAATATCTTTTTCACTTTCAATAGCAATTTGAAAAGATTTCTTTTCATTTTTAAGCATAGAAAAGCAAGATAAGGTTTCTTCAGGAACTTTGTCACCGTGATAAATCTTCTCAAGTGAAGAAATAACTTTAATTTCTACTGAACTATTCATAATATACCACTCCTGATTAATCAATATAAATTTTAGACTATTTTTACTGATTTGTAAAGATATAAAGGCTTAATTTAGTGTTAATTTATCCTTGCACAAAGCAATATATAGTGGTAAAATATATAGTCGAAATTAAAAGCGTAGGTGAAAATCTTGAAAATAAGAGAAGATGTTAGAAATATAGCAATTATCGCTCACGTTGACCACGGTAAAACAACATTAGTTGACGAATTGCTTAAACAGAGCGGTATTTTCAGAAGTAACGAGGTTGTTCAAGATAGAGTTATGGACTCAAATGACCTTGAAAGAGAACGCGGAATTACAATTCTTTCAAAAAATACTTCTGTTCATTATAAAGACATTAAAATCAATATTGTTGATACTCCTGGTCACGCTGATTTTGGCGGTGAAGTTGAGCGTATTCTTACAATGGTTGATGGCGTTCTGTTACTTGTTGATGCTTTTGAGGGTTGTATGCCACAAACTCGATTTGTTTTGAAAAAAGCATTAGGACTCAATAAAAAAGTTGTAGTTGTTGTAAATAAAATTGACCGACCGGGTGCAAGACCCGATGAAGTAATTGATGAAGTGCTTGATTTGTTTATAGAACTTGGTGCAAGTGACGAACAAATTGAATTCCCCGTTGTTTATGCTTCGGCAAGAGACGGTTACTCATCACTGGATTCTAGTGTGCGTGAGGGCGATATGCGTCCGCTGTTTGATGCAATAATCGAAAACATTGAAGCACCAAAAGGTGACATTGATGCACCATTGCAAATTCTTTTCTCAAGCCTTGATTATGACGATTATATCGGAAGAATTGGTGTAGGCAGAGTAGAACGCGGAAGAATTAACCGCAATGATATGGTAACTCTTTGTAAAACTGACGGAACACAAGAAAATGTGCGTATTTCCCGTCTTTATCAGTTTGAGGGACTTCGTCGAGTAGAGGTTGAATCTGCTGCGATTGGTGATATTATCTGCATTTCAGGTATTACAGACCTTAATATCGGTGAAACAATCTGTTCGCCAGATTGCGTTGAACCATTGCCATTTATTAAAATTGACGAGCCAACTCTTTCAATGAATTTTATTGTAAATGATAGTCCATTTGCAGGTAAAGAAGGTAAGTTTGTTACTTCTCGTAATCTTCGTGACCGACTTTTTAAAGAAGTTGAAACAAATGTAAGTATGCGTGTTGAAGAAACAGAGTCGACTGATACATTCAAAGTTTCAGGTCGAGGGGAGTTGCACCTTTCAATTCTTATTGAAACAATGCGAAGACAGGGATATGAATTTCAGGTTTCTCGTCCAAAGGTTATTACAAAAGTTGAAAACGGTAAACTTTTAGAGCCAATGGAACTTTTAATTGTTGAAGTTCCTGAAGAGTACGTTGGTGCTGTAATGATGAAAATTGGTGCTCGTCGCGGCGAACTTGAAAATATGGGTACTCGTGATGGCGGTGCTACACATCTTGAATTTAAGATTCCTGCTCGTGGTCTTATAGGTTATCGCTCAGAATTTATGACTGACACCAATGGAAATGGTATTATGAATAACCTTTTTGCAGGATACGAGGAATATAAAGGTGAAATTGAAACTCGTGAACGTGGCTCAATTGTTGCACATGAAACGGGCGAAAGTACTGCTTATGGACTCTTCAATACACAAGATAGAGGCAGGTTGTTTATTGGCCCCGGAGTTCCTGTTTATGAGGGTATGATTGTTGGCGAATGTGCAAAAAATGAGGATTTGACTTGCAACATTTGTAAAACCAAACACCTTACTAATACCCGTGCTTCAGGTTCTGATGATGCATTACGTCTTGTTCCACACACAGTATTAAGTCTTGAACAATCAATGGAATTTATTAAAGACGACGAACTTATGGAAGTTACTCCAATTAATATTCGTCTTCGTAAAACAATTCTTTCAAAGGATTTAAGACTTAAACAACAGTTTAAGAAAAAATAATTTTATAAAATCTTTTCGGGAGGTGATAAAAGTGAAAGGTATGAAAATTGGTATTGATTTCGGCTCGTCTTCTCTTAAGATATATGCTGAGGACAAAGGCATTGTTGTTGATGAGCCATCAATAGTTGCAGTTGAAACTGAAACAGGCAAGCCTATTGCATTCGGTAAGGCAGCTGATTCGGTTTATGGTAGGACGATTGATGATATCAAAGTTGTGAAAGTAATTCGTAATGGTGTCATTTCTGATTTTGTTCTTGCTGAAAGAATGCTTCGTTATTATCTGCAACGTGTTTGTGGTAACAGAATTTATAAGCCAAATGTTATTATTTCACTTTTATCAGATATTTCCTCTCTTGAAAAGAAAACATATCTTGATGCCGTTACTCTAGCGGGTGCAGGTAGAGTTTGTATGGTTGAGGGAATTCTTGCATCTGCTTTTGGTTCAGGTGTCGCTACAGATAAGATTGGTGGACGTATGGTGCTTGATATTGGTCATCAGGTTACTGAATATGCCGTAGTTTCAATGGGCAGTATTGCTGCAAGCGGTACAATAAGACGCGGTAGTGATGAGATTGATAAGGCGATAATTAAACACCTTAAACGAGACCGAGATATTGTAATTGGTCCTCACACAGCAAGAGAAATAAAGTATAAGATTTCTTCGGCTGAAAAACGTGAATGTGAAACGGCTTTAATGGTTTCGGGTAAAAGTAATCTTGATGAAATGCCTATTTCTTTTGAAATTACTTCAAACGAAGTTTATCCATATGTTGACGAACAGATTAATATGTTAGTAAAAGATATTCACTCAGGGATTTCTGAAATATTGCCCGAACTTCTTGCCGATGCTGCAGACCACGGAATTCTTCTTTGTGGCGGTGGCGGTCTAATATTTGATATGGCAAAAAGAATTGAATCTGAATTGGGTATAAGATGTCATACTGTTGATGAGCCAAGACTTGCAAAAATTCAGGGGCTTGGTGAACTGATGATGAATGATAAACTGCTTGAAGATAATGGATATAGATTCATTTTTAAGGACGAAATCCGTGACAGAATAAGTAAATATGAGAAAATGTAAAAGCCACGCTTAAAGCGTGGCTTAAGTTTTGCTAAAATCCAATTTCTTTTGCTGTTTCTTTTAAGAACTTGCAGGATTCTATAAAAGCTGTTCTCTCATTTTCTTTTAAATCAAGAACTATTATATCTTCAACACCATTTCGACCAATTATTGCGGGTAGTCCGGCATAAACACCATCAATTCCATATTGACCATTTAGCATTACTGAAACTGTCAACGCACTCTTTTCGTCGCCAAAAATTGCTCTTACAATTCTGACAAGTGCCATACCAATGCCGTAATAAGTTGCTGATTTCGCTCTAATTATTTCTTGTGCAGCACCCGTAACATTTTTACCAATTTGATATAAATCTTCAAATTTGAATTTGCCGTTTGATGAATCCACAATATCGTAAATTCTTTTTGTAGTTACATATGCTTGTGACCATGGAACAATTTCGCTATCGCCGTGTTCACCTATAACATAGGCGTGAACGTTTCTTGGGTCGATTGAGAAGTAATCACCAAGTAAATAACGAAGTCTTGCAGTATCAAGTGTTGTACCGCTACCAATTACTCTTGATGGGTCAAACCCTGATAATTCGAGAGTAATTTTAGTCATAATGTCAACAGGGTTAGTTGCTACAAGGAAAATTCCGTCAAATCCACTTTTTACGATTGGGTCGATAATTGATTTGAATACCTCAAGGTTGCGTTTGAGAAGTGAAATTCTGTCTTCGCCTTCCTTTTGTGCTACACCTGCGGCTATCACAACAATATCAGCATCATGGCAATCACTGTATTCACCATCATAAATCAACATATTTCTTTTAGCAAAGGGGAGACCGTGATTTAAATCCATAGCCTCACCGTGTGCTTTTACTTTATTCACGTCAATAAGCACAAGCTGGTCACATTCACCGCTGTTTAAAAGTGCATAAGCAAAACTCATTCCAACAAAACCGGTGCCAACAAGTGCAACTTTTTTCAAGTCGCCGTTTTTCATTTGTATCATCCTTTATTTTATAATAATTTTATATTTTTCAAGCCAATAGTTTATCTGAATAAAATAAGCTATTGTTTGCGGAGTTGTCATTAACTGACCATACCATGGTTCGTGCTTTTCAGTATTTAGTAGTTTTTCCAACTCTGACTTTTTTATAAATGATAACACAGGTGACGATGAATTTTCAATAATTTCTTTTAACATATTTGATACAATTTTCAAATATTCGGGATTATGTGTTTTGGGATATGGACTTTTCTTTCGCCAAAGCACTTCTTGGGGCAAAATTCCTTCAACGGCTTTTCGTAAAAGTCCTTTTTCATATGAGTTGTAATCTTTGTATTCCCAAGGTACAGAATATAAATATTCGGCAATTCTGTAATCACAGAACGGAACTCTTACTTCAAGTGCATTATACATACTCATTCTATCTTTTCTGTCAAGTAGAGTTTGCATAAACCAATCAAGATTTAACTTCATCATTTCTTTCATTCGCGATTCAAGAGGGGAAATACCATTTATTTTTGAAGTGTTGATTAATGTATCTTTATATCTTGAATAAACATAGCTTTCTGCATCAGGTACTTTAATATCATCTTTAAGAAAAGTTTTTCTGTAATGTGTCGATTGTGCCCACGGGAAACCATTTATTGCTCTTATTTCTTTATCACGATACCAAGGATAACCGCCAAAAATTTCATCTGCACATTCGCCTGAAAGAGCTACCGTACAATGCTTTTTAATTTCTTTGCAGAAAAGTAATAATGATGAGTCAACATCGCTCATTCCGGGTAAATCTCGTGCATTTACAGCTTCAAAAAGCGCATCCGCCAAGTCCTTGTTATTTAAAGTAATTAAATGGTGCTCACAACCAAGATATTCGACCATCATTTTAATATACTCTGTATCACTATTTGGTTGAAACTTGCTTGTTTTAAAGAATTTATCATTGTCTTCATAGGTAACTGAAAAAGTCTTGAGTTGTTGATTTTTTTCTTTGAAATATGAATTTGCAATTGAAGATATAATACTTGAATCAAGTCCGCCCGACAGAAAAGTACCAACGGGGACATCTGATACTAATTGTCTTGTTATTGCATCCTTCACAAGTTCATGTACTTTTTCAATAGTTTGTTCAAGAGTGTCTATGTGTTCGCGGTCTTTTAACGTCCAATATTTTTTTATTTTGATACCACTTTTACTGTAGTAACCACAACAAGCAGGTTTAATCTCGTTTATTCCTTTAAATACTCCGCAACCAGGAGTTCTACCGGGTCCAATAAACATTATTTCAGCAATGGAATTTTCATCAATAACCGGTTCTGTATATTTATGTGCAAGTATAGCTTTTATTTCTGACCCAAATATAAAACTATTGTTTACTACTGTATAAAATAAAGGTTTTACACCGATTCTATCGCGAGCAAAAAACAACCTTTGTTCTGAAACATCCCATACTGCAAATGCAAAAATACCGTTGAATTTATCAACGCATTTTTCTTTCCATTGTATATATGATTTTAAAACTACTTCGGTGTCAGAATGTCCAACAAATTTATGTCCATATTGTTTTAATTCATTACGAATTTCTTCAGTGTTATATAGTTCTCCGTTATATACTAGAGTATATTCCTTTTCACTATATCTCGCAGTCATGGGTTGAATTCCATTTTCAATATCTATAACGCAGAGTCGAGAGTGAATAAGTGCAACATTATCGTTTAAATACAATCCATTTTGGTCAGGGCCACGTGGTGCTAAAACTTTCTGCATCTTTAAAAAGGAGTCTTTGTTCTTAATAACTGAATTTGAAAATGAAACTTCTCCTGCAATACCGCACATAAAATCACCTCAAAAAATATGTTTCATAATAGAATATGAATTTAGGTGAAAAAAATACTTGATTAAATCTTTAATTTTAAAAATTATTGTGTTAATATATACGATGAGGTGATATTTTGTTACGATTAATAAATCACATTGGCTCATTTTTTCCTAAACTTCAAAAAGATTTTAAACTATATGACGGTGAAGTTTTTTCGGAAGTTTATGAAGGAGATTTTTATAAAGATATTCCATATTCAAAATATATAAACGAAAATTTATATATTCCGTTAGATAATGCAGTTTTTGTGCGTGATTTTGGGGCTAAACCTAATGACCAAATTGTTAATAACGCTGTATTTATTAATTCAGCTATTGATTCTTGCAGTAACAATGGCGGTGGTATTGTTGTAGTTGATGGTGGTGCTTATACAAGCGGTACAATTTACTTAAAAAACAATGTAGTTTTATATATTACTAAAGATTCTTCAATTATTGCTTCACAGAATACTGATGATTACACTGACAATGCACTTGTTTATGCTGAAAACTGCGAGAATATTGGTATTATAGGTCCGGGTAAAATTTGTGGTGAGGGTAATTACTTTTCTTTAAAACCATATTTACAACCAAAAACCGAACCATTCAATAAAACATTAGATGTATGGGATTTACGTCAAGAATACAGAAAAAGAATCCGTTTCCCTCATAAAAGTAAATATGGTTATTTGCTGTATTTCAAAAATTGTAACAGAATAAAACTTTACAATCTAATACTTGAAAATTCAGCAATGTGGACTGTAAATGCAAACTCATCAAATGATATTAATATATCGAATGTTGTCATAAACAATAACCGCCATGTTGCAAATACTGACGGTATTGACGTTTGTGGTTCATCAAATGTAATTATAAAAAACTGTTTTGTTTCAACCGCTGATGATGGCATAGTACTCAAAAATAATATGAGTCTTTCAACATCGGGTGATGATGGACTTAAAGTAAAAAATAACCTTGATGTAGCGTGTAAGCACGGAATGAGTAATATTTATATTCACGATTGTGAAGTAATTTCTTGCACAAATGCTTTTAAGATTGGTACTGAAACCTCACTTGACATCAGCGATGTTACAGTTGAAAATTGTAAATTTTATTTAACCGATATTTACCCTGCAGGAGTTAGCGGAATTTCAATTGAATCCTGTGACGGTGCAAATGTTAGTAATATCAATATTTCAAATATTAAAATGAATTCAATGGCTTGCCCGTTGTTTATTCGTCTTTGTAATCGTAATGGTGATAACAAGCCTGAACTTGACGGTAGGGGAAGAATTGAAAATATTAAAATCAAAAATATCAGTGCAAAAAATGTTGAAATACCTGCAATGATTATGGGGATTCCAAACCAAAAGATTAAAGATATAAAACTTGATAATTTTGATATACGATATGCAGATGGCAAGGATTATTTTGATTTTCGCTTAAAAATTCCTGAGCAAGAAAATGAATACCCAGAATGCAACCGTTTTAGAAATATCAATACTTACGGAATTTTTGTGCGACACGCTGAAAATATCTCATTAGATAATTTTAAGGTCAAGCCAAGAGAAAAAACACTTCGCAAGTTTAAGAAAATTATTGATTGTAAAAATTTTAGTGTTAAGTAAGGAGAATTTATGAACATTCGTGAAAAAATGCATAGCGGAGATTTGTACTTGTCAATGGATGAAGATTTGTTTAATGAACAACTTACATATCTTGATAAGTTATATGACTTTAACGCTACAAGACCTCTTGAACTAGAAAAACGTACTGAAATGCTTAAAAATATGTTTGCTGAAATAGGTGAGGATTGCTATATTGAGCCACCACTTCATGCAAACTGGGCAGGTAAGCACGTACATTTTGGCAAAGGCGTTTATGCTAACTTTAACTTAACACTTGTTGATGATACTCACATTTATGTAGGTGACTACACGATGTTGGGTCCTAATGTAGTACTTGCAACTGCAGGACATCCCATTTTACCTGAACTTCGTCCGCTTGCATATCAGTATAATATGCCTGTGCATATCGGCAAAAACTGTTGGCTTGGTGCAGGGGTTATTGTTTTACCCGGTGTTACTATTGGTGATAATACCGTAATCGGTGCGGGTAGTGTGGTAACAAAAGATATTCCTGCAAATGTGGTTGCAGTTGGTAATCCTTGTAAAGTATTACGCGAAATTAATGACCACGATAAAGAATATTATTTTAAGGACAAAAAGATAAATTTATAATAGTAAAGCCACGCTTTAAGCGTGGCTTTCTTATGTAATTTCAACTATCGTAAGCTCTTTATCATCTACTTTAAACTTAACCTGCATATCACCAAAACTCATACCATAAATTCTTTCTGCATCATTTTGGTATGATGGGCGTGGGTCGTGTTTTAAAGTTTCAAATAAACCATCTACCATATCAAAAGGTATTTTGTTTAATAGTTCATCACTGCATATCACTTTAAGTAGTCCATTTACATCATTAAAAGCAAAACCATTTGATGCATCAGGGCGACTGTCAGTATAAGGCAAATATGGTTTTATATCAATAATAGGTGTTCCATCCATTAAATCTGCACCTAAAACAAATAGGGATTTGCCTTCTTTGTAATTAAACTCTGTTTGAATTAACTTTACACAAGAAATTCCAATTCGGTTTGGTCTGAATGGAGAACGGGAGGCGAAAACGCCTACACGCTTGTTTCCTCCTAATTTTGGAGGCCTTACCATTGGCTTAATTTCATTTTTATCAATATCAGAGAAATACCATATTAACCATAAATGAGTAAATTTTTCAATTTCTCTAAAAAAATCAGGGTCTTGATAATCTTCTTCAAATATAATTTTTGAAACAAAGTTTTCAGCTAATCCGCTTTGTCTTGGAATGCCAAATTTTTCCTTATAATTATTTTGAATATAGCCGATAGGTTCAATAGTTATTTTTCCCATTTCTTTCACCTCTAAAAGCATTTTATCACATAAATTAAAAATTTTCTACTAATTGTTGTATTTTTTGAAAATTATGGTAGAATAATATTATAAAAAAATTAAGGAGTGATTTCAATGGAACTTAAAGGTTCAAGAACTGAAGCTAATCTTATGACTGCTTTCGCAGGTGAGTCACAGGCACGAAACAAATACACATATTATGCATCAAAGGCAAAGAAAGATGGCTATGTTCAGATAGCACAGATTTTTGAAGAAACAGCTAATAATGAGAAAGAACACGCAAAAATATGGTTCAAACTTCTTCACGACGGCGGTATTCCGACAACAGTTGAAAATCTTAAAGATGCTGCTGAAGGCGAAAATTATGAATGGACAGAAATGTACGCTGAATTTGCAACAGTAGCTAAAGAAGAGGGCTTTGACCATATTGCAGCACTTTTTGAAATGGTTGCTAAAATTGAAAAAGAACATGAAGAAAGATATAAAAAGTTACTTGCTAACATTGACGGCGGCGTAGTATTCTCAAAAGATAATGACATTGTTTGGATTTGTTCAAACTGCGGCCATATTCATATTGGTAAAAAAGCACCTGAAATTTGCCCTGTATGTGCTCATCCACAGGCATATTTTATGGAAAGAGCAGAAAACTATTGATTTTTACAAAAAGTGGAGTTTAAATACTCCACTTTTTTACATATATTGTGCTTGGAATTTATTGACATACAACATATAAATATGTTATTATTTTAAAGAACGGAATTTTGGTTTTATAGGTGATAAAATGAAACAGTTAATTAAAAATGCAACCATTTTTTATGACTCACAATTCGTTAAAAAAGACATTTTAATTGACGACGGAATTATTGCCGAAATTTCTAACTCATTAGCACCTGAATGTGCTGATATTATCTACAATTTTACAGGTTATTATGTGTTTCCCGGTTTTACAGATGTGCATGTGCATCTGCGTGAGCCGGGTTTTTCTTATAAAGAAACGGTTAAAAGCGGAACAATGGCATCTGCACGCGGTGGTTATACTTCAGTTTGTTCAATGCCTAACTTAAAGCCCGTTCCTGACTCAATAGAAAACTTGCAACAACAGATTGATATTATTATTAAAGATGCTGTAATCAATGTTTATCCTTATGCTTCGATTACTGTTAACGAGATGGGCGAAGAACTTTCTGACTTATCAGGCATGGCGGATATGTGTATTGCTTTTTCTGATGATGGTAGGGGCGTTCAAAGCGATGAAATGATGCGGAGTGCTATGAAAATAGCAAAAGCACATAATAAAATGATTGTTGCACATTGTGAAGTCAATGACTTACTTGATGGTGGCTATATTCACAAAGGAAAATATGCTCTTGAGCACGGTCATAAGGGAATTTGTTCTGAAAGCGAATGGAAACAGATTGAGCGAGATATTGAACTTGCTAAAGAAACTGGTTGTGCATACCACGTATGTCATATTTCAACAAAAGAAAGTGTTGAATTAATACGCCAAGCAAAAAAAGACGGCGTAAATATTACATGTGAAACCGGACCACATTATCTTGTTCTTTCAGATAAAGATTTACAGGAGCACGGTAGATTTAAAATGAATCCACCTCTTCGTGATGAAACTGATAAAAAAGCTTTAATTCAAGGTGTGCTTGACGGTACAATTGATATGATTGCAACCGACCACGCTCCACATAGTGCAGAAGAAAAATCAAAAGGTCTTGAAAAGAGTAATATGGGTGTTGTTGGTATTGAAACGGCATTTCCTGTAATGTACACACACTTCGTTAAAACCAATACTATTACACTCGAAAAACTAGTTGAATTAATTTCAATTAATGCAAATAAAAGATTTAAGATTGGCAGTACTATTGAAGTTGGTAAAAAAGCAGATTTAACTGTTTTTGATTTGAATGATAAATATACCGTAAATCCAGACAATTTTCTTTCTATGGGTAAGAGCACTCCGTTTGAGGGTATGGAAGTATATGGTAAATGTAAAATGACAATGTGCAACGGTAATGTTGTTTGGGAGGATAAATAATGTATCAAGGATTTTATGAGATTAAATCCAATAAAAAACTAACTGACAGTATTTATGAAATGGTGCTTGTTGGTGACACATCTTCAATCACTGCACCAGGTCAGTTTATTAATATTAAACTTGACGGTTTCTATTTGCGTCGACCAATTTCAATTTGTGATTATGATGATGCAACTATTACAATAATCTACAAAGTTGTTGGCGAAGGTACAGAGGTTATGAGCAAAATGAATGTAGGGGAAAAACTCGACATTCTCTGCGGTCTTGGTAATGGCTTTGACACTTCAAAATCTTTGGACAAGCCTGTACTTATCGGCGGTGGCGTTGGTGTTCCGCCTATGTATAATCTTTGTAAAAAGCTTATTAACGAAGGTAAAAAAGTAACAGTTATTCTTGGCTTTAATAAAAAAGATGAAATCTTTTATGAAGATGAATTTAAAAAAATTGGTGCAGAGGTAAAAGTTACAACTGTTGATGGCTCATATGGCATTAAAGGCTTTGTAACAGATGCACTGAAGAATATAGATTACTCATATTTCTACACTTGTGGTCCTATGCCAATGTTCAAAGCCATTGAATCTACTGCGACAACAAGTGGACAATATAGCTTTGAAGAAAGAATGGGCTGTGGTTTCGGTGCTTGTATGGGGTGCTCATGCAAGACTAAATATGGTAACAAGAGAATCTGCAAAGACGGTCCGGTGCTCACAAGGGAGGAGATAATATGGTAAACACAAAAGTAAATCTTCTCGGAATAGAAATTGATAATCCAATTATACCTGCAAGCGGTACTTATGGTTTTGGTTATGAATTTGCTGAACTTTATGATATAAATATTCTTGGTACATTTTCGTTCAAAGGTACAACAAAAGATGTTCGTTTTGGTAATCCAACACCAAGAATTGCAGAATGTAGTGCAGGTATGATTAACTCTGTTGGTCTTCAAAATCCAGGTGTTGAAAAGGTAATCAGTGAAGAACTTCCTAAACTTGCAAAGGTATTTAATAAGCCTGTAATGGCTAATGTAAGCGGTTTTTCTGTGGAAGAATATGCTTACACTTGTGAAAAAATTAACGCTTGTGAACAAGTCGGTTGGATTGAAGTTAATGTTTCGTGTCCAAATGTTCATAACGGTGGTATGAGTTTTGGTACAGAAACTGCTGCAGTTGAAAAAGTTGTAAAAGCAGTTAAAGAAGTAACAACAAAACCGATTATTATTAAACTTTCACCAAATGTTACTGATATTGTGTCAATTGCAAAAGCGGCTGAATTTGCGGGTGCAGATGGTATTAGTTTAATCAATACATTACTTGGTATGAGAATTGATATTAAGCGTCGCCAACCTGTAATTGCAAATAAAATGGGCGGTTTTTCAGGTTCTGCAATTTTTCCTGTTGCAGTAAGAATGGTTTATCAAGTTTATGACGCAGTTAAAATCCCGATTATCGGTATGGGTGGCGTTTCAACTGCAAAAGATGCAATTGAAATGATGATGGCAGGTGCTACGGCAGTACAAGTTGGTGCAGCAAATCTTATTGACCCATATGCTTGTAAGACTATTATTGAAGACTTGCCAAGAGAGCTCGAAAAACTTAATGTAAAAGATATAAATGAAATAATAGGAGGAGCACACTAATGGGTAAGGATGTAATTATTGCTTGTGACTTTTCAAGCAAGGCAGATGTAATGGCTTTTCTTGACAAATTTACTGATGTAAAGCCATTTGTTAAAATCGGTATGGAGCTTTATTATGCAGAAGGTCCATCAATTGTAAAAGAAATTAAGGCTAGAGGACATAAGATTTTCCTTGACCTTAAACTTCACGATATTCCAAATACTGTTAAGAAATCTATGGCAGTTCTCTCAAACCTTGATGTTGATATGACTAATCTTCACGCCGGTGGTGCAATTCCTATGATGGAAGGTGCTCTTGAAGGTTTAACTCGTGCAGATGGCACAAGAACAATTCTTATTGCAGTAACACAACTTACTTCAACAAGTCAGGAAGTAATGGAAAGAGATTTGCTCATTAAAGAACCAATTGATGAAGTTGTTATGCACTACGCTCACAATGCAAAAGTCGCAGGACTTGACGGTGTTGTTTGTTCACCACTTGAAGCTGCTAAAGTTCACAATAAGTGCGGTAAAGATTTTGTAACAGTTACACCAGGCATTCGTTTTGCGGATGGTGATATTGGTGACCAGGTTCGTGTTATGACACCTGAAAAAGCTAAAGAGGCAGGTTCTGACTATATTGTTGTTGGAAGACCAATTACTGCAGCTGTAGACCCCGTTGCAGCATACAAGAGATGCGTTGCTGAATTCGTAGGATAAGGAGATATTACAATGGAAGCATATAAAAGAGAGTTTATACAGTTTTTAGAAGGTGCAGGCGTGCTTAAATTTGGTGATTTTACTGCTAAAAGTGGTAGAAAAATTCCATATTTTATTAATGCAGGCGATATTAAAACAGGCGAACAGATTTGCAAATTAGGCGAATTCTACGCAAAAGCATATTTTGAAAAAGTAGGTAACAAAAAGACTGTCCTTTATGGACCTGCATATAAAGGTATTCCAATTGCAGTTTCAGTTGCAGTCGCACTTGCTAAAAACGGACTTGATGTTCCTTTCTTCTTCAATCGTAAAGAAGAAAAAGACCACGGTGAAGGTGGCGTTTTCGTTGGTTATAAGCCACAAGAAGGCGAAGAAATCGTTATCGTAGAAGATGTTATTACGGCAGGTACAGCAATTCGTGAAAGTATGTCAATTCTTTCAGGTCTTAAAGGCACGAAAGTTGCTGCTACATTCGTAATGGTTGATAGAAAAGAAAAAGGCCAGACTGAAAAATCTGCTATGGCTGAAGTCGGCGAAGAATACGGATTCCCTGTATATTCAGTAGTTGATGTTTATGACATTATTGAATATCTTGAAGAAGACGAAAAGAACCGTGAAAATGTTGAAAGAATTAAAAAGTACCTTGAAGTAAATGGTGCTAAAGAATAAGGGAGATATTTATGAGAAGTCTTATTGATATTCAGGAGCTTTCAGTTAATGAGATTGATGAACTCATTGCTGTTGCTAATGATATAATTGACAATCCCGCAAAATACAGCGAGAAGTGTAAAGGCAAAATACTTGCTACACTTTTCTTTGAGCCATCAACAAGAACAAGACTTAGTTTTGAATCTGCAATGTTTAATTTAGGTGGCAATGTTCTCGGTTTTTCAGAAGCACAAAGTTCATCATCTGCAAAAGGCGAGAGTGTTGCTGATACAATAAAAACAGTTGGTTATTATGCAGATATTATTGCAATGCGTCATCCTAAAGAGGGTGCACCAATGGTTGCTGCTATGAACACTGATATTCCTGTAATCAATGCAGGTGACGGCGGTCATAATCATCCAACACAGACACTTACTGATTTGCTTACAATTCAGCGTGAAAAAGGTAGATTTGACAATCTTACTATCGGTTTTTGTGGTGACTTAAAATTCGGCAGAACGGTTCATTCACTTATCGGTGCAATGTCAAGATATAACAATGTAAAATTTGTACTTATTTCACCTGAAGAATTAAAAGTTCCTGAATACATTAAACAAACAGAACTTGAAGCTAAAAATCTTGAGTATGTTGAAACAACTTCTCTTGAAGATGCTATGCCGGAACTTGATATTCTTTATATGACAAGAGTTCAGCGTGAGCGTTTCTTCAATGAACAAGACTATATTCGTCTTAAAGATAGCTATATTCTTACACCACAGAAGCTTGAAACTGCAAAAGAGGATTTATGCGTTATGCACCCACTCCCACGTGTAAATGAGATTTCTGTTGCAGTTGATAAAGACCCAAGAGCTTGTTATTTTAGACAGGTTAACAATGGTAAGTTTATCAGAATGGCTTTAATTATGAAATTGTTGGAGGTAAAATAAATGATTATCGGACAAATTAAAGACGGAATCGTTATTGACCATATCACAGCAGGTCACGGAATGACTCTTTACAATTTTCTAGGTCTTGATAAACTTGATTGTCAAGTGGCACTAATTAAAAATGCCGAAAGCGTTAAAATGGGTAGAAAAGATATAATTAAAATTGATAGAGTTATTGATATTAACATGGATGCACTTGGCTATCTTGACCCTGGTGTTACCGTTAATATTATCAAAGATGGTAAACTTGCTAAAAGACAGAACATTGATATTCCTGAAAGAATTGAAAATGTAATTAAATGCAAGAATCCTCGTTGTATAACTACTGTTGAGCAGGAATTACCACACATTTTTACATTAAGAGATAAAGAAAACAGAGTTTATCGTTGCCTTTATTGTGAGAGCAAAGCAAAATAATACACAAAAATTATGATGAAAACAGTTAAAATTTCGGCACTCGTTTTTTACTGTTTAATTGACATTAAACGATAAAATATATTATAATATTTGTGTTATTTTAATATTGCCGTGTGACTGACGGATTAAAGTGGAGCACCACAGAGGAGCACGGATTAATTAGTCGACCGTCTGGGCAGTTCTACTTGTAATTCAGGATAGGACTGTCCATTTGCGTTTTTTTGGAGGTAATTATGAAAAAAGTTGGTATAGTAATGGGTAGCGACAGCGACCTTCCAATTATTAGAAAAGCAACTGCTGTTTTAGATGACTTGAAAATTCCATATACTGTAAATATTTATTCAGCACACAGAACACCCGAACAGGCTCGTGAATTCTCAGTAAATGCACGTGATAATGGTTATGGTGCAATTATTGCAGCTGCAGGTATGGCAGCACATCTTGCTGGTGCTATAGCTGCAAACACAACATTACCGGTTATCGGTATTCCTTGTGCATCACAGTATCTTGACGGTTTGGATGCACTTCTTTCAACTGTTCAAATGCCATCAGGAATTCCTGTTGCAACTGTTGCAATCAATGGTGGTGCAAATGCCGCTTTACTTGCAGCACAGATTATTGCGGTTGAAGATAAAGAGTTGGCAGATAAACTTGATGCTATTAGAGTTTCTGCTGCTGAAACAGTTCTTAAAAAGAATGACGAAGTAATGTCAAAACTTTAATTCACTAATAATTTTATTTTCATATAAAGGAGTAAAAAACTATGGAAAAGATTTACACAGGTAAAACAAAGGATGTATTTAAACTCGAAAATGGCAACTGTCTTCTTAAGTTTAAAGATGATTGCACAGGTAAAGATGGCGTTTTTGACCCAGGCGAAAACTCAGTAGGCCTTACAATTGACGGTGTTGGTGATGTTAATCTCCGTATGTCAATTTACTTCTTTGAAAAAGTTAACGCAGCTGGCATTAAAACACACTATGTAAGTGCTAACCTTCAGGATACAACAATGGAAGTGCTCCCAGCAAAAGTGTTTGGTAAAGGTCTTGAAGTTATCTGCCGTCATAAAGCTGTTGGAAGCTTTATTCGTCGTTATGGCGATTATATTGAAGATGGTGCTGACCTTCCTGCATACGTTGAAACAACATTTAAAGATGATGCAAAAGGTGACCCACTTGTAACAAAAGACGCTCTTGTAGCACTTGGCATTATGACTGACAAACAATATGAAGATATTAAAGAAATGACTCAGAAAATTACTCAGATTGTTGCTGATGACCTTAAAGAAAAAGGCCTTGTTCTTTATGACATTAAGTTTGAGTTTGGTTATGACCCAGACGGCAATGTAATGCTTATCGATGAAATCGCATCAGGAAATATGCGTGTTTATAAAGATGGTAAATATATTGACCCAATGACACTTTCAGAGCTTTTCTTTGCATAAGAGGTATATTTTATGGGTGGTTTCTTCGGTGCAGTCAGCAAAAATGACACAGTCTTAGATGTTTTTTTTGGAACTGACTATCACTCTCATCTTGGTACTCGTCGTGGCGGTATGGCAGCTTATGACGAATGTATCGGTTTACAACGAAAAATTCATAAAATTGAAAATTCTCCTTTCAGAACAAAATTTGAAAATATTTCAAATCAAATGAAAGGAAAAGCGGCAATTGGTTGCATCAGTGATTCTGATGCACAACCATTGCTTGTGCGTTCAAAACTTGGATTATACGCAATTTGCATTATTGGTTTAATCAATAACAAAGAAAAACTTGTTGATGAATATCTGTTTTCACATGGCGGTCATTTTGGTGCGATGACTAATGAGGGTATTAACTCTACTGAACTTGTTGCAGCAATGATTAACCAAAAAGATAATTTTGCAGATGGCATTGCCTTTGCACAAAGTCTTATTGAAGGTTCTGCTTCAATTTTAATCTTAACTGTTAAAGGTAAAATTATAGCTGCACGCGATAGATTAGGTAGAATTCCGGTATTAGTTGGTCATTGTGATGATGGTTATTGTGTTTCGTTTGAAGATTTTGCTTATAAAAAGTTAGGTTTTGCTGATTATAAAGAACTTGGACCGGGTGAAGTTGTTGAACTTTCAGCTAATGAATGTAAGATACTTAAAGAGCCCGGCAAAGAGATGAAAATTTGTGCATTTCTTTGGTCATATTATGGTTATTCAACATCTTGTTATGAAGGCAAAAATGTTGAAGTAATGCGATATGAAAACGGCAAGATTATGGCAAAAGCTGATAAAAAGGCAGGAATTTCGCAGGACATCGATTATGTAAGCGGTGTTCCGGATTCCGGTACACCACATGCGATTGGTTATGCTAATGAAAGCGGTGTGCAGTTTGCACGTCCGTTTATTAAATATACGCCAACTTGGTCAAGAAGTTTTACTCCTTCAAACCAAAGTGAGAGAAATCGAGTGGCAAAAATGAAACAGATTCCTGTTCACGATTTAATTAAAGATAAAAAGTTACTTTTCGTTGATGATAGTATTGTGAGAGGAACTCAACTTCGTGAAACAGTTGAATTTCTTTATGAAAATGGTGCAAAAGAAGTGCATATCCGTTCAGCTTGTCCGCCAATAATGTATGGTTGTAAATTTCTTAATTTTTCTCGTGCTACTTCCGATATGGAATTGATTGCACGTAGCACAATTATGGAGCTTGAAGGTGAAGAAGGATTTAAGTACATTGATGAGTACATTGATTCTTCAACTGAACGTGGAAAGAAACTTAGACAAGCAATTTGTGATAAATTACATTTCACATCACTTGAATTCCAGTCCATTGACGGAATAATTAAAGCAATTGGCCTTCCTGCAGATAAGATTTGTACTTACTGTTGGAATGGTAAAGGTTAATTAAAATAATAATTCTTCAAAAGGAGAACTAAAATGAAAAATTCTATGTCAGAAAGCTATGCAGCAGCCGGTGTTGATATTACTGCTGGTTATAAAGCTGTTGAACTTATGAAAAAGCACGTTGCAAGAACTCGTAACGAGGGTTCTGTGGATGATGTAGGTGGTTTCGGTGGCTGCTTTGACCTTAGCTGTGTTGCTGGAATGGAACATCCTATTTCTGTTTCAGGTACTGACGGTTGCGGTACTAAGGTTAAATTAGCTATTCTTATGGATAAGCATGATACAATTGGCATTGATGCAGTTGCTATGTGTGTGAATGATATTATCTGTGTTGGTGCAAAACCTTTATTCTTTTTGGATTATATTGCTTGTGGCAAAAATTATCCTGAAAAGATTGCAGAAATCGTTAGTGGTGTTGCCGAAGGTTGTGTACAGTCAGGTGCTGCACTTATTGGTGGTGAAACAGCAGAGCATCCCGGTTTGATGCCTGTGGAAGACTACGACCTTGCAGGATTTGCGGTAGGCGTGGTAGATAAGCCTAAAATGATTGATAATAGTAAGATGGCTGTGGGTGACGTGGTTATTGCCCTTCCTTCAACCGGTATTCATTCTAACGGTTTTAGCTTATGCCGTAAGGTTTTTGACATCGACAATAATAATCCCGAACTTTATGTAGAACGTGAAGAGTTGGGTGGTAAGAGTATAGCAGAGGCTTTGCTTGTTCCTACAAAGATTTATGTTAAGCCCGTTCTTGCTCTTATTGAAAAAGTTAATGTTAAGGGAATTTCTCACATTACAGGTGGTGGATTCTACGAAAATATTCCTCGTTCAATTCCTGATGGATTGTGTGCAAAGATTGATAAATCTGCTGTAAAGGTACTTCCTATCTTTGATGTTATTGCTAAATGGGGTAATATTCCTGAACGTGATATGTATAATACATATAATATGGGCGTTGGTATGAGCATTGTAGTACCAGCTAATGAAGTAGAACTTTCACTTTCAATCCTAAAAGAAAACGGCATTGACGCATATGTAATTGGTGAAATTATTGAAGGCGATGAGAAGGTGCTTTTATAATGTGTAAGAGAATAGTTGTCCTTGTATCTGGTGGCGGAACAAATCTGCAGGCACTTATTGATGCCGAAAAAAGAGGGGAGTTAGGTAACGGAAAAATTACTTGTGTAATTGCTTCAAAAGCTGATGCTTATGCCCTTACTCGTGCTGAAAATAATGGAATTAAAACTCGTACACTTATAAGAAAAGAATATTCAGATATTGCGTCATATAGTTGTGCTATGCGTGACGTTCTTATTGAAGAAAAAGCTGATTTAATCGTGTATGCAGGCTTTATGACAATTCTTGATGAAAATGTTTGTGATGCTTTTCAGAATAAAATGATTAATGTGCATCCTGCACTCATTCCGTCATTCTGCGGAAAAGGGTTTTATGGTTTGCACGTTCATGAAGAAGCTTTAAAAAAAGGCGTCAAAGTGTCAGGTGCTACTGTTCATTTTGTTACTGCTGAATGTGATGCAGGACCAATTATCTTGCAGAAAGCAGTCGATGTTATGAATGACGATACACCTGAAACACTACAGAAAAGAATTATGGAACAGGCTGAATGGAAGATACTTCCTAAAGCAGTCCAACTTTTCTGTGATGATAAAATTGTAGTAGAAAACGGTAAAACAATTATAAAATAACGGAGGATTTTTCAAATGGAAATCAAGTCACTTGAAAATGAACTTAATTCTCTTGCTTATCACGGCAGAGGAATTATCATCGGCAAGAGTGCTGATAGCAAGAAAGCAATTACCGCTTATTTCATTATGGGCAGAAGTGTCAACAGTCGTAACAGAGTTTTTGTTGCTGAAGGCGACGCTATGCGTACAAAGGCTTTTGATGAGTCTAAAATGACAGACCCACATCTTATTATTTATTATCCTGTAAGAGTACTTGGCAACAAGACAATTGTTACAAACGGTGACCAGACTGATACTATTTATGAACTTATGGACAGACAAATGACATTTGAGCAAGCACTTCGTACTCGTGAATTTGAAGACGATGCTCCTAATTACACACCTCGTATTTCAGGTATTATTCGTCTTGAAAATGATGATATGAATTTTGCAATGTCAATTCTCAAGTCTGCTGACGGTGACGGTTCATCTTGCCAAAGATACACTTATGCTTATTCAAATCCTCTTGCAGGCAGAGCTAAGTTTATTCATACATATAAATGTGATGGTAACCCACTTCCGAGCTTCGAAGGTGAGCCAAAAACTCTTGAATTACCTAATGTTGATATTGATACAATGACTGATATCATTTGGAAAAATCTTAATGAAGATAATAAAGTTTCACTTTTTGTTAGATATATTGACTTAGCAACAGGTGAAGCTGATACAAGAATTGTAAACAAGAATGTATAAGGATAAGGAGATTGTAAATGAAAGAATTTGAACTTAAATATGGTTGTAACCCTAACCAGAAACCATCAAAAATTTACATGGAAGATGGTTCAGAACTTCCTATTGAAATCCTTAATGGCAGACCTGGTTTTATTAACTTCCTTGATGCATTTAATTCATGGCAACTTGTAAAAGAAATTAAAGATATTTTAGGTATGCCAGCAGCAACATCATTCAAGCATGTTAGCCCTACATCTGCTGCGGTTGGTGTAAAACTTCCCGAATCACTTAAAAAAGCTTGTTTTGTTGATGATATAGAAGACCTTGATGATTCTCCACTTGCTTGTGCTTACGCTCGTGCTCGCGGTACTGATAGAATGTCATCATTTGGTGACTGGATTGCACTTAGTGATGAATGTGATGTAACAACTGCAAAACTTGTTGCTCGTGAAGTTTCTGATGGTATTATTGCTCCGGGTTATTCAGCTGAAGCACTTGAAATACTCAAGGGTAAGAGAAACGGAAACTATAATATTGTAAAAATTGATGCAAACTATGTTCCTGCAGTTCAAGAAAAGAAGCAGGTTTTCGGCATTACATTTGAGCAAGGTAGAAATAACTTCAGAATTGATGAAGAACTTCTTTCAAATATGGTTACAGAAAATAAAGAATTCCCTGAAGAAGCAAAGCGTGACCTTATAATTGCTCTTATTACTCTTAAATATACACAGTCAAACTCTGTTTGCTATGCTTATGATGGTCAAGCTATCGGCGTTGGTGCAGGTCAGCAGTCAAGAATTCACTGCACAAGACTTGCAGGTACAAAAGCTGATACTTGGCATCTTCGTCAGCATCCAAAAGTGCTTGAATTGCCTTTCCGTGACGATATTCGTCGTCCTGACAGAGACAATGTTATTGACGGTTACATCAATAAGAATGAAGAAGATGTTTGTGCAGATGGTATCTGGCAAAAATACTTCAAAACTCAGCCCGAACCACTTACAGCAGAAGAAGCAAGAGAATATCTTGACACAATTACAGGTGTTTCAGTTGGTTCTGATGCATTCTTCCCATTCAGCGATAACATTGAAAGAGCAAGAAAAAGCGGTGTTTCATATATTGCTGAACCAGGTGGTTCAATCCGTGATGACGTTGTAATTGATTGTTGTAATAAATATGGAATTGCAATGGCATTTACAGGTATGCGTTTATTCCATCATTAATTTAGGGGTTAATTATGAGAATTATGGTTGTCGGTGGTGGCGGCAGAGAACACGCTATCATTAAAAAAATTAAAGAAAATAAAGATGTTACAGAAATCTTTGCATTACCTGGTAACGGTGGTATTGCAGCAGATGCTACTTGTGTAGATATTGGTGCTACTGATATCGAAAGAATTGTATCTTTCGCAGTAGAAAAGAAGATTGATTATGCAGTGGTTGCACCTGATGACCCATTGGTTTTAGGTTGTGTTGATGCTTTAGAAGAAAAGAACGTTTCTTGCTTCGGTCCAAGAGCAAATGCTGCTATCATCGAAGGTAGTAAAGTTTTCTCAAAAAACTTAATGAAAAAGTATGGTATTCCTACTGCTGCATACGAAGTTTTTGAGGATATGGAGGCTGCTCTTAACTACCTTGAAACTGCTTCTATTCCAACAGTTATCAAGGCAGACGGTCTTGCACTCGGTAAAGGTGTTATTATTGCTCAGACTCGTGATGAAGCAAAAACTGCTGTCCGCGATATGATGGAAGGCGGAATTTTTGGTAAATCAGGTTCTCGTGTAGTAGTTGAAGAATTCCTTACAGGCCCTGAAGTATCAGTTCTTGCTTTTACTGATGGTAAAGTTGTTAAACCTATGGTTTCTTCAATGGACCATAAGCGTATAGGTGATAACGATACAGGTCTTAATACTGGCGGTATGGGTACTGTAGCTCCAAACCCATATTACACAAAAGCAGTAGCTGACGAATGTATGGAAACAATTTTCCTTCCAACAATCAATGCTATGAATTCAGAAGGTAGAACATTCAAAGGCTGCCTTTACTTCGGTCTTATGCTTACACCTAACGGACCAAAGGTTATCGAATATAATTGTCGTTTTGGTGACCCTGAAACACAAGTTGTATTACCACTTCTTGAGAGTGATTTACTTACCGTTATGATGGCGACAACAAATGGTACTTTGTCTGATACAGAGGTTGAATTTGCAGATAAGCACGCTTGTTGCGTTATTTTAGCATCTAATGGCTATCCAACTACTTATAAAAAAGGTTTTGAAATGACCTTTACAGAAGAAGCACTGAAAGCTACTTATGTAGCAGGTGCGAAACTTGAGAATGGCAAGCTTGTTACTGCGGGTGGTCGTGTTACGGGTACAACTGCTATTGCAGATTCTCTTGAAGAAGCAATTAAAGAAGCATACCGTTTGTCTGATGGCGTGAAGTTTGAAGGTGCTTATCGTAGAACTGATATTGGTAAGCGTGCACTTGATGCTTTGAACTAAGTGTATTGGAGGAAGATACTAAATGGTTTATCGTATATTTGTTGAAAAGAAGACTGGCTTAGATAATGAAGCAAAAGGTCTTCTTAATGAAGCGAAACACTTGCTCGGCATTGAAAATTTAGAAGATATTCGTCTTTTTAATCGCTATGATGCAGAAAATATTACAGAAGAATTATTTAATTACGCTGTAAAAACTGTTTTTTCAGAGCCACAGCTTGATAATGTATCAAGTAGTGTTAATATTCCTGGTGCTTATGTTTTTGCAGTAGAAGCTCTTCCTGGTCAGTTTGACCAAAGAGCGGACTCAGCAGCTCAGTGTATCCAGATTATTTCTCAGGGTGAGCGTCCTCTTATTCGTACTGCAAAGGTTTACGCTCTTTATGGTGCTTTAACAGACGCTGATATTAAAGCATTCAAAAATCATGTAATCAACGCAGTTGAAAGTCGTGAAGCATCTCTTGAATTGCCTGAAACACTTACAGTAGAATATGCTTCACCTGAAACAGTTGCTACTGTTGACGGCTTTATCGGTATGGATGAAATAGCCCTTGCAAATCTTCTTGACGAAAAAGGACTTGCAATGGACCTTGATGACCTTAAATTCTTACAGGCTTATTTTAGAGATACTGAGCACAGAGACCCAACTATTACAGAAATCCGTGTTGTTGATACATATTGGTCAGACCATTGTCGTCATACAACTTTCTCAACACATCTTGATAATGTCCGTATTGATGACCCTGCAGTGCAAGAAGCTTATGAGCGTTATCTTGCTGCAAGAGTAGAAGTTTACGGTGAAGAAAAAGCCGCAGCTCGTCCACAGACATTGATGGATATTGCTACTATCGGTACAAAAACACTTAAGAAACGCGGACTTCTTCCTGAACTTGACGAAAGTGAAGAAATCAATGCTTGCTCAATCCATGTTACAGCAACTGTAAATGGTGAAGAACAGGATTGGCTTCTTATGTTCAAAAATGAAACTCATAACCACCCTACAGAAATTGAACCATTTGGTGGTGCTGCTACTTGTATCGGTGGTTGTATCCGTGACCCTCTTTCAGGTCGTGCTTATGTTCATCAGGCAATGCGTGTAACAGGTGCAGGTGACCCAAGAAAGACTATTGCGGAAACTTTAGAGGGTAAACTTCCACAGCGTAAAATCTGCCAGACAGCTGCTGCAGGTTATTCTTCTTATGGTAACCAGATTGGTCTTGCTACAGGCCATGTTGCTGAAATTTATCACGAAGGCTTTGTTGCAAAGCGTCTTGAATGTGGTGCGGTAGTTGCTGCTGCCCCTGCTTATAATGTTCGTCGTGAGCGTCCTGCTCCGGGTGATGTAATTGTACTTCTTGGCGGTCGTACAGGCCGTGACGGTATTGGTGGTGCTACAGGTTCGTCAAAGAGCCACAATATGAAGTCTCTTACAACTATGGCTTCTGAAGTTCAAAAAGGTAATGCACCTGAAGAAAGAAAAATTCAAAGACTTTTCCGTAATGCAAAGGTTACTCGCTTAATCAAGCGTTGTAATGACTTCGGTGCAGGCGGTGTTTCTGTTGCTATCGGTGAGCTTGCTCCCGGTCTCCAGATTGACCTTGATGCCGTTCGTAAAAAATATGAAGGTCTTGACGGTACTGAAATTGCTATTTCTGAGTCACAAGAGCGTATGGCAGTTGTTGTTGCCGCTGAAGATGCAGATAAATTTATCGCATTTGCTGAGGAAGAAAACCTTGAAGCATACCGCGTTGCTGTTGTTACTGAAGCAGAGCGTATGGTAATGAAGTGGAAAGGTAATATTATTGCTGACCTTAGTCGTGCATTCCTTGATACAAATGGTGCTGTTAAACACATGGATGTTACAGTTACTAAAAAAGACCTTTCAGTATTAAGTAAAGCAATGTATGGCTCATTATGCGAAATGGCTGCTGACCTTCGTACAGCAAGCCAGCGTGGTCTTGTTGAACGCTTTGACTCAACTATCGGTGCAGGTAGCGTTGTAATGCCTTATGGTGGTAAGCGTCAGCTTACTCCTACACAGTCTATGGCTGCAGTATTACCGGTTCTTCCGGGTCAAGAAACAGACCAGGCAAGCGTGTTCAGTTGGGGTTGTGACCCTGACCACCTTTCAGTTGACCCTTATACAGGTGCTCACGCATCGATTTATAACTCTGTTGCAAAGCTTGTTGCTGCAGGTTGTGACTATAAACTTGCATATCTTACATTACAAGAATTCTTTGAAAGACTTAAAACTGAGCCTGAGCGTTGGGGGAAACCATTTGCAGCACTTCTTGGTGCACTTGATGCTCAGTTAGAATTGGGTGCCGCTGCAATCGGTGGTAAAGACTCAATGTCAGGTACTTTCCTTGATAAAGATGTTCCACCAACACTTATTTCATTCGCTATTGCTCCTATCAAGAAGCAAGATGTTATCAGCCCCGAATTTAAAGAGGCAAATCATCCTGTATACCTCTTTGGTGCAACTGATGAGAGTGCTGATAGCCTTAAAGCTACATGGGATGCATTCCATAACCTTTGTAAAGAGGGTAAAGTTAAGGCTTCTTGGGCGGTTGAACACGGTATTGGCGAAGCAGTTATGAAAATGTCATTTGGTAACAATATCGGTTTCGCATCATTACAGGACCTTAAAGAAAATTGGCATCTTGGTATGTGGGGCTTCATTGTTGCAGAACTTACAGAAGATGTTGAGATTCCAGGTGTAATGAAAATCGGTACAACTACTGAAGAGCCTGTAATTAAACTCGGTGATGATATCGCAACAATTAAAGAACTTTACGAATTACATACTGCAATTCTTGAAGATGTATATCCAACTAAAGCTAAAGAAGATAAAGGCGAAATTCCTACTTATTCTTTCAACGGCAAGTGTGATATTTCTCCTGCAAACAAAGTTGCTAAACCTAAAGTACTTATTCCTGTATTCCCAGGCACTAACTGCGAATATGACTCTGCTCGTGCAGTTGAAAAAGCAGGTGGTGAGGCAGAAATCTTTGTAATCAGAAACCTTACTGCTGAAGATGTTGCAAGAAGTGTTGAAGGCTTCTCAGCTAAGGTAAAAGAAAGCCAGATGATTTTCATTCCAGGTGGTTTCTCAGGCGGTGACGAGCCGGACGGTTCAGCTAAGTTTATTACTGCTTTCTTCCGTAATCCTGCTGTTAAAGAAGCAGTTACAGACCTTCTTGATAATCGTGACGGTCTTATGTGCGGTATCTGTAACGGTTTCCAAGCACTTATTAAGCTCGGTCTTGTTCCTTACGGAAAGATTATTGATACTGATGAAAATTGTCCTACACTTACATTCAATAACATCAGTCGTCACCAGAGCAGAATCGTTCATACAAGAATTGCTTCTACAAAATCTCCATGGCTCAGCCTTATGAATGTGGGCGACATTGTGAATGTGCCTATTTCTCACGGTGAAGGTAAGTTCCTTGCTTCTCCTGAACTTATTGCAGAACTTGCTGCTAATGGACAAATTGCTACACAGTATGTTGACCTTGATGGTAATGCAACATCAAATATTAATTTCAATCCAAACGGTTCATTGTGTGCAATTGAAGGTATTACATCACCTGACGGTCGTGTATTTGGTAAAATGGGTCACTCAGAGCGTATCGGTGACGGACTTTACAAGAATGTTCCTGGTGAATATGATATCCGTATGTTTGAAGCAGCTGTAAAATATTTTAATAAATAATTTATATTATGAAAATAACCCGAAGTGTAATACTTCGGGTTATTGCTTTTTATAATTGTTTATAATATAATTACTTTGAGGTGAATACTATGGCAGTAAGATTAAATGAAAATAAAGAATTAGTTGAAAAGATTAAAGCCGGACTGAAAGCTAAAGATGGTTTTTGTCCTTGCAGATTGCAAAAACTTGAAGAATATAAATGTATCTGTGAAGAATTTAAACAACAAATTGCTGATCCTGATTTTGAAGGCTATTGTCATTGTAAATTATATTATAAATCAAAAGATTAAAAAAGATGCTATGTAATACTACATAGCATCTTTTTGTTTAATCCAAATTGCTTACGTGATAACTTAAAGTCATTAAACTATCGCTCAAATGAACATTTTCTACTGCAACTTGTGGGTAATCTGCTGAAATATCATAATGGCTGAAATTCCAAAATCCTTTAATCCCAAGTTCAACAAGTTGCGGTGCTAATTCTTTAGCAGCCGCACTTGGAATACAAAGTACTGCAACAGTAGGGGAGTTATCTTTACAGAAATCATACAATCCGTCAGTATGGCGAATAGGTAAACCGCGAAGCATTTGTCCTGAAAGTGCTTTGTTACGGTCAAATACACCAATTACATTGAATCCACGCTGTTCAAAAGACATATGTAATGCAACGGCTTTACCAAGGTTACCTGCACCAATCAAAATAGCTTTTCTGTTGCTGTTTACTCCAAGTATATTGCCGATTTCATTATATAAACTTTCAATGTTATAGCCATAACCTTGCTGACCAAATCCACCAAAACAGTTTAAGTCCTGACGAATCTGTGATGCAGTAAAGCCCATTTTTTCTGATAAATCTTTAGATGAAATTCTTACAACACCATTTTCTTTAAGTTCACCTAAAAATCTGTAGTAGCGGGGGAGTCGTTTAATGACAGAAATTGAAACTCCATCATTTCTACTCATAATTTTCACTCCTTATGAAAGCTTTTTAACAGTTTCCATTACGTAGTCGCCGAAGTCACTACATGTTGCACCGTTGTCACGACCTGTAATTGTAAGTTTCTTTTCTTCAAACATACAAATATCAAGTGCTCTTTCGAGTAAGTCAGCTTCTTTCTGTTTGCCGATGTGTGAAAGAAGCATAACAGTTGCACGAAGCATTGAACAAGGGTCTGCATACTGACCTCTGCCTTCACGAATCATTCGTGGTGCAGAACCGTGAATTGCTTCAAACATAGCATATCTCTTACCAAGGTTTGCACTACCTGCCGTACCAACTCCGCCCTGGAATTCAGCTGCTTCGTCAGTAATAATATCACCATAAAGGTTAGGAAGAACAAATACTTTAAAGTCTTTTCTTCTCTTTTCATCAATAAGTTTTGCAGTTGTAATATCTACATACCATTCATCTGTAATGATTTCAGGGTATTCTTTACCAACTTCTTTACAGATTCTAAGGAATTTACCATCAGTTGTCTTGATTACGTTTGCTTTATTGATGATAGAAACTCTTTCCTTACCATTTCTCTTTGCATAATCATATGCCATACGAGCAATTCTTTCTGAACCTTCACTTGTTGTAACAACAAAGTCCATAGCCAAGTCTTCAGTAACATTTACACCTTTTGAACCTACTGCATATGCACCTTCTGTGTTTTCACGGAAGAATGTCCAGTCGATACCTTGGTCAGGAACTTTAACAGGACGAACGTTTGCGAAAAGGTCAAGTTCTTTACGCATTGCAACGTTTGCACTTTCTATGTTTGGCCATGGGTCCCCCGCTTGTGGAGTAGTTGTAGGTCCTTTAAGAATTACATGACATTCTTTAAGTTCTGCGAGAACATCGTCAGGAATTGCTTTCATAACTGCAACTCTGTTTTCAATTGTAAGACCATCAATTACTTTGAATTCTACTTTGCCTGCTTTTACATCGTCAGCGAGCATATACTCAAGTACTCTTGCTGATTCTTTTGTGATAATCGGGCCAATGCCATCACCACCACAAACACCGATGATGATTTTATCAAGTTTATTAAAGTCAACAAATTCTTTTTGTGCTTTAATTTTTTCGTTTCTTGCAAGTTGTTCTCTTACAAGAGCTTCAAACTTAGCAAGTGCTTCTGAAATCTGTTTTTCCATATTTAACTCTCCTTAAAATGATTCTTTAGTATAGTTCAACAATCCACCTGCAAGAATAATATCTTTCTGACGCTGTGAAAGGTCATATTTGATTTCATATTCTTCATTAGTTGTAAGGTTTACAAGTGCTGCAGGTTCATTGTTGATGATTGCTTTTTTAATTCCTTTAAGGCTTAATTCGTCACCTTGTGTAATCTTATCATAATCATCAGGATTAGCAAAGTTAAGAGGAAGAATACCTGCATTTATAAGGTTTGCACAGTGAATACGAGCAAATGACTTTGTTATAACTGCTTTAACGCCAAGATAAAGTGGAACAAGAGCTGCATGTTCACGAGATGAGCCTTGACCATAGTTAGCACCACCGATTACAATACCTTTACCTTCAGCCTTAATTCTTTCAGGGAATGTTTTATCGCATACGCCGAAGCAATACTGTGAAAGGAAAGGAATATTTGAACGGTAGGGGAGGATTTTAGCACCTGCAGGCATAATATGGTCAGTTGTGATATCGTCACCAACCTTAAGAACTGCTTTTGCAGTAATATCATCACCCATAGGTTCACTTGTTGGGAATGGCTTAATGTTAGGTCCATACATAACCTCAACATCTTTTGCTTCTTCAGGAGTTGCAGGCATTGCAACCATATTGTCATTAATGATAAATTCATCAGGAAGAATGATTTCAGGGAATTCGCCTAAATCACGCGGGTCAGTAAGATAGCCTGTAAGTGCAGATGCTGCTGCAACTTCAGGGCTGACAAGATAGATACCTGCATCAGCAGTACCTGAACGACCTTCAAAGTTTCTGTTGAATGTACGAAGTGATACACCTGCTGAATTTGGTGATTGTCCCATACCGATACATGGACCACAAGCACTTTCAAGAATACGAGCACCTGCATCAATCATATCTGCAAGAGCACCATTCTGTGAAATCATATTAAGAACTTGTTTTGAACCGGGTGCAATTGAAAGGCTGACTGAAGGATGAACTGTATTGCCTTTAAGAATTGCTGCAACTTTCATCATATCAAGAAGTGATGAGTTTGTGCATGAACCAATACAAACCTGGTCAACTTTGATTTTTCCAATTTCCGTAACTGATTTTACTCTGTCAGGCATATGTGGACAAGCTGCCATAGGTGCAAGTTCTGACAAATTAATGTCAATGATTTCATCATATACTGCGTCCTCATCTGCTTTGAGTTCAACCCAATCTTCTTCACGACCTTGTGCTTTTAAGAAAGCTTTTGTAATATCATCAGATGGGAATACAGAAGTGGTAGCTCCGAGTTCAGCACCCATATTAGTGATTGTTGCACGTTCAGGAACTGAAAGTGTAGCAACACCTTCACCGCCGTACTCAATAATCTTACCAACGCCACCTTTAACAGTCATAATGCGAAGAACTTCGAGGATAACATCTTTAGCAGCAACCCAAGGGCTGAGTTTGCCTGTAAGGTTCACTCTAACCATCTTAGGCATTGTAATATAATATGTACCGCCACCCATAGCAACAGCTACGTCAAGACCGCCTGCACCCATTGCAAGCATACCAATACCACCACCGGTAGGTGTGTGGCTATCTGAACCAATTAATGTTTTACCAGGTTTACCAAATCTTTCAAGGTGAACCTGATGGCAAATGCCGTTACCGGGTCTTGAAAAACGAATACCACGTTTTTTAGCAACACTTTGAATGAATCTGTGGTCATCAGCATTTTCAAAACCAGTCTGTAATGTGTTATGGTCAATATAAGCAACTGAAAGTTCAGTTTTAACCTGTTCAATTCCCATAGCTTCGAGCTCAAGATATGCCATAGTACCTGTAGCATCCTGAGTTAATGTTTGGTCAATTTTAAGGCCTACCTCACTGCCAGGTGTCATATCTCCGCTGACAAGGTGAGATTTAATAAGTTTTTGTCCGATTGTCATACCCATTTTTGAATCACTCCTTGGACTTTTTCAATTTTTTAACAATCTTTTATAATTTTATTACATTGTTAGAAATTTGTCAATATATTTGTATATAATAAAAAGTATTTTTTAACAAAACATTGATATTGAAAATAAATTATGATACAATATTTAGTAGTTTTGGCATAAATAATTGAATTGCGTTCGGTAAAAATAATTTTATATTTTTAAAGGATGCGATAATATGTGCGTTTATTTTGATGATTTTATTACACCAACTAATCCAACAGCACCTGAACAAAATGGCGGTACAGACAACGACACTGATGTTTCTGCCAATAATGAAATATCTGATAATGGTGCTTTTTCAGTAAGCAAGAACGGCAAATATATTCATTGTCTTACAATTATAGGACAGGTTGAGGGGCATTATATTCTTCCGCCATCTAATAAAACTACAAAATATGAACACGTTATTCCTCAATTGGTTGCAGTTGAAGAAAGTGAAGATATTGATGGTTTGCTCATTATTCTTAATACGGTTGGTGGCGATATTGAGGCAGGTCTTGCTATTGCTGAACTTATTTCAGGTATGAAAAAACCTACTGCATCACTTGTGCTTGGTGGCGGCCACTCAATAGGCGTTCCTTTGGCAGTATCTGCTGACAAATCATTTATTGTGCCAACTGCGACTATGACCATACATCCTGTTAGAATGAATGGGTTGGTTTTAGGCGTTCCGCAGACATTGTCATATTTTGATAAAATGCAAGAAAGAATTGTCAGTTTTGTTTCGGGTAATTCAAATATTCCTCCTGAACGTTTTCGTGAACTTATGTTATCTACAGGGGAATTAGTTATGGATGTAGGTACAGTTCTTGATGGCGAAAATGCTGTAAAAGAAGGTTTAATTGACAGTATAGGTAATTTAAAAGATGCAATGGCATATTTATATTCAAAGATAGAAAATTAATGGAGTTGATTTAATGTCAATTATTAAAGCAATAATACTTGGTATAGTTCAAGGTGTAACTGAATTTTTGCCAATTTCAAGTAGTGGACACTTGTCCCTGTTCCAACATTTTTTGAATGTTGATGGCGAAGGCTCTTTATTGTTTTCAGTGTTGCTTCATTTAGGAACATTGATTGCAGTGTTTATTGTGTTCCATAAAACGATTTTTGAACTTGTTGTAGATGCTTTTGGTCTTATCAAAGACATATTTACAGGCAAATTCAGATTTAAAGAACTAAAGGGCAAAAAGAAAATGCTTGTTATGTTTGTATTTTCTTGCATTCCTTTGTTATTGTTATTAATTCCAGTTGGAAACGATATGAAACTTATGGATGTGCTTGGTGGATTATCTGAAGATGACAGCATTCTCGTTGAAGGTTTTTGCTTCTTATTTACGGGAGCATTATTACTTACATCTACATATATTTCCAAGAAAAAAACTTTAAACAGAGAAGTAAATACTCTTGACTCTTTTGCAATTGGATTAGCTCAGGTTTTTGCGGCAGGATTCCCAGGAATCTCACGTTCAGGCTCAACAATTTCAACAGGTATGATTTGTGGTGTATCAAAAGAATATATGGTTGAATATTCATTTATTCTTGGCATCCCTGCAATTATAGTTGCAAATGCCGTTGAACTCAAAGATGCGGTTGATACCGGTGCTCAACTTGAATTATTACCAACAATAATTGGCGTAATTGTAGCGGCAGTTGTAGGTGTTGCGTGTATCAAATTGTTACAATGGATTTTAAAGAAAGATATGTGGAAATATTTCGGTTTTTATTGTCTTGTAATCGGCGTATTCACAATTATCTGTAGCATATTAGGACTTTAATTTGGAGATGTTAAAATAAATGGCAAATCAAAAAAGTAGAAATACTAATTCAAGAAAGAAAAAATCGAATTCAACTGCTAAAAAGAGTTTTTCAATGAATAGACAATTCAGTGCAATTATTTTATTCGCTATTGCAGTGTTCTTGTTGTGTATTGCAATTATTGATGCAGGCGGATTATGGGGAGTTTTACGTACATTTTTATTTGGGATGTTTGGCTTTTGCACTTTTATATTCTCGTTATTGCTTTTTGTTATAGCAATTTTCTTGACGCTTGATAAAACTGATGGAAAATTTACTACTAAACTTATTGAAACAACTTTAATTATAACAATTATTTGCAGCATTTGGCATATAATCGTTTGTGATGCCAACACTGAATTTTTTGTTGGAATTAAAGATGCATATAATACATATCAAATTGACGGCAGTATGCTCGGCAGTGGTGTATTTGGTGCAGTATTTGGTGGATTAATTCTTTTAATCACAGGTGGTAGTAAGGCGGCAAGCCTTGTAATCGCCTTTATTATACTTTTCGTATTAATTATGATTACTGCTAACCTTACACTTGAAAAACTGTTTAAAGGTATTTCAAAGCCAGTTAAAAAGGTAGGGGAGTTTACTAGCGAAAAGATTAGTGAATATGGCGAAAAGACAGAACAACTTGTTGAAGAACGTAAGAAAAGAAAAGCTGAATTCAACCCTGATGTCGATTTAGGACCCGAGCCTGATGCTGACGCTAAACCATTGACATTTGAATATGAACTTGAAGAAGAACCTGAATTAGTTTCATTTAGTGATGTTAAAAATTCTAAAAAAGAAGATGAAAAGGTTGAACAAGAAAAAGTTATCAATCTTGATGATATAATTAAAAAGAGTATTATAAAAGAAGAACCTAAAAAAGATGAAAAAGTTCAAGAAACAAAAGTTGAAGAAGTGGAAGAAAGTGAAGAATCAGAAAAAAGAGTTTATCTTTTACCACCAATTGACTGTTTGAACTTGCCAAAAGAAAGCAACGCGGCAAATCTTGAAGCCGAACTTAAACAAACTGCAAAGAAACTTGAAGAAACACTTAGTAGTTTTGGTGTCGAAACGAGAACTGTTGGTGTTTGCTCAGGTCCTTCAGTTACAAGGTATGAAATTCAGCCTGCTGCAGGTGTTAAAATCAGTAAAATCACGAATCTTGCTGATGATATCGCATTAAATCTTGCGGCATCAGGTGTGCGTATTGAAGCACCAATTCCAAATAAAGCTGCAGTTGGTATTGAAGTTCCAAATAAAAATCGCAGAATGGTTACAATGCGTGAAGTTATTGACCAGCCACAATATAGAAATGCTAAATCAAAATTAACAGTTGCACTCGGTAAAGATATTACAGGTGAGTTTGTGTATTCTGACCTCGTCAAAATGCCTCACTTACTTATTGCGGGTACAACAGGTTCGGGTAAATCTGTTTGTCTTAACTCAATGATTGTAAGCATTCTTTATAATGCAACGCCTGAAGAAGTTAAACTTTTGATGATTGACCCTAAACAAGTTGAATTTACTGTATATAACGGTATTCCACATTTGCTTGTACCTGTTGTCTCTGACCCAAGAAAAGCGTCAGGTGCACTTGCATGGGCTGTTACTGAAATGCTCACAAGATACAAAACATTCTCAGAAAACAGCGTACGTGACATTTCTGGTTATAACAGTATTTGTGAAAGCCAAGGCAAAAAGAAAATGCCACAGATTGTAATTTTCATTGACGAGTTGTCTGACCTTATGATGGCAGCTCCAAATGAAGTTGAGGATTCAATTTGTCGTCTTGCACAGATGGCTCGTGCGGCAGGTATGCACCTTGTTATTGCTACACAAAGACCATCAGTTGATGTTATTACTGGTATTATCAAAGCTAATATTCCAAGTAGAATTTCACTTTCAGTTTCTTCTCAGGTTGACTCACGTACAATTATCGACTCTGTTGGTGCTGAAAAATTACTTGGCAACGGTGATATGCTTTATTATCCTGTGGGTATTCCTAAACCAATTCGTGTTCAGGGTTGTTATCTGTCTGATAAAGAAGTTGAAAACGTTGTTACTCATATTAAACAACAAGCACAATCTGTTTATGATGATGACGTTATGAAAGAAATTGATAAAAACGCCGCTAATACAGGTGTTAAGAAGAAAGATACTTCTGCATCAGCATCTGACGGTGAAGATGGACCTGCAGATGAAATGCTTCCAAAGGCTATTGAAGCTGTTATTGAAGCTCAATCAGCATCAACTACACTTCTTCAAAGAAAACTCAAATTAGGCTATGCAAGAGCCGCAAGAATTGTTGATGAACTTGAAGAACGCGGAATAATTGGCCCATATGAAGGTGCAAAGCCACGAAAAGTATTAATCACAAAACAACAATGGTATGAAATGAATGCTTTAGCACAGGGTGGAGCAGACAGACCATATGGTGAAGACGAAGAGGATACAAGTGAAGAATAATATATTTTTACCTGTCTCAAAAAATGATATGATTCAAAGAGGCTGGGATGAAGTTGATTTTGTTTACGTGTCAGGTGACGCGTACGTTGACCATCCCAGCTTCGGCGTGTCTATAATTACTCGTGTTCTTGAAAATGCAGGGTATAAAGTTGGTGTGATTTCTCAACCAGACTGGAAAAATAACTCTTCTTTTAAAGTGTTTGGACGACCAAGACTTGGATTTATGGTTTCATCCGGTAATATTGACTCAATGGTAGCACATTATACCGTTGCCAAACGCAAACGTAGCACAGATGCATATTCTCCTGGTGGAAAAATGGGATTACGACCAGACCGTGCAGTTATTGTTTATTGTCAAAAAATTCGTGAAATCTATGGTGATGTACCAATTATTATTGGCGGTTTAGAGGCGTCTTTGCGTCGATTTGCACATTATGATTATTGGGACGACAAAATTAGACCATCGATTCTTTTTGATTCAAGTGCAGACTTAATTTCGTTCGGTATGGGTGAAAAACAAACTGTTGAAATTGCCAACAGACTTAACAATGGTGAAGATATAAAATCTTTAACTGATATTAAAGGCACCTGTTATGCCGTACCTGTTACTGAAACGCCATATAAAGGTGTTGAATGTCCATCTTATGAGAATGTTCTTGCGTCAAAGAAAGAATATGCAATTTCTTGTCGTATTCAGCAAGATGAGCAAGACCATATTCGTGGTAAAATAATCAAGCAACGTCACGGTAAAATGATGCTGGTTCAAAATGAACCTATGGAGCCACTCACTACCGAGGAACTTGACAAAATATATTCATTACCATACGTGCGTACTTATCACCCGATGTATGAAAAAGATGGGGGAGTGCCGGGAATAATTGAAGTTGAGTTTTCAATTACTCATAATCGTGGTTGCTTTGGTGCTTGCAATTTCTGTTCAATTGCATTTCATCAGGGAAGATATGTTACTTGTAGAAGTAAAGAATCAATCATAGAAGAAGCAAAACTTTTAACTGAATTAGACGGATTTAAAGGTTATATTCACGATGTAGGTGGTCCTACAGCTAACTTCAGAAGAACCTCGTGTGATGTGCAATTAAAAAATGGTTTATGCAAAGGAAAAAAGTGCCTTGCACCAAATCCTTGTCCTGCTTTAATTTCAAACCATGAGGAATATCTTGATATACTTCGTGAAATTCGAAACTTACCAAAAGTGAAGAAAGTGTTTATTCGTTCGGGAATTCGTTACGATTATATGCTTTGTGATAAGAGTGATGAATTCTTTAAAGAACTTGTTAAGCATCACGTAAGTGGTCAGTTGAAAGTTGCACCTGAGCACTGTTCAGCAGCAGTTCTTGATAAAATGGGCAAACCCCATATTAAAGCATATAAAGAGTTTTCTAAGAAGTATTTTACATACACAAAATCTATTGGTAAAGAGCAGTATCTTGTTCCATATTTAATGTCATCCCATCCCGGTGCAACATTAAAAGATGCAGTTGAATTAGCCGAATTTATTCGTGATGAAAAACTTCATCCTGAACAGGTACAAGATTATTATCCAACACCTGGTACAATTTCAACTGCAATGTATTATACCGAGCTTGACCCATATACGCTTGAGAAAGTCTATGTTGCAAAAACTCCGCATGATAAGGCTTTACAACGTGCATTAATGCAATACTTTAATCCTAAAAACTATGATTTAGTTTATGAAGCATTAAAGAAAGCAGGTCGTTCGGATTTAATCGGCTTATCACCAAGGTGTCTGATTAAACCAAAAGCAAATGAAAAAACAAATTATAAATCACAAGTAAATCATAAGTATGACAAAAAGAGAAAGAGCAATATACAAAAGCGGAAGAAAAAGTAAAAACGCTTATCATTTCGACAAGTTAAAGAAAAAACAAAAGAAAATTCTTGCTTACATTATAATAGTTTTAATTATTGTTTCAGTATTCTTTGTTCTTGATAGTAAAGAAATTGCTTCAATTAGTGAAATTAAAAATACACTCGGTTCAATTGACGGTGTCGAACCTGTAGATAGTAATTTTGCTGTATATTATCTTGACGTAGGGCAGAGTGATTGCACAATTGTTATTTGTAATAATGAAGTGTTAATGATTGATTGCGGTACATTTAATCAGTTAAATACCATAAGACAATCACTACACACTTTAGAAATTGATACAATTGATTATATGGTTATTACTCACCAACATGATGACCATATGGGGAGTGCTACAGAAATAATTGATGATTGGAAAGTTGAAAATTTTATTATGCCAAGGCTTTCGCAATCGAATAACGTTACAAGTAAGACATATAATGTTTTGATTAATACTGTTGATAGCCAAAATATCAATAAAATTCCTGCACAAGATATAGATAGTTTTATGTTAGGTGAGGCTTTAGTTGAAATTCTCTCGCCAACTGTGCAAAGTAATAATCTTAATAATATGTCTGTTGTGTTAAAAATTACTTATGGTGGTACTGAATTCTTATTTCAAGGTGATGCAGAAACTAAAATTGAAAATGATTTATTAAGGTCAGATTACGACATTGATGTTGATGTACTTAAATCAGGTCATCACGGTAGTAAAACGTCTTCAAGTGAAAAGTATCTCGATGTAGTTACTCCAAAAGTAGCGATTATTTCAAGTGGTGCGGGTAATAACTACGGTCATCCTAACGGAAATATACTTGAAAGGCTTGAGAGTGGTGACATTCCAACATTTGTAACTTCTTTAGACGGTGATATTACAGTTTCAAGTGATGGAGAAAAGATAACTGTTTATACTCAAAATTCTGATGGCTATTTTTTATATAAATAATATAAAAATATTTAAAAATCACTTGCAATTATAAAATTGTTGTGATATAATTTTTCAGCAATTCGCATGTGCGGTGATTTTGACGGTATTGCATATACAATATGTCCCGCCAAAAGTTGACCCGTGCAGAGGATATAAATAAGGAGGAAAAAATCATGTCAGTAGTATCTATGAAACAGTTACTCGAGGCAGGTGTTCATTTCGGACACCAAACAAGAAGATGGAACCCAAAAATGGCTGAATACATCTTCACTGAAAGAAATGGTATTTATATCATTGACCTTCAGAAAACAGTTAAAAAACTTGAAGAGGCTTACAAAGTAATTAAAGAAGTTGCTGAAAACGGTGGCGAAGTTCTTTTTGTAGGCACAAAGAAGCAGGCTCAGAGCTCAGTTAAAGAAGAGGCTATGCGTTGCGGTATGCCTTATGTTAATGCACGTTGGCTCGGCGGTATGCTTACAAACTTTGCTACAATCAAGCAAAGAATTAAGAGACTTGCACAGCTTAAGGCTATGCAGGAAGACGGCACATTTGACCTTCTTCCTAAAAAAGAAGTTGCTAAGTATGAGCTTGAAATTGAAAAGCTTGAAAAGTACATTGGCGGTATCACAGAAATGAAAAAGCAGCCAGCTGCTATGTTCATTGTTGACCCAAGAAAAGAAAAGATTGCAGTTGCTGAAGCTAAAAAGCTTGGTATTCCTGTTATTGCTATCGTTGACACAAACTGTGACCCAGATGATGTTGATTATGTTATCCCAGGTAATGACGATGCTATCCGTGCAGTAAAACTCATTGCAGGTGCTATGGCTGACGCTATTATCGAAGGCAGACAGGGTGAACAGATGGAAGTTGTAGCTGAAGAAGCTACAGAAGAAGCAGTAGCTGAAGAAGTTGCTGAATAATTAAGTTTATTATAGCCCGTGGCATATTCGTTACGGGCTGTTTTTCAAAGTATTTAGATATTGGAGGAAAAGAAAATGGCATTTACTGCAAAAGACGTTCAGGCTCTTCGTGAGAAGACAGGCGTTGGTATGATGGATTGTAAAAAAGCTCTTGTTGAAACAGATGGCGATATTGAAAAAGCTATTGATATTCTTAGAGAAAAAGGTCTTGCTTCTGCTGCAAAGAAAGCAAGCCGTGTTGCTGCTGAAGGCGTAGTTGCTGCTTATAGCGACGCTAATGCAGGTGCACTTGTTGAAATTAACTGTGAAACAGACTTCGTTGCAAAGGGCGAACCATTCGTTAATCTTGCTGCTAAAGTTGTTAAGACTGTTGTTGCTACAAAACCAGCTGATGTTGAAGCTCTTCTTGCTACAAAAGTAGTTGATTCAGACAAAACAGTTGATGAAGAAGTACAGGAAGTTTTCCTTGCACTTCGCGAAAATATGAAAGTTCGTAGATTTGCTCTTGTTGAAGGACATACAGCAACATATATCCACGCAGGTGGCACTGTTGGTGTTATCGTAGCATTTGATGTTGATGATGCTACAGCAGCAAAATCTGAATTTGATGCAATGGGTAAAAACGTTGCAATGCAGATTGCAGCTATGAACCCAGAATATTTGTGCAAAGCATCAATTTCTGATGACGAACTTGCTAAGATGAAATCAATCACAATTGACAGTGCATTGAACAAACCTGATTCACTTCCTGTTCCAATCCTTAACAGCATTATTGAAGAAGCAATCAATGACAAGAAGTGGAGCGATGAAGACGCTACAATTTATCAAGGTCTTGACCAGAAACAGAGAAAGAACTTTGTAAACTTCATTTCAAAAGAAGCTTATGCTACAATGGCTGAAATTGCAGTTTCTCATAAAGCTGAAATTTCTGAAAACAAAATCTTCGTTGGTCTTGTTCAGGGTCGTCTTGCAAAGCAGATTAAAGAAGTTTGTCTTCTTGAACAGACATTCGTTCGTTCTGACCTTTTTGACGGTTCTGTTGACGGTTATGTAAATTCAGTTGCTAAAGCTCTTGGTGCTAACATTAAGCTTACAAGCTTTGTTCGTTTTGAAAAGGGCGAAGGCATTGAAAAGAAAGAAGATAACTTTGCTGCAGAAATTGCAAGCATGATGTAATTTCATAATAGTCCTTAAAAGCGTACAGTTTATGCTGTACGCTTTATTTTTTTACTTGTAAAATCATAACTCATAATGTAAAATAATATTGTTAATTTTATTCCCATATATTTTATGGGGTGATTTTGTGAAAAAGTCGTTAATTGCGTTAATTCTTGCCACCGTTGTTTGCGTTACATCTGTACTTTTGTGTCAAATTCAAATTGTGTCTTCAAATACAATTTCTGTTGATAACCTGCCTGTAATTATTATTGATGCAGGTCATGGCGGTGAAGATGGTGGAGCAGTAGGAATTGATGGCACTTATGAAAAAGATATTAATTTGCAAATTTCGTTGAAATTAAATGATTTACTGTCAATATTTGGCTATCAAACACACTTAATACGTACAACTGATACTGCAATTCATACGTTAGGTGATACAATCCGTGAGCGAAAAGTTTCTGATATTCATAATCGTACTGATACTATGAATTTGTATAAAAATTGCATTTATTTAAGTATTCATCAAAACAAGTACAGTGATAGTCGCATTTGGGGTGCTCAAACCTTCTATTCAGCGAATTTTGATGAAAGCAAGGAAATTGCTCAATTTATTCAAAATGCGGTTTCAAGCCAATTACAGCCTGAAAATAAGCGACATATCAAGAAGTCAGGTACCGACATTTATGTGTTATACAATGCAACAAAACCTGCAGTAATGGTTGAATGCGGATTTGTTTCAAATCAAAACGAATTAAGTCAATTGAAAGATGGCATATATCAAAATAATATGGCATTATCAATTGCAACAGGAATAATAAATTATAATATTTCGGAGGTCCAAAATGGCTCAGAAGTCTAAATCAGTATATATTTGTAGCGAATGTGGTTATGAAACGCCACGTTGGCTCGGTCAATGTCCAAATTGTAACGAGTGGAACACTCTTAATGAAGAAATGAAAAGCGTCATTAAAGAAACTGGTAAAAGAAGTCTTGTTGGCTCAAATCGCGGTAGAGCATATCCGCTAGCACAGATTACTGCTGACACAGGTCACAGATACAATACAGGACTTAAAGAATTAAATCGCGTACTTGGCGGTGGTCTTGTAAAAGGTTCAGTTGTCCTTTTAAGCGGTGACCCGGGTATCGGTAAATCAACAATCCTTTTACAGATTTGTGAATACTTAGGTGAGGGATTAAAGATTTTATATGTATCAGGCGAAGAGTCTGCACATCAGATTAAACTTCGTGCGTCACGACTTTCAGTATCAACTGAAAATCTTTCGGTGCTCTGTGAAACTGATGCACAGTACATAAGTGAATACATTCAGTCCGAAAAACCTGATATTGTAATAATTGACTCAATTCAGACAATGGAAATTAGTGAACTTAATTCTTCGCCGGGTAGCGTTACGCAAGTGCGTGAATCAACAAACCTTTTTACAAGAACTGCAAAAGCGTCAAATATTCCGATTTTTCTTGTAGGTCACGTTAATAAAGATGGTAACATTGCCGGACCAAAGGTTCTTGAACATATTGTTGACTGTGTTCTATATTTCGAGGGTGACCGAAATACCTCATATCGAATTTTAAGAGCAGTTAAAAACCGTTATGGCTCAACTAACGAAATTGGCGTTTTTGAGATGCTTGATAACGGTCTTTGCGAGGTTGAAAATCCTTCTATGATGTTGATTTCAGGTAAACCACAAAATGTATCAGGCACTTGCGTTGCTTGTTTAATGGAGGGCTCAAGACCGATTTTAGCTGAAGTTCAAAGTCTTGTGACTCCAAGCGGATTTGGAAACCCAAGAAGAATGGCAACTGGCATTGACTATGGTAGAATGGCTATGCTTATAGCTGTACTTGAAAAACGTTGCGGCTATTTCCTTGGAAATATGGATTGCTATACAAATGTTATTGGCGGATTACGTATTGATGAAACTGCAGCAGACTTGTCAATCGCACTTGCTATTGTTTCTAGCCTTAAAGACGTTGTAGTACCTGAAAATACTCTTGCATTTGGTGAAATTGGTTTAGCAGGGGAGATACGTGCAGTAAATTGCTGTGAACAGAGAATTAAAGAGGCTGCAAAACTTGGTTTTGAAAAGTGTGTAGTCCCATATCACAACTACTCAAAACTTCCTAAATATCTTTTTAAGGAAATTGAAATTGTTCCTGCAAAAAATATAAGACAAGCATTTGAGGCGATTATAAATTGAATGAAAGATTTTTAGAAAATCCTAATCTTCCAGAAAACAAAGTTACAACAGCATTTGCAAATATTGACGACAATGCCCTTAAAAGCGTTTTTGACGAATTGGCTATAAAAGTCGTGAATGTTACTGAAAATCCACTTTTAGACACTCCTGTAAGCCGTCACGCCGATATTCTTGCGAATTGTGTAGGGAAATCAACATTTTTAGCAGATAAAAATCAAACTGAACTTTGCAATTTTATAGGAAATAATAGCGGGAAAAGAATAATCATAGAGAATATAAAATCGCCATATCCTAATGATTGTTTGCTGAATTTTGCAGATATTGGTGATTATATTATCTGTAATAAGTCGATTTTGACAAAAGAAATAATAGATTTATTGCCTAAAAAACCGATTATTGATGTAAAACAAGGTTATTCAAAATGTTCTGTTTGTATTTGTAAAAGAAACACCATCATAACTGACGATATTTCAATTTATAACGCAGTTTCACAGTATGATAATATAAAATCATTACTTGTAGAAAAGGGGAGCGTACACATAAATAAATACTGCTACGGGTTTATTGGTGGATGCTGTGGATTAATAGATAAAAAAACATTACTATTTAATGGAGATTTATCATTACATTCAGACTTTGACAAAATCAAAAAATTCCTGTATGATAATGGTGTAAATTATATTGATATTAAAGGAAAACCTTTAACAGATATAGGAAGTATTATTCCAATTATGGAAACAGATGGTGATTAAAATGAAAAAGGGATATTTTATCGCATACTTGGGTGCAGCAACTACAATGGGAATAGTTCTCGCAAAAGCGACTAAAATGACAAAGAAATATGGTCAGCCATTAAAAGAAAAGAAGAAAAAGTCACCTGAAAAACTCGCAAAAACTGCAGAAAAAGGCATAGATTTTGTTGTTAAAAAGATAGCAAAATAATATTTCTTTTCAGGCATCTCTTTGTATATGGAGATGCCATATTTATTTTTGGTAATTATTATGAAAAAAGCTATTGTAATAGGTTGTCCCGGTTCGGGTAAAACAACTTTTGCTGAAAAATTGAATAAAAGTACAGGCTTACCGTTATATTATCTTGATGCTATATGGCACAAGCCTGACAAAACGCATATTCCAAGAGAAGAATTTGACGAAAGAATAGCTGAAATTTTCGCCACATCTCAATGGATAATTGACGGCAATTACAAAAGAACCATTGAAATGCGACTAAAAGAATGTGACACAGTTTTTCTTTTTGACTTGCCGACAGATGTTTGTGTTCAAGGTGCAACTGAACGAATTGGTAAAGGCAGATATGATATGCCTTGGGTAGAAACAGAATTAGACCCTGTATTTAAGACGTTTATCGAAGAATTTTCTGAAAAAACACTGCCATATATTTATGAATTAATTGACAAATACAAATCTGAAAAACAAGTTGTAATTTTTAAGTCGAGAGAAGAAGCAGATAACTATATAAAACTATTGGGGTGTAATAATATGATTAGAAAAGCAACACTCAACGATATAACTTCAATATTGAAATTATACCGTGAACAATTCATAGAAATGTCTAAACTAATACCTGACTTTATAAAAGAAGGTGACCAAAGTGCAGAATTTATAGAGAATACAATATCTAATGATAATTCTGACATTCTTATTTATGAAAATGAAGGTAAAGTTGTTGGTTTTATTTTACTTCAAGTAAAACAAAGACCAGATTTTTCATTTATTGTTTCGGGCAAACATTGTTATATAATGGACTTAATTGTAACTGAAAAACACCGTAACAAAGGATTTGGGACTGCTCTAATGAACTCTGCAAAAGATTGGGCAAAAGAACAAGGCTGCAGTTTTATAAATCTTGATGTTCTTGCAAATAATCCAAAAGCAATAAAATTGTACGAAAAACTTGGCTTTATTCCCAAAGCACAAGAAATGTATTGCAGAGTTTAGACGGTAATATAAGTTAGGGGAGAAAAATATGCCACAACATCCATTTCCACCTTTATATGATAAAAATTCAAAAATACTTATTCTTGGTAGTTTTCCGTCTGTTAAATCTCGAGAGCAGATGTTTTTCTATGGTCATCCGCAAAACAGATTCTGGAAAGTCATTTCAACAGTTCTGGGACAAGAAACGCCTATAACTATTGACGAAAAAAAGAACTTTTTATTATCAAATAACATTGCTTTGTGGGATGTTATTGCATCTTGCGATATTACAGGCAGTTCTGACAGTTCAATTAAAAATGTTGTTCCAAATGATTTAACAAAAATTCTTGATAATGCTGACATAAAACAAATCTTTGTAAACGGCAAAACTGCAGAAAAATATTATAATAAGTTCATTCGTGATAGTGTAAATAGAGAGGTAACCTGTCTGCCGTCAACTTCACCAGCAAATGCTGGGTGGGGATTAGAAAGACTTATAACTGCTTGGGAAATAACAAAAGAATATATAAATGACTCATTAAACGCTGAATTAAAAAGTTATATAGAAACAAATATTCTTCCTAAATATTTAAAAAATGATAGTGGTCATGGAATTAAACACATAAACTATGTAATTGACCGTTGTTTTCGCTTTGCTAAACAGTTTGAAAACATTGATTTAAATATGTTATATACTGCTGCAGCTTTTCACGATATAGGTCATCATATTGATAAGAAAAATCATGAAAAACTATCTGCACAGATTTTTTATGAAAATGATGATATGAAAAAGTTTTTTACTGAAGAACAGCGAATTATCATTAAAGAGGGGATAGAAGACCATAGAGCGTCTTCTACAAGCATTCCTCGTAGCAATTATGGTAAAATTATTTCTTCTGCTGACCGTTCAACTGATGTAAACAAATTTTTAAAAAGAACTCATGCATACACATTAAAACATAATCCGGAGTCTACAATTGAGCAAATGCTCGAACGTGCATATGAACATACAATGCAGAAATACGGTTTAAATGGTTATGCAAAGCATTATGTAATCGACGAAGAATATATTCAGTTCAGAAACGAAATTACAAATCTTATAAATGATAAAGAAAAATTTAAAACAAAATACTTAAAAGTAAATAATATTAAATAAGTTTAATACCATAAGCATTTGATAAATCGTGTGCTTATGGTATTTTTATTCGAATTATAAGGGGATTATATAAAACTGACTATTTGTTGAAAACTAAAATTTTTGTTGACAATGTTGAAAACTTAATATATAATTATACAAAATAAATATTTTGTATCAAGTAGGGGAAGAAAAATTATACAAAATACGGGAAATATGGATGTTTTATGGTCAGGAAGTACTGTTTAAGCGAATTTAACTATTTTTGGCTTTATAATCCATAATTACTTATAATAAATTTAATTATTATAAATTATTAGTTCATATACAAATTAATTTAAATTATTATTTTTATTTTAAATTATTTATTTTATTTTCAGAAATTATAATCCGATAATTTTTTTCTAAATGAACTCTGCATCGTTTAAAAATTTTCTATCGAATTTTATTTTTAAAAAAATTGCATTTTTTCTTTAATTTTTACTGATTTTAATGTATTATTATATTAAGCTAAATAACTGATTGAATTCTGTTTGATTTTAATGAACTGTAAAATCCAAATCATTATTTTACAATTAACTTATTGGGAATTATGATTAAAGCAAAGTTATTAAGGCTACCTATTAACTAAAAATTAATATTCAGTCATAATACAACTGAAATCTATATACAAAAAAATCTAATATGTGAAACGGTTTCACGGGTGATGTTATGAAAAAAATTAATTACATTGGCTTACCATTAATTATTAAGGACTTTTTGATTTATCTTGATGTTATTAAGAATAAATCTACTTTGACTATTGATGAATATTCGTCAGATTTAAGACTTTTCTTTAAATTTCTTAAGTATTATCGTGGGCTTGTCCCCTCTTCTATTGAGTTTGAAGATATTGACATACTTGACATTGATGAAGATTTTGTAAGAAGCGTAACTTTAAACGATGCTTATGCGTTCCTTTCATATTGTAAAAATGAAAGAGATAATCAAGAAGCTGCAAGAGCAAGAAAAGTATCTTGTCTTCGTACATTCTTTAAATACCTTGAAAAGCAAAAACAGATTATTACAGATAATCCAATGGAAGTACTTGATTCGCCAAGACTAAAAAAATCACTTCCAAAATATTTAACTCTAGAACAAAGTATTAAACTACTCAAATCTGTTGATGGTAAGTATAAAGAACGTGACTATTGCATTCTTGTATTCTTTTTGAACTGTGGTTTACGATTATCAGAACTTGTCAGTCTTAATTATAATGATATTCGAGATGACCACACCTTGCGAGTTACCGGTAAAGGTAACAAGGAACGTACTATTTATCTAAACGACGCGTGTCTTGATGCATTTGCTCACTATATGGCTGTTCGTCCTGTTGACGGTGTTGCCGCAACCGATAGAAATGCGTTGTTTTTAAGTAGTAGAAACAAGCGTATCAGTCCAAAAACCGTTCAACATATTGTTTATTCATATCTTGAAAAATGCGGTCTTGAAGGTTATTCGGTACATAAATTGCGTCACACAGCTGCAACTCTTATGTATCAACATGGAAACGTTGATGTATTGGTACTTAAAGATATTCTTGGCCATGAAAATTTAGGTACAACTGAAATTTACACTCACATTATTGATGAACAACTCAAAAAAGCATCAGAAGCAAATCCTCTTGCTAACATAAAAAGCGATAATAACTAAAATGAAGAACCAAGTCTTATTTGACTTGGTTCTCTTTATATTATGTCGATTTTTGGTCCTAAAAACGAAATTAGTAATGCAGTTATTATAATGCACACAATATTAATTACCATTAATAGCAGGTATTTAAGCAAATACAATTTGATTGAAATGTTATCAATTGATGTTTTTCCATTCAGGCTATTAAATATATATTTACTCATATATACATTTTCATTTGAAGCAAATATTAATGACGTTGTAGTGATTGCAAAGCAAGGATACAACAATAACAAACAAAATAAAACACCTTTTAATTCAAAATCATTGTATAAATAACCACTGAAATAGCCTATATATATACATTTCAACATTGGTGGAATAAATGATAATCCTGAACCAATAAAACTTGTGCCCACAAAGAAACTAATTAGAATAAAAATTAAATCCAATTTAATTAAGTATAAAAATATTGACTTAAAATCTCCACAATTTAAAATATTAAAATTTTCCGCAATGATTACTGATAGTTCAGAATTCTTGGATACTCTGTAGCAAAAAGCACCTGCGAAAATTCCTATGACCGAAACCAAAAGAAATAACAATTTGAACTTATCTTCGTTAATTTGATTAAACTTTTTTAGATTTCTTTCTTTTGATATTAGTGGGTTAACTCTTTTACTTGTTTTCTTTCTCAAACTTATTACTTTTGTCATAATCTTTTCCTTTATGTATTATCTTCTGCGTTTTGTGTTTGCACTAATAATTCCGCCTAAAACGGAGCAAATAACAATACCTAAATATAAAACTATTGTTTTTAAATTTAACTGACCGTGTGAAAAAAATAACATAATAATAGTAATTCCTAATGAATATGGAATTGAAGTAATTAAACCAGAAATCATTCCTTTAAAATTACACTGTTTTGATGCGATGAAACCAGTTATTAACGCAGAAACCATATTGCAACCAATAAAAAATCCACCAATTGAATTTGAAATAACTGAAGATTTTGTCAAAATTAAAGATATAAATAACGTTGAAACAACTACTGTAAATAGACCAACTGCACATGAAATTAGAATACCGATAATATTTTTAGTAGTGATTGGTAATTCGTTTTTTCGTTTTGATATCTTTTTACGCATATAAAAATCCCTCACATTCAATAAAGAATATGAGGGATTATGAATTTTTATGAGTAAATTATTCTTCGTCTTTATTTTTCTTAGATTTCTTTTCTTTTTTCTTTTCTTCCATTGCAGCTTTTGCAGCTTCACGTTCAGCCTGAATTTTTTCGTTAGCTGTGTGGTTAGTTTGAATAGCATATTTTTTGAACTTAATCTTAACTCTGTCAGAACCTGTTTCAAGAACGATTGTATCGTCTTTAACTGCTACAACCTTACCACAAATACCGCCGATTGTTGTGATTTCATCACCAATCTGTGTATTTTCGCGAAGTTCCTGCTCCATTTTCTGCTGTTTCTTCTGTGGTCTGATTGTGAAGAAATACATAGCAGCAAAAAGAACTGCCATCATAATAATCATTGAGAATGAGCCACTCTGCTGTGCACCTTCACCGCTTGCACCAGCACCACTCATCATAGCAAAAGTTAAAAAGTTTGTCATTTCTAATATCCTCCAAAAATTGAATTAAATGTCAACTTGCTTATTATACATAATAATTGTATATTTTGCAAGCAATTTTCAAAAATTTACAAATAATTAAAAACTGTTGATTAAATTCGCGTATCTAATCTGTCAACATATTTATTGTAAAACTCATCAAATGTGTCATTATCAAGGGCATCACGAATTCTTCTCATAAGATTATTGTAGAAATATAAATTATGCATTACGCAAAGTCGCATTGCAAGAATTTCTTGAGCTTTAAACAAGTGTCTTATATAAGCACGTGAATGTTTTTGACAAGTTGGACAATTACATTCAGGGTCGATTGGCAACTCATCTTTTTCATACTTTTTATTATTAATATTAATAATTCCTGCATCTGTGAAAAGGTGACCATGACGAGCATTTCTGCTTGGCATAACACAATCGAAAAGGTCAACTCCCCTTCTTACACCTTCCAAAATATTGCCGGGAGTGCCCACACCCATTAAATATCTAATTTTATCAGCAGGCATATACGGTTCAACAGCAGAAATAATACGATACATATCTTCTTTAGGCTCGCCAACGGCAAGACCACCAATTGCATAACCATCAAGGTCAAGTTTTGCGATTTCTTTCATATGTTGAACTCTCAAATCATCGAAAGTGCAACCTTGATTTATACCAAAAAGCAATTGATTTTTATTGATTGTATCAGGTAAAGAATTAAGTCTTTCCATCTCTGTTTTACAACGAACAAGCCATCTTGTAGTTCTTTCACAAGACTGCTTTGAATATTCATATTTTGCAGGGTTTTCAACACACTCATCAAAAGCCATTGCAATAGTTGAGCCTAAATTTGATTGAATTTGCATACTTTCTTCAGGACCCATAAAAATCTTATGACCATCAATGTGTGAAGAAAAATATACACCTTCTTCTTTGATTTTGCGAAGTGATGCAAGTGAGAATACTTGAAACCCACCACTATCAGTAAGAATTGGACCATTCCAGCCTGTAAACTTGTGAAGTCCACCCATTTCTTTAACGAGAGAATCAGTCGGTCTTAAGTGCAAATGATAAGTATTGCATAACTGTACCTGACAATCAATATCTTTCAAGTCAAAAGCAGAAACTCCACCTTTAATTGCACCTTGAGTAGCAACATTCATAAAAGCAGGAGTTTGTATTGTACCGTGAACGGTATGAAACTCTCCTCTGCGAGCATTTCCGCATTTTTTAATAAGTATATACATAATTACTCCTTAACAAATAAACATACAATCGCCAAATGAGAAAAATCTGTATTTTTCATGAACAGCAGTATTGTAAGCATCTAAAACTTTTTCTCTGTCATACAATGCAGAAACAAGCATTATAAGTGTACTTTCAGGCAAATGGAAATTTGTGAGTAAAGCGTCAATACACTTAAATTTGTAGCCAGGATAAATAAAAATACTTGTCCAGTCATCAAATTCTTTCATTTCGCCCTGACTTTGCATTACACTTTCAAGTGTTCTGCAACAAGTAGTACCAACGCCAATAACTCTGCCACCATTTTTCTTGGTTTCATTGATTAAATCAGCAGTTTCTTTGGGAATGTGATAATGTTCAGCATGCATTTCGTGGTCTTCAATATTTTCTGCTTTAACTGGTCTAAATGTGCCAATTCCCACGTGCAAAGTAACATATCCAATTTTTATGCCTTTATCTTGAATTTTAGCTATAATTTCATCAGTAAAATGAAGTCCTGCTGTTGGTGCAGCGGCTGAACCTAATTCTTTTGAATAAACTGTCTGATAACGCTCTTTATCTTGGAGTTTTTCAGTAATATAATGTGGTAATGGCATTTCGCCTACTTTATCAAGAACTTCGTAAATATTTGATGCGTCATAACTGAATTTTGCAATTCTATTGCCATTTTCAAGGACTTCTTCAATCTTACAAGAAAGAATTCCATTACCAAATGTGAATTCTGTATCGATTTTTGCACGCTTACCCGGTCCGGTAATAGTTTCCCAACGGTCATTACCAAGATTATTGAGAAGTAAAAACTCAACAACGGCACCAGTATCTTTTTTTACGCCGTAAATACGTGCAGGAAGAACTCTTGTATTATTTAATATTAGACAGTCACCCGGATTTAAATAATCAATAAAATCATAGAAATGTTTATGTTCAATTGTATCATTTTTTCTAGATATTACCATCATTCTTGAGTGGTCACGAGGCTCAATTGGAGTTTGTGCAATCAATTCTTTGGGCAAATCGTAATAAAAATCAGATTTTTTCATAGGGTTTCTCCGTAAAAATATAGAAAATGTTAAAAATGTTTGACACAAAGGCTCTAGAATGGTATTATATTAGAGCGATTGAGGTGCAACAAAAATCAGTATCGTTTTTGAAACTCCCAAGGGTTTTTGATAAAACGTGAAAGGGTTTGTTGCCGAAGAAAAAACAGGGCTTGGGATTTGATTTTTCTGGTTGTATTATTAACAGTAATGCAACTGTCATCATTTATTGATGGAGTGCTTTCGTATTATGACACAAGTCCGTAATACTTTGTATTTTTATTCAGTAATGGTGGCATAATCATTACTGATTTTTTATAACGAATGATATAATATCATTATTTGGAGGTAATTTCAAGTGAAAAAGTATAATGTAGGTGTAATTGGTGCAACTGGTATGGTTGGTCAACGTTTTATGACACTTCTTGATAACCATCCTTGGTTCGACGTAAAAGTTTTAGCAGCAAGTCCACGTTCAGCAGGTAAGAAATATTCTGATGCTGTAGGTGCTAAATGGTGTATGGATGTTGAAATTCCTGAAGCTATGAAAGATATTGTAGTTATGGACGCTACTGCAGATATCCAGAAAATCGCATCACAGGTTGACTTTGTATTCTGTGCAGTTGATATGAAGAAAGATGAAATCAAGGCTTTAGAAGAAGCTTACGCAAAAGCTGAATGTCCTGTAATTTCAAACAACAGTGCTCACAGACATACTCCTGATGTTCCAATGATTGTTCCTGAACTTAATGCAGACCATGCAAAAATCATTCCTGCACAAAGAAAACGTCTTGGAACTAAACGTGGTTTTATTGCAGTAAAATCAAACTGCTCACTTCAAAGTTATGTTCCTGCCCTCTACCCTCTTTCAAAGTTTGGTATTAAAGATGTTCTTGTTTGCACATATCAGGCAATTTCAGGTGCAGGAAAAACATTCCAAACTTGGCCAGAAATGATTGACAATGTAATTCCATTCATTGGTGGCGAAGAAGAAAAGAGTGAAAAAGAGCCACTTAAGATTTGGGGTAAAGTTGAAGGTGACAAAATTGTTCCTGCTGATTCTCCAAACTTTACAGCACAGTGCATTCGTGTTCCTGTTTCAAATGGTCATATGGGTGCAGTATTCGTAAGATTTGAGAATAAACCATCAAAAGAAGAAATATTAAATATATGGAAGGACTTTGCAGGTCGTGCTCAGGAATTAGAACTTCCACACGCTCCAAAGCAGTTCCTTCACTATTTTGAAGAAGATAATATGCCACAGACAAAACTTCAGCGTGACCTTGAAGGCGGTATGGCAATTTCAGTAGGTCGTCTTCGTGAAGATACACAATATGATTACAAATTTGTTTGTCTTTCACATAACACACTTCGCGGTGCTGCAGGTGGTGCTGTTCTTATGGCAGAACTTCTTTGTGCAGAAGGTTATATGGACTAAGGAGAGTTTATTATGAGTAATAATCCTATTTTTACAGGTTGTGGGGTTGCAATTGTAACGCCTTTTAAAGATGATTTAAGTGTCAACTATGACGCACTTGAAAAACTTCTTGAATTCCATATTGAAAATCACACAGATTCTATCGTTATCTGTGGCACTACTGGTGAAAGTGCAACTCTTACACCACAGGAACATTCTGATGTTATTAAGTTCACTTGTGATGTTGTAAACCATAGAATTCCTGTTATTGCAGGTACAGGTAGTAACGAAACTGCTTATGCTATTGAGCTTTCTCAAGATGCTGAAAAAGCAGGTGCTGACGCAATGCTTGTAGTTACTCCATATTACAACAAATGCTCACAGCGTGGTCTTGTAAAGCATTACAATGCTATTGCTGACAACGTTACAAAGCCAATTATTATTTATAATGTTCCAAGCAGAACTGGTGTTAATGTGCTTCCATCTACATATGCAGAACTTTGCGAGCATAAGAACATTATCGCAACAAAAGAAGCAAGCGGAAATATTTCACAGATTGCTGAAACAATCGCTCTTTGCGGTGACAAACTTGATGTATATTCAGGTAATGACGACCAGATTGTACCTCTTATGTCACTTGGCGGTAAAGGTGTTATTTCTGTTCTTTCAAATATCTGTCCAAAACTTGCACATGATATTCCTGCTCTTTATCTTGAGGGCAAAGTAAAAGAAAGTGCTGAACTTCAGCTTAAATATCTTGAACTTATCAATGCAATGTTTATGGATGTTAATCCAATTCCTGTAAAGGTTGCGATGCAGATGATGGGCTTTGATGTTGGTCCACTTCGAATGCCACTTTGTGAAATGGATGACGCAAAAACTGCGAAACTTGAAGCTGTACTTAAAAAGTATAACTTAATCTGATTATAATTTTGGACGTGAAAAAATGACAAGGATTATTTTAAGCGGTGCTTTGGGCAAAATGGGCAAAGCAATTACTGCTTGCGTTGGAAACAGAACTGATTGTGAAATAGTTGCAGGTATTGATTTGGCAACAGCTGAATGCTCATTCCCTATTTTCAAATCATTTAATGATATCAATGTTGATGCAGATGTGATTATTGACTTTTCACATCCGTCAGTGCTTGAAGATTTACTTGCATTTGCCAAAGAAAAGAAAATCCCTGCTGTAATTGCTACAACAGGACTTAATGAGCAACAAATTGAAGATATTAAAACCATTTCCAATGATGTTCCCCTTTTCTTCTCAGCAAATATGTCAATTGGTGTAAGTCTTGTTTCTGAACTTGCAAAAAAGGCTGCAAAGGTACTTCAAGGTAGTTTTGATATTGAAATTGTTGAGGCACATCATAATCAAAAAATCGATGCCCCAAGTGGTACTGCATTAATGCTTGCTGATTCAATTTCAGAAGCACTCGATGAAAAGCCAATTTATGAATTTGACCGTCATTCAAAGAGAATGAAACGAACAAAAAACGAAATTGGTATTCACGCAGTTCGTGGTGGCACAATCGTTGGTGAACACGAAATAATCTTTGCAGGTCCTGATGAAGTAATCAAGATTTCACACTCAGCATATTCAAAACAGTTATTTGCAAATGGTTCAGTTAATGCAGGATTATTCCTTGTAGGTAAAGAACCGGGATTTTACTCAATGAAAGACCTTGTTAACGAATAAGGAGGATTTATAATGAAAAATATTGATAATATTACAGTAATTGAAAATGTAACACTTATTTCTATTAACGATTCCCCTGCTGATTTCAAAGTTGTTGCACAGATTTTTGAAATGCTCTCAAATGCAGGAATTGATGTTGATATGATTTCACAAAATCCGCCACAAGGAAAAACATCAAATCTTTCATTCACAGTAAATGATGATGACTTAGGAAAAGTTTTTGAAACTGCTTCAAAACTTCGTGAACTTCACCCTGAATTAAAACTTGCAATCAGTAGTGGTAACACAAAGATTTCAGTTTTTGGCGAAGGGATGAAAAATTGTCCGGGCGTTGCATCAAAAGTATTCTCTGCAATTGCAGAAACTGGTGTTGAAGTTAGAATGATTACAACTTCCGAAGTTGATATTTCAGTTCTTGTTTATAGCCACGACGGCGACGCCGTTTATTCAGCACTTAACTCATAATCAAATAAACATTAAAGGCTTACTGACTAGTTTCAGTAAGCCTTTTTGTTTATATATCGTTATTACGCTAAAATTGCCTTATAGAAGACTTTTTTGCCTTTCTTAATGATTACATATCCTTTTTCAAAATCAGCTTTTGTAAGTGCTTTGAATGGCTCTGTAACCTTTTCATCATCAACAGATACGCCACCTTGCTCGATAAGTCTTCTGCACTCACCTTTTGACTTTGCTATACCTGCTTTAATCATAATATCTGATACAAGCACACTATCGTTGTTAAAATCATCTGTAGTGAGTTCTACGGTTGGCATATTCTCTGTATTACCTTTACCTGAGAAAAGTGCTCTTGCGCCTTCTTGTGCCTTATTTGCCTCTTCTTCGCCGTGAACAAGCTTTGTAAGTTCAAATGCAAGGATTTCTTTAGCAGTATTGAGCTGACTACCTTCCCAAGAATCCATCTTTTCGATTTCTTCCATTGGTAAGAATGTAAGCATTCTGATACATTTAAGAACGTCAGCATCATCAACATTTCTCCAGTACTGATAGAAATCGAATGGAGATGTCTTTTCTGGGTCAAGCCAAACTGCACCAGACTGTGTTTTGCCCATCTTCTTACCTTCTGAGTTAAGAAGAAGAGTAATTGTCATAGCATGTGCATCTTTACCGAGTTTTCTACGGATAAGTTCAGTACCGCCAAGCATATTGCTCCATTGGTCGTCGCCACCAAACTGCATATTACAACCATATTTCTGGAAGAGTTCGTAAAAGTCATAGCTTTGCATAATCATATAGTTAAATTCAAGGAATGAAAGACCTTTTTCCATTCTCTGCTTATAACATTCTGCTGCAAGCATTCTGTTAACGCTGAAACAAGCACCAACCTCACGAAGTACATCAACATAGTTAAGGTCAAGAAGCCAATCAGCATTATTAACCATAAGTGCTTTACCATCAGAAAAGTCAATAAATCTGCTCATCTGTTTCTTAAAGCAATCGCAGTTATGCTGAATTGTTTCTTTTGTCATCATTTGACGCATATCACTTCTACCGGATGGGTCACCAATCATTGCTGTACCACCACCGATAAGTGCAATTGGTTTGTTACCCGCCATCTGTAATCTTTTCATAAGGCAAAGTGCCATAAAGTGACCAACGTGCAAACTGTCAGCAGTTGGGTCAAAACCAATATAGAAAACCGCTTTACCTTCATTTACAAGATTTTTAATTTCATCTTCATTTGTTACTTGGGCTATAAGTCCACGAGCAACGAGTTCTTCATAAACTTTCATAATATCCTCCTAAAATAAATAAAGTCCCCTGCCAAAAGCAGAGGACGAAAAGATTTCGTGTTACCACCTCAGTTTACTGTATTCTCACAAACACAGCCTCAACGAGTAACTATCATTACTCTGTACTATAACGGGTACACCCGACACTATCTACTGTTATTTCAAAAGTGCAACTCCACGATGTATTTCATAAGTTTTGCGTATGCCCTTACACCAAACGGACACTCTCTGCAACTGCAAAGGGCTTATTACTTCTTCGCTTCAAAGTCATTGAGATTATTATACACAAATAAAAATTTTTGTCAAGTCAATATTTTTTAGCATTTTCAATCATTTCAGCCGCAGCATCGAGTGAAATTTGAGACGCTTCAATACCACCAATAATTCGTGCTAATTCGTGAATTCTACCCTCATTATCGAGGTTTTCTACTTCTGTGTAAGTCTTATTATCACTTTCAGATTTTGAAATTAAAAAATGATTATCTGCAAAACAAGCAATTTGTGCAAGATGTGTTACACAAAGTACCTGTCGATTTTTAGAAACTTCTTTAAGTTTAATTCCAATTTTTTGTGCCGCACGACCGCTCACACCTGTATCAACTTCGTCAAAAATGAGTGTTTGAACATTGTCTTTTGATGCTAAAACATTTTTGATTGCCAGCATAATTCTTGATAATTCACCGCCTGAAGCAATCTTTGAAAGTGGTTTTGGCTCTTCGCCAACATTGGCAGAAATCAAGAAATAGATTTCGTCAGCACCTGTTTCATCAAAAGCTTTTCTGTTTTGAACAATCTTAAATGAAATTGATGCCATATCAAGAAATGACAACTCATCTTTAACTTTATTTATAAAGATTTCGCCGTACTTTTGACGGTTTGCAGATAACTTACGACTTGCTTTGTCCAATACATTAAATTTTTCATTAAGTTCAACTTCAAGTTGTTCTTTGAGTTTATCTGAAAAAGTAATGTCATCAAGTTCCTTTTGTGCGTTTTCAAGAAATGCAAGTATTTCTTCTTCGTTTTTGCCATATTTCTTTGAAAGACGGAATAAAATATCTAATCTTTCTTCAATAATATCAAGTTCATTCGGGTCGACATCCAGAGAATAAAGAAAACTGTTAAGTTCACTTGCACAATCTACAATATTATATGACATTTCAGCAACAGTATCAGAAACTGAATTCAAACTCTCATCAAATGCAGATGCTTTGACAAGTGAATTTGATGCAGTATTCAGCATATCTGCAACACCTGAAAAATTATCATTACCATTTATAATTTCAACTGCATTATTTACAAGTGCGAGAAGTTGTTCGGCATTCTGCAAGACTTTCTTGCGTTTTTCAAGTTCATCCCACTCGCCTATTTTTATTCCTGCATCTTCAATTTCTTTAATTTGGTAAGTTAAAAGGTCAATTTTCCTTGCCTTTTCACTCTCATTTGTAATTAAGTTATCATATCGTCTTTTAAGATTACAATAATTGTGATATGCACATAAATATTCTTCAATAATTTCATTATTTTCTGCAAAACCATCAATATATGTATAATGTAATTCTTCGTTAAGAAGATTGTGGTTGTCCATCTGACCATGAACATTTATAAGTGCCTGTCCAATCTTTTTAAGCATTGAAACAGTTACATTTGAACCGTTGATTTTGCAAATATTTTTACCATCAAGTGAAATCTTTCTTGAAATTAGTAATGATTTATCTTCTTCGCATTCAATACCAAATTCATTGAGTATTGCAATTACATCATTATTTATATTTTCAAAAAATGCTGAAACTTCTGCATTATTGCTACCTGTTCTGATAAGTTCACGAGATGTTCTTTCGCCAAGTATCGCATTGATTGCATCAATAATAATTGATTTACCTGCACCAGTTTCACCCGTCAACACATTAAGACCGTTATCAAAATCGATAACAGCCTCTTTAATAATCGCAATATCTGATATTTTAAGATTTGAAAGCATAAATATCAGCCTTTCAGCATTTCTTCAATAATATGTTTTGTTTCAACTGCAGCATTTATATCTACACAAGCCGTAAAGATTGTGTCATCACCTGCGATTGTGCCAACAGCACCCGGAATATGTAAACTATCAAGGGCAACGCATGCTGCATTTGCAGTACCTGGGTAACATTTAACAACAATTAAATTCATTGCAACTTCAACAGACAAAACTGAACGTGCGAAAATCATTTTTATATTGTCATTATTATCTTTTTTAGTGCTAACGGCATATTTTACATTATTCTTACCGTAATGTTCTTTAATAAGTTTCAATTCTTTAATATCACGTGAAATTGTTGCCTGTGTAACATTAAAGCCGTGTTCTGATAGCATTTTAATAATTTCATCCTGCGTTGAAACGTTGTTATTCTGAATATAATTGAGTATCAACTCGTGTCTGTTCTTTTTCACTTAAATTCCCCTTTGAGATAATTTACTGTTGAGAATATCAAAAAACTCGTCTGATTTAATTCTTATAAACTCTGCACAATAATCAGATTTTAAAATTATAATTTCACTGTTCTGTGATAATTCAATTGTTTTTACACCATCTGTAGAAACACATACTTTCTGAGCATTGCCGGTTGGTTTAACTCTAATTACTGAATTTTCATTAAATACAAGAGAACGGTTTAATGGCGAATGCGTGCAAATTGGCGTAAGCATAATGCATTGTAAATCCGGGTCAATTACCGGGCCGCCTGCAGACCATGAATATGCAGTTGAACCGGTTGGTGTTGAAATAACTACGCCATCAGCACGGTAACTGTTAATTTTTCTATTATTACAGAACGCATCTAAATCAATAAGTTTAATTTCATTCCCACGAGCAATCGCAACATCATTTAAGCAGTAGCCAAGCAATTTTTCACCATTATCATCTTTAAGAGAAACCTTAAGCATCATACGTCTGTCAGTCGTGTAATCGCCTGAAATAAGTTTTTTAATTAAACCCAACTCATTTCCTTCAAGTCCTGCTAAAAATGCTAAATTACCCGCATTAATGCAAAGTAACGGCTTTTTGTGAACTGCTGTTTGCTTCGCTGTACGAATAAAAGAACCGTCACCGCCGATTGCTATAATTACATCTACAACTTCAAAAATTTTGTCAGTAAAATGTTTTTGATTAATGTTAAATGGGAAGTCAAATTTCGAATTAACGTCAAAGTAATAATCTATATTCAATTTTTCGAGTTCCTCAACTGTATTTCTTACTACATCAAGTGTTTTTTCTCTTGTGAAATTAGGTATAATTCCAATTTTCAAATTACTCACCACTCAATTCAACATGTGATTTATCTGCGATTTCATTGATTTTATCGCTATCAATAAGTAAAACTTTTTCATTATCTTTTGAAAGATAAACAAGATATTCGATATTCCCTTCAGGTCCACGAATAGGTGAAAAATCAAGCCCTAAAACCGAAAAACCCGTTTCAAATGCAAAATTAACAACACTTGAAATTACTTCTTTATGTGTATCAATATCTTTTACCACACCTTTTTTACCGACTTTTTCTTTACCTGCTTCAAATTGTGGTTTAATAAGTGCAACAGTTTTGCTATTTTCTTTTAGAAAATCAAAAAGTACAGGCAAAATCTTTCTAAGTGAAATAAATGAAACATCTATACTTGCAAAATCTATTTCATCCGTTACTGTTTCCTTTGTAAGATATCTGAAATTAGTTCTTTCAAGATTTACTACTCTTTCGTCAGTGCGAAGTTTCCAAGCAAGTTGACCATAGCCAACATCTATTGCGTAAACTTTACTTGCACCACATTGAAGCATACAATCAGTAAATCCGCCCGTAGATGCACCGATATCCATGCAAATACAGTTTTCAAGACTTATGGGAAAGGTTTTCATTGCCTTTTCAAGTTTGTATCCGCCACGACTTACAAAAGGCATTTTTTTACCCTTAAATTCAATTTTATCGGTATCTTTTACTGCGTAGCCTGCTTTAGTTTCTTTTTGCCCGTTTACATAGATTTCACCGGACATTATGATTGCCGATGCTTTAGAACGAGTTTCAGCAAATCCTAAATCTACTACAACAGTATCAAGTCTTTTCTTTTCAACCATATTATTTCTCCGAGAACTTTTCTACAATGCTGTTTGTATCTAAAGAATACTTTTTAAGTAATGATTTTACTGGTGCATGCGGTACAAAGGTATCATTAATAGCAATATGTTCAAAACAACCGTTGTAATTTTTATTTAGTAACATATCAGCAAAACTTTGTCCTATACTGCCAGAACAAACAGACTCTTCATAGAAATATATTTTATTATATTTTAATGCAATATCAAGAATTTGCTCATTGATGGGCTTAATTTTATTCAATGAAATTATGGAAATATTTATTCCTTTTTCTTTTAAGATTTCGACAGCATTTATGACTTCTGCAGTAACTCTGCCGTAAGAAATAATGAGTCTTGAGCTGTTGTTATCAAAATAGTCAAAATCGTTATCTGTAATTACATAAGTACTTGGAATTTTGATTTCACCACCACGTGGATAACGAATTATTGTAAGATTTTCTGCATTCATTACAGCGTTTCTTAAATCTTTTCTTATTATGTCAAAAGTAAATGGTGAGTAAATTGTAATGCCGGGAATACTGTTAAGTAATGAAACGTCAAGAATTCCTTGATGAGTAACGCCATCTTCGCCTACAAATCCAGCTCGGTCTACACCGATAATTACTTTTTGTTCTTGTAAGGTACCATCGTGAACTAATTGGTCATATGCTCTTTGCAAAAACGTTGAATACAGAGCAACAACAGGCACCATTCCGCCTTTAGAAAGACCTGATGCAAATGTTACAGCGTGTTCTTCAGCAATACCAACATCATAAAACCTGTCATTAAATTTTTCTGAAAAATCTTTTAAACCTGTACCCAATGCCATAGCGGCAGTAATTGCACAAATTTTTTTATTTTCACTTGCCAATTCGCATAATTCATCACCAAATACTGATGAGAAATTAGCACCACCTGACACGGGTTCACCTGTTTCAATATTAAACTTTGAAATTCCGTGATAAGTGCTTGGGGATTTTTCAGCGAAATCATAACCTTTGCCTTTAACTGTGCTTATATGCAATAATACAGGTGAATTTACGAGTTTAGCACTATCAAGTGCCTCACATAAATGTTCAAGATTATGGCCATCTATAGGTCCCATATACTTAAATCCTAAATCTTCAAAGAAAGTACTTTCATACATTGAAGATTTAATATCCGATTTAATTTTTGAAACAATATTTGCAATACCATGACCAATTAACGGAATTTTATTCAATGTATTTTCAGTTTTTGCTTTCAACTTATTGTATTCGGGTTTAGAACGGACAACAGCAAGATAACGAGCCATAGAGCCAACGTTTTCTGAAATGGACATTTCATTATCATTAAGAATAACTATTAATCTTGTACCTGAACGACCTGCGTTGTTAAGTGCTTCATAAGCCATACCGCCTGTAAGTGCACCATCGCCGATTACCGCAACAGTATAATCATTTTTACCAAGTCGTTTGTTCGCTTCGGCAATACCTAATGCAGACGAAATTGAAGTGCTTGAATGACCACTGTAAAAAGTATCGTGTTCACTCTCATTGGGTGCACAGAATCCCGAAATGCCGTTTTCAGTTCTTAATGTATCAAACTCGTCAACTCTGCCTGTAAGTATTTTGTGAGTATATACCTGATGACCTACATCCCATACAAACTTGTCATTTGGTGAGTTAAAAATTTTATGCATAGCAATAGATAACTCAACAACACCAAGATTTGAAGATAAATGACCACCATTTTGAGAAACAGTTTTAATCATTTTACTTCTGATTTCAGTTGCAAGAGTTTCAAGTTCGTTTATATTCAGTTTTTTCAAATCGTCAGGTAAATTTAGCTTACCTAAAAATTTAAAATTTTCCAAAATATTTACTCCAATCAGTTTTTTCTGTTTACAAGCATATATGCAATCTGTTTTAAGGTTTTAGTATCATTTTCAAATATATCTAAAGCAGATATTGCTTTATCTGTGTATTCTTTTACAAGTATTTTAGATTTTTCTAATCCGAAATGCTTGACTGCTGTGGATTTGTCATTTTTTTCATCACTGCCAACAGGTTTTCCAAGTGATACTGCGTCACCTTCAATATCAAGAATATCGTCTTGTATTTGAAAAGCAATTCCAAGATTTTCAGCATAATCTATTGCAGATTGTATCTTCTTTTCATCATAGTCAATACCCGTAAGGCAACCTAAAACACAAGCCGCTTTAATAAGCCCACATGTTTTAAGCGAATACATTTTCAATATTTCTTCAATTGTAGGATTAATTTCTTCAAACTGCAAATCAAGTACCTGACCGCCAACCATACCATTAATTCCTGCGAAAGAAGAAAGATATGAAACTGCACGTACAACATTATCTGATGGCACATCTTTAGATTTTGCTAATGTAGTGAACGCCTCTGTTAATAATGCATCACCTGCTAACAAAGCGTTTTCTTCACCGAAAGCAATATGACAAGATGGTTTACCGCGACGCATATCATCATTATCCATACAAGGCAAGTCGTCGTGAATTAATGAATAGGTGTGAATCATTTCTACTGCACAACCAAAATCAAGTGCGGTATCAACATTACCACCACATACTTTTGCAAATTCAATAGCGAGAATGGGTCTTATTCTTTTTCCACCATTAGAAACACTGTATTTCATTGCATCAAGTACAACTGAATGCAAATTTTCAGAAAGTAATTCTTCAAGTCGGTTTGAAATAGCTTGAGCTTGTTTGTCAATGTAAATAGCTATATCAGTCATTATTCTTGACCTCGTTTATATCAATAATTTTCTGTTTTGCATCATTTAATTTCTGCATACAGAATTCAGAAAGTTTTACGCCTTCCTCATAAAGTTTCATTGATTCTTCAAGTGGCATTGAGCCTTCTTCAAGTTTGAAAACTATTTCTTCAAGCCTTTTTGTAGCTTGTTCATATGTTATTTTCATAATTACACCTCAGTAATTTCTGCTTTTACATTACCGTCAGCAAATTGTATTGAAATACTGTCGCCTACTGACAAATCTTTTGAATTTACAATTATATTATCGTCTTTTTTCGCGATTGAATAACCACGAGCCAATACTTTCAACGGATTCAATGAATAAAGTTTTGAACAAATCATAGCAAAATCTGACGAATATTTGGTAAATATATCTTTGAAATTAGCATTTAATTTTGAAACTAAAGTATCAAGATACAGCTCACAATTATTTATAATATTTTGGGGATTTTTAAGTACTGAAGATTTTGCAAGTTGTTCAAGATTGTATTGTTTTTCTTTAATATCACTTTCAATCGCATTATCTATCGCGTTTTTAAGTGAAGAAATATAATTTTTTTGTTCACGAATATCGGGAACAGCTAATTCTGCTGCAACAGATGGCGTTGGTGCTCTTAAATCTGCAACAAAATCACAGATTGTAAAATCAGTTTCGTGACCTACACCTGAAATAATAGGAATTTGAGATTCATATATTGCATATGCAAGTTTTTCATCATTAAATGGCCACAAATCCTCCGCCGAGCCACCACCACGTGCAATAATAATAACGGCAACATCAGTTTGGTTAAGTTTTTTTATTGCATCAATAATTGTTGGTACAGCACTATCTCCTTGAACCTGAACACCCGCAAAAACAACTTCTGCTATTGGAAAGCGTCTTTTGAGAACATTGAGTACGTCTTGAAAAGCTGCACCCGTCGGCGAAGAAATAACACCAATTTTTTCAGGACATTCGGGTATTCGCATTTTATGTTCATTATCAAACAAACCTGCTTTTGAAAGTTTTTCTTTCATTTGCTCAAAAGCAACTGCTAAAGCACCAATTCCGTCAGGTTGCATATCATCAATATAAAGCTGATATCTGCCATCACGCTCATAAATCGAAACTCTACCACGAATTATAACTGACATACCGTTTTCAGGTTTAAATTTAAGTCTTGAGGCATTTCCGGCAAACATAACTGCACTTATAACAGATTGATTGTCTTTAATACTCATATAAAGATGACCGCTTCGGTAATGGTCAACAAAATTTGAAATTTCGCCCACTACAAATACATTACTGAGCGTAACATTTTGCTCAATAACTGATTTTGCATAAGTATTCAATTGTGTAACAGTTAAAATCAATGGTGATTGCATTTAAATTATTCCTTATTACAAATTGAAGATAAAATTGCTATGCCACAAGCGTTATCGGAAGAATATTGTGGTTCTGCAAAATATGCGTTATATCGGTTTGAGAAATCATTTCGTATAATCGAATTTGACATTACTCCACCAGAAAAAATCAAAGGTGAATCGCCATATTTTGAAACAATTTCATTAACGGTATCATCAAGTGCTGAACGAATATAATTTATACAATAAAATGCAATATCTTCACGTTTATAACCATCGTCAAACATTTTTTTGCACTTATTTTCAACACCTGAAAGACTGAATTTTCCATCACGGCGAAATACTTTTTCTTTTTTTAGCGGCAAATTACTTTTCAAAGCTAAATTTTCAAGTTCAGGACCACAAGGAAATGCAAGACCAAGCATAACACCTACTCTGTCAATGGCTTGTCCCGCTTTTAAATCAAGAGAATCTGATATGATTTCAGTTTTGAAATATTTACTATGTGGTGTAACTTTAAGAACTTGAGATGTACCGCCTGAAATGTGAAAAGCAAAAAAATTATTAAAAATTAAATCAAATTTATTTGCAGAATACAAAGCGGCAGCAATATGACCATCTTGATGCGAAAATTTGTGTAATGGAATTTGCATAAAAGACGAAACTGCTTCGGCAACAGAAACTCCCGTTAAAAAACAAGGCATATATGAACCATCTTCATTGCACGGCTTTATAGAAACACCAACACTTGATATTTCGTCTTTAAAATTAATTGTTAAATCATTAATTAATTGTGGCAACTGAACTGTATGATGAAACACTGCGTCACTTTGTCTTATGCCTTTTTCACCTAATTTTACAGGTAAAAGTTTCTTATGACTAATCACCGTGTTTTTTATATCATCATAAATCGCAACAGAAGTTGTGTAGTTACTCGTGTCAATCCCTAAATGATAACTCATTGGGCATCAATCTCTTTTACGATTTTACCGAGCACACCATTAATGAACGATGCATCTTCTTTTGTAGCAAATTTCTTTGCAAGTTCAACTGCCTCGTTAATTACAACGCTGTTTGGAACTGATGGTACATAAAAAATTTCACAAAGAGCAAGACGAAAAATTGCAAGCGACACTTTTGGAAGTCTTTTTACAGACCAACCAATTGAATTATCAGTAATTTTTTTATCAATTTCTTCAATATTCTCATATGTGAGATGTGCAACAGAAAAAGCGTAAGTATTTTCTTCGATTAATCTTGCTTCAACTGCGTTTTCAATTACTTCGTCAACCGTAAGTTCATCGTTAAAGATTTTTTCAAAAATCAAAGTAAAAGCAAGTTCTCTTTCTTCTTTTCTTGTCATAGTATCCTCCAAAAAAATATACGCTCCCCGTCAGAAAAAACAGGGAGCGTTCTTAATTTTCTGCGGTTCGAAATGTATATACATATAATTTATGTATATTTTATCACTATGTCCGCTAAATTTCAATAGAAAAAACGTATATAATACCGTTTTATGCATTATTTTGTTTCAATTATTGTTATATTTTCAGCTGAAAGTTTCGTTTTTGAAAGAATTATATCTTTAATTTTTACAACAACATTTTCATCAACTGTATCTTTTGGCAGAATTACTTCAATTGTTTCGTTATCATATGTTACAAGACATTTATTATTTGTTTGTGCTGTAATTAAATTTTCTATATCATTTTCAATTTTGATTTGCTCAGAAATTTCAGTAAGTTTTTCTCTTGCTGATTCTTTTGTTTCTTCATCAATATTTTTGTCAGAAATAATTCCTGATAAATAATCTTTTGCGTTGTCGTGTGCTTTTGTTCTGTTAAGCACTGCGGTTTCAAAATAGTCAGTTTCTTCAACAGAATCTGAATTTACGTACTGTGCGTCACCAAGATTTGACTGATTAGTCACTTCAGGTTCAGTTGTGTTACCCTGTGGTTTAGTGTAGTACCAATTTACAAATACCGCCAACCCCAATGCGAACACAAGACTAAATGTTAAAAGTTGTTTTCTTCCAATTATTCTGCTTTTCATTTTGATTCCTCCGTATGCGTTAATTTAGATATTGATATTCGTGATGTGCTTATATTTAAAACCGCACTTACTGCAGAATATATTTGACTTTGCACTGTTGAGCTATTACCACCTTCACATACTACCGCTATTCCCCTAACTTTTGGCTCAATAGTTTTTATTAATAAACCAGTATCATTGTTGTCTTTTTCAATAATTACATAATCATTTTCATTTGTTGAGTCGTTATTCGTGTCATTACTTTTACGTGTATCCCTGTCATTTGTCGCATAGATGTATTCAGTAGTTTCAGAAAGCGTAATCATTACTTTTGTCTTCCCTGCTCCGTCAATTGATTCAATAATTTCCGTAACTTTATCTTCAAGATAAATACAGTATTCAGCAGTGGACATTTCATCCGTAATTTCAATTTTTTCCTGTTCATTTTCTGTAAAGTCAAGTTCAGAAATAAATATAAGTGCAATTACCAAAAAACCTGCTATAACAATTAATGACAATTTCTTGTTATTCTTTATTTCATCTAATTTTTTCAAGTATGATTTTAATGAATTCATTTAACATTCACCTCGTAACCAAGTTGCGTTTTGAGTTCTGTTTTAACCTCACCAATTTTCTCATTATTGTCAATGTCAATTTCAAGCTTTTCTACACACAAATGCCCATCATCATTCACATATGAAGATATTTGAAACGAAAGTACTTCAACAGATAGCTTTTTGCATTCATTTGTAACCGAGGATTCAATAATTTGTTCATAGCCTTTTTTATAGATTTCGTTGTATTCAATTTGTTCATCATTAAACTCATTATCAAATGAATAGCTATCTATAACTGATTGTATTGGCATAACTATATAAAATAAAATAAATACTGAAAAAAATATGTTCAGTACTTTGTTGAGCGATGAGTTTGAAAGCAAAATTTTGAATAACGACGATATTGCTGTTGCTCCACATAGTGAAATAATCCATATTTTAAAATTTTCCATATTATTTACCCATCATAATTATTACGCCTGTTGATATAACAAGTACAAATGTTACGAAAAACAGTATTATATTTAAAAGAGAAATTACTGATGATAGACTATCAAGTGTATCTGTAATATTCTTAATGCCAAGCATTGATGATACAACTGAACATAACTGAAGTGCAAAATACCAGATTAAAAGTTCAACCATTACAGGTAGATTTATCAGTAAAATCACAATAATTACAAACACGCCTAAAGTATTCTTCATTATTACAAAACTACTGAAAACTGAGGACAGTGCATCACCAACTCCTGCCCCTACAACCGGTACAAATGCACCAGAAATAAACTTTATTCCTCTGAGTGCAATACTGTCAGATGAACTTGCGAGTATGCTTTGTGTAGTTAATAAACCTGTGTAAACAGTTGAAAACAATGCAAGTAAAACTACGATTCCGCGTCTGAAAGCTGACACAATTCTTTCACGATAATTCTCAAAAGAAAAAGATGAGAGAATATTAAAAGATAATATTGCACTTATACACGGCATAAAAAACTTATCTGCAACGGAAGTAATTACTGACGACAAAAATATTGAAAAAGAATTATATGTAATTGCAAGACCTGGATTTTTGGATGCTACTATAATTGCCGTCATAACAGGCAAATAAGAATTTACAAAAACCATTGAAGTTTTAATTCCTGTCGCAACATCTGTAATAATACGACTGATTGGGACTATTATTACAGACAGAATTGTTAGCACACCAACAAAGTGTATTATTTTTTCTGTTTTGTCTGATTCTTTTAAAAAAGCTGATGCTATGGAAATGATTATTAAAATCACCATAATAACAATTATATTTTCAAATATTTTTATGCCTGTTTTAAAACTTAAATCAAATAAAAATTCAATTACTCTCGTTGGACTTAAATTAAATAAATCGTCAAAACTTATTTCAGTAATCCCTAAATCTTCAAGATATTCCTTGGTTTTTTGGTCAACCTCATCCCACACAGTTTGAATATCATTGTCAATTGCAGATGAACTGAATGAAAAGATTGAAATTAAAGCTAAAACAGAAAAAATAATTAATATAAACTTCTTCATACTATTCAACAAACTTTAAACAAAACAAAATCAAGCCGTTAAGCACTGGTAACGCAAGATAAACAATTAAAAATTTTGACGACACAGACACTACACCTGCCAATGATTTTTCACCTGTATCTATAAGTGTATCACAAATAAAATCAGTAACAATGGCTATTCCTGTAACTTTTAAGAGCAAATTAATATGTGCAGTTTCAATATTGAATACAGAAAATACTGATAATACATTTGAAATGAAAGATGATAAATCTTCTGTAATTAATAAGAAAATTACAATTACAGCACAAATACGCATTAAAAATACGTATTCAGGTCTGTAAGATTTTAAAATAACTGATAAACAGACATAAATTAATGAAATTAATCCGATTTTTAAGAAAACACTCATAAATTAAATATAGATTTTAACTCATCAAAAACTGACGAAATTTGTGGTACAAGCATTGCAATTATCACAATAATTCCTGTAAGAACTGTAAGTGTTGCAAACTCTTCCCTACCGGTTTTTGAAAGTAACTGTTGTAATACTGCAACAATTAACCCTATTCCTGCTATTTTAAAAAGAAATGTAATATCCATTTTTTACTCCATTAAATTACAATTATTGAAAATAACAAACCAATTCCCAAAGTTATAGTTGCCGTGCTTTTGCACTTTAAATTTTTATTTTCTTCTAATTGTAAATATTTTTTTTCAAATAAATTCTTATATAGATTACAATTCAATATTTGTCCACTTGTGTCTGACTTACCTAGCATTGAGAAAAAACCTTTTAAATGCTCAATATCATCTAAATCAAACATATTTAATGAGTTTCCTTTTGAAAATACATTATTTAATGTTTGATGGTATTCATTGATTCCATTCTTGATGTTATCTAAAAATACAAGCATGTTATAACTATTCGTATTAGAAATTTCTTCAAAAATCTCTTTAACACTTAAATTCTTATATTCAATGAGTATCTTTATGTTTTCAATAAGTAACACACATTGTTTTATTGCTTTTGTGTGATTATTAATTTGCTTTACATATAACAGGGACATTACCGTGCTCAGCGACATAATCAAAGCTATTATCAAAAGTTTCATTGAAGACCTCATTTACACTCATTATCTTTTTAATTTTGCAAGGATTTTCTGCACCAGATAGAAAAATGATTTTCTCAATAGCATTAAAATTAAGAAACTCTTTAAAAATTTTCTTATTTTTTAATTCGTTTTCATCATTGGCATGAATACTTAACGCAAACTTGGCTCCACAATTAACGCCATTTAACACTTCATTCGCTTCTTCAAAAGTGCCAATCTCATCACAAATTATTACATCAGGTGAAAGCGTCCTTATAGCCATGGAAATTCCTTTGCCTTTAGGAAATCCAAGCAAAACATCTGTATTTGGCCCTAATGATTTAATATCTGATTGTGACGGAAAAAGTTCTTTTCTTTCATCAACAACACAAATTTTATGGTATTTTCCCATTCTACCTGATGATAATTGAAATGCTAAATCTCGAAGCATTGTAGTTTTGCCTGATGATGGCGGTCCAACAATCAACAAATTTTTTAGACTAGCTTTATAAACTAAATCAAAAATCGGCTCTGCTACACCTTGAACTGTTCTTGGTATTCTTATGTTAATACTGTTAATGTTTTTAATACTTTTTACGTTTTCCTTCTCATAAACAGCAGTTCCGCAAAGGCCAACTCTTGAGCCAATTGGCAAAGTAATATAACCATTTAGAATATCTTCATAATGGCTGTGCATTGAATATCCGCACATTTTATTCACAGTATCCAAAATCTCGTTTTCGCTTGCAATTACACAGCTAGCTGAGTATATATAACTCGTTTTTCCGCTCAAAGTTAAAAAACTGCTTCCTGTAGAAGTAACAATTACAACAGGGCGTTCAGACCTAAGCCTTATTTCTTGTATATTTTCAATCATCGGCTCGCTCATTTTTCTTAGATACATTTGAATTCTTGGAGAAATATATGAAATTATATTATTAAAATCACTAAGAAAAGATTTGTCCACTTAATCACCTCGATAATAACTATGATTACTTGTCCCCTATTATTACAAAACTTTCTTGAAATGAAAAACTCGATATGTTATACTAAAAACAAATATTTTTAAAGGTGTACTAAAATGACTGAAAAAATTAAAACAATGTTAAAAAATAATAAATATATCTATATTTCGGGTGGAATAGCATTATTTATAATTTTGCTTGTCTATTTTTGCTATGAAATAATTCCATTTGGAGAAAAAATAATATACAGAATGGATTTATATCATCAATATGGTCCTCTCTTTTCTGAATTATATGACAGACTAACAAGCGGAGAATCTTTGATTTATTCATGGAATAGTGGTCTGGGCAGTTCTTTTTTAGGTAATTTTTATAACTATTTATCAAGCCCTATTTCTTTTATTATTCTTTTGTTCGGTCATAACAACACTTTTGAAGCCGTTGCAGCAATGATAGCAATTAAGGCTGTGTTAAGTGCAATGGCTATGTCCTATTATCTTAAAAAATCACAAAAAGCGAATGGATTTTCTATTGCAGCTTTTGGAATTATGTATGCATTTTGCGGTTATTTTATTGCTTATTATTGGAATGTTATGTGGATTGACGCTATGTATCTTCTTCCATTCGTAGTATTAGGAATTGAAAGAATTATAAATACCGGCAAATGTAAAACATATATTGTTTCATTGGCACTTGCAATTTTCTCTAACTATTATATTGGCTATATGCTCTGCATATTTTCTTGCATCTATTTTATTTATTACTTTTTTTGTTCTCTTGCAAAAATAAAAAACAAAAAAACTCTTCTTACAAATGAAAAAGGGTTTTTCAAAAAACTTTCTAACTCGTTCTTTTGGAAAAGTGGTTTAAGATTTGCATTTTCATCACTTGCAGTAGGTATTATTCTGTTATTTATGCTAATTCCTCTTGCATATATACTTAATTCATCATCTGCAACTGCAGGTTCAACGCCTGATGAATATAAATCGTACTTTAATATTTTTGACTTTCTTGCAAATCACTTGGCAGGACTTGAACCAACAATCCGCAGCAGTGGTGAAGACGTTTTACCAAATATCTATTGTGGTATGCTTACTGTTCTTCTAATTCCATTGTATTTATTTTCAAAAAGAATTTCTGCAACAGAAAAGATTGCTTCAGTAGTACTTCTTGCTGTAATGTATTTCAGTTTTAATATTAATTTTATTAATTTCTTCTGGCATGGTTTTCATTTCCCAAATGATTTGCCGTACAGACAGTCATTTATGTATTCGTTTATTCTTTTGATTATGGCATTCAAGGCACTTAAGAATATTGACGAATATAATAAAAAGCAGATATTAGCAGTTGGCCTTGGCGTAGTTGCATTTGTAGTGTTAACACAGAAAATAGGTTCAAAAAATGTTGATGATTTCACGGTTTTTGTTACAATTGCATTCACAGTTCTTCTCACAATTGTACTTGGTTTGATTGTGAGCAAAAAAGCACAGGTTTTCGCCTTATCTGTAATGCTTATTTGTTCTGTTACAGCAGAAACAATTACAGCAAACACAGACCACTATGTTGCAAATCAGTCAAAAGAATCTTTTGTTTCTGATTATGATGAATTCAAATCACTTCAACAAGAAATCAACAACAATGATAATGCACTATTCTATCGTGAAGAGTTATCTGATTTAAGAGCACGAATGGACCCCTGTTGGTATGACTATAACGGTGCTTCAATCTTTTCATCAATGGCATATGAAAAAGTTGCAAATCTTCAAAAATATATCGGTTTATACGGAAATAAAATCAATAGTTTTACCTATAACCCGCAAACACCAATTTATAATGCAATGTTTTCATTAAAATATATTTATGATAAATCCGACTACATTTCTGAAAGCAATTATTATTCTTTAAAAGCTGAAAATGAACTGTATTCAGCATATGAGAACAATTATATGTTAAACATTGCATACCCTGTTTCTGATGCTTTAAAAGGCTGGGATGCATCTACTTACAATAATCCCGTTGAAGCTCAAGAAGATTATTTCAAACTTGCAACTGGAGTTGAAGGTGTATATAACAGAATTACAGATTATGAGATAGTTTACGGTAATGTATTAACGATTGACAAATACAGCATTGCTGAAGGAACTTTTTCTCTTAACAAAATTTCGAATGAATATACTGGCTCAATAACTATTGATATTACTGCAAAAGATAACTCAAATATTTACATTTATGTTTATTCAAGAAATCTTGACACAGTATCTGTTTTCTCTCCAAAAATATCAACAACTATGACAGTTAATGACGGCTATATTCTTGATTTGGGTAGTCATGAAAACGGTGAAGTAATTTCGGTTGAATTGCCATTAAAAGATGAAGTATCGTCTGCAAGTGTTGATTTTATCGCTTTTACAATTGACCATGATAAATTTACAGAAGGTTATAATAATCTTCACGAAGGTCAGCTTGAATATACAAGATTTGATGAAACAGTAATTAAAGGTAAATTTAGTGCTAATGAAAACGAGATTTTATACACATCAATCCCATATGATGAAAGTTGGCAAATTTATGTTGATGGCAAAAAAATTAATAAGTCAGATATGCTTTCTATTTCCGATGCTTTAATCGGCGTAAATGTAACTGAAGGCGAACATGAAATCACATTCATTTACGAAGCACAAGGGTTACAGGAATGTATAATAATCTCAACCTTGTTTGTTATTATTCTTCTAATTTTCTATATCCTCAACAGTAAAAAATGGTTATTTTTTAAAAGTAAAAAAGATAATTTGTGGCAAAGAGTTAAAATTGCAGAAAAGAATATAGTTGAAAATCAAAATCACAAAAGTGATGAAGAAATTATTATTTTCGATAATAAACAAAATCAAGAGGAACTTCTTGATACATCTAAAATTGAAAATATAGACGAAAATGAATAATAAGCAAAAAGGTGTCTGTAAATAGACACCTTTTGTATTTATATTCACTTTTTATTTACGTTCTTTTATTATATACTTTTTTGTTACAATGCTTATCAAAACTTGGATTAAAAGCATAGAAATTCTTGCTATCAAGTCTGTCTGTTGCGAGTTGCAAGCCTTCACCAAATCTCTGATAATGCACGATTTCACGTTGACGCAAGAACTTAATTGGTTCACGAACATCAGGGTCATCAACAAGTCTTAAAATATTGTCATAAGTTGTTCTTGCTTTCTGCTCAGCGGCAAGGTCTTCATGCAAATCTGTGATTACGTCACCTTTTGATTGCAAATATGCAGCAGTAAAAGGTGCACCACTTGCAGCCACAGGATAAACGCCTGTAGTATGGTCAACAAAATATTTATCAAAACCTGACTTTTTGATTTCTTCTATTGTAAGATTTCGTGTCAATTGATATACAATTGCACCTACCATCTCAAGATGAGAAAGTTCTTCAGTACCAATGTCCGTTAATAATCCTTTAAGTTCAGCATACGGCATTGAATATCTTTGTGAAAGATATCTCATTGATGCGGCAAGTTCACCGTCAGGACCACCAAACTGGCTTATAATTATCTGTGCATATTTTGGATTTGGATTTTTAATGTTTACCGGAAACTGTAATTTCTTTTCATATTGAAACATCAGCAGTCACACTCCTTCATATATTCCCAAGGCCATGGATTTTTAACCCACTCAAGACCACTACCTTCTTTATAGTTCAAAGGACCGTAGCACTCAGCATATTCTTCTCTGAGTTCTTTTGCTCTTTTCACATATTTACGTTGCATTTCTAATGCTTTTTCATCGCAAGGATGAGTATCAAGATAAAGATGAAGTTCCCAAGCGGCAAATTCAACCGCAGAAATTTCACGCATAAGTTTACATTTATCCACAGCATTTACCTCCATAAAACTTTTTATCTAATTCAGGAAAGAGTGTTCCGTTACAAAGTGCTTCGTCACTTTTATATGTGAGCAACTCTGTCTGAAATGGCACAAAAGCCATTGCTACAACTGTATCATATGGTAATTTTGGCATTGTTTTGCAATCGCAGTTTAACTCAATGTGTTCCATATTCTTTCTCCTTTACTTTATTTGGTGCATATACACCTCAATTCATCATATTCAAATACTGACTTTTTGTTATTTATATTGAAAATTCCAACACACAATGTTAAAATATATTTTGAGGTGCAAAGATGGAAAAGGATAACAAAATTATTAGTTTTTTTAAGAATATTACTGACAGCGAAGTTGCAATAAAAAGAGTTCCTTTCTATTTCTTTTTAATTTGTGTTTTGCTTGTTGTTTTAATATTTAGACTTGGTAAAACTAATCAATATTTACGTATCATTGCTGAAAACGGTACAAACAATATTGAATATGAAACACGTGATGACACTTTCATCGAAGTTATTACTGAAGATGAGAAAGAGATTGAAGACTATATTCCCCTGCTTGAAGAAGTAACTAACGAAACTACTACAAAAAAGCAGAATAATAGTTCCACAAAAGAAACAACTACTAAAAACAATATTGAAACTACATCAAATAAAAGTGACACTACAACCACTACCAAATTAGAAGATAATAATGTTTCAAGAAAAACATACATTTTGAATACGAACAGCAAGAAGATACACTACCCAGACTGCTCTTCAGCGGCAAGAACTAAAGAAGAAAATAAGAAAACTGTAAATCTTTCAAAAGACGAATTACAAAATTATATTAATGACGGCTATACATTCTGTAAGACCTGTGGAGGAGATTAAAATGGAAATTAAAGAAATTTTAAGTAAAGTAGACCATACATTACTTTCACAAAATGCAACTTGGGAAGAAATAAAAGCAATTTGTGATGATGGAATTAAATATGAAACCGCATCTGTTTGTATTCCCGCTTCTTATGTAAAACAAGCAAAAGAGTATGTTGGCAATAAGCTTGCAATCTGCACAGTTATCGGCTTTCCAAACGGTTATAGTACAACTGCGACAAAAGTTTTTGAAACTGCAGATGCTGTCAAAAATGGTGCTGACGAAATTGATATGGTTATTAACATTGGTTGGTTAAAAGATAAAAAGTATAATGAAATTCTCAATGAAATCAATGAAATTAAAGACGCTTGTAATGGCAAGTTATTAAAAGTAATAATTGAAACTTGTCTTTTAAATGACGATGAGAAAATCAAAATGTGTGAAATTGTGTCCAACTCTAATGCAGATTATATTAAGACATCAACGGGATTTTCAACAGGTGGTGCAACCAAAGCTGATATTAAACTTTTTGCGAAGCATACTACTAACGGAAAGAAAATCAAAGCTGCAGGCGGAATTTCATCAATTGATGATGCAGAAGACTTTATAAATCTTGGTGCATCTCGTCTTGGAACAAGCAGAATTGTTAAAATTGTTAAAAATGAACAAGGTAGTGGCTATTAATGAAATATAAGCGAATTTTTTTGATTGTTCTTGATGGTTTTGGTATTGGCAACGCACCTGATGCCGAAAAGTTTGAGGATTTTGGTGCAAACACTCTTATAAGCATTTCAAAATCGGAAAAATTTAATATTTCAAACTTAAATAAATTAGGTTTATGTAATATCGATGGTGTAGCACTTAAAAATTACAACTCACCTATTGCTAAATTCGGTGCTTTGCAGGAATTATCTGCAGGAAAAGACACTACAATTGGTCATTTTGAGATTGCAGGCATTATTTCTGAAAAACCAATGCCTACCTACCCTGATGGTTTCCCCGCCGAAATCATAAATAAGTTTGAAAAACAAACCGGTTGCGGTACACTTTGCAATAAAACATATTCTGGAACACAAGTTATCGCAGATTATGGCGAAGAACACATTAAAACAGGCAAATTGATTGTTTATACATCGGCAGACAGCGTTTTTCAAATTGCGGCACATACAGATGTTGTACCACTTGAAACGCTTTACGATTACTGTAAAATCGCAAGAAGTATACTTGTTGGTGAACATGCAGTTGGTCGTGTAATCGCAAGACCTTTTAATGGTGAATACCCATTTACAAGAACTGCTGACAGACACGATTTTTCTGTTGAACCACCAAAAGATACAATGCTTGATAAGTTAAAAGTAAATAATTTTGATGTTATTTCAGTTGGTAAAATTGCTGATATTTTTGCTAATCGTGGTATTACTGAAAAATATTTTACCCATTCAAATGATGAGGGTATGAGTAAAACTCTTGAATTGCTTGACAAAGAGTTCAACGGACTTGTATTTACAAATCTTGTGGATTTTGATATGAAATTCGGTCACAGACGAGATGTTGATGGTTATGCAAATGCAATTTCAGAATTTGATAGTTGGCTAAATGACTTTATACCAAAAATACAAAATGATGACCTATTGATTATTACTGCCGACCATGGTTGTGACCCCGCATTTAAAGGTACAGACCACACAAGAGAACAAGTACCTTTACTTATGTATTCAAAAAATATTAAACCCGAAAATCTAGGTACAATTAAAGGATATAATTATATAAGTCAAGTGATTTTAAATAATTTTGATTTAAGGTGATTTTATGAATAAAAAAGACCTTTTCGTGATAGCAAAAGATGCTATGGAAAAATCATATGCACCATATTCCAACTATAATGTTGGTGCAGCTTTACTTACAAAAAACGGTAATATTTATAAAGGTTGTAATGTTGAAAACGTATCTTATTCCGCAACAAACTGTGCTGAAAGAACAGCTATATTTTCTGCAATAGCAAATGGTGAAAAAGAATTTGAGGCAATTTGTATTGTTGGTGGAAAAAACGGCGAAATTACTGATTATGCTATGCCTTGTGGTATTTGCAGGCAAGCATTAGCAGAATTTTGTGACGAAGATTTCAAAATATATGTTGGCATTAATGAAAATGACATAAAAAAGTTTACTTTAGGTGAACTACTACCCTGTTCTTTTGATAAATCTAAATTAGGTGAATAATATGAGAATTTACGATATTATTGAGAAAAAGCGTGACGGACACAAACTTACAAAAGAAGAAATTGACTTTTTTGTTCAAGAATACACCAAGTGCAATATTGAAGATTATCAGGCGTCTGCACTTCTTATGGCTATATTTATTAACGGAATGGATGAAGAAGAAACAGTAAATCTTACTGAAAGTATGGCTCGTTCCGGTGATATGCTTGATTTAACTGCTATTGACGGAATTACTGCAGATAAACATTCAACGGGTGGTGTTGGTGATAAAACCTCACTTATAGTTGCTCCGATTTGTGCTTCTCTCGGCATTAAAATGGCAAAAATGAGTGGTCGTGGACTTGGTCATACAGGCGGAACAATTGATAAACTCGAAAGTATTAAAGGTTATAACACTTCAATTGATACAGATGCATTTTTCAAGCAAGTAAATGAAATCGGTATTGCACTTATAGGACAGACAGGCAATTTAGCACCTGCTGACAAAAAAATATATGCTTTGCGTGATGTTACTGCAACTGTTGGCAATATTTCACTAATTGCTTCAAGTATTATGAGCAAGAAAATTGCCGCAGGAGCAAAGAACATTGTTCTTGATGTTAAATGTGGTAGTGGTGCGTTTATGAAGGACGAAGATAGTGCCACAGAACTTGCTGAATTAATGGTTAAAATCGGTAAAAAATGCGGTAGAAATATGGCGGCAGTTATTACCAATATGGATATTCCCCTTGGTTCAAATATTGGAAATGCACTTGAAATCAAGGAAGTTATTGATATTTTAAATAATAAAGGTGATAAGCAGTTACGAGAGTTGTGCCTTGTATTATCTACAACGATTTTAAGTATTTCTTATGATTGGGATTATGAGGTCGCATACAATAAAGCTGAAAATGCTTTACTTGACGGCTCTGCATTTGATAAACTTAAAGAACTTGTTACTGCACAAGGTGGAAATGCAGAAATGCTTGACAATACAGAGTTATTGCCAAAATGTGAAAAGTCACTTGAAATCAAAGCAAAACAACATGGTTACATTCAAAGCATTGATTCACGAATTGTTGGCGAAAGTGCAGTTTTACTCGGTGCAGGTCGCGAAAAGAAAAGTGACACAATAGACTACGGTGCAGGAATTGTACTTTACAAAAAGACTTGTGATAAAGTTTTCGTTGGTGATACAATCGCAATTCTTTACGCTGAAACAGACGAAAGACTCAAAAATGCAGAAAAACTTTTCAATACTTCATTTACAATCGGTGCTGAAAAGCCTGAATTGAAACCTTTGATTTTTAAAACAATTAGATAAAAATAAAATCCCACATTACTGTGGGATTTTTGTTATATATGGTCTTAATTTATATGCTGTGAGTGATGCCAAAGTCAGACATATTATTTCTTTTGGTAGAAATGGCAGGAATACTGTCTGAACAAACCAAATTGCTGAATAATCGTTGCTATTAAATACATTTGTGATGAGAACAAAATATAAAATACCAGTTATGTAGATAATTGCAACACCAAGTAAAGATATGGCGAAATACTGCCAAAAATTGCGTTTTATAAGCTTTTCTACAAGAAAACTAATTATTACTGATGAAACGACAAAGCCTATTATAAAGCCGAAATTAGGCATTAATACATAGCCTAATCCCCCACCACCTGAAAAGATTGGTAAACCAATCAGACCAAGTGCCATATAAGTTACAGTTGCAAGTGTAGATGCTTTAACAGGCAACACAAGTCCTGTAAGCAAAACAAAGAACGTCTGTAATGTAATGGGCATTAAATTAGGCATGGGAATTCTTATAAATGAGCCAACACAAATCAAGGTACAAAAAAGTGCAGAATGCGTTAAGGTGACAATTAAGTTTCTTCTTTTCATTTCACTCTCACACTGACATCGCCCGAAGATATTTCTTCTATTTCACCATCTTCATTTCTTACAAGCAAATGGCAATCATCTGTTATGTCCATTGCAGTTGCAGGTCTTATAGTTTCACCTTGAATTATATTGATTTCTTTGTCTGTGAGATATGAATACTCTTTATATCTTTTAACATAATCCGTATCAATTCCGTTATACATATCTAAAAAATTGTTTACAACATTAGCAACGATTTTTTCTTTAATATAGTCGTCAGTTTTTCCCGGGAAAATAGCTGTTGCAATTTCTTTTATATCATCAGGGAAACCGTTTTCAGGTGAAATAACATTTATGCCTATACCAACTACTGCATAATCAAGCATTTTATTAGAGTTTATTGCTCCTTCAGTAAGAATTCCACAGACCTTTTTACCGTTAATATAAATATCATTTACCCACTTGATTTTAACATCATTTTTACTGTATTTCATAACTGTTTCTGCAACAGAAACAGCAGCCATAACTGTCAAAAAAAGTGATTTTTCAGCAGAAAATTTTGGGTGTAAAAGTAAAGAAAAGTATATTCCCGTACCATTTGGAGAATAAAAAGAACGACCCATTCTTCCCCTGCCACCTGTCTGACTTTCGGCTATAACGAGTTGATTTTCTTTTTCGCCTTGTGAACCTAACTTTTTCAAATAATTATTTGTAGAATCAAGTTCATCGAAAATTGTGATATTCAGTTTTTGGTTTAAATATTGCTCTAATATTTTCTTGTCCAAAATTATCACCGCAGTTATTATATATTGAATTAATAAATTATGCAATAAAAAAGCAGACAAAAGTCCGCTTTATTTATATGTGCCAAATCTCGCTTACATACTCTTTAATTGTTCTGTCTGATGAGAATTTACCTGCATTACACAAATTTAGCCAGCATTTTTTATAAAACTCTTTTTTGTTTTTATAATCAGCATTAACTCGTTTCTTTGTTTCAACATAATCATTGAAATCAAGTAATAAATAGTAATGGTCAGGCTCGTGCCAAGATGCACCTTTAAGAATTGAATCATAAAGCTCTTTAAAAATTTTTGTTCTACCGTCTTTTAAAGTTCCGTCAACAAGTGCATCAAGTACACGCTTGATTTTCTCGTCATTATCATAAAGATTTTTTGAAGAATAATAATCTTTTACCTTTTCAATATCTTCAACACGTGCACCAAAAATATAGTTATTCTCTTCCCCTGCTTCTTCAACGATTTCAATGTTAGCACCATCATAAGTGCCAAGAGTTACTGCACCGTTAAGCATAAGTTTCATATTACCTGTGCCACTTGCTTCTGTACCAGCTGTTGAAATCTGTTCGCTGACATCAGCAGCCGCAACAAGTTTTTCAGCATAAGAAACATTATAATTCTTAACAAATACAACTTTGATATATTTTGATACAACTTTGTCTTTTTCAATAAGTTTAGCAATCTCATTAATAAGTTTGATTATGCCTTTTGCACGTGCATAACCCGGTGCTGATTTTGCACCAAAAATAAAAGTTGTCGGCACAAAATCTTTAAGTGTACCTTCTTTAATTTCAAAATACAGTTCAAGAATTGCAAGTGCGTTGAGCAATTGACGCTTATACTCGTGAAGTCGCTTAATCTGAATATCAAAAATAGTATTTGAGTCAACTGTTATGCCATCGTGTTGCTTGATAAAGTCTGCAAGTTGTTGTTTCTTTGATTCTTTTATAGCAATAAAACGATTGAGTACACTCTCGTCATCAGCGCACTTTTCAAGTTCTTTAAGTTTATCAAGGTCAGTTACCCACTCGTCAGAGCCTAAAAGTTCAGTAACAAGGGCTGAAAGCTCACGATTGCAAAGCAATAACCAACGTCTTTGAGTAATACCGTTAGTCTTATTCTGGAACTTTTCGGGGTACAACTCATACCAATCTTTTAAAACATCTGTTTTTAGAATATCTGTATGAATGCGAGCAACACCGTTAACAAATTTTGAACAGAAAATCGCAAGGTATGCCATATGCACTTGTCTTTCTTGAATAATCTGCATTTTCTCGCTTTTTTCTTTGTCAATTTTAGCCTTTTTAAGCTCTTTCTTGAGTAACTTATCAAGTTTTTTGATAATATCAAAAACTTGTGGAATAGTGTCTTTAATCGTTTTTACATCCCATTTTTCAAGTGCCTCTTGCATAATGGTATGATTTGTGTAATTAAACACATTTTTAGTGATTTCAACAGCACAATCAAAGTCAACTTTTTCGTATTCAGTTAAAAGTCTAATAAGTTCAGGAATTGAGATTACAGGATGAGTGTCATTAAGCTGAATTGTTACATAATCAGCAAATTTTGAGAAATCTGCACCGTGAATACTCTTATATTTTCTTATAATGTCTTGTAAAGATGCACTTGAGAAGAAATACTGTTGTTTAAGTCTTAATTTTTTGCCTTCATAAGTGTCATCATTTGGGTAAAGAACACGAGAAATGTCTTCTGCACGATTTTTTAGATTGACTGATTTATCATATTTTTGCTGATTAAACAAGTTAAAATCAAATGGCACAAGTGATTCTGCCTGCCAAAGTCTTAATGTACCAACATTATCAGTACCATAGCCGATAACAGGCATATCATAAGGTACTGCTTTTACTGTCATATCTTTGAACTGAACTTCTACTGCATCATTTTCGTTACGGATTGACCATGGGTCACCCCATTTTGTCCAGTCATCAGCGTATTCAACCTGAAAACCATCTTGAATATCTTGCTTGAAAAGTCCGTATTTATAACGAATTCCGTAGCCATCAAGTGCAATATTATGAGTTGCGGCACTTTCAAGAAAACAAGCAGCAAGTCGACCTAAGCCACCGTTACCAAGTGCACTGTCTTCAATATCTTCAAGTGAATTGAGAGATACATTATATTTATTAAGTTCAGTTTCAACTTCGTCATACAACTTTTTAGATACAAGGTTATTATAAATTGCACGACCAACGAGAAATTCAGCAGAAAAATAAAATGCTGTTCTTTCACGAATTCTCTTGTTTTTGCTACTCATCCAATCGTCAGCAATTTCACCCATAACTGCAGTTGAAATTACATCATGCAATTCATTGGGTGTTAATTCTTTTAACGTTTTCAAATATTTACTTTTAGCAAGTGATATTGCATCATTTACTATTTTTGACATTAGTTTTTCCTCTTTTCACCTTTGGCAGACGCTGATAAAGTTCAGTGTAATACTTAATTTTGTCTGCCAGTTCATCACTTAAATAATCAGATTTTGCACGCCACTGCCAATTATCTTTAACAGTTGACGGAAAATTCATTCGTGCTTCGTTGCCAAGTCCTAATAAATCCTGCATTGTAACGATTGCGGTATCAGAATTGCTTGACCAAATTGCTTTCATCATTCCCCAATTATAACCTTCTTTACGAGTTAAACGAAGATATTCTTTTGCACGCTTACGTGTTTTTCTTGAAGCAGTTTTGGTCATATAACCCATAATGGTGTCATTATCGTGAGTACCAACATAAGCTACAGAATTTTTAGTAAAGTTATGAAGTGTATAATCATTATCTTCATCAGTATCAAAAGCAAACTGAAGTACTTTCATACCGGGATATTTGCTTTGTTTAAGCATTTTTTTTACAGCAGGAGTTAAAAAGCCTAAATCTTCTGCAATGATATTCATTTTTCCAAGGTCTTTTTCAATTTCGCGGAAAAATTCAATTCCCGGACCTTTACGCCACTCACCTATTTTTGCAGTTTTGGCATCTGCAGGAATACAGTAATACGATTCAAATCCTCTGAAGTGGTCAATACGAATAACATCACAAAGTGAATACTGATGTTTAATTCGTTCTTTCCACCAAGAATAATTATCATTTTTCATATATTCCCAGTCATAAAGTGGATTACCCCAAAGCTGACCGTCAGCAGTAAATGCATCAGGCGGACAACCAGCCACTTCAATTGGGTTGCAATCTTCATCAAGCAAAAAATTCTTTGGATTTGCCCAAACATCCGCACTATCAGCGGCAACATAAATAGGAATATCGCCAACAATCAAAATTCCTTTGTCGTTTGCATATTTTTTTAGGCTTGTCCATTGATTAAAAAATAAAAATTGAATGAACTTTTGAAATTCTATTTCATTTTTTAAATCTTCTTTTGCTTGTTTAATTGCGTCGTGTTTACGAGTTTTTAAATCAGTTGACCACTCATTCCATGGCTTACCATCAAAAGCGTTTTTAAGAGCCATATATAAAGCAAAATCATTAATCCACAAAGCATTAACTGTGCAAAAATCAATATAATCTTCACTTGATAAATCAAAATTATTATATGCTTTTTTTAACACCTTAAATCTATTTTTGTAGATTTTTTCAAAATCGACTCTTTCAGGATTTTCGCCCCAATTTATTCTAGAATAATCGCTTTTCATGAGTAATCCGTCATTACAAAGTAAATCAAAATCAATAAAATACGGATTACCTGCAAATGTAGAAAACGACTGATAAGGTGAATCGCCATAACTTGTAGGACATAAAGGCAAAACCTGCCAGTATGTTTGCCCACTTTGTTTAAGAAAATCCACAAATTTATATGCTTCAATGCCAAGTGTACCTATACCTGTGTTACCCGGCAAAGATGAAATATGCATTAAAACTCCGCTAGTTCTCATATGAATCGCCCTTTAATAAATAATATAGACTTAATAATATTATTTTTTTACTAAAAAGTCAATCACATATCAGGTTTTCGCTTACCTTGTCAAAAATGTGTAGTCGTTCTGTATCAACAACTATACTGCATACCGTATCGCTCTTAATCTCTGTATTTGACGGTACATTCGCAATTATGTGCTCGCTACCGAGTTTTCCGTGAAGATAATAATCAGAGCCAGTCATTTCAGCAATATCAACATACATATCAAAAGAACTCTTTTGGCCACTTTCTGCAAGACTAATATTTTCTGGTCTTATGCCTAATACAACTTCCTTCTCAGCATATAATGACAATGCATCATTCATTCTTTCGGGCAGTTTCAAGAAATAATTTTCAAAAACTGCGTAATAGCCCTCAGCTTTTCTCACGATTTTACAATATATAAAATTCATTTGCGGTGAACCTATAAAACCCGCAACAAACATATTTTGAGGGTGATTGTAAAGCATTTGCGGAGTGTCATGCTGCATTATCCTGCCATCCTTCATAACAACAATTCTGTCACCCATTGTCATAGCTTCTGTCTGGTCATGAGTAACATATACAAATGTTGTTTGAAGTTCTTTATGAAGCATTGAAATACGACTACGCATCTCCGTTCTTAATTTCGCATCTAAATTAGAAAGTGGCTCATCAAGTAAGAATACCGCAGGTTCACGAACCATAGCTCTTCCGAGTGCTACACGTTGTCGTTGTCCACCAGAAAGTGCTCGTGGTTTACGGTTAAGATACTGCTCAATATCAAGCATTTTTGCGGCTTCGTGAACCTTTTTATCAATTACAGCTTTCGGTACCTTTCTGTTTTTAAGTCCAAACGCCATGTTTTTATAAACATTCATATGTGGGTACAAAGCATAACTCTGAAAAACCATTGCAATATCACGGTTTTTGGGTGAAACCTCATTTACAAGTTTGTCACCTATATACATTTCGCCATCAGTAATTTCTTCAAGCCCTGCAATCATACGAAGTGTTGTTGACTTACCACAACCTGACGGACCAACTAAAATAACAAATTCTTTATCTTCTATTTCAAGATTAAGGTTTTCAATAACCGTAACCCCATCTTCATAAGTCTTTTTGATATTTTTTAATGAAATTGATGCCATAAAATCACCTAACCTTTAACTGCACCATCAATAACGCCTTTTATAATATACTTCTGACACACAAGGTAGAAAGCAATAATAGGAATTATTGCAAGAACAAGCATTGCCATAAATCCGCCCCAATCAATTGAACCGTATGCTCCCTGCATTGTTAGTTGAATCGCCACGGAAAGTGTTTTATCTGCCGAGCCGAGCAACAAGTAAGGTAAAAGAAAATCGTTCCAAATCCACATTGCATTAAGAATTGCGACAGTTATTGCAGTTGGTTTTAAAATTGGGAAGACAACCATAAAGAATGTTTTTATAGGACTGCAACCATCAATCATTGCCGCCTCTTCAATTTCTTTTGGCAAACTTTTTACAAAACCACTAAACATAAATACTGACAATCCTGAACCAAAACCAAGATAAACAGGAATAATGCCTATAATGTTGTTTAGTCCAAGATTTATGCAGACAGATGTCATTGTAAACATAACCATTTGGAAAGGTACAATCATACTGAATAAGAACAAATAATATACTGCTTTATTGAATTTTGACTTAACTCTTGTAATGTACCAAGCAGTCATTGAAGTAAAAATTACAATTGCAAGTACAGAACCAACTGTTATAAATAAAGTTCTGAAAAATGCACCTACTATTCCCGAACTCTGTATTCCGTTTATATAGTTTTCTAATCCAACAAAAGTATCTTCATTTGGAAATTCAAAAGGTGTTCCAACAATATTAAACTTTGATTTAAATGAATTTATTATTACAAGGTAAATCGGGAATAAAAATACAGCTGATAATAACAAAAGTATTGCGAAAGAAAATCCGTTGAAAAGTTTAGTTCTTTGTTTCATCAGTTTTCAACCTCTTTTCTACCCGTAATTTTAAGTTGAACAAAAGAAATGAGTGCAACTATTATGAAAAAGACTACTGCTTTTGCCTGACCTACACCCTGCCAACCAATTCTACCGTAGAATGTATTAAAAATATCAAGAGCAAGCATGGATGTTTCTCTTGCTGGTGCACCACCTGTTAAAGCTAAATTTTGGTCGAACAATTTAAACGAGTTTGTGATTGTCAAAAACAGGCATATTGTAACAGCTGGCATAACCATAGGAATTGTTATGTGTCTTAAAATTCCAAATGAAGATGCACCATCAATTCTTGCCGCCTCATTAAGTTCTGATGGAATATTCTGCAAACTTGCTATATAAATCACCATCATATAACCGATTAATTGCCAATTCAGCAAGAAAACAAGCCCCCAAAAGCCATAATCAGCATCATATGTTATGTCATAACCAAAGATACCTAATATTGAGTTAATTAAGAGATTCCATATATAGCCAAGAACAATACCACCAATAAGATTTGGCATAAAAAATACTGTTCTGAAAAATGCAGTACCTTTCAATGCTCTTGTAAGAAGCAAAGCAAGCAGAAAAGCGCATATGTTGATTGTTATAACAGAAACTACCGTGAATTTAATTGTAAACCACAGTGCGTTCAAAAAATTCTCATCTTGCGTAAATGCTTTAATGTAATTTTCAATTCCAATCCAAGTTGCATTCTCAACAGTTGTAAACTTTGTAAATGACAGATATATGCCCATTACAAAAGGTATCAAAAATACTACGACAAATGAAATTAATGTAGGCAACAAAAAGATTGGAAAATACTTTTTCATATTTTTTTCCATAAAAACCGCCCTTGCGACACAATCGCCCTACCACATAAGTAGCGGGGCGATTTTTAAAATTTACTGACTTTCGTTTTTCCAGTTTTTAATAAAATCCTCTTTTACTTTTTCCCAATTTTTAGTACCTTGTGCGTACTGCAAAAGGGATGCACCAAAATCTTCTTTAAACGTCTGGCTTGGAAAAACTGTAAAGTTCCAAGGAATAGTTGTGACATCAGCATTATTCATCCATTTAATAACTTCTTGTGCTAACGGGTCTTCTGGACGCTCTTCATCAGTGAAAGTGTCGAATGGTGCAATAAATTCAAGCTGTTCATTGACATATTTTTTACCTGTTTCACTTGAGAACAACCAATACATAAAGTCAGCAGCAACTTTCTGTTCTGCTTCAGTTGCTTTTGAATTGATAGCAAAGAAGTTTTCAGTGCCAATACAAAGCCCCTGATTTTCTTCGCCGTCAATACCCATATATATTGGAAGATACTTCACGTTTTCAGCTTTAACAGTATTTTTATCAACACCATTAATCTGTGACCAAGCCCAGTTACCATTCTGCACCATAGCACATTGTCCAAGAGCAAATTCAGCCATTGATTCATCAACTATTTTTGAACCGAGAACTTTTCTGTCTGTAGTAGAATTATTTATATAAAGGTCAAAAATATTCTTGAAATTTTCAGAATATTTAAAATTAATTGTTTTTGTAGCGTCACTTGACAAGTCCACATTGTTTTCATTGAACTCATAATACACAGGAATGTTTGCAAGATGTGTTTGCCAACGCCAATCTTCACCTGTTTTTAAGGAGGTTGAAGCAAATACACCTTTAATACCAAGCTTGTCTGCATTTTTCTGCATATCTTCAACAATTTCTTTTAATGAATTGAAATTTTTGATTTCATCCATTGATTTAAAATCTGTTGCTTTTTCTGACAATGCAAAATATTTATCTGTTATTTCTTTATTGTAAATAATTCCATAGCCCTCAACAACGTATGGAATTCCGTAAACTTTGCCATCAACAGTTACTGCAAGTGATTTGTCGGTCAAATGTTTATAAAGCTCTGTATTTGACAAATCAGCACAATAATCCTGCCAGTTTGCATATCCTTTAGGTCCATTAATCTGAAATAATGTTGGTGCTTCATCAGTACCCATTTTTGCGGCAAGTGTTTGTTCATAGTTACCGCTTGCGGCAGTTTCAACAATTAACGTATTTCCCGTTTCTTGATTATACGCCTTTGCAATATCATCATAAACAGTTGCAATCTCAGGTTTAAAATTTAAAAACCTAATTGTCGTCTTACCATCATTCCCCTGTTGAGTTGTTCCTTGGTTATCATTCTTGTTACACGCTGTAAAAAACGTCATAAATAAGCTGACAGCCATTAAAATTGATAAAAACTTTTTCATTTTTTAACCTCCTGATTAGAAAAAAAATATTTTTCTTTTTTATCTATTTTTACCAAATATCAAGCAAAAAATTCCACGAAATAAACTGTAAAAAATATTGTATTTTTTTAAGTTTTGAAGTATAATTAATTGTATCTTGACGACAGAGGGCAGAATTATGCAGATTTTAGAAGAAAGAATTTTAAAAGATGGTAAAGTTTTCGCGGGAAATGTTCTTAAAGTAGACAGTTTCCTTAATCATCAGCTTGATGTTAAACTTCTTTCTGAAATTGGTAAAGAACTTAAAAAATTGTATAATGACTGTAATATTACAAAAGTGCTTACTATCGAAGCTTCAGGCATCGGTGTAGGCTGTATGGTGGCACAGTTTTTTGATTGTCCTCTACTTTTTGCAAAAAAATCTAAAACATTAAACATCAAAGGTGATGTTTACACAAGCAAAGTTGAATCTTTTACTCATCAGTGTATTTACGACATTATCGTTTCAAAAGATTTCTTGAATGAAAACGATACAGTTCTTATTGTTGACGACTTTCTTGCAAAAGGTAACGCTCTTATTGGCCTTATTGATATCGTAAAACAGTCCGGTGCTAAACTTGCCGGTTGTGGCATTGCAATCGAAAAAGGCTATCAGGGTGGCGGAGACAAATTAAGAGAACAAGGAATTCGTGTTGAGTCAATGGCTATTATTGATTCAATGAATGACGAAACTGGTGAAATTATTTTTGGTACAAGGTAATAACAGCATAATGCTGTAAAAATATTACAAAAAAGAAAAGGAGAGAAATTTATTATGAAAAATTTCAAAAAAATCATTGCAGTAGCATTGACACTTATCATGATTGTAACTGTTTTCGCTGCTTGCGGTGGTAATGAAGGCAAAGACCCTGAAGTAAAAACAGTAAAAGCTGCACTTATTTGCTTGCATGGTGATTCTTCAACTTACGACAAGAACTTCATCGATGCTTTCAAAGAAGCTTGTGCAAACAAAGGACTCACTGCTGACGATTACACAATCGTTACTGACATTGATGAGGACACAGCTTGTTATGACCAGGCAGCTGACTTAGCTGAAACTTATGACCTTATCTTTGCTGACTCATTCGGTCATGAACCTTACATGATTAAAGCTGCTAAGGAATTCCCTGAAGTTGAATTCTGCCACGCAACAGGTACAATGGCTCACACAGAAAAGCTTGCAAACTTCCACAACGCATTTGCTTCAATTTATGAAGGCAGATACCTTGCAGGTGTTGCAGCAGGTATGAAACTTGTTGAACTCTATGGTGACGAAGATGGCAAAGTTGCTGACGCTGATGCAAAAATCGGTTATGTTGGTGCTCACCCATATGCAGAAGTTATTTCTGGTTACACATCTTTCTACCTTGGCGTTAAGTCAATTGTAGAAAACGCTACTATGGAAGTTCGTTACACAAACTCATGGTATGATGAAGCAGCTGAAAAAACAACTGCTCTTGCATTAATCGATAACGGTTGTAAATTAATTTCTCAGCACGCTGACTCTATGGGTGCTCCTACAGCTTGTGAAGAAAGAAATGTTCCTAACGTTTCTTACAACGGTTCAACTGTATCACAGTGCCCTAACACATTTATCATTGCTTCAAGAATTAACTGGGTTCCATATTTCGAGTACATTATTGATTGCGTTCAGAATGACAAACCAATTGATACTGACTGGACAGGAACTCTTGAAACAGGTTCTGTTGAAATAACTGCTGTTGGTTCTGCTGCTGCTAAAGGCACACAAGAAAAACTTGACAGTGTAATTGCAGAACTTAAAGACGGTTCACTCAAAGTATTTGACTGTTCAAAATTTACAGTAGATGGCAAACCATTGACAACATATATGGCTGACGTTGATACTGACGACGCATTTACTCCTGACACAGAAGTTGTTGAGAAAGACGGCGATGTAACATTCTTTAACGAGAGTGGTAAGCGTTCAGCTCCATACTTCAATGTTATTATTGATGGTATTACAGCTGTAACTGAATAATTCATTTTATAGTTATTCAAAATTTATTTATGAGAAAGGCGAAGCTCAACAACTTCGCCTTTCTTGAATGATTAACAAATTAAAATCCTTTATTATTTAAGGAGTTTCTATGGATAAAACTGTTATTTTACAATTAAAAAACATTACAAAAAAATTTGGAACTAAGGTTATTGCAAACAATAATGTTAGCTTAGATATATATAAAGGTGAAATCCTCTCTATTCTCGGTGAAAATGGTTGTGGTAAAACAACACTTATGAATATGGTTGCCGGAATTTATTATCCTGATTCCGGTAAAATTTTGATTAATGGGGAAGAAGTTGTTATTCGCTCCCCTCGTGATGCTTTTGAACATAAAATCGGTATGATTCATCAACACTTTAAGTTGATTGATATTTTTAGTGCAGCACAAAATGTTGCTTTAGGTATTGAAGGAGAAAAATTTAATCTTAAAGAAGTAAAAAACCGTATTAATGAAATGGCTAAAAAATACGGATTCAATATAAATCTTGATAAGAAAATTTATGAGATGTCTGTTTCAGAAAAACAAACTGTTGAAATTTTAAAAGTTTTATACAGAGGTGCTGATATTCTTATCTTAGATGAGCCAACTGCAGTTTTAACTCCACAAGAAATTAGAAGTTTATTCAAAGTTTTAAGTGCAATGAGAGATGATGGCAAATCAATTATTATCATTACACATAAGTTAAATGAGGTTATGGAAATTTCTGACAGAGTTGCAGTTTTACGTAAAGGTGAACACATTGCCACAGTAAACACTTCGGAAACTTCCGAAAAAGAACTCACCGAAATGATGGTTGGTAAGAAAATTGACCTGAACATTAATCGTACAGAGCCGGTTAACACTGAAATCAGACTTTCAGTTTCTGGTTTAACAGTTAAAAATCCTGATGGTTATAATGTAGTTGACAATGTTTCATTTAATGCTTATAGTGGTGAAATTCTTGGTATTGCAGGTATTGCAGGTAGTGGTCAAAAAGAATTGCTTGAAGCAATTGCGGGACTTAATAATTACGAATCAGGCACATTAACATACTATCATCCAAAAAAAGATAAACCGGTTTCATTCTTTCATAAAACATATAAGCGTGTTATGGAACTTGCACAAGAAAACGCATTTAAGGATGATAAAGGGAATGACATTGATTTTCATAACTTAACTAAGAAAGAAATCAAAAACCTCGTTAATAGTGAAAAAATTATTTTCAAAGAAGACGAAGTAATAGACTTAAAAAATAAAACTCCAAGAGAAATTCGTGAACTTGGTATTCGATTATCTTTCGTTCCTGAAGACAGACTTGGTATGGGTCTTGTGGGCAATATGGACATTGTTGACAATATGATGCTTCGTAGTTACCGAAAAGGAAATTCGATTTTCCTTGATAGAAAACGTCCATCAGACCTTGCTGACAAGATTATCAGTGAATTAGAGGTCAACACACCAGATTCGCATACGGCAGTTAGAAAACTCTCTGGTGGTAATGTACAAAAGGTTCTTGTTGGACGCGAAATTGCAGCAGCACCTGCAATTTTAATGACTGCATACCCTGTTCGCGGACTCGATATTAACTCTTCATACACAATATATAATCTTCTTAACGAACAAAAACAAAATGGAGTTTCAGTTATTTTTGTTGGTGAAGATTTGGATGTGTTGATGGCACTTAGTGATAGAATATTAGTTTTGAGTGATGGTAAAGTTTCTGGCATTGTTGATGCAAGAACAACTACAAAAGATGAAATTGGTCTTTTAATGGTTAAAACTAATCAAGATGAGGTAACGGAATGAAAAAGAACACAAATAATTTGAAAGAACCTTTTGTTCGCATTGTTAAACGTGACAATATTACAATTCAAAAAGTAATTATTATTTATTCCGTAGCACTTGTTGTTGGATTACTATTAAGTGGAATAATTTGTACTTTGTTTTCACATAAAAACTTAATTGATTTCTTTGCATCATTATTTAATGGTGCTTTTGGTAGTGAACGTAAATTTTGGTTGTTACTACAGGATATGTCACTTCTTCTTGGTACATCAATCGCATTACTTCCTGCCTTCAAAATGAAGTTTTGGAACTTGGGTGGCAACGGTCAAATTCTTGTTGGTTGTCTTTCATCAGTTGCCTGTATGTTTTATCTTGGCGGTAAAGTTGAAGATTCAATCATAATTCTGCTTATGCTTTTAGCAAGTGTATTCAGCGGTGCGTTATGGGCAGTTATTCCTGCTATTTTCAAAGCAAAGTTTAATACAAATGAATCACTTTTTACTCTAATGATGAATTATATAGCACAAGGCCTTGTATCTTTATTTATTACAATTTGGGTAAAGACGGGCTCAGGTGTTTTAGCACCAATATCTTATGGCAATATTCCTGAAATAGGTAACAAATATTTATTACCTATCATTTTATTTATTGTAATTACAATTTTAATGTATATATATATTCGCTATTCAAAGCACGGCTATGAAATCTCCGTCGTTGGTGAAAGTATTAATACAGCAAAATATGTAGGTATTAAAGTTGATAAAGTAATTATTCGCACTATGATATTATCCGGTGCAATTGCCGGTCTTGTAGGTTTTGTTCTTGCCGGTTCAATTAACCACACGGTAAGTACTGCATCAGCAAACAATATGGGCTTTACAGGCATTATGGCCACTTGGCTTGCAGGTTTTAACCCACTAATGATGATTTTAACAACATTTTTTATTACATTTATTTCAAAAGGTATGATGGATGTTCGAAAAACTTTTATGTTCACAAATGATGCCATTTCAAATATTGTTGTTGGTATTATTTATTTTATTGTAATTGTTTGCTCATTTTTCATTAACTACAGACTTGTATTTAGAAAAAAAGGTAAGGAGGAACTTAAGAAATGATTATTACATTCTTAATGAGTGCAATTGCAATTGGCACTGTTCTTCTTTTTGGATGCATCGGTGAAACAATTACCGAAAAAGCTGGCCATCTTAATCTTGGTATACCGGGCATAATGTGTACAGGTACAGTTGGCGGTTGTCTTTTTGTCAGCTTGTATATACAACATCTTGATTCGGTTGAAAACGCATCTTGGCTTGTTCTTATATTAATATCACTACTTGGCTCATTTCTTTTTGCAATGCTTACAGGTGCAATATATGCTGTAATGACAATCACTTTCCGTTGTAATCAAAATATCACAGGTCTTGCAATTACAATTTTTGGTAATGGATTAACGCAATTTTTAATGCATTCTTATGTTGATAGAAGCGGTTTTTCAACAGCAGGTAAAATTATAGCAAAATGCTTACCGTTTGCCGAAGGCAATGATGGTATTATTAAAGTATTGTTTGGTCACGGATTCTATGTTTATTTAGCTATTGCTATAGCTTTGGTTACAACATACATTTTTAATCGCACACGAGTTGGACTTAACCTTCGTGCAATTGGTGAAAGTGCAGCAACTGCTGATGCGATGGGTGTTAATGTTACATTATACAAATACATTGCAATTTTAATTGGCAGTGGTATTGCCGGTTTTGGCGGTGTGTTCTACATTATGGACTATGTTAAAGGTAGTTGGGAAACAGCCTTTACAATTGAAGCATTTGGTTGGCTTGCAATTGCACTTGTTATTTTCACATTGTGGAAACCAAATATTTCAATTATTGGCTCATATCTTTTTGGTGCTTTATATATTGCAGCATTCGTTTTTGGTAACATTACACCTTCTGAACGTGAAATTTTAAAAATGTTGCCTTATGTAATTACAATTGTTGTTTTAATCATTACTAGTATGATGAACAAAAAAGAGAATCAACCCCCTGCTTCTCTTGGATTATCATACTTTAGAGAAGATAGATAAGAGGAAAAATATTATGAACAATAAATTTGATGTTATTATTATAGGTGCAGGTCCTTCAGGTATTTTCTGTGCTTATGAACTTTTGGCTAAAAAGCCTGATATTAATATTCTTATGATTGAAAAAGGCCGTTCAATTGAAAAAAGAATGTGCCCTAAAAGAACAACTAAAAAGTGTGTTGGTTGCAAGCCGTGTTCAATAACAACAGGATTTGCAGGTGCAGGTGCATTTTCTGACGGTAAACTTTCACTCTCACCTGACGTTGGCGGTCATCTTCCTGAAATCCTTGGTTATGAAGAAACTATGGGATTATTAAAAGAAGCTGATGATGTATATTTAAGTTTTGGTGCTGACACTAATGTTTATGGTGTTGACAAGCGTGCCGAAATCGAAGAAATTCGCAGAAAAGCAATTAATGCTAATCTTAAATTGATTGAATGCCCTATTCGTCATCTTGGTACAGAAGAGGGTTATAAAATCTATGGTAGACTTCAGCGTCACCTTGAAGATAACGGATGTAATATAATCTTTAATACAATGGTTGAAGATATAATTATTGATGATAATAAGGTTAAAGGTGTTGTTGCAGGCGGAAACACATATTTTTCTAATAAAATTGTTGCTGCAGTAGGTCGTGAAGGTGCAGAATGGCTTAGTCACATCTGTAAAGACCACGACATTGAAACAGAAGTCGGTACAGTTGACGTTGGTGTTCGTGTTGAAGTTCGTGACGAAGTTATGAAATTCTTAAACGAAAATCTTTATGAGGCAAAACTCGTATATTATTCACAGACTTTCGATGATAAGGTTAGAACTTTCTGCTCTAACCCTTCAGGTGAAGTTGCAACTGAATACTATGATAATGGTCTTGCAGTTGTAAACGGTCATGCTTATAAATCTGCAGAATTTAAGACAAATAACACTAACTTTGCACTTCTTGTATCAAAAAACTTTACAAAACCATTTAAATCCCCTATTGAATATGGCAAGCACATTGCACAGTTGAGCAATATGCTTTGTGACGGCAAAATCCTTGTTCAGACATATGGTGATTTTAAGCGTGGTAGAAGAACAACTGCTGAAAGACTTTGCAGAAATAATCTTATTCCAACTCTTAAGGATGCTGTTCCCGGCGATTTATCACTTGTATTCCCACATAGAATTATGGTCGATATTGCAGAAATGCTGGAGGCACTTGACAAGGTAACTCCAGGTATTGCAAGTGATGAAACACTTCTTTACGGTGTTGAAGTTAAGTTCTATTCAAACAAGGTTGTTGTTGATACAAACTTCGAAACAAGTGTTAAAGGTCTTCACGCCATTGGTGACGGTGCATCAGTTACACGTGGACTTATGCAGGCATCATCAAATGGTATAAGCGTTGCAAGAAGTATTTTAGAAACATTATAAATTTAAGGGACTGAAATTCAGTCCCTTTTTTAAGGTGAAAGCGTGGTGATAAAATGGTAAGAGATATGACAACAGGCAATCCTGCAAAAATACTTATAAAGTTTACAATTCCAATGCTTATCTCCGTTATGTTTCAGCAGTTATATAACATTGCAGACAGTATAATTGCAGGTAAACTTTTAGGCGGAGACGCTTTGGCGGCAGTAGGTATTTCATATACAATCACAATGATTTATATGGCAATTGCGAATGGCTCTAATATCGGTTGTAGCGTTGTAATTTCGCAGTTTTTTGGTAATCGAAATTACTCAAAAATGAAAACTTGTATAAACACTTCTCTTGTTTCCATTTTTTCATTAAGTATTATACTTACAATTTTAGGTTTAATTTTTTCTACACCATTACTCACTGCATTAAACACACCTAACAATCTATTTAAAGATTCTGCATCATATCTTAATGTTTATACTGCTGGGCTTGTTTTCTTGTTTTTATACAACATTTGCACGGGAATTTTTACTGCATTAGGTGATTCCAAAACTCCCCTGTTCTTTCTTATTATTTCTTCGGTATTTAATGTTATTCTTGACTACATACTTGTAAAATACACGTCATTAGGAGTTTCAGGTGTTGCATGGGCAACATTTATTGCACAAGGTATTGCATCAATTCTTTCATTCATAACTTTACTCACAAGAATTCGTAAATTACATTGTGGCAAGGCAAAGTTTTTCTCATTTGACATACTCAAAAAGATTTTATTTGTTGCCGTTCCAAGCATTTTACAACAGAGTTTTGTTTCTGTTGGTAACATATTTATTCAAGGTCTTGTAAATACATTTGGCGATATTGTAGTTGCAGGTTTTTCTGCCGCAGGCAAACTTAATACATTTACAATTACAACGCTTACGACACTCGGCAACAGTATGTCAAGTTATACCGCACAAAATGTTGGTGCAGGTAAAATTGACCGAATAAAAAAAGGCGTAAAATATTCATATATTATGTCTTTTGCAATAACAACTCCCCTGTTTCTACTTTTTAATTTCTTCCCTGAACTTATGATGAAGATTTTTGTAAGCAGTACTGATACAGCTATAATTCAAGCAGGAATTGCTTTCTTAAAAACTGTTGCACCGTTCTATTTATTCATATCAATCAAATTGATAATTGATGGTGTTTTACGCGGTAGTGGTGCAGTAAATATATTTATGATTTCTACCTTCTCAGATTTATTATTAAGAGTTATACTGTCTTTTGTATTAGCACCTATATTTGCTCAACAAGGAATTTGGTACTCTTGGCCAATTGGTTGGTTGCTTGCAACAGCAATTTCTTGCATATTCTACTTTACGGGAATGTGGAAGAAAAACATTAAAAATTTTGCGTTAAAATAAGGAAAAATTATGCTTATAACTTTACAAAATATCAATAAGAGTTTTCTTGACAAAACTATATTAAAAGATATTAATTTAACTGTTAATGAAAAAGACCGTATTGGTCTTTTAGGAATTAACGGTGTTGGCAAAACAACTCTGCTTAATATCATTTCAGGTACTTTAGAATATGATGAAGGCGTTGTGTCTACAAAGCCAAATTTAAGAATTGGTTATTTAAGACAGAATGAGGCACTTAACACTTCTAACACACTTCGTGAAGAAATTCAAAACGCACTTAAATTGGCATTTGATACAAGAAAACAGCTTGAGGAAATATCAAAGAAAATTTCAATCTCAAGCGGTAATGAATACAATAAACTTTCACTTGAATACGAACGTCTTACTAACATTTATGACGCTTGTGATGGTTATAACGCGGAAGTCAGAATTAATACCGTATTGAATGGTATGGGGTTTGGTGATTTCAATTTAGACGGTAGTGTTTCTGTACTTTCTGGTGGTGAAAAAACTCGCTTTGCACTTGCAAAAATTCTTGTTGAAAATCCCGATTTACTTATTCTTGACGAACCTACAAACCATCTTGATTTTTCTATGCTTAATTGGCTTGAAAATTACCTTTCATCATATAAAGGTGCAGTTATTATTGTTTCTCACGACAGATATTTCTTGAATGCGGTTGCATCTGATATATGTGAAATCGAAAATAGCGAATTAGTACGTTATAAAGGCGGTTATTCTTCATTTTTGAAACAAAAAGCAGAACGAATTAAAACACTTACAAAAGAATATGAAAAACAACAAAAGGAAATTGAGCAATTACGCGATTATGTCCGTAAAAACCTTGCAAAATCAAGTAGTACAAACAGCGTCGGTTCAAGAGTAAAAGCACTTGAAAAAATGGAATTAATGGCAAAGCCTAATCCAAGAGTCAAGGATTTGCATATATCTTTCCCCTTTGATATTGAGCCACATAAAACTATTCTCGAATGTAAGAATCTCAAAATTTGTGTTGGTAATGGTACTGACAAGCGAATACTCTTTGAGAATTTTAATCTTGAAGTTTCTCGTGGAGAAAAAGTTGCTTTTGTCGGGAAAAATGGCGTCGGCAAATCTTCATTCTTAAAGGCAATACTTAAAAAGATGGCTTATGAAGGTGTTGTTCGGTGGGGTGGTAATGTTAAGATTTCATATTTTGACCAAGAACTTTCTTCTCTTGATTTGAATATGACAGTACTTGAATCCGTACACCGTAAATTCCCTACTAAAACGGAATATGAAATTCGCAGTATGCTTGCACATTTTCTTATTGAAGACGAAGATGTTTTCAAAAGAATACGCGAAATGAGTGGTGCAAATCGTGCTAAAGTTGTACTTTGCATAATTGCTTTTGAACGCTCAAATGTGCTCGTACTTGACGAACCTACCAATCACCTTGACTACAAGGCAAAAGAGGCTTTAGACGAAGCTTTGAAGTCTTATGAAGGCACTATAATTATGGTTTCTCACGATAGATATTTACTTAACTCTGTGCCCACAAAAATTATTGAAATGAAATCAAAAGAAATTATAATTTATAATGGCAATTATGATTATTATAAAGAACATTCCGTTATTGAAAATGAAACTGTTTTGGTCACAAAAGAAAAAAGTGACTCAGCCAAAAATTATGACGAGTCACGAAAAAACAAGGCAGAAGATAGAAAACGCCGTGCAAAATTAATGAATACCGAAAAAGAAATGACAGCACTACAAACTGAAATCGATGAACTGAAAGAACTTTGTAATGACCCTGACGTTTCAAGTAATTATACCAAACTTTCTGAAATTCTTGAAGAAATAAAAGTTAAAGAAGAAATGCTTGAAGAACTTGAAACTTTGTGGCTTGAATTAGCATAAAATTAATACTAAAAACTTGCCGGTGGTAAAGAAGAATGTTCAGATTTACCTGCCGGCATTTTTGTACCAAGCAGACGACATCCGTTAAAGATTGTATCTTTACCTAATTTTTTGCGAATACAATTGAGTGCATCGTCTATAACACCGATTTTCTCGTGAGTATCTATGTCATAATCAATATGCAGTTGTTGAAAACTCTGTTCCCACACAAGATTATATGTTCTTACTGTTATGGCACGAATATCGCGTTTCCAATTATGCTTACTGATTAACAAACTTCTCGCTTCTTCATATATTTCTTTTGCATTATGGGTTGGAAATTCAAGATTACAAGAATACTGTTGAATATTCAGCGTATCGTCCTTAACCGCAAGTTGCACACCCGTAGCAAGCAAATGTTCCTGCCGTAAGTTTTTACCAACTTTTGCGGATAATTCAGCGATAACTCTTTCTACCTCTTCTGTAGATACAAGACTTTCCATGCAAGTTATTCCCCTGCTTACACTTTGCGGAATAGGTTTACTGTCAATATGTGATACAGGAGAAGCGTCTAATCCGTTCGCATAAATCCACAAGTCAAATCCGTTTTTGCCAAGTATTTTTCTTAAGAAATCAGGTTGAGTTTCAGCTATTTCACCAATTGTGTTTATTCCGTACTTCTGTAAGGTTGCAAAAGTTCTTCTGCCTACAAAAATCATTTCATTGGCGTTAAGACACCATACTTTTTCTTTATAATTTTCTTGTGAAATTATCGTTGTAGCATCAGGCTTTTTCATATCACTGCCGAGTTTTGCAAAAACCTTGTTAAATGATACACCCACCGATATTGTAAGTCCCGTTTCTTTACGGACACTTTCTCTTATTTCTTCGGCAATAGTAAAACCATCACCAAATAGTTTTTTACTACCACTAACATCAAGCCAACATTCATCCATTCCAAATGGCTCAATCAAATCGGTATATCTTGAATAAATACTTTTAACTCTTTCGGAGTAATCATAATACGTGTCAAAATCAGGTCGTACAACTATAAGATTACCACATTTATGCCTTGCTTCAATAATTGTATCCCCTGTTTTTACACCACATATTTTTGCAGGTTGTGACTTTGCAAGCACTATACCGTGGCGGTCATCTTCACTACCGCATACAGCTACGCATTTGCCGTAAAGATTGGGATTTTTAACACATTCTACCGATGCATAAAAGTTATTCAAATCACAATGCAGAATAATTCTTTTCATAAAAATCCCCTTTGTTATTTTATGAAAATATTATATCGAACATTTGTTCTGTTGTCAAGATAAAATGAAAATTGCAAAAATTATGAACCTCTTGTTATTTAGAAAATATAATAAATACAGGAGGTGCTATATGAATACTTTTGTCATTATGGCTCTTATAGCAACGCTTGGAACTTGGTTTGTGACCGCTTTGGGTGCGGCTACTGTAGTCTTATTCAAATCCCCTAATCAAAAAGGGTTAAATATTATGCTTGGATTCGCTTCAGGAGTTATGATTGCGGCAAGCTTTTGGTCTTTACTGCAACCTGCAATAGAGCGTGCAGAAGCAACATCAAATCTTCCTGCATATTTCGTGGCAACAATCGGTTTTTTATTTGGTGCTTTATTTATGTGGGCATCAGACAAAGTAGTTTCTTTTGCTAGAAAAAAAGCGGACAATACGCAAAATCAACCAAACGAACGTCTTCACCGTATTATTATGCTTATTCTTTCTATTACACTTCACAACATACCTGAAGGATTGGCAGTAGGTGTTGCGTTCGGTGCTTTACAAGACGGTTATACCACAGAAAATTTAATGGGAGCAATTACCGTAGCCGTAGGAATTGGTTTACAGAATTTTCCCGAGGGTGCGGCGGTTTCTGTACCGTTAAGAAGAGAGGGTTGCTCAAGAAAAAAGAGTTTTTTATTAGGTCAAGCATCCGGTATGGTAGAACCAATAGCGGGTATAATCGGTGCATTGATGGTTGTTTATGTAGAAACCATATTACCCTATGCACTTTCTTTTGCAGCGGGAGCAATGATATTAGTTGCTGTACATGAATTAATTCCTGAATGCCAAAGAAATCAAAAGGCACAGCCATATTTTGCAACAATGGGTATAGTTCTTGGATTCGCCGTTATGATGCTGTTGGATGTTATGTTGGGATAAAAATTAAGGGATACCAAGTGGTATCCCTTAGATTTTTGGTCGGAGTGACAGGACTTGAACCTGCGGCCTCTTGACCCCCAGTCAAGCGCGCTCCCAGCTGCGCCACACCCCGATATTGTCAACGCTGATTATAATAACATAATAGTTTTTATTTTGCAAGTTATTTTTCAACTTTTACTATGCATATTTCCTTTGCCTTTTTAAAAATTCTATGGTAAAATCAAGTAAAAGGAGTAGGTGTATATGAAAAATATGAAAAAACCATTAAAAATCGCATTAATAACCCTTGCTGTAATTTTAGCGTTGTCTATTTTTTGGAATGTTCTTATGTTCTGGTATTACCCACATTATAAAAATAACAAAACTGAAATAACATTAAATGAAATTACAAGTGAAAACGAAGTTCGCATTATGAGCTATAATCTTCGTTGTCTTAATCCTATAGATTATGGTAAAAAAAGTTGGTTTTATCGTGCAGATTTAATTATAAAATCAATCGAGAAAGAACAACCCGGAATTATTGGTTTTCAAGAAGCTACAAAATGGCAGTATAGTTATCTTTGCGACACAATGAAGGGTTACGACTCAATTATTACATATCGTGATGATGCGTTCAACTCTGAAGGTTGTCCTGTGTTTTTCCGTACCGATTTATACACTCTTATCGATAAAGGTTCGTTCTGGCTTTCAGAAACACCTGAAGTTATGAGTAAAGACTGGGACTCAGCGTGTTACAGAATTTGCAGTTATGCAATTTTAAAAGACAAAGCAACAGAAAAAGAATTTGTTGTATTTAATACGCATCTTGACCATATAAGCGATACAGCACGAATTAACGGAATTCAGGTAGTTCTTGATAAAATTGCTGAGTTCGGCTCATTGCCTGCCGTTTTGATGGGTGACCTTAATGCAGAAGAAGATTCGGAAACATACAAGAATGCTACTGCTAATTTTTTAGATGCAAAATATCAAACTGAAAATACGATGACAAGTTGTACTTATCAGAATTGGGGAACTGAACTTGATAGCAACTGCATTGATTATGTAATGATATCAAAAACAGGCTTCAAAGTAAATTCATACAAGGTAATTACTGAAACCTATGACGATGTTTATACAAGCGACCACTTCCCGTTATCAGTAAGCCTTTCTTTCGAATAAACTCCCCTATTGACAAAAAAATATTAGTATGTTATATTATACATAGATAATCAAGGTATCCTTTGGAAGTAAATATTTTTAAAGGGTACCTTTTATAATAAGCACTATACCTCGAATATCTATGTAACAGCTGAAAGGAGTTATTATTATGAAAATCAGTAAAGAACTTGCGAAAGGCAGTACAGGAATGTTGGTACTCAGCGTAATTTCAAGAAGTGAAATGTACGGTTATCAAATTATCAAAACTGTTGAAATGATGTCTGAAAACGTATTCCAAATGAATGAGGGTACACTCTACCCTATTCTTCACGCCCTTGAAAAAGAAGATTATCTTTCATCGCGTTGGGTTGAAAGTGAAGAAAACGGCAGAAAGAGAAAGTACTATAAAATAACTGAAAAAGGAACAAAAGAACTTGCATCACAGAAAAAAGAATGGGAAGTGTATAGTACCGCTGTTAGCAAAGTTCTAAACAGCGAACTTTCCACAATATGACAATTTAAATCTCTGATGGAGGTTATATTATGAATGAATGTAATGAATTTGTTATATTTGAAGAATATGTTAAGTTCGTATGCAAAAATATTATGTCTGTTAAAAAAAGAAATGAAGTGCGAGAGGAATTGTACTCTCACCTTTTTGAAGAATATGACAGAAATGTTGCTTTAGGTTATGATGACTTATCAGCACAACAAAAGGCAATTGAAAAAATGGGCGACAAAGAAAAGATTGCTGATGATTTTGGTAAAATATATTCTGTCATACCAAACGTATATATGCGTTTATCATTGAATTTTATAATCTGGGGAATTTTGCTTAATCATTTTAAAATCAATCTTTTTACAGGGTTAGGTGAAATTACAGGTTTCATAGGTGAAATGCTACTTATATTCGGTCTTTTTAAACTTAGAAAAACAGATAAAAAAATTAATCGTGCCTTATTTTTAAATCTTACCATTAATTTTATAGGAATAATTCTTCGTGGTATTTCCTTATACATGGTTGATGCAAGTGAATTAAAATTTATTTGGGCTGTCATTTCAAGCCTTTTGGCTACACTGACATATTGGTGGATTTTTTCGGGAATTAAAAACTTATGCGAAACCATCATAACCGAAAAAGATAAAAAGCCTAAATTATACTTAGGCTTTACTATGATGGCGTTATTCTTCTTTTCAATTATCTTTGCTTATTTACTTGAATTTTCGCTAATTGCAACAATTTCACCTATTCTTCTTATCGTAGCATTGTGTCAATTAGGCAGAGCAAAAAATGTTCTTTCTCATCAAGAACCTGAATTTGAATTAAAACAATCTTTAAACAAAGCAGAAAAGGCTATTTATTGGGTGTTAATTGTTGTTTTAGCAGTTACACCAATGGTTACAATGTTTGCATCTGCAATCGCTAAACCCGACTGCGAGGTTTACAACTCTGCTGATACAAACACATCACAAGAAGAAATAAACTACGCAAAAGAACATATGCTGAAACTTGGTTTTCCTAAAGAATATTTAAAAGATTTACCAGACAGTGAAATACTAAAATACAGTGATGCAACATATCTACAAATAGAAAAAGCATATGAGCATAAAGAAAAAGATGTTTTTTATAATGAAAAACCAATTGCAAATAGTCAGATTTTTAATTTCTATTATGATGATGCAGAAATGAGAATACTGATACGTGTTGATATTCCTAATAATTCCGTTATTAAATACAGAAGCGGAGTATATTTCAATTTCTATGACAGAGATTTTACACCTTTATATGATGGAAACGGTTTAGGTGATTACGGCAAATTATATCTTGCACTGGCAGAAGAAAATGGAAAAACTATATCTTACAAACCTCTTTCCGAATATTCTCCAAAAAGCAGCATAGAAAATTTCTATACATCCGGATTCGAATTTAATTTTAAAAATTCTAACACAAATAAACGTGTTTATATTGCACATTCAGCAAGAATTTCAAACCCAACAATAGCACATTATATGTGGACAGATGGCGTTCTGCTTTGGCAACAATTCCCAATATCTGCTGATGAAAAATCTATTAACGATATGGCAAGAGAGTATTTGAACGGTACAATATATTTTTCAAATGATTTAGATAAAATTAACAAGCGTCAATTATATAATTCACCCGAATTCGAAGAACATTATATAATTGAAGACGAATTAGTTGATTTTGACGCACTTGAATAAAATTCATTTTTCTCTTGATTTTAATTGTAAAATAATGTAACATATAATGTATATTCGCACATTGGAGGTTTTACGATGAAAGAGGAAAATAGAAAATATGCTGAACTTGCCTATGATTTAGTCAAGGACGCTGAAAGTTTTGGCTCTCGCCTTCCCGGTTCAAACGGTGAAAGAAAATATGCAGATTTTATGGGTTCAAAACTTGAAGAAATCGGCATAAAAGCAAAAAAAGAAGAATTTGCAGTTTCACCACGTTCAAGTATAGGTGGACTTCCCTATGCAGGATGGGTAGGTGTTATTTTAAGCGTTCTTACATATTTTGCTATCAGCAATCCAAGTGTATGGTTCCTTATGGCATTTATTGGTGTTGCTATGGTTATATGGCTCGTTTGCAGTTGTTTTCTTTACAAACCTTGGTTTGATATGTTCTTCAAGCAAAAAATTTCACAGAACGTTTACGGTGAATTAGTCCCAGAAGACGGCAAATATGATTATACAATCATTCTTTCAGGCCATACAGATACAAGTTGGAACTGGAAACATTCAGAAAATGCATCTAAGTATCCGGAAAAACCAATTTATGGTCTTATAACAACCTATGGCAAAGTTGGTTTTGGTGCTGTTTGCGTATTCTTTATGGTTGGTGTTTCAGTTTTTATGGCTGCTGTTTATTCAGGTCTTATGGTTGGAGCTGAATGGGCTATGGAAATTGCTAGTTTAAAGTCAACTGAAACTTTTCTTAATGTTATGCACTTTATACCTGCAATTACAGCAATTGGTAGTGCTTTTGTAACTATGTGGAACGATGGCGATGAAGAAACTGCATCAAAAGGTGCTATGGATAACGCTACAGGTTGTGCTCTCAGCTATGCAGTAATTAAGTACTTCAAAGAAAATCCTGAAAAGATGCCTAAAAATTGTCGTATTGTTGACTGCAACTGCGGTGCAGAAGAAGCAGGTCTTCGTGGTTCAATGGCATTCGTTCATAAGCACAGAAATGACGACTTAACAAAAAATGCTTGGAATATCAACATTGACTCTGTTGCAGACAAAGAGTATTTTGAGGTTGTTATTAAAGACGACTGGCAGGGTTGCCGTTTTGATACTGACCTTGAAAAGATGTTCAAAGATACATTTAACGAAATGGGTATTGAAAGCAAAACTAACGGTTGTATTCACAATCCTGTTGGCGGTTGCGACAGTACACCAATGACAAGAGCAGGAATTAAATCAGTGACATTTGCAGCACAGAACCCAATGCTTACTTGGTATTACCACACATTCCATGATAAAGCTGAACGTTTTGAAATGGAAACTGTTGGACAGGGCTTTGACGTAGTTCTTAGTGTTATTGATAAGATTGCTAAATTCCAGAAAGAAAACGGTTATAACGGACCACAGAAAAAATAAACAACTTATTTACGGTATGATTTCGGTCATACCGTTTTTTAATTGACACTTTTCTATCTTTATGGTAAATTTATTACATAATATCTTGAATTTTTTCGGTGATTAAATGAAGTACTTTTTTAAAATTATAACTCCCCTGCTCATTCTGTCAATTCTACTTTCATCTTGTAGTTTTGGCGGAAAAGAAAAAACTCTTGAGCAAATCAATCAGTATATTACAGAAAATGAATTAAATAATTGCCTTCAATATGTAAAAGAACTTGATACAGAAGAAAAAACAGCAATAAACAATGATGTTTGCAATGCTGTAGTTAATAAATTTGTTGAAATTAAGAATAAAGCTAAAATTGATGAAACTAATATATTTGATTTATCTATAATAGATACTGTATTTGCAGAAAATTGTCAGAAACTTTGGAATATAATCAGTGAATTTTCAATAGATAAAAGTGACGAAAATTATGCTGAGGTTATCAATCTTCGATACTATTCTGAAATGATTGATTATACACGTTATTGTGACATATATATGCTTATGAAGAAAGTCAACAATTCAGGTTATCTTGATGACTTAAGCGTAGCGTTATATGAATATGATAATAAAAACGACAATTCAAAATTAAAATTACTTTTTGATGATATTAAAAATATAAATTATAATCATTTTGACCCACAACAATATCTCGTGTCTGATTTCAAAAATGCTCATAATGAAATTGTAAATGCTCTCAACGAGCTTAATGATGGATTTAATGCAAACGATTCCACAACTGTTGCAACAGCGATTAACTCATTAAACAATGCGTTAACAGAAATTTTATACATAGCTGATACATTGACAGCAGTCAATACAATACAAAAAACTATTTACAATAAGATTTCTACTGAAAATATTTATGCACCTTTTGACAATGAAATTAATGTAAGAAAACGTGAGTTCAAAGCGGGAACGAGTTTTACTCTTGATTTAATTTTTGGCGGTATTGAAGATATTACGGATGACGAAAACCTTGAATCAACCACAATTCTCGACGACAACAAAATTACAAAAGATGAAGCAATAAAAATCGCAGTAAATGCAGTTAACAAAACAAAAGCTTTCAAAGGTAATGTTAATGTTACTTTAACTCAAACAAGAAACATACAATTGACTGCATTTGAAACTGATTCTGCCATTGCGGACGCTGAAAATATGACAAAAGCACAGTTAAATCAAGTAATTAATCAATCTAATGGTACAGGTAAAAAGTCTTTTGAATTCTCAAACGGTACTAATGAAAACCAATCTTTAAACTCATTTATTCCACCATCAAATAAGGACTCTTCTTTAAAACCGGATTCAGTCACTGAATATACTTGCATTAAAGGTAGTGGTGGCTATATTATCACACTTGTTTTAGAGCGGGAACTTGTAAAATCAGATAAACAATCAAGTAACATCGGCTCATTTGTAAACACTTTTGAGTTTGACAATAGTAAAGATGTTAAAGATTTTGACACTTCATATTTAGAAACTGATGTTACAATCATTGTGAATAACAGTGGTAGATTGATTGAAATGGAATATACTATCGATGGTATAAGCAATTGTACTTTTGCTGAAAATAATAATCAAAATGAATATGAAGCACAGTTTACATTTAAAAACAACTACAAATATGAGTTTAAGTATTGAAAAAATATACATAATTTGTTAATAAATATCTAAAAAATGTTGACTTGTAACATTTTTTAGTGTATTATTATTTACAATATTTTTATAAATATAAAGCAAGATTGACCTAAATCTTGCAAAATTTTAAGGAGGAAAATTCCTATGAAAAACTTCAAAAAAGTTCTTGCCGTAGTTATGGCTGTTGCTCTTATCGTAACATGCTTCGCAGCTTGCGGCGGAAACAAAGACAACGGTGCTAAAGAAATCGTAATCGGTGTTAGCGGTCCTCTTACAGGCGGTGCTGCTCAGTACGGTAACGCAGTTGTTAATGCTGCTAAACTTGCTGTTGAAGAAATTAACGCTGCTGGCGGTATCAATGGCACAAACCTTAAGCTTGTTACAGCTGACGACGAAGCTGACCCAGGTGACAAGGCAGTTAGTGCTTACAACTCACTTAAAGACCAGGGTATGCAGATTTTCCTTGGTACAGTAACTTCAGGTTCATGCCTTGCAGTTATTGAAAAGACAAAGGCTGATAATATGTTCCAGCTTACTCCTTCTGCATCAGCTGACGCAGTTATTGCTAACGACAACTGCTTCCAGATTTGCTTTACAGACTCAAACCAAGGTGCTGGTTCAGCTCAGTACATCGCTGAAAACAAAGTTGCATCAAAAGTAGCTGTAATCTATGACTCATCAGATGCTTATTCAACAGGTATCTACAACAAATTTAAGGCAGAAGCAGCTAGCAGAGGTATTACACTTGTTGCTGAACAGTCTTTCACAAAAGATAGCAACAAAGACTTCTCAGCTCAAATTCAAGCTTGCAAGACAGCAGGTGCTGAACTTGTATTCCTTCCAATCTATTACACAGAAGCATCTCTTATCCTTAAGGCTGCTGAATCAGCAAGCTACGCACCTAAATTCTTTGGTTGCGACGGTCTTGACGGTCTTCTTGGAATTCCAGGTTTTGACACAAAACTCGCTGAAGGCGTAATGCTTCTTACTCCATTCGCTGCTGATGCTGATGATGTTGCAACACAGAAATTCGTTTCTGCTTACAAAGCAGCTTACAACAATGAAATTCCTAACCAGTTCGCTGCTGACGCTTATGACGGCGTTTACATCATTGCAGAACTTCTTAAGGCTAACAACGTAACTGCTGATATGTCAGCTTCTGAAATCTGTGACATTCTCAAGGTTGCTATTGCTGCTGATGATTTCTCATACAACGGAATCACAGGTGCAGGTGCAGCTCTTACTTGGGATGCATCAGGTGCAGTTTCTAAGAAACCAATGGCAGTTGTAATTAAAGACGGCGCTTACGTTGCTCTTTAATCAGTAACATTATAGCATATATACCGACAGTAATAATTTACTGTCGGTATTTTTTGTTGTTTTTTATATTGCATTTTTGTCTTAAGCTGTGTTATAATATGATGATTTTATTATTGTGGTGTAATATACCACATAGACACGGAAGGAATGTTACATAATGGGTTTTTTAAGTAACCTGATTAACGGTATCAGTCTTGGTAGCATATATGCGGTTATTGCTCTTGGCTATACTATGGTTTACGGCATTGCAAAAATGCTTAACTTTGCACACGGTGACGTTATTATGATTGGAGCATATGTAGTATATATTGCAGCTTCAAAAGCAGGACTCCATCCCCTTTTAGCTGTTGCTATTGCAATGGTAGCTTGCACAGTGCTTGGCATTACTATTGAAAAAATTGCTTACAAGCCACTTCGTCAATCAACATCACTTGCTGTTCTTATTACCGCAATCGGTGTAAGTTATTTCTTGCAGAATATTGCACTTGTAATTTTTGGTGCAAACCCTGTAAACTTTACATCAGTTGTTAGTATTCCTGCAATCAAATTATTTAACGGACAAGTTGTAATTTCAGGTGAAACATCTACCGCAATTGTTGTTTCATTACTCATAGTTATAGGTCTTTCACTCTTTATTAAGAAAACTAAAAGTGGTAAGGCAATGCTTGCTGTATCAGAAGACAAGGGTGCAGCTCAACTTATGGGTATCAATGTAAACAAAACGATATCACTTACATTTGCGATAGGCTCTGCTCTTGCAGCGGTTGCAGGTGCACTTTACTGTTCAGCATACCCGATTCTTTCAAACACTACAGGTGCTATGCCTGGTATTAAGGCATTTACAGCTGCAGTATTCGGTGGCATCGGCTCAATTCCGGGTGCTATGATTGGTGGCATTCTTATTGGTGTTATTGAAATTCTTGGCAGAGCTTACATTTCATCTCAACTTGCAGATGCAATAGTATTCGGCGTTCTTATTATCATTCTTATGGTCAAGCCAACGGGTATCCTTGGTAAGAAAATAAGCGAAAAAGTTTAATTTGTGAAGGGAGATATTACTTATGAAAAAGAATTCTAAGTCGATTAAACCCAACACAAAAAAGAGTTTAATCACATATATAATGTTAATTGCAGTCTTTGTAATTGTTGAAATTATGCTTGCAACAGGCGGAATGTCATATATGATGCAAGACCTTCTTGTTCCGCTTTGCGTTTATGCTATTCTCGCTGTTTCACTTAACCTTACAGTTGGTATTCTTGGTGAACTTAGTCTTGGTCAGGCAGGATTTATGTGTATAGGTGCTTATTCAGGTGCACTTTTCTCAAATCTTATGGAAACTGCAATTCCAGAAGCAATCGTAAGATTCCCGATTGCACTTCTTCTTGGTGGACTTTGTGCTGCGTTTTTCGGTATTCTTATAGGAATTCCTGTACTTCGTCTTCGTGGTGACTACCTTGCTATTGTTACACTCGCTTTCGGTGAAATTATTAAAAATATTTGTGCATCAATTTACCTTGGTAGAGATGCCAATGGTTTTCATATATCACTTAAAAGCGTCAGCGATATGAATATGGCTGCTGACGGTGAAATGTTTATAAATGGTGCTTTAGGTATTAACGGAACACCAAAGGATTCAAACTTTATTATTGCATATATTATCTTATTCATAACAGTAGTTGTTGCTTATAACTTTGTATATTCACGTACCGGTCGTGCAGTTATGTCAATTCGTGACAACAGAATTGCAGCTGAATCAGTAGGTATCAATATTACAAAATACAAATTAATTACCTTTGCTTTAACAGCATTCATCGCAGGTGTTGCAGGTGTAATTTATTCACACAATTTCTCAACACTTCAAGCATCTAAATTCGATTATAATATGTCAATTCTTATTCTTGTATTTGTCGTTCTTGGCGGTATCGGTTCAATTCGTGGTAGCGTTATTGCCGCAGTTGTACTTACACTTATTCCTGAACTTCTCAGAGAAACAATTGGCAATTACAGAATGTTGTTCTACGCAGTAATTCTTATTGTTATGATGATTTTTACATCCAATGAAACAATTAAAGGTAAACTTGTCGCTTACATTAATAAAGTTAAAGGACTTGTAATCAAAGAAAAGAAAGGAGAGGTTAAATAATGGCATTACTTGAAGTTAAAAACCTTTCGATTTCTTTCGGTGGTCTTCGTGCTGTTGATGAATTTAACGTTAAAATTGAAAAAGGAATGCTTTACGGACTCATTGGTCCTAACGGTGCAGGTAAAACAACAGTTTTCAACCTTTTAACAGGTGTTTATAAACCAACATCAGGTGCAATAATTCTTGACGGTGAAAATATTACAGGCAAGAAAACAATTGATATTAATCGTTGCGGTATTGCAAGAACATTCCAGAATATCCGTCTTTTTAAAGAACTCAGCGTACTTGATAATGTTAAAGTTGGTCTTCACAATCAGATGAAATATTCTACTGTTGAAAGTGTATTTAGACTTCCTCGCTTTTTCTCAGCTGAAAAGAAAATGAATGAAAAAGCTATGGAACTCTTAAAGGTTTTTGGACTTGAAAACGAAGCATCAACATTAGCTGATAACCTCCCCTACGGTAAACAGAGAAAACTTGAAATTGCACGTGCACTTGCTACTAATCCAAAACTTTTGCTCCTTGACGAGCCTGCTGCGGGTATGAACCCAAGTGAAACTCAGGAACTTATGGATACAATCCGTTTTGTACGTGATAATTTTGATATGACAATCCTTCTTATTGAACACGATATGAAACTTGTCAGCGGTATCTGTGAACAGGTGACAGTTCTTAACTTTGGTCAGGAACTTGCACAAGGTAAAACAAGCGATGTACTTAATGACCCCGAAGTTATTAAGGCTTATTTAGGTGATTAAGGAGGAATTAATTAATATGGCACCACTTTTAAAAGTCGATAATATTGAAGTATATTATGGAATGATTAAAGCTTTAAAAGGTGTTTCTTTTGAAGTAAATAAAGGTGAAATTGTTGCTCTTATCGGTGCAAACGGTGCAGGTAAAACAACAATCCTCCACACTGTAACAGGTCTTTTAAAGCCAAAATCAGGTAATATCATTTTTAATGGAAAAGATATTACAAAAACCCCTGCCCACAAAATTGTTACAATGGGTATGGCACATGTTCCCGAAGGCAGAAGAATTTTCCAGCAGCTCTCTGTACTTGATAACATTAAATTGGGTGCATTCACTCGAAAAGATAAAGATGAGATTAACAATACGTTAAAATATGTTTATGAGCGTTTTCCACGTCTTGAAGAACGTAAGAATCAGATTGCCGGTACACTTTCAGGTGGTGAACAGCAGATGCTCGCAATGGGCAGAGCACTTATGTCAAAGCCTGACTTTATCTTAATGGATGAACCTTCAATGGGTCTTTCCCCTCTTCTTGTTTCTGAAATTTTTGATATTATTAAAGCAATTAACGAAAATGGCACAACAGTTCTTCTTGTTGAACAAAATGCTAAAAAGGCTCTTTCAATTGCAGATAGAGCTTATGTTCTTGAAACAGGTAACATTGTTCTTTCAGGCGATGCAAAAGACCTTATGAACGACGAATCAGTCAAAAAAGCTTATCTTAGTGAATAATTTTAGGAAGGCGGTTCTATTATGGATAAAAAAATTATTATTACCATTGCACGTGGCTACGGAAGTGGCGGTAAAACAGTAGGAAAGATGCTTTCAAAAGAACTTTCCATCCCCTTTTATGACCGCGAAATTCTTTATATGGCATCTGATGATAGCGGTATTAACTTAGGTTTATTCCAAAAGAATGACGAAGACGTAAACAAAGGTTTATTCGACCCTTCTACGCATAAATATGATGGCGGAATTATTCCACCTGAAGACAGCAAATTCACTTCAAAAGAAAATCTATTTAATTATCAGGCAAAGATAATTAAAAAACTTGCTGAAAAAGAATCTTGTATCATTGTTGGACGTTGTGCTGACTACATATTAAAGGATTTTGACAATGTAATTAAAGTTTTTATATGGGCACCACATCAGGCTTGCGTTGAAACTGTTAAAGATATGTTTGCCATGAGCGAAAAAGAAGCAGACAAAAAAATCCGCAAGATTGACCGTCATCGCAGTGAATACTATCGTTATTACACTTGTCGTGAATGGGACAATGCACGCAACTACGACTTATGTCTTAACAGTGCAGATTTAGGCTTTGAAGGTTGTGTAAAAGCAATTAAAGCGTATATTGATGTACTTAAAAGCGTAAAAGAATAACCAAACAAGGACTATCTTAATGATAGTCCTTAAATTTTGCTTTAAAAACGTTTTAATTTATATTAGTGTAATTTCTCACTAAATAATTAAAATACATAAATAAAGCTAATTAAAACGATTTATGTATTAAAAAACACCTTATCTTTCATAGATAAGGTGTTTTAACTATAATTTTAATTTAATTTATGCTTTTTTCTTTGAAACTGCTTTAATAATAAAGAGTGTACCGAGCATAAGTGCAATACCGATTGGAAGTGCAATTACTGACTGAACAAAACCAGCGATTACATAAGTAACAAAAGATACTGCAGCAACCGTCAATGCATAAGGTAACTGAGTTGAAACGTGGTTAAGGTGGTTACTTTGGCTACCTGCACTCGCCATAATAGTTGTGTCAGAAATTGGTGAACAGTGGTCACCGCAAACTGCACCAGCCATACAAGCTGAAATTGAGATAACTGAAATAGGACCACTTTCATATGGGAACACACTGAGAACAAGTGGGATGAGGATACCAAATGTACCCCATGATGTACCAGTAGCAAATGAAAGTCCAACTGCAATAAGGAAAATAACTGCAGGAAGGAAGTTTGCAAATGTACCTGCTGTTGATTCAACAATACCAGCAATAAATTCTTTAGCACCAAGACTATCTGTCATTGCTTTAAGAGTCCAAGCACAAGCAAGAATCATAATAGCAGGAACCATTGCCTTGAAACCTTCAGGAATTGAAGCCATACAATCCTTGAAAGAAATTACACGACGAATCATAAAGTAAGCAACTGTAAGAATAAGTGTGCAGAATGAACCGTAAAGAAGACCTACTGATGCATCAGCACCTGAGAATGCTTCGATTACATTGTGATAAGCACTACTTGTTGCATCAAAGAAACCACCTGAATAAATCAAACCGATTACGCAAGCAATAATAAGAAGAACTACCGGAAGAATAAGGTCAATAACCTTACCTTTTGGATTAGCATTACTATCATCAGTTGAATCCGCAAATGTTTCTGAATCGCTTGTGAAAAGGTCACCGTTCAAAGCATTTGCTTCATGAACTTTCATCTTACCAAAGTCAAACTTCATAAGAGTAATTGCAACCATCATTACAATTGTAAGAAGTGCATAGAAGTTATATGGAATTGCACTGAGGAAAAGCTGGAAACCACTAACTTCTTCCTCTGCAACGAAACCTGCAACTGCTGCTGCCCAAGAAGAAATAGGAGCAATAATACAAACAGGTGCTGCAGTTGCGTCTATAAGATATGCAAGTTTTGCACGAGAAACCTTATGACTATCTGTAACAGGTCTCATAACAGAACCTACCGTAAGACAGTTGAAATAGTCATCAATAAAAATCATACAACCAAAGAGTACTGTTGCAAGTTGTGCACCAACTCTTGATTTAATGTGTTTCTTTGCCCAACGACCGAACGCAGCAGAACCGCCTGCTTTGTTCATCATTGAAACCATCGCACCAAGTACAATAAGGAATATAATAATACCCATATTGTATGAATCAGCCACATTAGCGACAAAGCCATCACTAAATACGTGTGTAATTGTGCCGACAAAGTTACCCTCAGCATAGAGTAAACCACCAACAACAATACCAATAAAGAGTGAAGAATAAACTTCTTTAGTGATAAGTGCCAATGCAATAGCAATTACAGGTGGAAGTAATGAAAAGATTGTTGAATGGAATCTACTTGTATACTCCGCATCTGCATCACCCTCAGCAAAAGCAACCACAGTCATTGTCAAAAGAAGAACAAGAGCAATTGCAATTACTGCTAATGATTTAGTAGTGAATTTGCGTTTCATTTTTACATCTCCTTTGTGCATATTTTGCGTTTAGAAATCTGCAAAACATACATTTTATCCGTTAAAAGATACCATATTTCAAGTATTTTGTCAATGTATATCGGAAAAAGAAGAATGTTAAATAAATAACATATACATATACAATTTTTTGTGGTATAATATAGTAAAATAATATCGGGAGTTGGTCTAATGATACGAAATGAAACAATGTTCAAATTAAGTTATGGTTTGTATATTTTAAGTGCACACGAAAGCGGAAAAGATAATGCATGTATTATAAATACGGCTTGCCAGATTACTGATAATCCAAAAAAACTTACAATAGCGGTAAACAAAAGTAATTACACATGTGAAATGATTGAAAGAACAAAACAATTTACAATTTCTGTACTTTCAACTGAAGCTACTTTTGATTTAATTAAAAGATTTGGTTTTGCAAGCGGTCGTGACACTGATAAATTCACAGGACACAATGACCATTACAGAACTGAAAACGGAACTTTCTTCATTTGTGAAGGTACAAATGCATATATTTCTTGCACAGTTACTGATATTGTAGATTGTGGGACTCACCTTTTGTTTATCGCTGACGTTACTGAGGCTGAAACATTATCAGATGAGCCTTCAGCAACATATCAATACTATTTTGACCATATCAAACCAAAACCGGAAGCAAAAAAGAAAAAAGGTTACGTATGTAAAATTTGCGGTTATGTTTATGAGGGTGAAGAATTGCCGAAAGATTTTATATGTCCACTTTGCAAACACGGTGCTGAAGATTTTGAGCCAATAGAATAAAAATCAAGCGTAGCAATCTTAAAGATTGTTACGCTTTTTTAATGTTTTTACTTGATTTTCAGTTAAATAACCTTTTGAAATCATCATTTTGATTATTTCAATTTTTTCCTCATTTGTTATGTATTTTTTCTGCATTATTATCACCGTTAAAGCATATGCAGAAGAAAATCAAATATTACTTATTTTAAAACTTCTGTTTTTTCAACTCTACTGTAAACAACACTTGAACACTCTCTGCAAATTGTATGTTCAAGCACAGTACCAATTGATTTTATTTTATCACGATAAACAGCACCGTCGCTAATCTGATAACCTTTTGTTAAATCTTTTGAGCCACAATATGGGCATTCTTCAATAATAATATTTTTCATACAAAGTTACCTCTTTTTCTTCTTACTTACAATTAAATATATAACTACACCAATGATTATGATACCACCTGCAGCGAAAAGTCCTATTACTAACTTTAAATTTTCATTATCATTATTCTCATTAGTGTTTTGATTAAGCATAGTGGTAGTTTCTGTTGTGCTTACATTTGTTTCAGACATACTCATATTAGTTTCTGTTGATAAATTTTCATTTGTGGGGTCAACAGTTTCAAAACTTGTATTAATAATCCTTACAGTAGAATTTTTTACACTATATGAAAGCTTATCAAGGTCAGAGTTTACAAAATCTCCTGCATTTGGTATTGAAAGTTTTACATTTGTCTCACCTTGAACAGTTTCAAGAGCTTTAAATTTCACGCTCAACAAAATTCCATCTGATGTAACAGCCGAAGTTGGTGACATATATGTAAAACGAACATATGATTTGTTATTAAAGTTTTTTATACTAACAGTAGCACTTTTATCAATAATTGCACCTTTTTCAGCAGATAAAAACTCCAATAATGAATTATCATAAGAAAGGTCGATTACAGCACCACTGAGTTGTGAGTTATCACTTATAAAAAGTTTTATTTCAAACTCGTCACCTGCATATACAGTTGCATCAGTCAATTTTAATTCGACCTTATCTTTTGCAAATACAGGAATTGCAAGTAATGTTGAAGTCAGTATTAAAACAGTTAAAAACACTGAAGTTATTTTTTTCATTTAAATCACCAAAAATATAATATCATAAAAAAGACTATAATACAAGAAAAATCCTCCCGATTGGGAGGATTAACTTAATCTTTTAGTGATGAACTTAAGAACTCCTTAAGTCGAGGACTTTGCGGATTCTCAAACAAATCAGTTGGTGTGCCCATTTCTTCAATTATACCATCTGCCATAAAAATAACTTTATCAGAAACATTCTTTGCGAAATTCATTTCATGAGTAACAATAACCATTGTATTCTCGCCATTTTTTAGTTCTTTGATAACTCGAAGAACTTCGCCAGTAAGTTCAGGGTCAAGAGCACTTGTTGGCTCATCAAAACAAAGCACATCAGGAGAAAGAGCCAAGGCACGAGCAATAGCCACACGCTGTTGCTGGCCACCGGAAAGTTCACAAGGATAAGAATTTACTTTTTCCTCCAAACCAACACTTTTAATCAATTCTAGGGCTTTGCTGTTAATTTCTTCGTCTGTCCCCTTTTTTAATAAAGTCGGAGCTAATGTAATATTCTTAAGCACCGTGTATTGAGGAAACAAATTAAAATTTTGAAAAACAAGACCAAAATGAAGTCGATTTTGACGTATTTGTTCGTCATTAAGTTTCGCATTAAGACTTCCATCAAAAAGAACTTCATTTTTAACACTTATAGTACCTTTATCCGGAGTTTCAAGAAAATTTAGGCATCTTAATAATGTTGTTTTACCACTACCAGAAGAACCAATAAGTGCTAAAACCTCACCTTTTTCAAGAGAAAAATCAATACCCTTAAGGACTTCTGTTTTTCCAAAGCTTTTATAAATATTTTTAACTTCAAGCCAAGACATATAGTACCTCCTTAAGTTCTAAAATAACTGAGTTTTTTCTCAATTTTTCCTAAAACAACTGTCAAAATTCCACTAAATAACAAGTAATAAATACCCGTAAAGAACAATGGCCAAATTTCACCCGCAATACCTTGTGAGCCTTTCATAAACGCTTGTCCTGCCCAGATAATCTCTTGCAAAGCAATAATTCTTGCAAGTGATGTGTCTTTTACAAGAGTGATAATTTCATTCGACATTGGTGGCAATACATTTTTTACCATTTGTAAAAGTGTAATTTTAAAGAATATTTGTGACTTTGTTAAACCAAGTACTTGGCCTGCCTCTTGTTGTCCGTAAGGAACTGCTTGAATACCACCGCGGAAAATCTCAGAAAAATAACAAGCATAGTTAATAATAAAAGCAGTTATTGACGCAATAAAGCGACCATCTTCGCCACTACCCCAAATGTTATTATGAAAAACAAGCCCCGGTAAATAGTATATAACTAAAAGTTGAAGCATCAAAGGCGTACCTCTGATTACCCAGACAATAGTTTTAACAAGACCACTCAAAGGCTTAAATTTTGACATTGAGCCAAAAGAAACTATAAGTCCTAATGGTAATGCACCAACAAGTGTGATTATAAATAATTTTAATGTTTGCAGAAATCCAGTATTTAACGCATCAAATACTATTGGAAACTGTTCTAAAAATGACAATTAAAAACACCCTATCATTTATTTATTACGCCAAAAGAAGAGAGTGCAACAACACTCTCTTCTTAATTATTAAAACTTTCAAAAATTACTTAATAAGTGCTTCTTGAACGCCATAAGTTTCAGCAATCTTCTGAACATTGCCATTTGCTACTTCGGCATCAAAGAATTTGTTGAATTCAGCAACAAGGTCTGACCCTTTACGGAAACCAACACCATACTCTTCGCTGTTAAGACCAGCTGTGTATGTAAGGTTTGCATAACCTGTTCCTTCACCAATCATAGCACCAGCCATAAGTGAGTCGATAATTGCAGCATCACAAGTACCAGCAGCAACTTCTGAAAGTGCTGTTGCCTGGTCGAGAACTTCAGTATATTTGAAACCGTTTGCTACTGCCTGTTCCTTACCTGCTGAACCTGCTTCAACTGCAAATGTAAGGTCTTTACAATCTGCTGCTGTTTTGTACTGGTCAGCTTTATCTGCAGGAACAACAATAACCTGAGCATTATTGCAATAAGGTTTTGAGCAATCCATACCAGCCTTAACTTCATCAGTTAGAGTCATACCGTTCCATACGCAGTCAATGTTCTTACCATCGAGTTCCATTTTTTTATTGTCCCAGTTGATTTCAACGAATTCAACTTCAACACCAAGATATTTAGCAAAAGCCTTTGCCATATCAGCATCAAAGCCAATCCAGTTGCCATTTTCGTCCTCATAATCCATTGGTGCAAAATCAGTAATACCAACAACGAGTTTACCATTTGCTTTTACATATTCCATATCGGTCTTTTCTTTGTCTTCACCGCAACCTGCGAAGCAAACAGCAATCATGAGTACTGCCATAACGACAGCAAGTAACTTTTTCATTTTCATAATTTTTAACTCCTTTTAGCGTGTTAAAGTGATAATATGCTAATATAATACATTAATAAATTCATTTTGTCAACTAAAATCTATATCTAAAATTAATTTTTTGAAAAGATTTTCTACTTTTTGACATTCTTCTTGTGATTCTTTAGACCTTTTGAATACAAGTGCTACTGATACTAATACAATTGCACCAAGCACACTTGCAGAAAAAATACTCATAGCACCAAGTTTGTAAGAATATAAAAGGTAAGCAAGAACTGCAAAAACTGCAATTATGTAAACAAGTCTGATTAACGGGTCATAGAGTTTATCATAAACCATAGCATATTCAATATATGAGCCGTTTTCGTCTTCACCAACGTCAACAAGATAATGGTATCTGTCAAAAGTCATTGGTTGAAGTTGCTTGTTTCGTGTATAAATATATTTCAACTTATACATTTTATCAAGTTTATAAAATTTACCAAAAATTCCTGTCATATCGTCTTCAGCAGTTGGATTTTTGAATGCAACATTGAGCTTTTCACGAATTTTAAGCGTAGACGCGTCAATATAAATCTTTTTCGGCTCACTTAATTGCTTGTAATGAATTTTGTTTATTTCCATTTTTATCACCACAAATATTCTATACCAAAATATTATAAGTTTCAAGTTGAAAAGCAATTTAAGTTGTGGTATATTTAATTGATACAAAATTGAGGTGCAAAAATGAAAAGTTTTACAATCAATAAAAATGATGCTGACCAACGTCTTGACAAGTTCATAACAAAATCCGTTCCCCTGCTTCCAAAAGCACTTATGTATAAATATATAAGAATTAAAAGAATTAAGGTAAACGGTAAGCGTGCTGAGATTTCAACTCGTCTTAATCTCGGTGATGTTGTTGATATGTATATAAATGATGAATTTTTTGAAAAAGCACCTGAAAAATATGATTTTCTTAAAGCATCTAAAAATCTAAATATTATTTATGAAGATAATAATATCATTCTTTGCGACAAGAAAGTTGGTGTACTCTCCCACCCTGACGATAATGAATATATTGACACTTTAATTGGCAGAATAAAGCGTTATCTTTATGAAAAAGGAGAATACAAACCTGACGATGAAAATTCGTTTGTGCCATCTCTTGTAAACAGAATTGACCGTAATACAGGCGGTATTGTAATTGCGGCGAAAAACGCAGAAACGCTTCGTATTCTTAACCAAAAAATGAAAGACCGTGAATTGCACAAATTTTATCTTTGCATAGTTCACGGCGAAATTAAGAAAAAGAGCGGACTTCTTGAAGGCTATCTTGTTAAAGATGAAAGCAAAAACAAAGTTACTGTTTCAAAGAAGAAAACTGAAGATTCAAAAGAAATTCGTACTAAGTACAACGTGATTGATAGTGATGGAGATTTGTCGCTTGTTGAGGTTGAATTGCTTACAGGTCGCACACATCAAATTCGTGCACATTTTGCATCAATCGGTCATCCGCTTTTAGGCGATGGAAAATATGGCACAAATGCTCAAAATAAGAAATATGGCTATAAAAAGCAGTTTTTATATTCATATAAACTTGCATTTGATTTCACAACAGATGCGGGAATACTTGAATACTTAAATCATAAAGAATTTACAGTTGATGATGTATGGTTTAAGAATGAATTTTATAATAAAGGATTATAAAGATATAAGGACGGTTTGATAAAACCGTCCTTTTGTTATTTTATCATTTCAGCGAATTGCTCTTCGTTGATTATTGTAATGCCTAAATCTGTGGCTTTTTGAAGTTTTGAGCCTGCTGCCTCGCCTGCTAAAACATAGGTTGTTTTCTTTGATACAGATGAAGATGCTTTTCCGCCATATGACTCAATAATCTCTTGTGCTTCTTTTCTGCCGTAGGTTGAAAGTGTACCTGTAAGCACAAAAGTCATACCCTCAAATCGATTGTCTTTAATTTCTCGCTGACTTTCCATATTAAGACCAAAGTTTTTTAGTTCTTCAACCATTTGTTTTGTCTGTTCAAGTGAGAAAAATTCAACTACTGAATCAGCCATAATTTCGCCAAAACCTTCGATATTTAAGATTTCTTCTTTAGATGCAGAAATTATGTTATCAAGTGTTAAAAAGTGGTCTGAGAGCAATTTTGAAGCCTTTTGACCTATATGACGTATACCAAATGCAAACACAAGCTTTGCCAAGTCATTTTGCTTTGACTTTTCGACTGCATTTCGCATATTGTCAGCACTCTTTTTGCCCATACCCTCTAGTTGTGCAATTTTATCATAATCAATACGATAAATATCAGCAATCTTACTGATTAAACCTTGATTCAAGAGTGTTTCAAGAACTGCATCGCCAAGACCTTCAATATCCATAGCATCACGAGAACAGAAATGAATAAGCACTCGTAAAAGCTGCGCAGGACAATCAGGATTATCGCAACGGATTGCAGCCTCACCATTTTCACGATGCACAGGTGAATTGCATGACGGACAGAATTTTGGCATTTCATATGGAACGGCATTTTCTTCGTGTTTAACAACAGAAAGAACTTCCGGAATAATGTCTCCTGCTTTTCTGATTTTGACTGTATCGCCAATTCTTATACCTTTTTCTTTTATAAAATCTTCATTGTGCAAAGTTGCACGGCTAACAGTTGAGCCTGCAACAAGTACAGGTTCAAAGACTGCCGTTGGAGTTAACACACCTGTTCTGCCAACATTGATTTCGATATCAATAAGTTTAGTTTCTTTTTCTTCAGGTGGGTATTTATAAGCCAATGCCCATTTAGGGAACTTTGCAGTACTTCCTATTGCCTCACGCATTGAGAAGTCGTCAGTTTTAATTACTGCACCATCAATATCAAATGGTAATGTATAACGAATTTCACCAATACGTTCAATTTCTTTTAATGTGTCATCAATGTTATTAAATTTATTATAGAACGGAATGGTTTTAAATCCTAATTCCTTTAAAAATTCAAGGGATTCATAATGTCCTTTAATTTCTACACCATCAACCTGTTGAATATTAAAAACATAAATATCAAGATTACGTTCAGCGGTAATTTTAGGATTTTTTTGTCTTATACTACCTGCGGCAGCATTTCTTGGATTTTTGAACGGCTTTTCACCGTTAAGTTCTTGTTTTTCAACAATCTTCAAGAACACTTCGCGTGGCATATACACTTCGCCACGAACTTCAATAAAAGGAATCTCCTTTTTAAGTCTTAATGGGATTGATTTAATAGTACGGAGATTTGCGGTAATATCTTCACCCTGAACACCGTCGCCACGAGTTGAACCGCGTGTGAACACACCATTTGTGTATTCAAGGGAAACTGAAAGTCCATCAATTTTAGGCTCAACAACATACTGAGCATTTGAGAAAACATCTTTAACTCGTTTATTGAAATCATGGACTTCGTCATGAGAAAAAGCATCCTGCAAACTTTCCATTTTTACAGTATGAACAACTGTTTCAAAAAGTCCATCAGCCTGACCACCTACTCTGTGTGTTGGTGAATCAGGTGCTAATAACTCGGGATATTCTTTTTCAATTGAGTCGAGCTCACGCATAAGCATATCGTACTCATAATCTTCAATATCATTTTCGTTTTCAACATAGTAACGATAGATATGATGATTGAGTTCCTTACGCAACTGTTCCGCTCTTAACTTTTTCTGTTCAAAATCACTCATTTGTTTCACCTTTATTTTGAAAATCTGCAAACGTTTCAGGTACTGTGCCAATAATTACAGTTTGTGCTATACAATAGTTAGTATTCACCTCTGCCGTTGCGGTGTTTTTTGGCATAACCACATAAATAGTTGCATTTACATTCACAAAAATTTCGTGCAATGTCTGATTTATACCTGCAGATGTGAATGTATTGTTTATAGTTGACGTTACATTACTTGTTAATGTAACAGTAGTTTTAATTTTCGGTCCTTTTCCTGACAAGGCACTTATACCAATAATTGTGCCTAAAGGAATACTGATTTCGCGACTATCGGTTTCTAAAATTTCGCTTGAAATTTCACTACCGATTTCGCTTTTCAGCATATTCATTTTAATTGTATCTGCTTTAACAGTTGTAACTCTACCACCATCATCCTTTTCAATATCTACAAGAGATGAATATGTAATTCCATTTTCATACAATACAGAAATAATAGCATTTTCAATAATAGCTGATGCAATATTTTCCGACTGTGCAACCGCAACTTCAATAATAACAGGTTTTGCTCTTGTTTCAAAAAATATTAAACCTATGATAGAAATAATCAGTAAGCAAAATATCAATTTCAAAGCCCTTTTTTTGAATTTTCGTTTTTTAGAATTAATCTTCAAGCATAATCACCCTAACCATTTTATGCCAAATATAACCCAATTGTTTTGGGGAATACTGTATCAGGGTGATTAATTTTGAAAAGTTTTGAGAAAAGTATTTTATTACTTATTATTGGCGGATTAGGTTACGGACTTATTGAAATTGCATTCCGAGGTTACACACATTGGTCAATGATAATTACGGGTGGCTCTGCTTTCTTATGCCTTTACATTCTTAATGAGGCACTTGAAAGCACGAGTATTCTTGTAAAATCATTAATCGGTGCTGTAATCATAACCACAATGGAATTAACCGTCGGTTTAGTTGTAAATAAATTATTTAACTTTGCTGTTTGGGATTACACAAATACACCTGTAAACTTTCTTGGTGTAATTTCTTTACCGTTTTGTGCTTGTTGGTTTGCTATATCTTACGTAATATTGAAATCCTTTAATCTGGTTAAAAGAATTACTTCACAGCAGAAATTCGGAATACTTTTACGCCGTGAGAATCAACTTCAGCAGAAATAGTATCAGTAACGACTGTTTCTGTTTTGTCCCACAATTCTTTACATAGGTATTTACCTGTCTTTGGCAAGGTTACATTGACAATATTGTGTAAATCTGCAACAGAATAACTAATTTTTGTTTTTGATAGCCCTTTATTAAAGAAACAAATTGCAACTTCATTATTCTCAAGCGGTTTTACAAGAATATCTGTTATACCATTAGTTTTTACTCTTGAACATTGAATTCCAAGTTTATCTTGGTCAATAGCAATAACATCTTTGTTTGTAAGAATTTCAAGAATTATATTATCTGTATCTACTGTGCCGTCCGACTTAATGAAATCACGAATATCATTACCGAGAATAAGTGGTGCTGCCATCATCGCCCACAATGTAAAGTGAGATTTATTCTCTTCAACAGTAAGTTTTCCGTTACCAACCTCAAGCATATCAGGGTCATTAAACGCACCAGGTTGAGCATATTTTGCAAGTCTAACATTAACCTCATAAATGCCAACAACAGATGCCCAAAATGGTTGAATGTCAGGTGTTGTTCGCCAAATGTTACCCGCTTTTCCGCCCCATTTCCAAGGTTGATTATTTCCCCATTCGCAGATTGAATAAAGAATTTTCTTTTCTTCACAATTATTCTCTTCAGCGTATTTCTTTGTAGCACGAATAAGTTCTTTACCCATTTTTTCATACTGCATAGCGGCACTGTCCATAGGTGAACCAACAGGATTTGTAATAGAAATTGTGTTGGTTCCCGCTTTAAGATTAATCTTAATTTGTCTTCTGCCCTCACGTGAAAACGCTTTTTGTTCTGCAATAAGAAAATCATATTTGTCAACATTATTTATAGTAACAACGCAGAACTGACCGTCGCAGGTATTCTTTCTCATTACAAGCGTCAAAATATATTCACCATCAGCAGGCACAACAATATTATTAAACTCAATTGTTCCCATACCGCTGCAAAGCCCTTTTACGTAAGATTTCCCATCTTTTTCGTTAACAACTCTTGCTTCACCTTTAAGAACACCATCTTTTGCGGGGAATACAAGTTCGCCATCAATCCCGTCACCGCCAATAGAAATACTATCAATATATGGTGCATCAGTTGGAATGAGTACATGATGACAATAGTCATATTTGAAATATTCTACACCCCATTCTGCAAAAGTTTCAGCATCAATTCTTTCGTTATAAAGTGACGCAGGCAAATCTTCACAAGTAAGAGTACCATTTGATGAATAGATACCAAGTTTAAGTCCCATATCATTCACTTGTTCTACAAGCCATTTAATGCCGTGTGGGAATGTAGTTAAATCGCCCTGCATTCTGCCGTTTTCGTCACGCATAGATGACTGCCAGCAGTCGTCAAGATTAATATACACGTATCCCGCATCTGCAAGACCTGATTCTTTAACTGCGTTTGCAATTTGAAGAATGACATTTTCATCAATTTTGTGTCTGAAAATATTCCAACTTGACCAGCCCATTGGTGGAGTCAAAGCTGCACCGTTATTATACATTTCATCCTTTGTATAGTGAATTTTAGTCTTTGCAAGTGCTTTTTTGATTTCACAACGTGGACAAATGTCTTTTTTCTTCAAATACAATAAACTGCTACCAACAGCAGTACCTACTGCAGCTATGCCCGACAAAACAGCAAAACCTTTTTTCATAATAATACCTCAAAAAAATCAAACAGGTCAGACGGTGTTTTAGCATCATCTGACCTGAAATTAATTACTTTTCGGCCTTAATGCCGATTTAATTATTCTTCAACAGGAGCTTCTGTAACTTCTTCTGCAGGAGCTTCAACAGCCTCTTCAACAGGAGTTTCTTCAACTATAGGTGGCTCAACAAGAGCTTTGATTGAAAGGCTAACGCGTTTCTTATCAAAGTCAATTTCCATAATCTTAGCCTTAACAACATCGCCTACTTTAAGAACTTCAGCAGGTGTGCCGATGTGCTTATGAGAAATCTGTGAAATGTGAACAAGACCGTCAACACCAGGAATAATCTGTGCAAATGCACCGAATGATGTAAGACTTACAATTTTGCAGTCAACTTCACTGTCAACAGGATAATCACGCTTAAGGATTTCCCAAGGATTATCTTCAACTTTCTTGTAACCAAGAGAAATTTTCTTATTTTCTCTGTCAAGTTCTTTTACATATACTTCAACAGCATCGCCAACGCTTACAACTTCTGATGGGTGCTTAATTCTCTGCCATGAAAGTTCTGAGATATGTACCATACCGTCAACACCACCAAGGTCAACAAATGCACCATAGTTTGTAAGGCTTCTTACTGTACCTGTATAAACATTACCTTCTGCAACATTTGCCCAGAAAGCATCTTCAACTTCTTTACGTTTTGCCGCTGCAACTTCACGAATTGAACCAACTACTTTTCTTCTCATCTTGTTAACTTCGATGATTTTGTATTCAACAGTTGTTTTGAGAAGGTCTTCAAGTGAGTCATTTCTTCTCATTTTTGCAAGTGAAGCAGGAATAAACACCTTAACAGCACCGCTCTGAACAAATACACCTTTGTTGTCACCAACAATACCAGTTACAACACCAGTATGGATTGTATCGTCAGCCTCAAGGCCTTCCCAGATAGCACCACGGTCATAAAGACGCTTTGAAAGCTTGATTGTGCCTTCAACGTCATTTGTCTTCATAATGCGAAGTTTGATTTCGTCGCCAACCTTCAATTCTGCTTTAGGGTCAGCTGCAGGGTCATCACTATATTCATCAAAAGGAACGTAGCCTGTATGTTTTCTGCCAGCGATTTCAACCTGAATTTCAGTAGCAGTAAAGCCAACAACTGTACCTACTACATTCTGGTCAGAACTCATAGCACTTAATGATTCCTCAAGCATTTGCTCAAAGCCTGTTTCCTCCATATTAATTGTGTTTGCGTTTTCAAATTTCTCGGACATAGTTTTTAGTACCTCCTTAATTATACTGTCAGGTGTTGATGCACCGGCAGTAACGCCTATTGAGTTGATTCCACTGAAGGCTATGTCCAAAAGCTCATCAGCAGTTTCAATCAAATAAGTCGGGCAGTTGGGCTCACAAACAGCTTTAAGTTTTGCTGTATTGGAACTTGTTCGACCACCTATTATTATCATAGCATCGTTTTCTTTTGACAACATAAGTGCTTCTGCCTGTCTTTCTTCGGTCGCACTACATATTGTATCAAAAATTATCGCATTTGTATATAGTATTTTTATTTTTTTTACACATTTTTTCCATTCTTTTGTGCTAAAAGTAGTCTGCGACACCACTAAAAATGGTTTTTCATAATTAAATTCATTACTATTTAAAATTTCATCAAGTTCTTCAACAGAATTAAACACGAAGCAATTGCCGTTGCAATAACTTTTTATGCCTATAACTTCAGGGTGTTTTTTGTCCCCTGCTATGAGAACGGGCAAATACTCTTCTGAATTCTTTTGCACAATTTTATGAATTTTTTTAACGAATGGACAAGTAGCATCAGTATAATCAAGAAATTTTACACTGCAATAATTCAGTATCTCCTGTTCAACACCATGAGTTCGGATTACAACTTTTTTATCAGCACTTGCGTCTTCAATATTATTTATTATATTTACGCCTTTACTTTCTAAATCAGCAACAACTTGTGGATTATGAATTATGGGTCCAAGTGTGCAGACTTTTACACCCTCTTCAACCAAATCATAAAGCATATTTACAGCTCTGTTTACACCAAAGCAGAAACCTGCGGTTTTTGCAAGAGTTATTTTCATTTACATTCCTCCCAAAGACGAATAATCTCATCCATAACTCTCTTTGCCACACGCTTATTTTCAGATGTTTTTCCACCATCTGTAAATCCCATATCTTTATAACGAATAGGCTCACCGAATTTCACAATAACTTTTGAGCCTTTTTTATTTTTATCTTCCATATAAATTGCAGTTGGAATAATATCTGCACCAGCATGACGTGCAATATAACCAACACCTGATTTTGCTTCTTTAGGTGTACCGTCAACTGAGCGAGTACCCTCGGGGAAAATACAAAGTACTTCTCCCCTACGGACAAGTTCAACAGCATAGTTAATTGCTCTCATATCACCTTTACCACGCATAATAGGAAAGCCATTTAAACCTATAATCGCCTTTGCAAGTAAGGGATTTTTGAAAAGTTCATATTTACCTATGTAGTAAAACAATCGTTTTGATGCCATAGCAATCATCAACGGGTCAAATTCAGTAATATGATTTGGTGCAATAATAAATCCATCATTACGTTCGATATTTTCAAGACCTTCATATGTAACTTTATAGTATGAATTACAAAAAAGATTACCAATAGGTCTGATAACATTCATCAAATTACGTTTTTTGAACTCATCAAAATTATAATTGTTGACTTTCTGTGACATTATAATTTCTCCTCAACTGTTTCAACAATTTTGTTGATGGATTCTTCGAGAGTATAGTTTGTTGTATTAACAATAACTGAATCTTCAGCAGGCTTTAACGGTGCAATTTCGCGGTGAGAATCATTATAATCACGCACACGCAAATCATCGAGCACTTCTTGATAAGTGACTGTGCTACCTTTTTCTTGAAGTTCCTTATATCTTCTCATTGCTCTTTCTGTATCATCTGCTGTAAGGAAAATTTTAACCTGAGCATTTGGAAGAACAACTGTACCTATATCACGACCATCCATAATGCAGTTATTTTTTGCAGCAATATCACGTTGTAAATCAAATAAGAAAGCTCGAACTGATGGAATTGCTGATACATTTGATGCAGCCATAGATGCTTCAGGAAGTCTGATTTCAGTTGAAACATCATCACCATTCAAGAAAACGTGTTGAACCCCATTAATAAATTTAAGTTCTACTGTAATTTCACTAAGAATTGCACCAACACCATCTACGTCAGTTGTTTCAATGCCTTTACGAAGACAATAAACACCAACCGCTCTGTAAAGAGCACCTGTGTCAACATAAATATAGCCAAGTTTTTGTGCCGCTGCACGAGCAACTGTACTTTTACCTGCACCTGCAGGGCCGTCAATAGCAACATTAATCATAAAGTTACACCTCATCTGTATTACTTGCGGAAATTCCCGCTAAATGTCCTGTAGAAAATGCGATTTGCAGATTAAACCCACCTGTATAGCCATCACAATCGATTACTTCACCTGCAAAATATAAACCTTTGCAAAGTTTACTTTCCATTGTTTTAGGATTAATTTCGCTGACTTTTATTCCACCTGCTGTGACAATTGCTTCTGAAATATCATTAAAATCCATAACAGTTAATTTAATGGATTTAATTGTATCTACAAGCATTTTACGCATCTCTTTTGTTATTTGATTGATTTTTTCTGACTGCTTGATTTGTGCCAATTTCAACACAGGAGAAATTAAAGATTTTGGCAATAAAAGTGATAAAACATTTGAAATTGACTTATTACTGTTATCTGCAAAATCTCGCAGAATTCGTGCATCAAGTTTTTCATGTGCAAGTGCAGGCTTCAAGTCAACATATATTTCATATCTGCCTTTTTCCATATCACGCATATGGGCACTTGCTGACAAAATCATAGGTCCAGAAACGCCAAAATGGGTAAACAACATTTCGCCAAAATCGTCATATATTTCTTTTTTCTTTTTAGTATCAAGAACTTTAATTGCAACATTTTTAAGGGACAGTCCCATACATTCACTACACAATCCCTCACGACATACAAGTGCCGATAATGAAGGTCGTAATTCGGTAATAGAATGACCTACGCTTTTTGCAAGTTTATAGCCATCACCACTTGAGCCTGTTTTAGGGTAAGAAAGACCACCAGTTGCAACAATAACTGAATCAGCAAAAAAAGCATTTCCCGATTCAGTTTCAACACCTTTAATTTCGCCGTTTTCAATTATCAATGTTGTAACACGTTCATTTTTGCGTATTACACCCATATCAGTAATGTATTTGTTAAGAGCATCAACAATATCAACCGCCTTATCACTTACAGGAAAAACACGATTGCCACGTTCAACTTTGAGTTGCACACCGTAATCTTCAAACAAATCCATTACATCGCGATTATTAAAAGATGAAAATGCACTATATAAAAATCTTCCGTTACCGGGAATATTCTGAATAAAAGATTGCACATCATCAACATTATTCGTTACATTACATCTGCCTTTACCTGTAATCATAACCTTGCGGGCAATCTTTTCATTTCGTTCAAGAAGGATAACTTCTGCTCCATTCTCAGCCGCCGCACCTGCTGCTATTGTTCCTGCAGCACCTGCACCAACAACAATAACTTTTTTATTCATTTTCGCCACCGTCTGATTTGTCATAAACTTGATATTCATCCCATATACTTTCGAGTTTATTAAAGTTACTGTAAACCTCATCACGACGACTAAATGTTACCGCAACAATAAGTGCATTAATAAGACTTAATGGTGCTACAAGTGAATCAACTACAGATACCATATCACTTTTTGCAACAAGAATGTTATCAGCATATTCAGCAATTGGCGAATCAGCAGAGTCTGTAATTGCAATTATTTTTGAGCCTCTGTCAGCAATAAAGCGAAGTGCGTTGATTGTCTGCTTCGAATAACGTGGGAAACTGATTGCAACACATACGTCATCTTCACTTATCCTGAACATCTGTTCAAACATTTCACTACCGCTTGAAGTATCAACCAATACAACATTTTCAAAAACGGGATTAAGATAAAAATACAAAAAGCTTGCAAGCGACGCAGAACTACGAACACCAAGTATGTAAATCTTTCTTGCATTATTAATTGTTTCAACTGCTTTTGTAAATTCCACAGTCGAAATTTGTTCTAACGTATCACGAATTAGTTCAATATCACCATTAAGAACCTTTTTAATTGCATCTTGCTCACCGATAAGTGTGCTTGAAACTTCCATTCTTTGTACAGCAGTAAGTTTTGATTTAATCATTTGCTGAAGTTCTTTTTGAAGTTCCGGATAACCCTTAAAGCCCATCTCAGTAGCAAAACGAACAACCGTTGACTCGCTTACACCAACTTTTTCGCCTAATTTAGACGCAGTCATAAATGCGGCTTTATCATAGTTTTCATTAATATATGCAACAAGTTTTTTATGACCTTTTGACAATTTTTTATTTTTATCAACTTTTGTAAAAATGAAGTTTTTCACAAAAACAACTCCCAAATAAGAATTCAACAATAAATATACATTTTTTTGTGTCTAAAATCAAGCATTTTGCAAGATTTCCTGCAAACTATTTCATTTTTACAAGTGAATATGTCATTTCAGTACCACAAACAGCAGATTTTTGCAAGGAAAGATTATATAAGTCGCTTGATTTATTTTCTAGTTCAAAAACTCTTGAAGAATCCGCAGAATTCAGTTCCAGTATATCTGAATAATTAACTACAAATGGTATTTTGCACTTCTTTGCAAGTTCGCCAAGTTTATCATTAATACTTGCGTTAAATCCTAACAAGCGACAATATGGAACTTTGATTTTCAAATCATTATCAGTTACATTCAAAATGCAAGACAATACAGCACGCCTTATTCTTGAATGAGTAAATCGCTTTGTTTTTGCATTATCATAAATTTCAGTTAAGGTTGTGCTTTCTTTTATTGCAGAGTGAATTCTGTTTTCAAGCCCTTCCGCCATATTTGCAGTAGTTGATTTAATACTACTTGAACGCAAAAGAGAAAGTGCAACTATATTAAATTTTTCTGCATTTTGATATGCACCGTTTTCTAACGCTGTTTTATAAATCTCATATGAACTACTCGGTACAAGTTCATCAAAATCTTTATTTTTGTTTATTAGATTACGAATATGCGTAGCAGAAGCAAAATTTTCAACAGAAAAATTATCGTTATAATTTGTACCCTTGCGATTAATAGTTATTGGCATCATTTTATAATCATTTCTCATAATTGTACTTACGTATTCAATTGCAAGAATATTATTTGGTGTTGAGAAATCACAATCACAGTTATACTCGCTAAAAGCAAACTGTCGAGCCATTGGATAATTCACACCATTTTCAAGGTATTTCTTAATTTTTTCATCAAAATCTGTTGAATGTAAAATTTCAACTGCATTTTCAAGCTGTTCCAGTGTTGTATTTTCTGTTCCAAATGCAATTTTATCGCAACCGAAAGCATCTAATATTTCAACGGCACTTGATGCAAATATTTCTGCTGATGCGGTTGCATATACAAACGGCAATTCAAGAACAATATCAACACCGTTTAAAAGTGCAGATTTCACTCTTAAATCTTTTGGAAAAATTGCAGGTTCTCCCCTTTGCACAAAGTTACCACTCATAACACACACAACAATATCCCCGTCTTTTTTGACAGAGTCAATTAAATGCTTATGACCATTGTGAAAAGGATTAAATTCACAAACAATTCCTATTACGGACATAAATTTACCTCTTTTTCAAATATTTGGTAAAAGAAACCTTGAAATTCAACAAATATAAGTATATAATAATACAGATTTAATATTACTTCAAGAAATTTTTTGAATGGAGATGTAAATAATGAAAGTTCTTGTTATTAACGCAGGTAGTTCATCACTTAAATATCAACTTATTGATATGGCTGATGAAAGCGTAATCGCAAAAGGTATTTGCGAAAGAGTTGGTGCTGAAGATTCTTGTATCAGTTTTAAAACACCAGACGGCAAAAAAGTTGAATACAAAACTCCTATGAGCAACCACACTGCAGCTTTTACTGAAGTTAAAAAGGTTCTTACAGAAGGCGAATACAAAGTTATTGATGATATCAGCGAAATTACAGCTGTTGGTCATCGTGTTGTTCAAGGCGGTTCTCTTTTCAACAAGAGTATGCTCGTTACTGATGATGTTATTAAGGGCATTGAAGAAATGTGTGCTCTTGCTCCACTTCACAATCCTGCACATATTCAGGGTATTAATGCAAGTATTGAACTTTTTGGCAAAGATGTTCCTCAGGTTGCAGTTTTCGATAACGCATTCCACAGCACAATGCCTGCTGAAGCATACACATTCCCTGTACCTTATGAATTCTATGAAAAATATCAGGTTCGTAAATATGGTTTCCATGGTACTTCACACCGCTTTGTAAGTGCAAGATGTGCAGAAGTTATGGGCAAAAATATTGAAGACCTTAAAATCGTTACTTGTCACCTTGGTAACGGCTCATCAATCACAGCTGTCAAAGGCGGTAAGGTTATTGACACAACAATGGGTCTTACTCCACTTGATGGTCTTATTATGGGTACTCGTTGCGGTGCAATCGACCCATCTGCAGTACTCTTCATTATGGAAAAAGAGAACCTTTCAGTAAAAGAAATGGATACACTTCTTAACAAGAAATCAGGTATTCTTGGAATTTCAGGTCTTTCATCAGACGACCGTGATGTAAAGGCTGCAGCTGCCGAAGGTAACGAACAATGTGCACTTGCAAGAAATATTCTTGCATATCAGATTAAGAGATACATTGGTGCTTATACTGCTGCTATGGACGGTATTGATGCCATCGTATTCACAGGTGGTATCGGTGAAAACGCTGACGATATTCGTGCAAAGGTTTGTAAAGAACTTACATTCCTCGGCATTGAAATCGACGAAGAATATGGCAAGACACTTGTTAAAGGTGCTGAAGGCGAACTCTCAACAGCAAACTCAAAGGTTAAAGTTTATGTTCTTCCTACAAATGAAGAACTTGTTATTGCAAGAGATACAAGAGATATTGTAAACGCTCTTTAATTCTTAAAAATCCATAAAGATTAAGCCGTGCTAAAAAGCACGGCTTTTTGTTATATAATTTGCTTACATCTCTATTCCTAATTTTGCAAGAATTTCAGGGTCACAAGTGTTGGCAACTGGTCCAATTTTAGCCCAGAGTTTATCTGCTTTTGCTTTCCATTCTTGAAAATCTTCATACTGTTCAGGGTAGTTATCATAAAGTGCACCGACCTGACCACTATATTTAAGTCCTTTTAGGAGTTTACCGATAGTTGCAGGCTTGATTTTACCTTTCGCAATACCGTTTACAACACCTTTAACAATGTCCGCAATATCTTTGCTTGAGAGATTAAGACCAGTATCCATACCACCAAGAATTTTCTCGCTGAAAATTATATCATTTGCAAAAAGATACTCTGCCTCATCATAATCCATTGAAATAACACCCATTAGAACTGGTCGCATTGAGTCAAAATCTTTACCTTGTGCGGTCATATAACGCTTGTTAATACTCCACATTCTTTCTTTTGTAAGATATTTATCAGACTTCAAAAGATTGGAAATAACTTCAACTGCAATTTCACCTGCAACAAGTGAAGATGTGCAACCTTCACCACAAGTTGGTTTTGTATGACAAGCCGCATCGCCTAGAACAATAAATCCGTCATCAACAAGTGAATACACCGATGTATGATATGGTGTCATACCTTTTTCAATTCGCTCAACCTTATATTCAGGGAAACTAACATTTTTCATAAAATGTTCATTAAAGATTTCTTCAGCATAAGAATATGAATAAAATGCACCAATGCCAAGAATTGCACCATTAGGATTATCAGACGGTGCAGACCAAGATTTATACTGCATAAAGAAACCGTCTAAATCACGCGGATTAAAATCGTTTTTAAGATATTCAGCATAGTAAAGTACAACGTAAAGAATATCTTTAGGCGTGAGTTTAAAATTACCAACTACTGAAGTATCTGGCAACTTTGTACGAGCTACCGCAGGAATACCTGAACAATCAGCAACAATTCGTGCAAGTGCTTCACATTCACCGTCAGCAGTAGTGTATTTTGCACCTATAATTTTTGCGTTTTCATTATAAATGAAGTCAGAAAAAGATGCATTATAAATGATTTCTGCTCCCGCACTCTTTGCACGGTCAGCCATAGCCATAATATAATCGTGTTTATGTAAACCAATTACAGGTTCCTCGGCACATGCTTTTGGATGATTACCATAAGGTGAAACCATTGTTGAATGTGCAAAACAGAATTCACGTAATGGGCTATTTTCGTCAGGGATTTCTAAATCAAATCTTTCCATATCGGCCTTACCCATATGAAAAACATCATATTCTCTTGACACATCGTCAGGCTTTTGCTTTTCAATTACAAGCACTTTAAAGCCTTGTTCAGCCATTTTATAAGCAAACCAACAACCGGTAGTTGATGCACCAACCACCAACACATCATATTTTTTCATAATAATCCCCCGTTATTATTTATAATTCAACAATTCCTGAATTTGCAGGTTTGCAAATATATACGCTATTATATTTCTTTGCAAGTTTATTATAGCAATCCTCTGCTTTTTCTTTGTCACTGAATAATCCAAAAACAGTTGGTCCGCTACCACTCATACAGCAAGCATCTGCACCGCACTTTCTCATAACACCCTTGATATGCGGTCTTTTGGGTACTTCAACAGCCTGTTCAAACACATTACCGCAAAGTGCACAGATTTTCTCATAATCACCATTTGAAATAGCATCAATCATTGATACTCTGTCAAGATGACGAACTCGGGACAGTGCATCAAACTGTGCATACGCTTCAGGAGTTGACACATCCTGCTCCGGTTTTGCAAGAACAATATAACATTCAGGTAAATCACGAACTTTTGCAATTACATTACCCGTATTAAGAGCAATTGCCGTACCACCAACAAGACTGAATGGAATATCAGCACCAACGGTCGCACCAATTTCACAAAGTTCATTCTGCGAAAGATTTGTATTATAAATCTTATTAAGACAATAAAGCACGCCTGCACCATCAGCACTTCCCCCTGCTGTTCCTGCAGCCATAGGAATGTTCTTCTCAATTTCTATTGTAACTCCATTATCTGTAATTGAGGTGTGCTTAAAAAATGCGTCAGCACACCTATATGCAATATTTTTCTCGTTGCACGGAACACCGTCAGTATCGCATTTAATAATAATCTTGTTTTCAGTATTTTTCTCGACCGTAACAGTATCATATAGGTCAACAGATTGCATAATCATAAATAGACTATGATAACCATTATCAAGTTTTTTAAGAATATCAAGCATTAAATTAATTTTTGCCGCAACTTTAACTTTCATTATTTAGTCCGACCTTTCAATTTTCATTTGCATTGGAGTATGTTTTTGGAAAAATGTTATACTGTCAAATCCCGCTTCTAAAGCACAACTGTATGCCATATCAATATCGCAAGCAAGATGTTCGGCATAATGAGCGTCAGATCCAACAGAAACATATTTACCGCCAAGTTCTTTAAATCGTTTAACTATATCTACTTCAGGTGAAAGTTTATTAAGTGGTTGACGAAGTGCCGCAGTATTGATTTCAAGTGCTTTGTCACTTCTCGCGGTAAGTAAGAGAATTTCGTCAATCTGCTTTTTAAAGTTATTCAAATCAATATCAAGATTTGATTGTGAATAGAAATATCGCAACGGGTATGTGAGATGAGCAAGAACATCAAACTTACCCCATTTAAGCATTACAATAATTTCGTCAAAATATTGTTTCAATAATTTATCTGCTTCATCAAGTTTAAGATTTTTCATAAAATAAAAATCTTCACCGCCACGGAGATTGTGAACTGAGCCTAAAACGTGGTCATAGTCGTATCTGCTTACTATATCATTTGCAGTTTCAATATCGTAAGCAGGCTGTCCTAACTCAATACCATTAAGAATTAAAAGTTTGCCACGAAACGCAGAACGCACCTTTGCGATTTCAAAAAATGCTTGAAAAATACGTTTTTCATAATTATCATCCCCACGAAACTGGTCAACTTCACAATGGTCGGTAAAAGCCAGTGCACGCAAATCCATCATTTCTGCCTTTTCGCAGAAAAATGTTGCCGAGTGATTACCGTCAAAGGAATTATCAGTATGAACGTGCAAATCAACAATATTTTTGTACATAGGAATGCACCTCCTATAGATTATGTGTTTATTTTACTATAAATCTACCATATTTTTCAACAAATTTTGAAAAATATTGATATTCACAAGAAAGTTTTTTTCTGTTACAATATATATAACACATTTTGGAGGTAATTAAAATGAGAGGTATTATTACTGTAGTAGGTAAAGATATGGTTGGTATTCTTGCCAAAGTTTCAGGCGTTTGTGCTGAAAACGGCGTTAATGTTATTGAAGTTTCACAATCAATTCTTCAAGATATGTTCTGTATGATTATGCTTGTTGATTTAGAAAATGCATCTGTTCCATTTACAGACTTTTCAGACAAGGTTACAGAAATTGGTAAAGAAATGGCACTTTCAATTCACGTTATGCACGAAGATATTTTCAACTCAATGCACAGAATATAAGTAGGTAGAAAAATGATTAATACACACGATATACTTGAAACAATCAATATGATTCAAGATGAAAATCTTGATATCAGAACAATTACAATGGGTATTTCACTTCTTGATTGTTGCACAGGTGACGCAAAATCAACTTGCGACAAAATTTATGAGAAGATGACAAGAAAAGCAGAAAACCTTGTAAAGACCGGTGAAGATATTGAAAAGGAATACGGAATTCCGATTATCAATAAAAGAATTTCAGTAACACCAATATCTATGATTTTAGCATCTGGCAAGGGTGACCCTGTACTTTATGCTAAAACTCTTGAAAGAGTTGCACAGAACGTTGGCGTAAACTTTATTGGCGGTTACTCTGCACTTGTTCAAAAAGGTTTTGCAGCTGGTGATGAGGCACTTATCCGTAGTATTCCTGAAGCACTTGACGTTACTGAACATATTTGCTCATCTGTAAATATCGGCTCAACAAAAGCCGGCATTAATATGGATGCGGTTAAAATGATGGGACAAATAATTAAAGAGTCTGCAGAAGTTACAGCAAATAAGGGTTGTATTGGTCCTGCAAAACTTGTTGTATTCTGTAATGCTCCTGAAGACAATCCATTTATGGCGGGTGCATTTCACGGTGTTGGTGAACCTGACTGCGTAATCAATGTTGGCGTATCAGGCCCTGGTGTTGTACGTTCAGCAATTTCAAAAATTCCTGACGCTAATATTACAGAAGTTGCAGACATGGTTAAACGTACAGCATTCAAGATTACACGAATGGGACAACTTGTGGCTTGTGAGGCATCAAAACGACTTGATGTACCATTTGGTATAGTTGACCTCTCACTTGCTCCAACACCTGCTATAGGCGATTCTGTGGCTTATATTCTTGAAGAAATGGGACTTGAACAATGTGGTGCTCACGGCACAACTGCTTGTCTTGCACTTCTTAACGATGCCGTTAAAAAAGGTGGCGTTATGGCATCTTCACACGTTGGCGGACTTTCAGGTGCATTTATTCCTGTTTCAGAAGACGCAGGCATGATTGCAGCGGCTACAAGTGGTGCACTTACAATTGAAAAACTTGAAGCTATGACTTGCGTTTGCTCTGTTGGTCTTGATATGATTATTGTACCTGGCGACACAACAGCAGAAGTACTTTCAGGCATTATTGCTGACGAAGCTGCAATTGGTATGGTAAACTCAAAAACAACTGCAGTAAGACTCATTCCAGCAATTGGCAAGAACATTGGCGACACACTTAATTTCGGTGGACTTTTAGGCTATGGACCTGTTATGAAACTCAACACAGCCTCCCCTGCTAAATTTATCAACCGTGGTGGTCGAATCCCTGCACCGTTACAGAGTTTGAAAAACTAAATATTATAAATTCGGGTGGAATCCAAATGGACTCCACCCTTTTGTTTTGTCAGGATGCTTTGAGTTGTTCGTATTTTTGCATTTCCCGACCGACAGAGGTTTCATACATTCTTTCTGCAAAAATTGCGTAACCTTGTGTTGGGTCATTAACAAACACATGAGTTATAGCACCTACCAACATACCGTTTTGAATTATTGGCGTACCGCTCATTCCTTGCACTATACCGCCTGTTTTACTGAGCAACTCTTTATCTGTTATTTTCACAATCATGTCTTTATTAACTGTTGCTGAATTCGAATAAATTTTAATTATTTTTACATCAAAATATTTTGGTCCTGAATTATCAATAGTGCAGATTATTTGTGCATCTGTTTCCGTTATCTCTTGCCGTACTGCAATTGGTAAAGTTTCAGTTTTCTTACAATTTGTAAATCCATAAATACCTTCTTCACAATTAAGGCAAAGTTCACCTTTACTTCTTCCCGAAAGTACTCCGCACAACTCACCTACCACACCGTTTGAACTTTTATATAGACCTTTAATGCTTGCTTCTGCCATATCGCCATTTTTCATAGGCATTATTTCATTTGTATCAACATCATATATGGGATGTCCCAATCCTGCAAAAGAGTTGTTTTCAGGATTATAAAAAGTAACCGTTCCAAGTCCCGCAGTACTATCACGCACCCACAGTCCTGCTTTATATTTTCCACTTATGCTATCCTTATAAGTTTTAAAATTAACGGTCATTTCTTTACTATCTCGAATTACTGTTATACTCATTTCATTACCTTGACTTTTTTCAATAACTTTTGTCAAATGACTAGTTGACTCAATTTCTATACCGTCAATTTTTTTAATAACATCACCAATTAAAAGTCCCGATTTTTCAGCAGGATTCACTATACCATTATTTGTTTCAACAACATCGGTATCAACAACAATTATTCCGTCAGTATAAAGTTTAATACCAAATATCTCTCCGCCCGGAACTACATATTTCCGTTTTGAATTTGTTATCTGAATATTTTTTACGGGAATAATATTAAAAAGTTCAATTTCAGCCTCCTGTTGTATTGACTCATTATTATTCCTTGAAACATCTAAATTACTTTCAATTTTTATATTAAAAAGACTAAATCCAAAAACTTCAGGAATTTTGTAACCCGCTTGTTCAATTGTTGTTACTTTTTCAGGTACTGAAAACTCAATAAAATAAATTAATGAAAATATAATGGTACACAAGACCACACCTAAAACTGATAAAAATTTTAATAAATTACGCAATTTTTTCACCTCCGTACGACTTTTTGTCGCACTAATAATCTGCCACTAACAAAGCATAATATTTGAGGTAAAAAATAAGCCTTACGGCGAATTTTACATTTCACCGTAAGGCAATTTTTGTTATAAAATTTTACAAATTTTTTCGACTGTCTGTTCAACTGAAATTCCGTCAAGAGAAAGTTTAATATCAGCATATTTGTTATAAAGAGCTATTCGCTCATTATAAATATCATCAATTGTATCATTCTTCTGTGCTGCAATTCCGCGTGTGCTTATATTATTAAGACGCCTTTTAATTTCATCAAGCGGAACATCAAGAAATATAATCTTGCCGTTCTTTTTCAGATGTTCAATAGCAACATCTCTATAAACTACACTACCGCCTGTTGCAATTACACAGTTATCACAATCAAGAGATTTTACCGCTTCAGCTTCACAGTCAAGAAAATAGTCAATACCGTCAGTATCAATAATATTCTGCAAGAGCCTTTTTTCACGTTGCTGAATAATCAAGTCAGTATCAACAAAACCTATACCCATCGTTTTTGCAAGAATAACACCGACTGTACTCTTGCCACAACCGGGCATACCAATAAGTATAATATTTGACATAACTTAAATAGAAATTTCGTGAGCAATTTTGTACTCTTCAATATTAAGAGATTTCTTCATATTGAGTGCTTCAAAGATATCATAATCAACGATTACATCTTTATTCATAGCAAGAACTCTGTTACCGATACCTGCTTTAAGAAGTTCAACTGCCTTGTAACCCATAAGAGAAGCTGTAACTCTGTCACGTACAGTTGGATGACCACCACGCTGAACATGTCCAAGAATTGTAGCACGTGACTCAACGCCTGTTTCAGCCTCAATACGCTTTGCCATTTCTTCAACGCCACCGATTCCCTCAGCAACAAGAATAATGAAATGCTTTTTACCTGTTTTCTGAGTTCTCTTCATTCTGTCAATAACATCACGCTGGAAGTCATATTCTACTTCAGGAATAAGAATTGAAGTTGCACCGCAAGCAATACCTGCATTAAGTGCAATATAACCTGCACGTCTGCCCATTACTTCAACAACTGAACAACGGTCGTGTGATTCGGTTGTATCACGAAGTCTGTCAACCATTTCAAGAACAGTATTCATTGCTGTATCATAACCGATTGTGTAGTCACTACAAGCAATATCATTGTCAATTGTACCCGGAATACCTACGCAATTAACACCACGAAGTGACAAATCACGAGCACCACGGAATGAACCGTCGCCACCAATTACAACAATACCTTCCATATTAACGTCTTTTGCAACTTTAAGTGCTTTTTGAAGTCCTTCTTCAGTCTTAAATTCAGGACTTCTTGCAGAGTAAAGAACAGTACCACCACGGTTTATAATGTTAGAAACTGAACGAAGGTTCATTTCAAACATATCACCTTGCATAAGACCATTATAGCCTCGTCTAATACCCATTACTCTAAATCCATTTTCACAACCTGCACGAACAACTGCACGAACAGCTGCGTTCATACCAGGAGCGTCGCCGCCACTTGTTAAAACACCTATTGTCTTCATTTTTATCACCCTTTAAATTTGCTAAAAATTACCACATTGAATACATATAATAACACAAGAAATTATAAAATGCAAGTAATTAATCATTTTTGCAAAATAACATTCTGCTCCCCTGCAATTTCTTTCAATTCATTTATAAGATTATCACCGATTGTAATCTTTTTACACGGAAAATACTGTTTTGTTGATGCAAAATAGAAATACAGCGGAGTTTCTCCTACACTTACACTGTTATTTATTATTTCAAGACATTTTGAATATATTTGTGACTGATTATTCTCAACTCTTATAAACAGACCTTGTTTTTTTGTTCGATTATCTTTTGCTATTTCAGCAGTTTCAAGGTAATCGAGAATAATCTTTGGGTTCTCTTCTTCACGCATTGAAAGTCTACCACCAACAAGCACTGCAACGCCATTATTTATTTTATTCATATATTTTGCGAGCAGTTTTGGAAATACAATAACTTCAATTGTACCGCCAACATCTTCAATATTCAAAAACGCCATACTGTCGCCTTTTTTAGTTTGTTTTCGGGTAACTCCACTTATTATACCCATTATTTTCACGTCTGCCGTATCAATATAAGGTGAATTGAAATCATCTTCCGCATTTAAAATATTGCCAATTTTGTCGCATTTAAGTTCGTTTGACAAATCAGCGTACTGCTCCATAGGATGTGATGAAATGTAAAGGCCTGTCGTTTCTTTTTCCATCATAAGAAGTTCCTGAGTCTTAAATTCTGCAGTTGATTTCATTACATACTCAGAACTTCCACTTTCATTCATCATATCAAAAAATCCTATTTGACCCTGAACATTTCTTCTACGATTATCATCAAGTTCGTCAATTATAAATGGTAAATTTATAAGCATTTCATGACGATTACTTCCAAGCGAGTCAAGAGCACCACTTTTTATAAGACTTTCAACTGAACGACGATTAAAGCCCTTACCGTGAACACGCTTGCAGAATGAGTAGAATGACGTAAATTCACCACTTCTTTCACGTTCTGAAATAATTGTATCAATAAAATCATGGCCAAGATTTTTAATAGCTAAAAGCCCAAACATTATTGATTTTTGGTTATCTTTTGAAACGGTGAAATTCTTAAAACTGAAATTTACATTTGGCGAAAGAATTTTAATTCCATTACGTTTACAATCATCTATATATCCTGCTACTTTATCGGAATTATCAAGCACGCTTGTAAGTAGTGCCGCCATAAATTCACAAGGATAATAATATTTAAGATATGCAGTTCTGTACGCTACAACAGCATATGCCGCAGCGTGAGATTTGTTAAAAGCGTATGAAGCAAATGAAGACATATCATCGAAAATTTCATTTGCAATTTCTTTTGAAATGCCATTTTTAGCACAGCCATCACAGAAAAAAGCACGCTCATCTTCAAGAACCTTATGTTTTTTCTTTGACATTGCACGACGAACAATATCAGCCCTGCCAAGCGAATAATCTGCAAGTGAACGGAATATTTGCATAACCTGTTCTTGATAAACCATACAACCGTAAGTAACGTCAAGAATATCACGAAGCATCGGTGTTTTATATTTAATACTTTTTGTATTGTGTCTGTTTTGAATGTAAGAATCGATAGAATCCATTGGACCAGGACGGTAAAGCGAAATAACCGCAATAATATCTTCAATATTAGTAGGTTTAAGACGCATAAAAACGCTTCTCATACCTGAAGATTCGCATTGGAATACACCGTCAGTTTTACCACTTGTAAATAATGAATACACATTCAAATCGTTGAAATCAATTTTCTCAATATCAAAATTTGGATTTTTATGTTGCACCATTTTGACGCAATCGTTGATTACAGTTAAAGTGCGAAGTCCCAAGAAATCCATTTTGAGAAGTCCAAGTTCTTCAATAGTTGTCATTGTAAACTGTGTAACAACAGATTCATCATTTGTTGCAAGTGGCACATAATCGCTTACAGGTCTGTCAGTAATAACAATACCTGCCGCGTGAGTTGATGCATGACGAGGCATGCCTTCAACACTCATTGAGGTATCAATAAGTTCTTTTACTTTATCGTCACTATCATATAAAAGTTTTAATTCTTCACTTTCTTTTAGTGCTTTTCCTATTGTAATACCCAACACTCTTGGTATTTTCTTTGCAACAGTATCAACAGTTGAATAAGGCATACCTAAAGCTCTGCCTACATCTCGAATTGCGGCACGAGCCGCCATTGTACCAAAAGTTACAATCTGTGCAACATGGTCAGCCCCATATTTATTGACAACATAGTCAATTACTTCTTGACGTCTTTCATAACAAAAGTCAACGTCAATATCGGGCATACTAACACGCTCAGGATTTAAGAAACGTTCAAAAATAAGATTGTATTTTATTGGGTCAACATTTGTAATACCTGTGCAATAAGCACAGATACTACCTGCACCTGAGCCACGTCCGGGGCCTACAGGAATACCATTGTTTTTCGCATATTGAATAAAATCAGAAACAATAAGAAAATAGTCAACATATCCCATACTTTCAATAACTGAAAGTTCATATTCAAGCCTGTCAACATAAAGTTTATCGGGATTTTCACCGTATTTCTCTTTTAGTCCTTTATATGATTTTTCACGAAGATAGTCGTAATGAGTAATGCCGTCAGGCACTTGGAAATTTGGAAGTTTTGTATTTCCAAACTCAAAATCAAAATCACACATATCTGCAATTTTTTGTGTATTTTGAATTGCTTCTTCTACATAGCCGAACTTATGACGCATTTCATCTTCGGTTTTAAGGTAAAATTCATCAGTTTCAAATTCAAGTGCAGATTCTTCATCAACAGTATGGTTAGTCGCAATACAAATAAGTACTTTTTGCACTTTGGCATCAGATTTGTCTATATAATGTACGTCATTTGTTGCTACAAGTGGGATACCAGTTTCTTGTGAAAGACGCAATAAACCCTCATTGACTTTTAACTGCTCAGATAAAGAATGGTCCTGCATTTCAAGATAGTAGTTATCTTTCCCAAAAAGTTCCGAATACCATAACGCAGTTTCTTTTGCCTTGATATACTCCCCATTTATAATAAGTTTAGGAATTTCACCAGCAAGACAAGCAGAAAGGCATATAAGCCCCTCGTGATGTTTCTTTAACAACTCACGGTCAATTCTTGGTTTTGTATAAAAGCCGTCAACCCAAGCTGAAGAAACTAATTTTGTAAGATTTTTATAGCCGATTTCATTTTTACAAAGTAATACTAAATGATGACGATTAGAGTCAACACCATGAATTTTATCAAATCTTGAACGGGCAGCTACATAAACCTCGCAACCAATAATCGGCTTAATTCCTACCTTTTTTGCCTCTTTATAAAAGTCAACTGCCCCAAATAAATTACCGTGGTCAGTAATTGCGATAGCATTTTGTCCTCGTTCTTTTGCAACAGAACAAAGCCTATTAAGACGGCAAACGCCGTCTAATAAGCTGTATTCAGTATGCACGTGCAAGTGAACGAATGACATAATTATTACTCCAAATTATTCAGTAACTTTTTTATAGAAATCAAAACAATCAAATGTCGCAAAGTAATCTGCAGGTGTTTCTGCACGACGAATTAAGTCAAAACTACCATCTTCTTTAAGAAGAATTTCTGCAGATTTGAGTTTACCATTATAGTTATAACCCATAGCAAAACCGTGAGCACCTGTATCGTGAATAAAGAGCAAGTCGCCCATATCGATTTTTGGTAACATTCTGTCGATTGCAAATTTATCATTATTTTCGCAAAGTGAACCTGTTACATCATATTTATAATCGCAAGGCTCATTTTCTTTACCCATAACTGTAATGTGATGGTATGCACCATAAATTGCAGGACGCATAAGGTTAACGGCACAAGCATCAACACCGATATATTCTTTATGAGTATGTTTTTCATTGATTGCACGAGTAACAAGTGCACCGTATGGTGCTAACATAAAACGACCAAGCTCTGTATAGATTGCAACATCATCCATTCCCGCAGGAACAAGAACTTCATTATATACTTTTTCAACACCCTTACCGATTTCGAAAATGTCATTGCCCTCTTGGTCAGGACGGTAAGGAATACCGATACCACCTGAAAGATTAATAAATTTAATGTGTGCACCGGTTTCTTCTTTAAGTTTTACTGCAACCTCAAAAAGAGTTTTTGCAAGTGTTGGGTAATATTCATTTGTAACTGTGTTACTTGCAAGGAATGCGTGAATACCAAACTCTTCAACGCCTTTTGACTTCATAATCTTAAATGCCTCAAAGAGTTGTTCGGTAGTCATACCGTATTTTGCATCACCGGGGTTGTCCATAATATTATTTGCAATTGAGAAATATCCACCCGGATTATAACGGCAAGAAAGTTTCTTTGGAAGATAACCCAAAGTCTTTTCAAGAATGTCGATATGAGTAATATCATCAAGATTAATAATTGCACCTAAATCGTCAGCATATTTGAATTCTGCAGGTGGTGTGTCATTTGATGAGAACATAATGTCATCACCTACAGCACCTATAGCCTTTGAAATCATAAGTTCAGTAATTGAGGAACAGTCACAACCGCAACCATATTCTCTTAAAATGTTAATGAGAAATGGATTTGGAGTTGCCTTTACTGCAAAATATTCTTTAAATCCTTTGTTCCAAGCAAATGCTTTTTTAAGATTTTCTGCATTTTTACGAATACCTGCTTCATCATAAAGATGGAATGGTGTAGGATGTACCTTTGCGATTTCTTCAAGTTTTTCTTTAGTAGTAAATGGTGTTTTGCTCATTTTTTATTCTCCTAAATATTGTTCAATATATTTTTTCACTATATCAAGTCCCTGACCGTTTTCAGAAGAAAACGGAATTATTCTATCTTCAGGAACAAAACTCATTTCTTGTTTTGATTTTTCCATGCGTTCATTGTATTCTTTTTTCTTTTTAAGCTTATCAGCTTTTGTCATTACAACTATAAATTCATAGCCACAAGATTGCAAGAACTCCATCATCATAATATCATCTTTTGTTGGTGGATGACGCATATCAACAAGCTGAACAACAAGTTTAATATTGCGGTCAGAGTTGAAATAACCTTCCATCATTTCAGCCCAACGTTCTTTTTCAGTTTTTGCAACTTTGGCATAGCCATAACCCGGCAAATCAATAAAGTTATACTCATCAACCTGATAGAAGTTAATTGTAATTGTCTTTCCTGGAACTGAACTTACTCGTGCAAGGTTTTTTCGTCCAAAAAGTTTATTGAGTAAAGAACTCTTACCAACATTTGAACGACCTGCAAAAGCGATTTCAGGTAAGTCACTTTCAGGCAACTGACCAAATGTGCCGTAAGCCGCTTTAAATTCTGCTTTATCGTATCTCATAAGTACCTCTTTCATACAAGTGCGACTTTTAATACATCGTCACCTGTTGATGCAAATACAAAATTAAGTTTTTCCTTAACCTTTTCGTCAACTTTATCTAAATCACTACGATTAGCTTCGGGAACAACAACAATTTTGATACCTTCAACATAGGCCGCCATTGTTTTTTCACGAAGTCCGCCGATTGGTAATACACGACCTGTTATAGTGATTTCGCCTGTCATAGCAACATCAGCTTTCACCTTACAACCTGAGAGTGCTGACACGAGAGCTGTGAAAATCGTAACGCCTGCTGATGGTCCATCTTTTGGTACTGCACCTTCAGGGAAGTGAATATGAATATCTTTATTTTGATAAAACTCTTTATCGATTCTGTATTTGTCAGCATTTGCTCTGATATAACTAATTGCGGCTTTTGCAGATTCCTTTATTACGTCACCTAATGAACCTGTCAACTCAAGTTTACCGGTACCATCCATAACCGCAACTTCAACTGTTAGCATTGTACCACCAACTGAAGTATATGCAAGTCCATTTACAACGCCAACTTGATTAACCTTTGATTTTTCGTCAGGTTTATATTTAACTGCTCCAATATACTGTTCTAAATCAGTATCTTTAACTGTAATTTTACCGTCAAAGCCTTTTGCATACTGAACAGCAACCTTACGTAATACTTTAGCGATAGTTCTTTCAAGCACACGCACGCCTGCTTCTTTAGTGTAACCATTTATAATTGCTTTGAGTGCTTTATCAGTAAACTTAACATATGATTTTTTTAGTCCATTTGCAACAATTTGTTTTGGAACAAGATGCTTTTTAGCAATATTAAACTTTTCTTCATATGTATAACCAGGAATATCAATAATTTCCATTCTATCAAGCAACGGTGCAGGGATTTTACTTTTATCATTTGCAGTTGTAATGAACATAACCTTACTTAAATCATAAGGGATTTCAAGATAATGGTCTGTAAAAGTACTGTTCTGCTCTGCATCAAGCACCTCTAACAATGCTGATGACGGGTCACCACGATGGTCAGAACCAAGTTTATCAACCTCATCAAGCAAAATCAAAGGATTTGAACTTTTGGCTTGCTCAATTGCTTCAATAATTCTGCCGGGCATTGAACCGATATAAGTTTTTCTGTGGCCACGAATATCAGCCTCGTCACGAACACCACCTAGAGAAACACGGGCATAAGTTCTTCCCATAGCACTTGCAAGTGAACGAGCAATTGACGTTTTACCTACACCGGGAGGTCCTGCAAGGCAAATAATTTGTCCTTTGACATCAGGGTTGATTTTACGGACTGCTAAAAATTCGATAATTCGCTCTTTAACATCAGCAAGTCCATAATGGTCTTCGTCAAGTACATTTTCGGCATATGTAATGTCAAGATTTTCTTCTGTGCAATAACCCCAAGGTAATGAAACTATTTTATCAAGATAATTTCTTACAACTGCAGATTCAGGACTTGAAGACTGCATTTTCATAAGACGGTCACACTCTTTTAATAGTTTGCGTTCAATGTCTTCTGTAAACCCAATTGAACGGATTTTTTCTTTGTAATCTTCAGCCTCTGAAATTGCACCGTCACCTTCGTTGAGTTCTTCAGATATTGCTTTAATTTGCTCACGAAGATAATACTCACGCTGATTTTCTTCCATTTGTTCCTGAACTTTTTGATTAATTTCTTCTTCAATAGATAAAAGTTCAATTTCTCTTGTGAGAATAAGACAAAGGCTCTCAGCCCTCTTCAACGGGTTAAGTTCTTCAAGTAAGGATTGTTTGATTGCATATTCAAGAGGAATATTTGATAAAATGTAATCGGTAATTTCTGACGCTTCTTTACGCACAGAAACGCCCACAACAATATCGGGTGGAAGTTTTGGAATAAAATACGCATAATCTTCAAAAATGCTTACAAGACGACGCACAAGTGCTTCTTCATACTTTTTATCTTCAACTGAAACTTGTTCTGTTTCAATTCTACGAACAATTGCTGAAAGATACGGGTTTGCAGAATTAATATGTAAAAGTTCTGCACGATAAAGTCCATAAACGATTACACGCAAAGTATCTGTACCCGGCAATTTCATAACCTGCTTTATTTCGCACACAACACCTGATGTGTAAATATCATCATAACGAGGGTCATCACATTCCATATCCATTTGAGTTGCAAGGAAAATATTGGTTTTCTTTTCCATTGCAGTTCTTACGGCACGGATTGACTTGGTTCTACCCACATCAAAATGCAAAGTCATTTCAGGAAATATTACAAGTCCTCTTAATGCAACCATAGGCATTGAAAAGGATTTTTCATTAAATTCATTAAATAAGTTTTTGCTGTTTTCCATTTTTGAACATATCACTCCTATTTTGAAATTATATTATATAATAAAATATAAATTACTGCAAGAATTAAGGAGAATTTTTTTGAAAATTAGCATAAATCAGCAACTTTGTTAAATTATTTAACAAGTTTTACGTTAAAATTTAACTTTTTTGAAAAAACTTTGTTAATTTCTTAACTATCTATTGACATTATAGACACTTTTTTGCTATAATTCGGTCAATGTGCAAAAAATTAACATATTATTTTATTGTAAAACACAATTTGGAGGTATTTTTATGGCAAGAGTTTACAATTTTTCTGCAGGTCCATCAATGTTACCTGAAGAAGTATTAAAGAAAGCAGCAGCAGAAATGCTTGATTATGAAGGTAGCGGTCAATCAGTTATGGAAATGAGCCACCGTTCAAAAGTATATGATTCAATCATTAAAGGTGCTGAACAACTTCTTCGCGAACTTATGAATATTCCGGACAATTATAAGGTTTTATTCTTGCAAGGCGGTGCTTCAACACAGTTTGCCGCAATCCCGCTTAACTTTATGAATAAAAACGGTAAAGCTGACTTTGTAATTACAGGTCAGTGGGCAAAGAAAGCATATCAGGAAGCACAAAAATATGGTGAATGTAAAGCAGTAGCATCTTCAGCAGATAAAACATTCTCATATATCCCAAAACTTAATAAAGACGAATTTACAAAGGATGCTGACTATTTTTATATTTGTATGAACAACACTATTTACGGTACAGTCTATCACGAACTTCCCGACACAGGTGATGTTCCACTTATTGCAGATATTTCTTCTTGTTTCCTTTCAGAGCCGATTGATGTTTCAAAATTTGCTATGGTTTATGGTGGTGCACAGAAAAACGTTGCTCCTGCAGGTCTTACAATCTGTATTATCCGCGAAGATATGCTCGGTAACGCACGCGACATTACACCTACAATGCTTAACTATCAGATTATGGCTGATAATGATTCTCTTTACAATACTCCACCCTGCTATACAATTTACATTTGTAAACTTGTTCTTGAATGGCTCAAGGAAATGGGCGGACTTGAAGCAATGAAAGAAAGAAACGAAAAGAAAGCAAAAATTCTTTACGATTTCCTTGATAACAGCAAAATGTTCAAAGGTACTGTAGTAGCAGAAGACCGTTCACTTATGAATGTTCCTTTTGTAACAGACAGTGAAGAACTTAATGCAAAATTCATTAAAGAAGCAACAGAAGCAGGTTTTGTGAACCTTAAAGGTCACCGTTCAGTTGGCGGTATGAGAGCTTCAATTTATAACGCAATGCCAGTTGAAGGCGTTGAAAAACTCGTTCAGTTTATGACAGAGTTTGAAAAAGCAAATTCATAAGGAGTAAATACTATGTATAATATTCTTACATTAAACAAAATTTCAGAAACAGGTCTTTGCCGTTTAAGTGACCAATACACTTGTGCTACAGAAATGACAAATCCCGATGCTATTCTTGTTCGTTCAGCATCAATGCATGATATGGAATTTGATAAAAATACACTTGCTATCGCTAGAGCCGGTGCAGGCGTAAATAACATCCCGATTGACAGATGCAGTGAAGAAGGTATTGTTGTATTCAACACTCCGGGTGCAAACGCTAACGCTGTTAAAGAACTTGTAATCACAGGGCTTTTCCTTTCATCAAGAAAGATTATTCCTGCTATTGACTGGGCTAAAACATTAAAGGGTAACGGTGATACAGTTCCAAAAGATGTTGAAAAAGGAAAAAGTGCTTTTGCAGGTCCTGAAATTAAAGGAAAAACTCTTGGCGTAATTGGTCTTGGTGCAATCGGTATTCTTGTAGCAAATGCAGCGGCAGCTCTTGGTATGAATGTAATCGGTTATGACCCTTATCTTTCAGTTGCACAGAGTATCACACTTAATCACCATGTAAAACTTACAGATAATCTTAATACAATTTACGCTGAAAGTGATTATATTACTCTTCATGTTCCGCTTAATGACGGTACACGCGGTCTTATTAATGCTGACACAATTGCAACAATGAAAGACGAAGTAAGAATTCTTAACTTTGCTCGTGGTGAGCTTGTTGACACAGAAAGCATTATCACGGCTCTCGAAAACGGCAAGGTAGCATCTTATGTTACTGACTTCCCAAATGATGCTGTAATAGGTGCAACAGGCGTTATTGCTATTCCTCATCTTGGTGCATCAACACCTGAATCAGAAGATAACTGTGCAGTTATGGCAGTTGAACAGGTTGCTGATTATCTTGAAAACGGTAGCATTGTAAATTCAGTAAACTACCCTGCAGTGTCACTTGGTGCTTGTGACAAACACAGAATTACAATCATGCATAAAAACATTTCAGGTATTGTAAGTAAAATTACATCAGGCTTAGCAAATGAAGATGTAAATATTGACAATATGGTTAATAAATCTAAAGGTGAATACGCTTATACAGTAATTGATTCTGATACAAAAGCCTCACCTGAATCACTTGAAGCATTAAAAAAGATAAACGGAATTATTAGAATTCGCGTAATCAAATAACTCTGTATAAAAATTAAGACCTACTCAAATTTGAGTAGGTCTTTTTTGTATGTTTTCTTGTGGAACTTGTTCTGTATTCTCGTTAGTACGAATTATTTCAGTATAATTTCGTTTTATATCAATATAATCATAGAATTTTTTAATTCTAAGACTTACCCTAAATTCACGATTACACTTTTCGCAAAAGAATATTCCTCTGAAAGATTGGTTATTAAATTTCCATTTCTTTATTGTTTTAACTTTACCGCCACATATGTCACAGTAACAATTAAAAATATTTTTGTCAATCAATGGGTCGTTTTTGCTTTTTATAACATAAGGATGAAAAGCAAGTCTTGCATAAAATTCTTCATTACACTCTTTGATAAACTCATTAAGTTTTTCGGCATTAAAACACCTTTTTAAGCACTCTGCACTTAAAAGACTATCATCCAAGGCTCTGTGGTGCGGAAACTTTTCTGCGTCAATTTGAAGGCATTCTGCTGCATAAGAAAGTCCGGCTTGCTGAACATTCTCCATATTTATAAAGCATTGGCAATATCTTTGCAAATCGGCATATTTTTTAATAAAACTTATATCTTCTTTTTGTAAAAAGATTTTTAGATTGGTAAGAAGTGTTCTTATATCAGTATCTCCCCAAGTAAGAAAAACAGTGTCTTCCCCTACCCAATTTTCAAATTCTTTTACGACTTTCGCAAAAGGCTTGCCAGCCTTAATATCATCATTAGTAATATGAGTTAAATTTTTAATTTTTGAACGAAGTTTTCTTGAAACAATTGGTTTAATAAGTTCAGAAAAAGTATCAATTGTTTTCAAATTCTCATCAAGCTTTACAGCACCGATTTCTATAATTTCGTTTATAAATTTCTGAGTGGATTTCATATATGAATTGTTCCACTCAAGGTCCATAATTATGTAATTCATAAATCACCATTTACGTTAATTAATTTTAAAACATTTGTTATTACAAAAAAGTTTAACACCATCATTACTCATTAAACTTTTAAGATAGTCTGTTGAATAAATTTCACTATCAATTCTTATATCAAGTAGTGGTTTAAGGACAAAATTGCGTTCAAGCATTCTTAGGTGTGGTAAAACGAGCGTTAGTGTATTATACTTCTCATTACCATATAAAAGCAAATCTATATCAATAACTCTCGGTCCGTTTTTGATAGTTCTGACTCTACCCATTCCTGCTTCAATACCAAGTGCAGCACCTAATAAATTGTGAGCAGTAAGTTCGGTTGAAACAGAAACCACAATATTAAGAAAATCGTTCTGATTATCATAGCCAACAGGCTCAGTTTCATAGACATTTGAAACTTCAACTACTTTTGTCATAGGCAAAAGGTTGAGTGCCTCTACAGCATCAATCAAATTCTGTAAGCGGTCGCCTATATTAGTGCCAATTCCTAAATATGCTATCATTTACGTTCCCTTTCAATTTGCACCGCAACATAATCAAAATCTGCTTTAATTGGTGCTTGTGGCTTTTTAAGTGTTATTTTTAACGCTTTAAGCATCTCAAATTCTTCAAACAAAGCATCTGCTACTCTTTGGGCAACACGTTCAATCAAATCGTTTTTCTCACTTTGGGCAACACGGCGTACAGTTTTAATAATCTTTGCGTAACTTACTGTATCATCAACATTGTCAGTTACACAAGGCTTTGATAAATCAGCAGTTGCTTCAATATCAAAAACAAAAATCTGACCGTCAATCTTTTCTTCAGGATTTACCCCATGATAACAGAAAAGTTCTAAATTTTTAACAATAATCTTGTCCATATTAACCCCTAACTACTGCATCAACCATTTTTGCTCCAAATACAGCCTCTTTAACGTTGTGAACACGAATAAAGTCCGTACCTCCCGCAATCGCTAACGCATTTGCAGATATTGTACCATAAACTCTATCACCGTTTTCAGCACCGGTTGCAGTTCTTATTACTCTTTTTAATGACAATGCAGTAAGTAACGCAACATTATCTCTTTTTATTATATTAATATTTTTAATTGCTTCTATATTTTGCTCATAATTTTTACCGAAACCAACACCTATATCAAGCATAATTCTATTATAGGGGATTTTATAATCATCACATTTTTTAAGAACGTAATTAAAAAAATTATTTATATCATCAGTAACACTTGTCTTGTAGTCGGGAACAGTTTTAGAGTCGCAACCACCTGTATGCGTAATAATCCAACCACATTCATATTTATTGACAAGTTTTGCCATATCTTGATTAAAAGTCCCACTTACGTCATTAATAATTGATACACCGTTATTTAAAGCATATTCTGCAACAGACGGATAGAATGTGTCAACAGAAAACACACAATTAAACTCATCAGCAAGAAACGGTAGATATTGTTTTAAAATATCAAGTTCTTCGTCTGCACTCATTAGAACGCTGTCAGGTCTTGTTGACTGTGCACCGATATCAATAATATCCGCACCATCTATGAGCATTTCTTTTACATGTTCTTTTGCTTTTTCTGGTGTATTATATTTACCACCATCTGCAAACGAATCCTTTGTAACATTGAGAATTCCCATTATATAGGTTTTTTTACCTAATTCAAAACTAAAATCTTTTCCTGAAAAAATCATTTTATTCCTAAAAGAGTCATTACTTCTGCTCTTGTTCGTGCATCCTTTCTCATTGAACCTCTTAAAGCTGAAGTCTGAGTTTTTGAACCAGCTGCTCTTATTCCACGCATAGTCATACACAAATGCTCTGCTTCAACTACAACTGCAACACCCTTTGGATTCATAGAATCCTGAATAAAATCAGCAATTTGTGCTGTAAGACGCTCTTGAAGTTGTGGGCGACGTGCATAAGTATTAACAATTCTTGCAAGTTTTGAAAGTCCGATTACGAGCCCTTCGTCATTAGGTATATATGCTATATGTGCCTTGCCGACAAATGGTAAAAAATGATGCTCGCACATTGAATACATTGGAATATCACGAACAATTACAATTTCATCGCTTTGACCTTCACGGAACATTTTAAGGTGTTTTTCAGGGTCTTCACTAAGTCCTGAAAAAATTTCTTCATACATATTGGCTACACGTTTTGGTGTTTCCTGAAGCCCCTCTCTGTCAGGGTCTTCACCTATTGCCAACAAGATTTCACGAAAAGCATTTTCAATTCTTTGCTTGTCCATTTTATCAATCCTCTTTAAAAATTATACACAAATAATTATAGTCATCAGTTGTATAATAATCAACATTATATTGTGAAAAACTTCTTCCACTTTTTTCAACAGAATTTTTTACATAATTGAAAAAGACAGAATTATTATTGAACTCATTCATAGCTCGTTTAAATTCAGTACTGTTACTAAACAAAAATCCCACTGAATTCTTGCCATTTTTAAGTGCTTGAGCCGTTTCATCAACAAGATTGCTGAAACCAGAAAAAAATTCAACATATGTGTTATTCATTACAAAATAATTTGCATAATCATATTTACAATTATTTTCTTTAGGTTCAAGGTTAGAATGGTCACGGAGAATATATTCGTCATCAACATTAAAATAGAAATAACTAATCTCGTCATCAAAAACACCGTCATCCCACGTAACATCAAGATGATAATTGCAACCGTTAATATTAACAATATTCCACATATGTGCTTCCGTAACGCCGGCGGAAGTAGCATCGCCTACTACAAGATAATTTTTAATACCTACTTCATCAAGAAGAATCTGCATAGCCCTTGCATACCCCTCACAAATTGACTTTCCTTCAAGGAGTGAACTATATGCAGTTTCTCCACCATTACCGAGTGTTGCTTCGTCGTAAACTGTATTTTCACATATATAATCGTGTATGTACAGTTCCTTTTCATATTCTGTCGCATATGAAGGAATGTTTGAAACTATTTCGCTGATTTTACTGCGAAGTTTCTTTAAAACTGTTTCGGCATCTTCTTTTTCATATTTGTATTCAGGCAATAATTCAATAAATCCAGCATGGTCATAATACGTATAGTTACCGGAAAGCCAAAAAATATCTGAGTTATCATAAATAATTGCATAAAGGATAGTTTTAAGTTCATCTTCCGACACTTTAATTTTACAAGATTTGTCAAAATTCAAAACCGAAAAATACAAAGTAGTGTATGCATCTTTTTGTTCTTCAGTTAGATTATTATAATAGTAAAATGTCTTTTCACTCAACAGTTGTTGAAAATCTTCATATTCTTCTGCAGTATATTTATCATTATTCAACGCATTGATTATTGCTTTTTCTTGAAATTTCTCCATTACACTTTTTGAAATAAAAAATGAAATTATCAAAAAGCAAAAAGCAATTAAGACAGATAATAATTTTTTCATTATTCGCCATCCTCAACGTATATTTCGGGAGAAAACTTATCGTCAGCATAACAATATACTCTTAATCTTTCAATAGATTCAGAATAGTCAATAACCGAAATATCTGTATCACACAAATTAACAAAAGACGTAAATAAATTCTCGGAATTCTCAATATAATCTGTCGTGAGAACAGATTTAATAATATCACAAATTATTCTTTCGCGAGTAGAATTGTCACTTACTTTTAAATATTTATAAGTCAAGTCCGGTGATAAATCCTGTTTTCCTTTTTCAAGGCTTAAATTAAACTCGTATGATTTATAACTAACGGTATTATGCACTTCAATTGAAAAGCCATCAAATAACGCCAACACATCTTGAAGCTGTGAATTATCAAAAATTATATACTTATCAACTGAAATTTGGTTTTCATTAAGAGCTTTTTTTACGCCAAGTTCATAATCAGTTAAATATATACTACTTATGGTTGAATTTACTCCATTATATTCCATCTTTGAATTTCCATCAATACAATCGACAGTCATTGACTTATTATCAAAATCAGTAGAAACAATGCATAAAAAATCAACGTTTTTTTCTTCTGTTTCAACTATAAAGAGTAAATTCGATTTACCTGTAAGTTCGTTTACAGAATATATTGTTGTCTCATTTTCATCAAAGATATCCGTTGTAGTAGTTGTAGAATTATCAACAAGATTTCCAATATCATAATCAAGAGAATGCATTAAAAGTATAACAGAACAAACAGCAAGCAAAACAATAAATACTGCAAAAGAAATTATAAAATATTTAATTGTAGATTTTTTAACTTTATTTTCAGAAAATAGATTTTTATTATTCATTTTAGCACCAATAAATCAATATTTAATTTAGTATAACACAAAAATAATTTATAAACAATATCAATAAAAAAATAAGAACTTAAAAAGTTCTTATTTTTCAGTAAAATGATATTTATTTGTACGTTTAGAAAATGCCTTTGTACTGTCTCCTGCTCTTAATAGAACAGTTACGGTCTGCATAATTAGTTTAAAATCAAGCCACAAACTGTATTTTTCAATATACATAAGGTCAAGTACAAGTTTATCTTTTGGTGAGGTATTATATTTACCTGCAATTTGTGCGTAACCTGTAAGACCGCCTTTTACTCTTAATCTGTAAGAAAACTCCGGCAACTCCTGAGTATATCTGTCAACATTTTCAACCATTTCAGGTCGAGGACCTACAACACTCATTTCGCCTTTAAAAATGTTAATAAGTTGTGGTAACTCGTCTATACGGAATTTTCTGAGATATTTACCAACTTTAGTAATTCTGTCATCATCAGATGTTACTGAACGATTTTCAGAATTTTCTTCTTTCATTGTTCGGAATTTATAAACATTAAAAAGTTCTCCGCCTTTTGTTGCTCGCAACTGTCTGAAGAAAACGCTACCGCCGTCTTCCGCCTTAATCAAAGCCGCACAAACAAGCATAATCGGGCCACATACGACAAGTCCGACACCGGAAATTAAAATATCCATTAATCTTTTAACAAAACGTTGTTCAAAAGTCAAATCGCGAACAACAGCTGAAACCAACGGCTTATCGTCAAGAATAGCAGCCCTTGCACCAAGCATAACAACGTCATTCATTTCAAAATTATAATAAATATTTTTATTCCTTGCATAACAATACTCATTCAAAAGAGTTTTTTCCGTAGCAGGAATGTCATATAAAAACACTGTATCGCACTCATTAATAATATCAAACACATTTTTTGATGTATAATGAATCATATCTGTAACATCATACTGTTTTTTATACCTTCTAATTTTCGGCATAATATTATTAAGTGATTCCTCTGAACTTGTAATCACACAACATCTTTCAGGTGGATTTATTGTAAAATAAACATAATTACCAAAGTAGGTAAACAAAATAATTAAAGATACCTGAATAAGCATTACAAGAATCAACAAATGTGGTGATTCATAAACAAAATGAGGATTATTATTCTCATTAACATTCATAATACAAAGCTGAAGATGAGTAACCAAGTCAGTAACAATGGTTGCAAGCGAAAGAGATATTACAATAGGTTTACTTTTAAGTCGTCCTATTGCATAGCCACCATAAACAGATACAAGTGCCGCCTCAAGAACACAGAAAGTGACAAAAGTAACACCTGTAGTTCTTGAAAGATGAACAATCCATTCATATTCAGTTCCAAAAACCAGAAAGAAAGTTGCAGTCAAGCAAACATACATTGTTGCTTTTAAAATAAATACAACTGTCTTTTGAAATTTATATAAAATACCCATATGCTCCTCCACAAAGGATTAACCATACTAAATTACATTTTAATACTACTTGATACTTTCATTTTTGTCAACTAATTAATAAAAACTGTAATTAAAGTGTCATTTTTAATGTATTACCAATTATTTAAGTTTTTTACGAAACGAATCAATGTTAATCTGTGAGAAAATAATACCTATAAAAATAAGGACACAACCAAGGTAACCTCTTCCGCTCATTATCTCATTAAGAATAATTGCACCGCCTATTGCACTGAATACTGATTCAGTTGAAAATACAATTGATGCAAATGTAGGGTCAGCATCCTTTTGACCTAAAATCTGACAAGTATATGCAACGCCAACTGACATCAAGCCACCGTAAAGAATCGGTATTCCTGCACTTTTTATTGCAGAAAGCTCAATGGTTTCAGTGAAAAGAGCAAAAATGATACTTAAAAGACCGCAAATTAAAAATTGCATCATACTGAATTTTAACGGGCTTATATCTTTAACATATTTGTCAACAACAAGTATATGTGCCGCCCAGAAAAAAGCACCTATAATAAGCACAATATCGCCCATACCAAACTTTAGTTCATCGCCCGTCATACAAAGGAAGAATAGTCCGACAAGTGCAAAAACTGCACCAAAAAATGTGAATACACTTGTTTTCTTACCCATAAAAAATCTAATTACGGGCACGAGTACTATGTAAAGTCCTGTTAAAAAGCCTGCTTTTCCTGCACTGCCTGTCCATTCAACACCCAATTGTTGAAGTGTTGATGCAATAAAAAGCACAGTACCTGCTAAAAGACTTGGAACAAGCGTTTTTATAAATTTTGATTTATCTAACTTTTCTCTTTCAAAAATTAATATAACAGGACTTAAAGACAAAGAACCGAGTAAAAATCTTATTCCATTAAATGTAAAAGCACCTACAAACTCGGCACCAACTCTTTGTGCAACAAAGGCAAAGCCCCATATAATTGCCGTTAAAAAGAGTAAAATTGTTGATTTTGCTTTTGTTTTCATAATTCACCTTTACGCAGATAAGCCACAGTTCAAAAACTGTGGCTTTAATAGTTTATATTGCCTTTTTTGTACTATTCTTCACTAAATTCTTTGAAGTAAGCATATTAGGCTTTCTGTTTTCGTCGCGAATGATTTCAGGTGATGCACCATCATTAACACATTCACGAGTAATAATCACTTTTGCAATTGTATGTTCAGATGGTGTGTCATACATAATTGGCATAAGAACGCTTTCCATAATGCCACGAAGACCACGTGCACCAGTTTTCTTTTCAAGAGTTTTTTCTGCAATTGCTATAAGTGCATCATCAGTAAACTCAAGTTCAACATCATCCATATTGAAAAGTGCTTTAAATTGCTTTAAAAGAGCGTTTTTAGGCTCAGAAAGAATCTTAATCAAATCTTCTTTAGAAAGCTGTTGTAAAGCAGTTATTACAGGAACACGACCTACAAGTTCAGGAATAAGACCAAATTTAACCAAATCCTGTGCTATAACCTTTGAATACACATCTTCAAGTTCAAATTCAGCTTTATTCTTAATCTCAGCACCAAAGCCAAGTGATGAATTTCCTGTACGCTTTTCAACAATCTTTTCAATGCCGTCAAAAGCACCACCACAAATAAAGAGGATATTAGATGTATCAATCTGAATAAACTCCTGTTGCGGATGTTTACGACCACCTTGTGGAGGTACATTTGCAACAGTACCTTCAAGAATTTTAAGAAGTGCTTGTTGAACGCCTTCTCCACTAACATCACGAGTAATTGAAGGATTTTCACTTTTACGTGCTATCTTGTCAATTTCATCAACATAAATAATACCACGTTCTGCTTTTTCAACATCGTAATCTGCAGCCTGAATAAGTCTTAAAAGAATATTTTCTACATCTTCACCGACATAACCCGCTTCAGTCAATGTTGTAGCATCTGCGATTGCAAAAGGAACGTCAATAATTTTTGCAAGTGTCTGTGCAAGAACTGTTTTACCAACACCGGTAGGTCCTAAAAGTACGACATTACTTTTCTGAATTTCAACACCACTATCAGTACCGTGATAAATTCTTTTATAATGATTGTAAACCGAAACGCTTAATACTTTTTTAGCAGCATCCTGACCTACTACATATTCGTCAAGTGCAGCCTTGATTTCCTGTGGCTTAGGAAGAACTTTTTCTTCAAGTTTAACTCTTTTACCGCTTTTTCTGTTTGGATTTACATCGTTTTCGCCAATTATACCCATACAGAGTTCAATACATTCATCACAGATATATACACCGGGACCAGCAATAAGTTTTTCAACCTGCTCTTGAGTTTTTCCGCAGAAAGAACATCTTACATTTCTTTCTTTTTCGTTTTCTCTAGCCATAAATTAGCTCCTTATCTCTTATAGAAAACCTTATCTACAATACCGTAATCCATAGCTTCCTGTGCTGAAAGCCAATTGTCACGTTCAGTATCAAGTGCTATCTGTTCAATAGGCTTACCTGTATTTTCAGCAAGTATTTTGTTGAGTTTTTCGCGTGTTCTGAGAATATGCTCAGCGGCAATTTTAATATCGCTTGCCTGACCCTGAGCACCGCCCAACGGCTGATGAATCATAATTTCGCTATTTGGAAGAGCATATCTTTTACCTTTTGCACCTGATGACAAAAGGAAAGCACCCATACTTGCCGCCATACCCATACAAATTGTAGATACATCACATTTGATATACTGCATTGTGTCGTAAATTGCAAGTCCTGCAGAAACTGAACCGCCCGGGCTGTTAATGTAAAGGCTTATATCTTTTTCGCTATCCTGTCCCTCAAGATAAAGCAACTGTGCAACAACCAAAGATGCGGTTGCATCGTTTACCTCATCTGACAAAACGATAATTCTGTCATTTAAAAGTCTAGAAAAAATATCGTACTGTCTTTCCCCTCTGTTTGTCTGTTCAACAACATATGGTACAAGTGCCATAATATATAACCTCCTATACACTTGAATAGCATTAAAGAATTGCCCTTTAATTATTGGACAATTCTTCAACACTTATACTTATAAATTTTATGACTGATTATTCAGCGTCAGCCTTTTTCTTTGTTGTTTTTTTAGCAGCAGGTTTCTTTTCTGCTTTTTCTGTATCATCAGCCTTTTTCTTTGCTGCAGGCTTCTTTGCAGGTGTTTTTTCTGCTGTTTCTTTCTTTTCAGTAGTCTTCTTTGTTGCTTTTTCTTCAGTAATTGTAGCATTATCTCTTACGAAATCAATTGCTTTTCTTGACTTAATATCACCTGCAAGTGACTCTTCAGGAATTGCTTTCTTAACTGCATCAACGTCCATAGCGTATGTCTTTGCAAGGTTTTCATATTCAGCATTGATTTCATCTTCAGTTGCTTCAATGCCTTCTGCCTTGATGATTGCTTCAAGAGCAAGGCTAAGTTTAACCTGTGCTTCAGCATTTTCTTTATAACCATCTCTAAACGCAGACATTTCCATACCTGTGTATGAAAGATAAGTGTTAAGGTCAAGACCCTGTGACTGAAGTCTGTAGTTGAAGTTATCAACGATATTGTCAATTTCTGCTTCAATCATAACTGCAGGAACATCAACTTTCATGCCTTTAACAACTTCTTCAAGAAGGTCATTTGCAATCTTATTGTCAGCATCAGCTTTCTTTGCTGCTTCAAGCTGTGACTTAACGCTCTTCTTAAGTTCATCTAGTGTATCAAATTCACTTACGTCCTTAACGAATTCATCGTCAAGTGCTGGAAGTTCTTTAACTTTTATTTCATGAAGTTTAATCTTGAATACAGCATCTTTTGATGCAAGATTTTCCTGATATTCTGCAGGGAATGTAACATTTACGTCAAATTCTTCGCCTACTTTATGACCGATAATCTGGTCTTCAAAACCAGGAATGAATGAACCGCTACCAATTACGAGTTCATACATTTCAGCTTTACCGCCATCAAATGCAACACCATCAACAAAGCCTTCAAAATCGATAACTGCAGTATCATTCTTCTTTACTGCTCTGTTATCAACGCTAATCATTCTTGAGTTCTGTTCCTGCATTTTTGCAAGTTCAGTTTTTACTTCGTCAGCAGAAACCTTGCATGAAGGTCTTGTTGCTTTAAGTCCCTTATATTTACCAAGATCAACTTCAGGTTTAACAGCAACCTTAAGTTTTAAAACTACACCATCTTTACCGATTTCAGGAACTTCAAGGTCATAAGGAGAACCTACAACTTCAAGTTTTGATTCAATAATTGCTTCGCTTACTGCTTCTGGATATACAAGTTCGAGTGCATCTTCATAGAACACGCCTTCACCGTACATCTTTTCGATGAATGCTCTTGGAGCTTTACCTTTTCTGAAACCTTTGATAGTGATATTCTTTCTTTCTTTAAGGTATGCCTTTTGAACAGCAGCCTCAAATTTTTCACCGTCAATAGTGATTTCAAGTTCGTAGACATTCTTTTCTACATTGTTTGTTGACTTTAACATTAAATATTCCTCCTGAATATTATTGTTTACTGTATTTTTCATACCGCAATATTCACGATATTATACCACATAATAAAATTAAATACAATATTTTCCAAAAGTTTTTCTTGAAAAATCAAGCAAAATAATAATGATTTTTACAAAATTTCTTATTTATTTATAAGCAAAGGGCAGAAATTTAAATAATCAGCAGAAACAAGTCGAAATTTAATACCCTCAAACTCACCGTTTACAGCACCATTGATTGCTCCGCCGTGAAGATGCCCATAATAGCATCTTGAAATATTGTTTTCTTTTAAAACATTCAAAATTGGCTCACAAGTTTTAATAGTACTTACAGGCGGATAATGCAAAAACACAACTGTTTCGCCACCAAGTTTTTTCGCTTCTTCTATTGACCGCCCAAGTCTTGCACATTCACGTGCCATAACTTTATCAACATTATCTTTTTCGGCATCAAAAAACCAACCGCGAGTACCGGCAATCGAAATATCCCCTACTCTGTAAGCGTTGTTGTGTAAAAACTTAATTGTGTCAAATCCTTTTTCTTTACAGAAATTTTCCATTTTTGTAATTGTATTCCACCAATAATCATGATTACCTTTTGAAATGATTTTTGTACCGTTAAGTTTATTGAGAAATTCAAGGTCTTTTTCTGCTTGTTCTATTCCCATAGCCCAGGAAATATCGCCATTTATTACAACTGTATCTTCATTTGTAACTAAACGTTGCCAGTTATTTTCAAGTCTTTGGGCATAATCATCCCAACCCTTGAAAATATCCATGGGCTTATCTGTAGAAAATGACAAATGAGTATCGCCGATAGCGTAAACGGACATAAAACAAAATCTCCTATGAATAAATAAGCCTTGCTTTCAAAAAATATATTTGAAAGGAGGAATACAAAATGGATAAGAACAGAAATATCACTTGTGATGCTTGTCATTGCATTTTTAATGACGGTCACATGAACTGCACAGCAGACGGCATCAAGGTAGGTACACATAGTGCTTGCTCTTGTGACGACACAAGATGTGCAACTTTCAAACTTAACACAAGAGATGTAGAATAATTTAAATTCAAATGCGGAAGCCGATAAGCAACACAGCTTCCGCATTAGTTATTTTAAAATCAGATACCTAACATATCAAAAACAACTTGTTTCATATCTTCTTTCTTTGCAACACCTGTAAATCGTGGTGTCTTACCTTTAAGTGTTGCAAGCTGTGGTGGAACAGGTTCGTTTGATTTTTCAAGCAATTCTTCTACCATATCAAATTCATTATCTGCTTTAATTTCATCAGTAATTGCTGAAAGTACACTTGCAGAGAATTTATATGGATTAGCGGTTGAAGCAATAACAGTTGGTGTTTTGTCGCCTGTGCTTGCCACATAGTCATCATAAACTTTAACTGCAACTGCAGTATGAGTATCGCAAAGATAATCTTTATCTGCAAACACCTTGCCAATTGTTGCTTTTGTTTCAGCATCGTCACAGCAACCTGCTGCAAATAGGGCTTTAACCTTATCAGCAACTTCAGCTGTAACTGTATATTTACCATCAGCTACAAGAGAATTCATCCAATCAGCAACCTGATTATCATTCTCGTCGCAAAGGTGGAAAAGAAGTCTTTCAAGGTTACTTGAAATGAGAATATCCATTGATGGTGATGTTGTGCAATAGAAATCTCTGTTCTTATTGTATGTACCACTTGTAAGGAAATCAGTAAGAACATTATTTGCATTTGATGCACAAATAAGAGTTTTTACAGGAACACCCATTCTCTTTGCATAATAAGCCGCAAGAATGTTACCGAAGTTGCCTGTCGGAACAACAACGTTCATTGGCTCGCCAACTTTAAGTTCACCATTTTCGAGCATATCGCAATATGCTGACACATAGTAAACAATCTGTGGTACAAGACGTCCCCAGTTAATTGAGTTCGCAGATGAGAATGCAAGTCCGTTTTCTTTGAATTTCTTCTCAATATCTTTATCAGTAAAGATTTTCTTAACACCTGACTGTGCATCGTCAAAGTTGCCCTCAATTGCACAAACACTTACATTTGAACCTTCTTGAGTTGTCATCTGAAGTTTCTGCATTGGGCTAACGCCATCAACGGGATAGAATACAAGAATTTTTGTATTTGGAACGTCTGCAAAGCCTTCAAGAGCGGCTTTACCTGTGTCGCCTGAAGTTGCAACAAGAATTACAATTTCAGTATCTTTAACTGTTTTGTTTGCTGAAACAGTAAGAAGATATGGAAGCAACTGAAGAGCCATATCCTTAAAAGCACAAGTTGGACCACGCCACAATTCAAGAACATTTGCAGTATCAGAAAGTTTATACAAAGGTGCAACCTTTTCAGAACTGAATTTTCCTGCTTTATATGCACCTTCAACGCACATTGAGAGTTCATCTTCTGTAAAATCAGTAAGATAAAGTCTTAAAACTTCTTTCGCACGCTCAATATAACTCATTGGAACGAGCTTTTCTATAAATTCAAGAGAAATCTGTGGAATTTCGGTTGGTACAAAAAGTCCGCCTTCAGAAGAAATTCCTTTTGCAATAGCTTCTGCAGCCGTAACTTTCACAGACTTATCTCTTGTACTTGTATAAAACATAGTAACACATCCTTTTCGTGTGGTATTTTATCATATAAAAAACTGTTTTTCAACTGTTAAATTAATTACTTTGCATCTGAATCAAAAGCATTTTCAATATGGTTAAGTTTAATAGGCTCACCATTTTCAAAATAAACTTCAATAATATCATAACGCGGTTGCCTGTTAACTTGATAATTTTTCATAAATAACTGTGATGATGCAATAATTTTTGTTCTTTTTGAAACATCGACCGCATCTGCAGGTGCATATTTCATATTTTCACTTCGCGTCTTAACTTCTACAAAACATAAATATTTTTTATCTTCGGCAATTAAATCAATTTCACCTAGTCTACAAGAATAATTTGCAGAAACAATTATGTAGCCGTGTTTTCGAAGATATCTTGATGCAATAATCTCGCCATAATCACCAAGCAAATTTGAATCCATTACTTTTCACCATAAAGTTTTTTAAGAAATGTCATTCTATGAATTGGTGATGGTCCATATTCAAGAATTTTCTCATAATGAAGTTTTGTTCCATACCCTTTATGCTTTTCAAACTCATATTGCGGATACTCTTTTGTTTTTTCAAGCATAAAACGGTCACGGCTTACTTTTGCAAGAATTGACGCCGCCGCAATAGACATACTTTTGGCGTCACCTTTTACAACTGTTTCTTCGGTTACAAAAGGAATTCTTGGGTATTGATTACCATCAATTAACGCATAATCGGGTCTTATTTTCAAGCCTTCAACTGCTCTATGCATAGCAAGGAATGTTGCATTAAGAATGTTAATTTCATCAATTTCTTTTTCAGTTGCAACGCCTATGGAATAATCAATTGCCTTTTCACAAATTATATCAAAAAGTTGTTCGCGTTTCTTTTCACTAAGCTTTTTTGAATCATTAAGGCCTTCAATTTCAAGACCTAATGGCAAAATCACTGCAGCCGCATGAACAGGTCCCGCAAGCGGTCCTCGACCCGCTTCATCAATGCCACAAATCACTTTATAACCTGCTTTAACGGCATTTTCTTCATATAAATAATCCATATATTACTCCGGTTTTTCAAGAGAAATTGTGCCAAGTTTTCCGCCTCTATACTCATCTAAAAGCATAACAGACGCACGCTCATAATCAATTTCTCCGCCCTTTATCATCATACCACGTTTTTTACCAATCATTTCAAGAACTTCCCAAGCCTCTTTATCGGTAAAATCTGCAATTTTATATCTTTCGGCAAGTCGCTCGGGATAATCAGTTTTCATTACCTCCAAAAGTCTTACAGCAAGAGTTTCTGCATCAAGAATTTCATCTTTAACTGAACCAATAAATGCAAGTCTATCCCCTACTTTTGGGTCATCAAACTTTGGCCATAAAACACCAGGTGTATCAAGAAGTTCAATTCCATTTCCAATTGCAAACCATTGGTTATGCCTTGTAACACCTGCTTTGTCAGCAACCTTTGCCTTTGCAGCCCCTGCCATTCTGTTTATGAATGAAGATTTACCCGTATTGGGTATTCCAACTACCATAATACGCAAAGCTTTACCTGGCATTCCTCTGTCTTCATTTTTCTTAATAACATCTTTCAAAACTTCACGGACTGCAACAATATAGTTGTTAAGCCCTTTACCGGTTCTGCAATCAACGGGAATTGCTTTTACACCTTTTTTCTTGTAATACTCAACCCACTGATTTGTAGTGTTTTTATCAGCCAAATCACATTTGTTGAGCAAAACAATTCTTGGTTTATTATTGATTAATTCTTCAAGTTCAGGATTGGAACTACTATATGGAATTCTTGCATCAATAATTTCGGTAACGCCATCAACAAGAGAAAGACTCTCTTTTATAAGACGACGCGTTTTTGCCATATGGCCCGGAAACCATTGAACAATCTGTTTTTGATTATCAGCCATTTTCGTTCTCCTTCAATTCAAAATTAAACAATTTGGTATCTCCGAATTCATAAATTACTTTACCCATAACATAATCTTCATCAATCATTCCAACTGCTATATCACGACTGTCCGCAGAGTGATTACGGTTATCACCCATTACAAAGATTTTACCTTGTGGTACGTAATACTTATGAGTCATAGAATAAGTGTAATTAATTTCTTCCTTAACATAAGGTTCATCAATTATATTACCATCAACAATAGTCTTACCTGTGTTTTGGTCGAACTCAACTGACTGACCTCCCACGGCAATTACACGTTTAATCAGTACTTTTTCATATCCGTTTGGTTGTGAAATAACAACTACATCACCTTGCTCAATATTATTTGTAATTGAGCTGATAATCAGATTATCTCCGTTTTGCAATGTATTCTCCATTGACTGCCCTGAAACAGTTGAAATCTTAAAAAAGAATGTAAATATAATACCGACCGCTAAAATAGCAGTCAGTAATATAGATGCAATTTCATATGCTGTTTCAAGAAGTTTTTTCTTATTTTTCATCATTAATATTCCAATCACCAAATGGGAAAATTCGTGCATTAGCAACACCTAAAACATAACGCTCATCAATTAAACCAATTGTTCTGAAACGGCTATCAAGCGAGTTATTTCTGTTATCGCCCATTACAAAAAGATAACCTTCAGGAATTTGAAGCGGATAAACATAATCGCCCATAGTTTCAGTAGTTTCTGCAATATAAGGTTCATATAAAACGACACCGTTTACAGTAACAGTACCTTCAATGAAGTCAATATTTATTGTGTCCCCACCCTTTGCAATTACACGTTTAATGAGTGGTTCATTAAGAGAATTGGGTTGAGTTACAACTACAATATCACCAGTTTCAACTTCACTTGTAATTGCACTTACTGTAAGCCAGTCTCCTGACTCAAGAGTAGGATTCATAGAGTCACCATTTACACCTACAACTCTGAAAAAGAATGCAAATATAATCAAAATAAGTATGATTGCATAAATTAAAGAATCAAGCCAATCATAAACAAATCTCCAAGACTTATTTTTATCTTTTTTTCCATATTCTGATGTTTCAAATGAAATTAAAAAATCTTCTGCTTTTCTCATCTTTTTCACCCTGTAATCCTAATACTTTATTTTATCTGTTTAGCAATACTGCATATTTTTGTAAGTCTGTGATTAACACCTGAACGCGACAACGGAGTACTTAACAATTCGCCTAATTCACGCAAAGACATATCAGGATTTTCATATCTTAACTCTGCTATTTCGCGAAGGTCATCAGATAAATATGAAAGCCCAACAGTCTTTTTTATATGTATGATTGCATCAATTTGTTTTGACGCAGCATCAATTGTTTTATCAAGATTTGCATTTTCAAAATTCAATTTACGGTTTACGTTATTACGCATATCCTTATACATTTTAACGCCCATAATCTCTAACGCAGAATTAAATGCACCCATCACGGTAAGCATATCTTCAATGGATTCACTATCTTTAAAATAAATTACATAGTTTGAATTTCGCGTGATGCTTTTTGGTGTAACTGATAACTGGTCGTAATCGTTGATAAAAACCTTTAAATCCTTGCTCAAATTAAGATACGGCACTACAAATTCTAAATGATAACTTTTATTAGGGTCGTTTATTGTTCCACAAGTGAGAAACGCACCTTTTAAAAATGCAGTTTTGCAACACTCGTCAGTAAAGTTACCCCAATTAAGCCTTGAAGCACCACTTTTTTTGTCATATCCAAATGTTTCAAGAACTTTTAATCTTTCCTCTTTTGTTGTGACCTCAACTTTGAACTTACCTGCTTCCGATTTTACAAGTTTGGGTTTTACACCGCAAACTTTTTTCATAAGTTCAAGATATTTTTCTGCAATTCCACTATGTTCGGTAAGAATTGACATATCATAATAGGAAAACGCTCTTGAAAACAACATCATTCCGTATGCAAAAGCGTGAACACAACACTCATTTTCAAAGTCAACACTTAATATTTCATTTTTTACATCTGCTGAAAATGACATATTAAAAAATCCTTTATCTATTTATATCTCTGTGGTAAACAGAAGCATTGAATCCTTTTTCTTTAATAGAATTATATACAATCTCTGCAAAGACTACTGAACGGTGTTTACCGCCTGTGCATCCAACTGAAATTGTCAACTGACTTTTGCCTTCTGTTCTGTAAAGTGGAACTAAATAATTAATAAGGTCAAGTAGCTTTGGTTCTAAATCCTGAGCCTCTTTAAAACTCATAACGTAATCACGCACGGGCGTTTCAAGACCTGTATGATGTTTAAGTTCAGGTACATAGAATGGGTTGGGAAGACAACGCACGTCAAATACCAAATCCGAGTCTTTAGGAGCACCATATTTAAAGCCAAACGATATAACATTAACCTTTAATGTTGATGAAATATCATCGACAAAAAGCTTTGACACTCTTTCTTTTAACTGACTTGTTGAAATCAAAGATGTATCAATTACATAATCGGCGATATCTCTTGCTTTTTTAAGTATTTCACGTTCTTTTACAATAATATCTTGTAAAGACTGTGAATCATTATAATTAAGTAACGGGTGTTTTCTGCGAGTTTCTTGATAACGCCTTAAAATAACGTCATTATCAGCATCAATAAACAAAATTTTATAATCACAGTTCATTGTTTTTAACTCTTCAATAGCATTGAACAAATGAGAAAACGAACCGCCAAGACGAATATCAGCAACAATTGCAACCTTTTCACGAACTTCAGCAGAATCATTAAGAAGCTGCACGAATGTGGGAATTAGTTTTGGAGTCATATTGTCAACGCAGAAGAAACCTATGTCTTCAAGATTGTCAATGACTCTTGATTTACCTGCACCTGACATACCTGTAACAATAACAAGTTGCATACCTCTTTCTCCTTAATCCCCAATAATTTTAACTTCTGTTTCAAGCATTACACCATGCTTGTCATACACAATTTTTTGAACATCTTTTATAAGATTAATAACATCAGTTGATGTGGCATTATTCTTATTAATAACAAAACCCGCATGCTTTTCACTGACTTGTGCACCGCCTACTGTATAACCTTTGAGTCCGCAATTTTCAATTAATGCACCTGCAAAATAGCCTTCGGGACGTTTGAATGTACTGCCTGCACTACCGTATTCAAGCGGTTGTTTATCTTTTCTTTTTTGAAGTTTATCATCCATAGCAGCCTTAATTTCTTTTTTGTCAGCTTTATTTAATTTCATAACCGCAGATATTACAGTAAAGCTATTATCAGTATAAACACTTCTGCGATAACCTAAATTTAAATTTTCTTTTGATATTTCACCGAAATTTCCGCTATTATCAATATGTGTGCAAGAATAAAGCACATCTTTCATTTCTCCGCCATAAGCACCTGCATTCATATAAACCGCACCGCCGAGCGTACCGGGAATTCCATAAGCAAACTCAAGTCCTGACAGTTCGTTTTCAAGTGCAAACATACATATTGATTTTAATGAAGCACCCGCTTCACAGTAAAGTGTAGTTTCATCAAGCAATTCGATTTTTGAAATTTTAGAACCAATTTTTATTACTACGCCACTAATTCCATTATCAGTAACAAGAAGATTAGTGCCATTACCGATAATAAGCGGAGTAACATTCTTTAAATGACAAAATTCAATGATTGACTTAAGACTATCAGCAGAATCGGGTATAATGAGAAAACTTGCATTACCGCCACATTTGAAACTTGTATATTTTTTCATAGGTGCATCTTTAATTACTTCTGCACCAAGATTTTCAGCAAATAATGCAATTTCGTTATACACAGAATACCCTCATTTCAATTAATAATTTTGCCAGATATCAATTTCTTTTGCTTTTGGCTCATAGCCCTCATCCATACCAAGATGGTGAAGAAGTTCACGAGCAGCGTTATAACCCATTTTCTTTTGTCTGTTATTCATTGCTGCACATTCAATGATTACTGCAAGATTTCGACCAGGTTTAACGGGGACAACTGTCAATGGAATTTTAACATCCATAATAGTTATGTATTCGTTATCAAGTCCCATACGGTCATACACTTTTGAACTGTCCCAAGGTTCAAGTTGAACAACCATATTGATTTTTTCGGTAAGTTTAACAGCACCCATACCAAAAATACGGCGTGCGTTAATAATTCCTATTCCTCGAAGTTCAATAAAATGACGAATATTGTCAGGAGCAGAACCTACAAGCGTTTTTGCAGATGCTTTTCTGATTTCAACTGCATCATCAGCAATAAGGCGATGGCCACGTTTGATAAGTTCGATTGCTGTCTCACTTTTACCAACACCGCTGTCACCAACAATAAGAACACCTTCACCATATACTTCAACAAGTACACCGTGACGTGTAATACGAGGAGCTAAAGCTGTACCAAGGAAATAGATAAGCGACGCCATACTTGCAGATGTTGCTTCAACAGTTCTTAAAATCGGTACTTTATATTTTTCAGCCGCTTCAATCATACCTTCAAGTGGTTCAAGACTTCTTGTAATAATAACGACAGATGGTTGTTTACTGAATAGTCTTTCCATACATTCAAGTTGTTCTTCTTTAGTAAAAGATTTTACGAACTCGAATTCTGAAAAGCCAAGGTACTGAACTCTTGCAGGGTCAAAGTATTTATCATTACCCGCAAGTAAAAGTCCCGGTCTGTTGACCTCCTGAGAAGTAATTGAAAGTTCAGACGCATCACAAGGTAAATATATTGTTTCAAAACTAAATTCATTAATAATTTTTTCTAAAGAAACAGAATATTTTGAAGCCAAAACGCCTACCTCCCCTTATAATGATAATATTTAATATATTATATAACATTATGTTGGATTTTCCAATAGTTTTTTGCAAATATTTTAATTTATTTTTAGATAAAACAGAACCCGACAGGTATTCCCGCCGGGCTCTTTTAATTCAGAAGATAGGTTATTTCATATTTTCTTCGTATGACTTAATCATCTTTTTAACCATCTGACCGCCAACAGAACCTGCCTGCTTTGAAGTAAGGTCACCGTTGTAGCCCTGCTTAAGATTTACGCCTACTTCAGAAGCAGCTTCCATCTTAAAACGGTTGAGAGCTTCACGAGCCTCAGGTACTACGTTCTTATTACCTCTTGACATCTAAATACACCCCTTATCACTAATATTTTTATATCAATTGCGTTTGCAATAGTAGTTTGAGCTTTACAACGTGTATTATTATTGAAAATTTTTGCTAATTTTGTTTGTAATCTCTTAACGACATAAAACTATATCCTTGTTTACGTGCTTCATCGATTATATCAGCCAATGCATTTGCATTATCAGGTGATACAGAGTGTAAAAGTATTACCGCACCGGGATGAAGTCGTGAAACTACTTTTTCATAAGCGTAATCAGCACCTTTTTGACTATTCAAATCCCAATCTGCATAAGCAAGTGACCAGAACACGCAGGTATAACCTAATTCATTTAGTTGGTTCAAAGCGACTTCATTATACTCACCTTTTGGAAATCTAAAATACGGTTCACTATAATTAAATTCTGTTTGTAAATATTTTTCCATTTCTTTAACTTCTGTAGTCATTTGTTCTGTACTGATTTCTGCAAATGACGGATGCGTTACTGAATGGTTACCTACAATATGACCTTCGTCAATCATTCTTTTTATTAATTCAGGATTTTCTTTTACTTGCGGTAGAGTGCAGAAAAAGGCTGCATTTACTTTTTTCTCTTTAAGAGTATCAAGAATTTTTGAAGTGTAGCCATTTTCATAACCACAGTCAAAGGTTAAATACAACACTTTTTCTTTAGATTTTGTATCAAGGCAGAATGCGTTAAATCCGTTAGTTTCAAAAAAATTTTGTGCATTTATTGAAATTTCATTTGCAACACCATTTTTTGCAACACCATAGCTATGAGCAATCTTTTCAGTAGACAAAGTTTTTTCAGCCATTGGTTCGGGTGATACAGTTGTTTCAGGTGAGTTTGTCTGATTTTCGGTAGTAGTTTCAGTTATTTTTGTTGTATTGTCAGTTATTGTTTCGTATTCGGGGATATTCATACTGTTACACGAATTTAATAATGCCAACGATAACGCAAGACACATTATTTTAAAAAAATTTTTCATATTGTGTCACTACTTCATCATTTGGTTCATATTATCAACAACGTTGGTTACTGTATCCATTGCCTTTTTAGCAGTTTTCTTCATCTTCTTTTTAGTTGACTTGCTTGACATTGAGTTAGTAACCGCCATAGCTGCTGTACCTGCAAGCATTCCTGCACCTATTGCCTTTGCTACATTCTTGTTATCCATTTTTCTTCCTCCTTTTATAAAAATTGCTCATAAATCAATTTTTGTGAGCAACAATATTTTTTGAAATAAAAATAAAAAAATTATCAAATCATCTTTTAAATTATTTCTAAAAATGTTATACTTTGATTTAGAAAAAAATTTGTAAAATTAAGGTGATAAAAATGACACTTAATATAGTAATGGTTGAACCTGAAATTCCACAAAATACAGGTAATGTGGCAAGAACTTGTGCTGCAACAGGTGCCAGATTGCATCTTGTTGGTAAAATGGGGTTTACTCCCGATGACAAAAAATTAAAACGTGCAGGGCTTGATTACTGGTATTTACTTGATATTACTTACTATGACACAATGGAAGAATTTTTTGAGAAAAATAAAGATGGAAATTTCTTCTATTTTTCAACTAAAGCACAGAAAAGACATTCTGATGTAAAATACCCTGATAATACATATCTTGTGTTCGGCAAAGAAACTGCAGGACTTCCCGAAAAATTACTTTTTGAGAATGCTGATAAGTGTGTAAGAATTCCAATGATTGACGAGGCAAGAAGTCTTAATCTATCAAACGCAGTTGCAATTGGTGTTTATGAAACTTTAAGACAATGGGATTATCCACAACTCCTTGAAAGCGGAGAATTAAGAAATTACAATTGGGCAGACCAACAATGAAGCATAGAAAAAGCACTTGACATAAGCCAAGTGCTTTTGATTTTTATTCACTTAATGGGAATGCTAGACGGACTTTAAATAAGTCGCCGTCAATTTGAATATCAAGTTTACCTTTTTGAACTTCAGTAAGATATTTTGCTATTGAAAGTCCTAATCCGCTACCCTCAGTATTTCGTGAGCTATCTCCACGAACAAAACGTTCCATAAGTTCGTCACCTGAAATGTTAAGAGGGTCTTTTGAAATGTTTCTAAAACTTATTTCTGCAATATTGTTTTTGCGTTTTGCATCAATATAAACTCTTGTTCCGCTTTGAGCATATTTGGCAATATTGTTAAGAATATTATCAAAAACTCGCCACATATGACGGTTATCTGCCATTACAAGTAACAAATCGTCAGTTTTATTGAGCACAACTTGCAAATTACTATTTGAGAATTTTTCATCGTACTCGCCGAGTGCTTGTGAAAGTAAAATTCCTAATTCAAGTTGTGTAAGATTTACGCTTATATTACCTGTTGATGCCTTTGAGGCTTCAAGCAAGTCATCAATAAGTTTTTTAAGGCGTGCTGATTGACGAGATAATACACTTACATACTCTTTTGCAGTTTCGTTTTCTATTTCTTCTTTTTCAAGCAAATCAACATAGTTTATTATTGAAGTCAAAGGAGTTTTTATATCATGTGAAACGTTGGTTATAAGTTCTGTTTTGAAGCGTTCACTCTTCATTCTTTCTTCAACGGCTTTTGCAATACCATCATTAATGTTATTTATATTTTCAGCGTGGTCTTTCATATCAAGGAATAAATATTTTGTATCGATTTTCTTATATAGATTTCCCTTTGCAATTTCTTCAGTACCTTTTTTAATGCGTTTAAGCAAAATTGCAACAACAATTGCAAAAGCACCTATAACAGCATTTATAATCCATGTTGCAGGCCATAAGTATCCCCAATCGAATGCACCAAGCATAATAAATTCTATAAAAAGAATTGCTACAACTACCAATACTGTTTTCCACACAAGTGGGATTGAACGAATAAAACTCCAGATTAAATGAAATGCTTTTTTGCAGAATCCACAAATTTTACTGCTACCTTTTCTGAGTATTTTGAATGTAAATATAAGCACTTTTTTGAGTATTCTGAATGCAAAACTCAGTACTATATAGATTAAACTTGATTTAATATAAGTACCAGTTTTAAAGCGTACTGCAGTTGTTATTAAAAGAATTGCAAGAAGAATTGCGTCAAGCACTACAGCTAACACTAAAAGTATTGCAAGGAATGGCATTAATGACCACATTGTTGGGTCATAGTTATATGTAACCATTTCATAAAAAGTTAAATCTATAAACGATACAACTCCCCAAGCAAGAAGCCATGTAAGCCCTGCCCAGATGGCAATTAAAATGTCTATTGGGAATTTATCGAATTTAGATATATAAATTCCTTCAAAACCTGCTTTATGACCGGCAGAACACATAAGGAATATTAACAATGCAACAGCTACAACTAATGAAAGAATTGTGTTAACAAAGAATAGTATCTGTTTGCCTGCAAGAGCATCAAAAAGTTTGCCAACATAGTAAAAAGCATCTTTTTTAACCAGGTTTTCTTTAACGCAGATTGTTATAGTATAGGTTTTATCTTCGTACTTATCAACATCATCTGCATATACGGTTGTTTCTTCCTGAACATCATCATAATTTGGGTCATTTTCATAATTACGATATTCTTCTTTAAGTACCGAAAAAGTATAATCTTGCTTATTGAACACCGAACTCATATCAGATTCGTTAATATTTGAATAGATAACTTCTCCGTTATCATCTTTAATTTCAACCATTAAATTTTCTGACAAGTTGTGATATAAAACATCATTGCTATAGTATCTTCCGCATTTTTCGTAGTGCTCTACACTATCGTAAATTTCTGACATTGGTCGCCATGTAAGACCACTGTATAAAGAGTTTTTCATTTCATCCCAATTTACGCTTTCAGTAAACGCACCTGAACCAAAACCGAAAATCAAACACGCGCCTGATAAAAGTGCAGTTGTGAGCATTACTGCAAACAGTACAACCGCTACGCACTTTACCACAAAGTTACTTTTCATTACTTAACACCTCTTTCGACCTTATAACCCTGTCCCCATACTACTTTTAAGTAGCGTGGTTCGGCAGGGTTAATTTCGATTTTTTCACGAAGGTGTCTTATATGTACTGCAACTGTACTTTCTGCACCGTAGGGGTTATCTTTCCACACTTTAAGATAAATTTCTTTTGGAGAAAAGACCTTACCTGCATTTTGCATTAAAAGATACAGTATTTCATATTCTTTTGGAGTGAGTGATACTTTTTCGCCATCAACAGTTACTTTTTTAGCAGTATCGTCAAGTCCCAATGTACCGATAACAATTGACTGCTCATTGGTTTTACCTCCACCAAGCATCATATATCGGCGAAGTTGGGACTTCACTCTTGCCATAACTTCAACTGGATTAAAAGGCTTTGTGATATAATCATCTGCACCAACATTAAGGCCTAAAATCTTATCGGTATCTTCACTTTTTGCCGTCAAAAGAATAACGGGAATATTGGTAATTTCGCGAATTTTTACCATTGCAGTTATACCGTCTAAAACAGGCATCATAATATCGAGAAGTGCCAAATGAATATCATCTGTTTTTACCTTTTCAATTGCCTCAGTACCGTTGTAGGCAAGTATTGTGTTGTACCCCTCTGATTTAAGATAAATATCAAGTGCATTGACAATATCTTTTTCATCATCACAAACAAGAATATTATACATACTTTCAACCTCCAACGGTATTGTAATAAAAATTATTTTAAGAATAAAGAAGTTAAATTATTAAGAATTTTTTAAGGCGAGGTTTTTAGCCTCGCCTTCGTATTTTAATATCTGTTATGCACCTTTTCAGCAAAGCAAAGCATATCTTTGATTTCAAGTTCTGTGCCGTCGTCAAGAACAACTTTACCTGTCATTCTGCCAAACACCTGATGCTGGTCAGAAATGATTGCTTTAAAGTCGATTAAAGCGTTACGGTCGATAATTGGAATAAAGTCCATTTCAAATCTACCGTCAGATGATGTAATCTTCCAAGGGTCAACATAGTTTTCAGGCATATGGAACTCAACATCATCAAGTTTATGTGCAACGCCATCATAGAAAAGAATATTTTCACTTGCAGCAGTTGTATCGCCAAATCCGTAGCCAATATTAAAGCCAAATGCATGGCCGTCTAAATCGCAGTTACCTGAGCCCCAGAACCATGTATTATCATAAGTCCAAACGCCACGGCCCCAGTCAAGAGTACCGAAATCAGTTGCAGGATTAAACTCATATGTATTGCCGTTTAATGATACCCAACCGGATGCACGCATACAGTTGATTTTCTGGTTATAATAGAACGCTGTTTTCTTTTCTTTCCAAGGAGTTGCAATAACCATTGTGTCCATCATAGGTTCTTCAAGGGTAATATCACACTTAAATTCGTTGCAACCACTGAAATTCTTGTATGAACAAACAATTCGACGCTGACCTTCAGTTTTAATAAAATCAATTGTAAGGTCTTTATTACTGAAGTGAACATCACCTGTTTCACTTGTTGAAGGCATATTTGTTTTACCTAATGGCAAAACTGCAATTACACTTTTTGTTGTTTCACAAGGTGTTTTAAAGTCAAGGAATGAAACTGAATGAAGTCCTGCAAATCCCAAATCGGAAACTGTAAAAGCAACACCGAAATCCTGAGCAAGTACTGCATAATAATCCCATTCTTTAATTCTTAAAGCATTTGCCTTAATTTTTTTACGGTCATAATTTTGAACAAGCCTTTTTGACCAACCAGGTTCGCGAAGACTACCGTCAGCATTTAAAAGTTCACCATAATTTTCAACGAAATGATTTCTCATAACCAATTCCCCTTTTTATTTCCCTATTTATTACAAAATGTCAACTTTCAAAGTTGCATCATTGTATTTATAAAATTTTCTGTCTTCAAGTGCCCAAAGACGATTTGTAAACTCACCTTTCTGGACGCCACTAACCGCATCCATAATCTCATACACACGAGCGTCCATCAAGTCGAGTTGTGAAAGAAGTTCTGCTTCCAAAAACAACGGTCTTACTGCCGCACCAAAATCGGGCTCGCCGTGATGCGATAAAATCATATGTTGCAAAAGCATTGACTTTTCACTATCAATATTTAACTTTTGACTTGCTTCTTTAACCATCATCGCACCCATTACAAGATGGCCTAAAAGGTTACCTTCAACAGTATAGCCCGATGCGATACCTGTTTCGCGAACATCAAATTCAACGGTTTTTGCTATATCGTGAAGAATAGCACCTGAAATGAGCAATTCACGGTTTACAAACGGATAAACCTTACAAATTGATTCACAAAGTTTAACAATTGATGCAGTATGCATTAAAAGACCACAACGGATTGCATGGTGCAATCTGAATGCTGCAGGAAAATACAAGATTTTTTCTTTGTTTTCTTGAAGTAAATATGTAACAATCTTCTTCAAATCTTCATCTTTGAAATCATTCACAAGTGACATAAGGTAGTTGAACATATCTTCGCCAGAATAGTCAGCAGATTTTACGTAATCTGCTACATTTACTCCGTCACTTTCAGTTACAGGACGGATTCGTTCAATTCTGAACTGGTCATTACCATTATATTTTGAAATTGTTCCTCTTACCTTAACGAACATATCATTTTCATATTTGCCGTGTGAGTATTCATTATAATCCCAAAGTTTTGCAAAGATTTCACCATCTTTATCTGAAAGAACCAAATCGAGATAAGAATTGCCGTTTTTTGCAGTTTTCACTTCACATTGTTTGATGACTGCATAGCCCTCAACAAGTCCATTATTTCCAATATCAGTAAAATTCATAAATTTATAATCCGCAAACAAAAATTGCGGGTACAACCTTTCGTAATTAATACATTTAGATTATACACCGCAAATGATTTTATTGCAACTATTTTCAACCAAAAAGCATTCTATCGGTATTGGTCTGAACTATGAAAATTCCACAGAAAATAATTGTAGTTAAAACCGTGATTATTACCGATATAAGATAACTTTTTAATACTCTTGTAATTTCTGTCATTTTAAATTTTATACTCCTCTAAAAACTGTGAAAGTGAATTTGCAAAAAGTTGTGCTGAAAAGACCGCCTCGCCTAGCGTATTGGCATCTGTTCCGATTTCTACGGACAAGGCACACGGCACTAAATCCATATTATATTTTCGACTGCAGAACATTAATGGACGCGTTAAAGTTTTATTATCATTTGTAAGTTTTTGTTGTAGCTGAACTGCAAAAGTCAGATTTTTTTGCCAATTTGGAAAGTCAGTAACATTGCCGTCTTCGCAACCACTGATAAGCATTATTTGTGCCACTTTTTTACCGTTTATTTCAGTAACGGTTTTAATTCGCGAACCATCTTTTTGATAAATTGAATCGCGATGGACATCAAGAACAATCTGTACTGACGGATTATCTTTTAAAATCTGACTTATTCTCGCTCTTGAACGGTCATACGCACCGTTCAACTTTTCATCATACACAGTTTTATCATGAATTGTTTTATAACCGTTTTTTTCTAAAATCTTACAGATTTCTTCACCTATCCGCACCATATTTTCTGCAGAACTCTCACTTCTTGTACTACGTTCATTTGTATAAAAATTTCTATCTAACAACTCATAGGTTTCGCTTGTATGTGTGTGGTAAATTAAAACTGCAGGTTTATCTTCATCAACATACGCTTGTACTTTTCTATTAAGATAATCATCAATATTTATGGTGTGGTTCAGCGTAGTGTTTCGCAAATAAATGCCGTTATATTCAGAAGTTGCATTTTGCTTACTGTAATCTGCTTCTATTATTTCACCATCATTTGAAGAATTAGCATATTTCTTTTCGGCATCATTGATAAGTTTTTGAATGTCGCTTGGACTTTCAGCTTCAATACTTGCGGATGTGATAACGGAATCCGTATTTTCTGCTTTTGCTTTTTCATCATTCACATCTTCACTGACACCTTTATTTTCAGCATTTTCCGTTTTTAAAAATTGGACTGCTTTTTCAGGGGAAACCATATATACCGTTGCTGATAAAAGACGATTTAGTGACGGCTCAAATCCACCAAGTAATACAACAATAGCAAGTGTTATAGGAATAAATGATTTTATTATATATTCAAAGGCTTTTTCGCCTAAGTTTGTCCTTTTGTTCAAAATATCATTCCTCTGCAATATTCTTATTAAAGATATGCAGAAAATTAAAGGTTTATGATAATGCAAGGAACATTTCAGGGTTCATATTCGGTTGCAAGGCACAATTAATACTTAAAGATAATAACCGAGCTGCACGAGTAATAATTGTATCTATTTCACGTGGTGTTACCATCATTTCACTAGCATCAATCTGTGTATTTTCATTATCCTTTCCCGTTAAATCTTTTACTATTGTATTACCGTCAACTACTGTTGGTACACCCATTGAGATTGCAGGCACGCCAAGTGTTGTACTGTCAATAGTTTTTCTAAAATTGCCTACACCCGAACCCGGGGTAATACCTGTATCTGTAAGTTGCACCGTCTTGCCAAGTCTTGAAAGTCTGCGAGATGCCAAAGCATCAACAATTATTACTGCATCAGGCTTTATGAGATTAACTATGCCTTTAATGTATTCTGCAGTTTCAATGCCAGTCTGCCCCAAAACACCTGTTGAAACTGATGATACTGATTTCAAGTCAGGAAGGCCTAAATCGGTTATCAACTCACCTTTTATATGTCTTGTTGCAAAAATCTGTTTTGCACATAATGGGCCGAGTGCATCAGGCGTAATATTTTCATTACCTAACCCAGCAACAAGTATTTTTTCTGTATGTTGTGGTAATAAATTTTTAATAGATTCAGTTAATGCCGTAAGTCTGCCGTCAAGCAGCTCACTCTCGTGTGAAAATTCAGGTAAGTCAACAGTAATATACTTCCCCTTTGGCTTACCTAATGTCTTTTCACCATACTCATTTAAAATTTCAATTTCAGTAACCTGTGCTTTTTCTTTTTTCCAGTGTTTTACTCTTATGCCTTTTTGCTCAGTATCAGAAAGCATTTCTTGACGGTCAAGGGCTATATCTGTTCTACAATTCACGCTATCACCTCTCATTTTTTGTAAATATTATTGCACAAAGGCAAAAATAATAGTCATTTTCGCAAAAAATAACTTGATTTTTATTTTTTTTCGTGGTAATATATGTATCTGTAAATACGAAGGAGGTGTAACGAATATGCCAAACATCAAATCAGCTAAAAAGCGTGTTCTCGTTAACAAGACAAAGGCACAGCGTAACAAGTCAGCAAACTCAGCTCTTAAAACAGCTATCAAAAAGGCAAATGTTGCTATTGAAACAAATGCTGCTGATAAGGACGAGCTTGTAAAGGTTGCTGTTAAGAAAATCGACCAGGCTGCTGCTAAAGGTCTTCTTCATAAGAATAATGCAGCTCGTAAAAAGTCTGCTCTCGTTACAAAGCTTAACAAGGCTTAATTTACGTAGTTCTTTGCCGTTGACGAAAGTCTTCGGCATTTTTCTTTTTTTGGGCAAATACTCGTTGACATTTGTATGAATTTTTTATATAATAAATACAGAAAAAATTCTTGGAGGAAAATATTATGAAAAAAGCTTTAAAAGTTATTGCTATTATTGTTGGTATTGCTGCTGTTGCAGTTGCTGCATATGTTCTTATCAAGAAATATGTTGACAGTAAAAAAGTAGTAATCGGTAATGATGCTGAAAATTATGTTTCTTGCTCATGCTGTGATGATACTTTTGTTTCAGAAACTGTTGCATAAGATTTAATTTAAAACTATTAAAGGACTGCTTAAGCAGTCCTTTTTTCATTTTGATTTAGGTTTTGTAACAAATGCAACTAAAAGTCCACACACCATTGCAACGGTAATACCTACTGATGCTGACGAAAGCGGTCCTGTAATTATACCTAACGCACCGTCTTCACGAATTGCGTCTTTTGTACCCTGTACCAATGTATTTCCAAATCCGGTTAAGGGAACCGTAGCACCTGCACCCGCCCATTCAACTAATGGCTGATATACACCTAACCCACCAAGAATGACACCAATTATTACAAACGACACTAAAATTCTTGCAGGTGTGAGTTTTGTCCAATCAATAAGCAACTGACCAATAACGCAAATTAAACCGCCAATTAAAAAGGCTTTTAAAAACATCATATTTCTTCCTCCCAGAATATTTTGCCGAGAGAGAAGAAAAATATACGAAAAAAGCACGAGTTACCTCGTGCTTAATTAATAATTTTTAAAAATTATTCAGCCTTCATTTTTGCAAAGCATTCGCTGCAATATACAGGTCTGTCGTCTTTTGGCTCAAAAGGAATCTTTGCTTCGCCACCACATGAAGCACATACAGCAGTATGATATGTTCTTGCACCACGGCTAGCATTCTTACGGGCAATACGGCACTCTTTACACACCTTTGGCTCGTTTACAAGTCCTTTCTCTGCATAGAATTCCTGTTCGCCTGCAGTAAAAACGAACTCGTTTCCACAATTTTTACAGGTGAGTGTTTTGTCTTCGTACATTTTTAGTACCTCGCTTAAAAATATTTTATTACCCTTTACGGAATTGCACCGTAATCATTGAAACAATGCTCTCTTTGAGTATGGGCATAATTACAATTTTAGTTTACGTAGTTTTCTGCGTATTCTTTGCAAAGCATTATCAACAAACTTTTCATCACAGTCAAGAATATCAGCAATTTCAGAATATGAAAGACCTGCAAGGTTAAGTTTAAAAACTTTCTTTTCTGACTTTGAGAGATTTCCCTCGATAAAATCGTTTATCAAATCAAGTTCTTCGTTAAATATGAGTGTTTCTTCAGGATTTGGCAGATAAGAAAGCAAGTCAGTTTCATCTTCTAAAGATACATAATATTGTAACGGCAAATTCGATTTGTTATTTGCTTTACGAACTGCTGAAAGCATTTTTCTGACCGCAAGAGTATTAGCATATGTTGAGAACTGAACACCTTTTGACTCTTCAAAAGAATAAACAGCCGCAACAAAACCCATCATACCCTCTTGATAAAGGTCATCACTTTCGAGCCCGTTAAGATTTTTAAATGTAAGAGATTTTTGCATTATCGTTTCAGAATACTTTTCAAGCAAAATTGTTAATGCCTCAGTATTACCGGACTTAGCACGGGCTACAAGGATATTATCATCAATAATACTATTTGATAACTCCATGTTTAACAATTCACCCCAAAAAAGTCTATAAAATACAAATCTACTTATATTAAATAGATTATAGCACAAAAAAATTAAAAGTCAACCAAAAATTATGTATATTTTTCACAAATTAAGTCGAGTTAAGTCGAAAAAATAGCCACAGACAAATCTGTGGCTAAAAAGTTTACATAAAAATCTGAAGCAATACCGTTGCGGTACTCAAAACCATAATTGTGGCTAAGAAAATAGCAACTACTTTAATAAATTTTTGTCTATTCATTTGTTATACTCCCAAAAGTTTTTTAGCGTCATCGGAAATTAATGCAGTTTTTTCTTCAGACTCTTCACGGGTATTTCCGCAAGCAGTAATATAAACCTTAATTTTAGGTTCTGTTCCTGATGGGCGTACAATAACTTTACTGTTATCTTCAAGTGAATATGAAAGCACATTTGACTTAGGAAGATTAATTGTAGTCTTCTCCCCTGTTGCCGTATCAGTTACAGTACTTGTCTTATAATCAGCAACCTTTATTACACTCTTGCCAGCAAATGATTTTGGTGCATTTTCACGAAGTGAATTCATAATATCTGCCATTTTCTGCATTCCACTTGCACCCTCAAATGCAAAGTTAAGAACAGAATTGAGATACATTCCGTATTTTTCATAAATACTATCCATAAACTGTTTAAGTGAAATGCCACGAAGTTTATACACAGCTGCCATTTCGCAAATCATAAGAGAGGCTACAACAGCGTCTTTATCACGAGCATGAATTCCGCGAAGATAGCCATAGGATTCTTCCATACCTACAATGAAGTTATCTTCTTTACCATCTTTTTCAAGATTTGTAATAAGTTCGCCAATGTACTTAAATCCTGTAAGTAAATCAGCAACTTCAGCACCGTATGCACTACAAATCGCCTCAATAAGAGGAGTTGTAACGATTGATTTTACAACAACAGGATTTTCAGGCAATTTATTCTGCTCTTTTAAAGTTGAGAGCAAATACTCGCAAAGCATTGCACCAACTTCATTACCTGTCATAAGCACATAATCATCACCGTCACGAACCGCAATACCTACGCGGTCGCAATCGGGGTCAGTAGCAAGAAGCAAGTCAGCATCTGTACCTTTTGAAGTTTCAATTGCACATTCAAAAGCCTGACGGATTTCCGGATTTGGATAAGGACATGTCGGAAAGTTGCCATCTGGTTTTTCCTGCTCTTTAACAACAGTTACATCCTTAATACCTGCCATTTTAAGAACTTTACGCACAGGTTTATTACCCGCACCATTAAGTGGTGTATATATTACTTTAAGTCCAGCTTTTTTGATTGAATCAGGATTTACAAGGCAAGACTTAACTTTTTCATAGAACTCCTCATATAACCAATCTTCAATGAAATCAACCATATCTTCTGCAAGGGCATCTTCAAAACTCATTGTTTTAACGCCTGTGAACATATCAATGTTTTGAATATATTCATAAGTTTTTGCAGCAGCTTCGTCTGTCATCTGATAGCCGTTAGGGTCATAGCACTTAAATCCGTTATATTTTGACGGATTATGGCTGGCAGTAATGATAATACCTGATGAACATTCAAGTCTTCTTACAGCAAATGAAAGCATTGGCGTTGGAACAAGTTCAGGATAAATATAAACTTTAATTCCATTTGCCGCCAACACACCTGCTGCACTTTCAGCAAATTCCTTTGATTTAATTCTTGAGTCATAAGCAATAGCAACTGATGGATTAGGGAATGTTTCGTTAAGATAGTCAGCCAACCCTTGAGTTGCTTGATTTACAGTATAAACATTCATACGATTTGTACCTGCACCAATAACGCCACGAAGTCCCGCAGTACCAAATTCAAGATTTTTATAAAAACGGTCAAGAATTGCTTCGTCATCACCCTTAATACTTTCAAGTTCAGGAATTAAATCAGCATCTGCCGTTGCAGAAGAAAGCCATTGTTCATAAAGTTTGTTAATATCGTTCACAACAATACCTCCTAATTTTTACTAAATATATTTTACGCCAAAACTGCTAAATTGTAAATACAAAATATATATTATTTTTATGTTGAAAATATTACGATATGTATTGTATAATTAATACATACTTTTCGAGGATGTGATTGTTTTGTTTGCAAGAGTTACAAGTCTTGGCCTTTTTGGAATGGAAGCCTACAAAGTTATTGTTGAGGCTGATATTTCAGGTGGATTACCAAGATTCGATATTGTAGGACTTCCCGATACAGCAGTTTCAGAAAGTCGTGAACGTGTTCGTTCTGCAATCAAAAACGCTAATCTTCAATACCCTGTCAGTAGAATTACTGTAAATCTTGCTCCTGCTGATATGAAAAAAGAAGGTCCGCTTTACGACTTACCAATTCTTATTGCATTACTTTGTGCAAACGAACAATTAAAAGGTGTTTCAGACGATATGGCGTTCATTGGTGAACTTTCTCTTGATGGTGAACTACGCAAAGTCAATGGCGTTTTACCGATGGTACTTTGTGCTAAAAAGAACGGAATTAAAAAGATTTTTATACCTTTTGATAACACAAGTGAGGGTGCAGTAGTTAAAGGAATTGAAGTTTATCCTGTAAAAACTGTTTTTCAACTACTTAAACATTTAACAGGTATGGAAGAAATCACACCTGTATCAGCTGAAAGTTATACTGAATACTACAATCCCGTAAACATTCCCGATTTTGCAGACGTTAGAGGTCAGGAAGAAGTTAAAAGAGCGTTAGAAATTGCGGCGGCAGGCGGTCATAATGTGCTTATGGTTGGCCCACCCGGTTCAGGCAAGAGTATGCTTGCAAAAAGAATGCCGTCAATTCTGCCTGATATGACCTTTGACGAATCAATTGAAACAACAAACATTTATTCAATTGCAGGTGCATTACCAAGTGGAATATCTCTTATGCGTTCAAGACCATTCCGTTCACCACATCACACTGTTTCCCCTGCAGGACTTTCAGGTGGCGGTGCAATACCAAGACCGGGCGAAGTTTCTTTAGCACATAACGGTGTTTTATTCCTTGACGAGTTACCTGAATTCACAAGAAACACACTTGAAGTTTTACGTCAGCCAATTGAAGATGGTATTATAAGCATTTCACGTGCTGCAGCAAAATTTCAATACCCTTGTTCAGTTATGATGATTTGTGCTATGAACCCTTGTCCTTGTGGTTATTACGGTCATCCTACACGCCCTTGTACCTGTTCTCACGGTGCGGCACAAAGATACTTAAATCGTGTAAGCGGTCCGCTTATTGACAGACTTGACATACATATTAATGTACCACCTGTTGATTTTGAAAATCTTTCAGGAAACCATAAATCAGAGCCATCCAGCGAAATCAAAAAGCGTGTAGAAAAAGCAAGAGCAATTCAACACAAACGTTTTGAGGGCACAAAAATTACTTGTAACGCAAAAATGGACGCTGCAAGCACAAGAAAACACTGTCAAATGACTGAAAATGCTTTATTTATACTTAAAACTGCATTTGAAAGACTTTCACTTTCAGCTCGTGCTTATGACAAAGTGTTACGAATTGCGAGAACCATTGCAGACTTAGATAACAGTGAAATTATTGACACAAAACATATTACGGAAGCAATTCAATACAGAAGTTTTGACAGAAGATTTGATGAATAATAGTAAATCCCCTACTCACTACGAGTAAGGGATTTTTCTTTATACTTTTGTTTTTGTTATTTGTGGAATTTTGCCGATTACAACTGCAACAATTGTTGTAATTATGATTTCGGGAATCATATAGAAACCATTGTAAACAATTGAATATATAAGTGAAAGTCCATTACCACTAAATGTATTCATTATTGTTTCGCCCCAAGAATAGAAACCATCTTGTGTAAAGAACCATTCTGCCCAACTGCCAAAAAGAATATACCCTGAAATAATATGGCAGATATAACGAAATAGAAGAACTGTAAATGCACCAAGTGCAAGTGAAACAGAATTATTTTTGATTACTTTTTTATACATTGCAGAAAGTCCAAGAACTGTATATGCAAGTATGTAGTCAAAGATAAACATAAGTGCGATATTTAATAAACTTCCAAGGTACTCGTCAGAAGTTGGTAAAATCATTTTACTAATTGTACTGATGCCCATCACCATCTGCACTAACGAGTAAACAAAACCTGTAATAAGCCCTTTGCCTACTCCATACTTCCAAGCAACTAACACAACCGGTAGCATACTAACGATTGTAATTTGCCCACCAAACGCCATTTCAGGAATTATTGACTTTGAAACAAATTCCAATACTGCTGCAAGTGCAATCATAATTGCACTTTCAACAAGCCAATAAAGCCAAACCATACTTTTTTTCTTCATTCTCTTTACCTCCAAAAAAAAAAATTCAGCCAAGGAATACCCGCATGGCTGAATGAAAATTTCCTACGCCGGCATTATCCGTATCAGGTTCAATGGTCAAGAGCGGGTTAGCTCTAATCTCAGCCGACATACCGTCAGCACCCATATACTATTTACTTGGCTGATTACATTATACACCCATAAAATCACTTGTCAAGCATAAAATGTTTTAAGGCTGAATAACGCAATTGTGTTTTATTATTTTCAATCATACTGTTAAGGTACCCCGTAGTGCCCACAAGAATTAACAGTTTTTTTGCTCTTGTTACTGCAGTATAAAGAAGATTTCTATAACAAAGTCTATTATTCACAGAAATTACTGGCATTACAACTGCATCAAACTCACTACCTTGACTTTTATGTACCGTTACGGCATAAGCAAGTTCAATTTCTGTAAGTTGTTCTTTATTATATGTTGCACGTTTACCTGAAAAGTCAATAACTATTGCGTCACGGGCTATGTCGATTATTTCTATAAATCCGATATCGCCATTATATATGCCGTCACCCTCGTCATCTTGTGACTCCCAATGAATATTATAATTATTCTTGGTTTGCATAACCTTATCGCCTTCTCGGAAAAGCCGATAACCCGTATAATATTCCGCTTTGCCTTTTTCCGATGGGTTAATTGCCTCTTGCAATACCTGATTAAGATTGAATGTGCCTGTATCACCTTTTTTAGATGGACAAAGCACCTGAATTTGCGTTGCAGTGTCAAATCCGTAAGCGTCAGGCAGACGTTTTGTGCAAAGTTCTTTTACGGTGCGGACTGCATCAAGTGGAAAATGACGATGCATAAAGAAAAAGTCACCATCTTTGTATTCAGTTTCAATATGCTCACCATTTACGATTGCATGGGCATTACGCACAATATTACTACCCATAGATTGACGGAAGATTTCTTTAAGTTCAACAACCGGCAAAAGATTACACTCTATTAAGTCTTTCAACACATTACCCGCACTAACTGACGGCAACTGGTCACTATCACCCACCATTATAAGTCGGCAACCGAATGGTAGTGCATCTAAAAGGCTTGAAAAAAGGAATATATCAACCATTGACATTTCATCAACAATTACTGCTTGACAATCCAAAGGATTGCGAAGATTACGTTTAAATACAGGCTTATCATTTTCGCCCCATTCAACCTCTAAAAGTCTATGGATTGTAGTTGCGGTTCTGCCTGTAGCTTCTGTCATACGTTGTGCAGCTCTACCCGTTGGGGCACACAACGCAATATCAAGTTGGTCTTTTTCAAACATATTGATAATGCCATTAAGGGTTGTAGTTTTACCCGTACCGGGACCACCTGTCAAAATCAAAATACCTTTATTAACTGCTGTAGCAATTGCTTCTTTCTGTTTTTCGGCATATTCGATTTTGCAGGCTTTTTCAATCTTTTCTATGTATTTATTTACATCAATTGGATTTTCGGGTGGGAATTTAAGTAAAACATTGATTCTTCTTGAAATAGATTTCTCCGCATTATATGCTTCGGGCAAAAATATGAAATCACGACCTGAAATTTTTTCACAAATAATCCTTTTTGTACTTAAAAGATTATCAATTGCAATTTCAATGTTTTCTCTGCTCTCCCCTAACAAATCCCCTGACGGTGCAAACAATTTTTCAAGAGGTAAACAGGTATGGCCATTATAAAAATTATGAGTTATGACGTAAAGCACGCCTGCTTCAATTCTGTATTGAGAATTTGGTTTGTTGGGGAGCATCTCGGCAATCTGTTCAGCACGTTCAAATGAAATTCTGTTTTCGCCTTCGCAAAGAATGTATGGATTATTTTCAATCATTTCAACCGCACTATTACCCAACTTATCAAGAGCAGTAATACATTCACTTGTTTTTAAACCATATTTCGACAAACTGATTATCAATGCTCTTGTTGAACATTGAGCGTTATATTCTTTGCCGATTTTTTTTGCTTTTTCAAGAGAAATTCCTCTAATTTCAGCAAGTCTTTCAGGCTCATACTGTAATATATCAAAAGTTTTATCACCAAATCGGTCAATAATTTTAAGAGCAGTCGATTCTCTGATACCTTTAACCGCACCGCTTGCAAGATAATGGTACAAATCTTCAACAGATTCGGGCATAAGTGCATTGCAGAAATCAGCTTTGAACTGTCTGCCATATACGGAATGATACACATAGTCGCCCACTATCTCAACACGGTCGCCTAATTTCAAATCTGCAACTGTACCCACAACAGTAAGTTCTTCTTCATCGGTATCAACTACAAAAACAGTATAACCGTTCACATCATTATGAAATGTTATATCTGTAACTGTGCCCGTTATCTTAATTTTTGTTTCAAATTCGTCCATCAAAGTAATCCTTTAAATATTCCTTTTCAACGAGATAAATCCCGTTACTTTCTTTACAGATTTGTAACAAATCTGCTTTTTCTTCCTCCGTAATACCTGAATCAAGCACTACAACCTTTGAACAACAATCTTCACCCAATAAATTAAGTTTAATTCTTGTTCCGTAGGCTTTTTTGCGAACATTTACCGTGTTTTTGTCACAAGGTAAAATTATGTAATAAATTCCGTCACTTTTCGGTATTAACAATTTTAACATAATAATATAACATATTGCAACTGTTCCCAAAAGTGTTAAGAACATTAAAACGGACCCTACAAATGCATCAAACATTAAAATCACCTCAATGCATTATACGGGGTTCGTTCTTTTTTGTTAAAAACAAAAGCCCTTTCGGGCTTTTATATTAAAATGAGTAAGTCTGTAAGCCGAGTTCTGTCGTTTAAGGCAATTATCTATCTGGGACACATATTGCTATGTGCCTCAAGCCATCCGTCGAAGTATCTGCCCAGCTGACAACTTCAGTCGATGTTGCATCGGGTAGGGTTTGCTCGGCCGTTACATCTCTGCAACGCCGGTGAGCTCTTACCTCACCTTTCCACCCTTACCGTTAAAAACGGCGGTAATTTTCTATGCACTTTCCCTAAGGTCACCCTCGGCGGCCGTTAGCCGTTACCCTGCTGTGTGATGCTCGGACTTTCCTCATAGGCTAAAGCCTACGCAACTGCCCAACCTACTCATATTTAATTGTTATTCAAATTTATCGTTAAGATAAACTCCGTCTTTTTTGATTTTTATAAGCTTGTCCCCGTCAACAAGAAATACTGTTTTTGAAATGTCCATCATTGGTTTATCGCTCATTGAGTCGGTGTAAAATTCATCAATTTCAATATCACCATAAACTTTGCGGAACATTTTAACTTTGTTCTCATGATAACATATTTCACCAATTTCGCCTGTTTCGGGATTAAGTTCTGTAGCAATTACATTCTTTATGCCAAGACGGTTTGTCATTATACTTAAAAGGCAATATGGGCAAGCTGAAAGTATAACGTCATCATCCTTTTGAATTTTAGGATAAAATGATTTTATATTTTTCGTGTTAATGTCCCAGAAGTTTTCAAAATCATCATGGATATTTTCAATTCTTTTAAAATAATCTTTAACATATGAAGCGTATTCTGTTTTTACCTCATCTATAGTAATCAAATTACGCTTATATTTAACAAAGCCTTCCATAAACTTTGGAACAAATTTGGCTACGCCTTTTGGGTCTCTCTTTAAATAATAAAGAAAGATATCCATTCCGCTTTCGCCATCATAAATTGTATTATCAAAATCAAATACTCTCATAAAGTCCCCTTAAAATCTACGTGACGAACCACCGCCACCGAATGAGCCACCGCCACCACGGAAGCCACCTCCGCCGGAAAATCCACCACCGCGGAAACTACCACCATAATAAGTGCCACCGCGATAACCACGACCGCCATAATGAGTTCCACCACCGTGATGAGAACCGCCACCAAACTTGCTTGACAAAATCAATACAATTACAATAACACTCATAAAAACAAGATATACAACAATCATTGTTTTGTCATCAATATCCGTGTTAGTAGTGTTTTCATCATAATTATATAAGTCAAGGTTGTAATCTTCACTTAATTCAATGCCGTATTCTTCACAAACAGTTGCAACAAGAACTTTATATGTATCAGAAAGTCCTGTTGAAAAATCGTCAGAACTAAAGTGAGGAACACCATATTGGTCGAGAATTCTGCCTGTTTTACCGTCAGGAAGACAACCCTCAAGACCATAACCTACTTGAATGGTAACCTGTCTGTCACCTTCAGAAAGAAGCAAAACTACACCGTTGTTTTCGTCTTCGTTGCCCACTCCCCACTCACGACCAAGTTCCAAGGCATATTCCTCAACGTCATAGCCGTCAAGGGAGTCAACTGTTACAACTACTACTTGTGCAGTGGTTTGTTTATAAAGGCTTGCACCAATCTCTTGAAGTTCTTTTTCAGTTTCACTATCAATAACATCTGCAAAATCGTTTACAAAGAAATTCTTTGTGGGTTTAGGCAAATCGATAGCCATTGCAGATATAGATAAAAGAAGTGACAGAATTAACGTAAACACAATAACTCTATTAATATTTTTCATATTTTCTTTTATTCAAAGTCCACAACTGGAGCATTTTGTGCGTTATCAGTTGCTTCAAAAAGTTCAGCCTCATCAAATCCTAACATTCCTGCAAAGATAACTGTCGGGAATTTTTTAATTGACTTGTTATACTCTGTAACTGCATCGTTGTAATCTTTGCGTGCGGTAGAAATTCGGTTTTCTGTTCCTGAAAGTTCATCCTGAAGATAAATGAAGTTCTCATTTGCTTTAAGTTCAGGGTAATTTTCAACAACTACTAAAAGTCTTGAAAGTGCAGAATCATAGCTTTCAAGTGCATCGGTATATTCTTCAGCATTTGATGCTGAATTAAGTTTTGCACGAGCATCTGCAAGAGCAGTATAAGCTTCTGTTTCGTGAGCTGCATAACCCTTTACAGTATTAACAAGATTTGGAATTAAATCTGCACGACGTTGTAAATAAGTCTGAATTTGTGCTTCAGCATTATCAACTTCTGCCTTTTTATCAACAAGTCCGTTATAAGTACTAACAAGACCGCCGATAACAAGCACAACAACAAGAACTATTGCACCTAACGCTATTAATAAACTTTTTTTCTTCACTTGAATCACCCTTTACTTTGTATTTTAAAATTTAATTAGTTTTAGTCATCAAATCCGTTTGGATTGTTGCTCTGCCAACGCCAAGAATCTTCACACATTTCAAGAAGACCGCGTTCAGCTTTCCAACCAAGTTCATTAAATGCCTTTGTTGCATCTGAATAGCAAACATCAAGGTCACCTGGACGACGTGGAGCAATTTTGTATTCAACCTTTTGGCCTGATGCTTGTTCAAATGCTTTAACAATATCAAGAACACTGTATCCGTTACCTGTACCAAGGTTATAAACATTTACTTTTGGCTCATCCTTAAGGATTTTTTCAACTGCCTTAACGTGACCGAGAGCAAGGTCTACAACGTGAATATAGTCACGAACGCCTGTGCCGTCAGGTGTGTTATAGTCATCACCAAAAACATTGAGATATGGCAGCTTACCAATAGCAACCTGTGTGATATATGGCATAAGGTTATTTGGAATTCCGTTTGGATTTTCACCAATACGACCACTCTTGTGAGCACCGATTGGATTGAAATAACGAAGAAGTGTTACAGCCCAATCTTTATCCGCCTTGTGGAAGTCATCAAGAATAATCTCAATCATATATTTTGTAGTACCATATGGATTTGTAGTACCACCTGTTTTCATTTCTTCTTTAAGTGGTGAAATATTGTTCATACCATAAACAGTTGCAGAAGAACTGAAAACAATCTTTTTGCAATTATATTCTGCCATAACTTCGCAAAGTGCCAATGTACCACCAATATTGTTATCGTAATACATTAAAGGCTCGCGACAACTCTCGCCCACTGCTTTAAGTCCTGCAAAATGGATACAAGCATCAATTTTATGTTCTTCAAAAACCTTACGCATATTCTCTTTATCACGAATATCATATGGATAAAATGCAAAATCTTTGCCTGTAAGTTCACGAACTCTGTCAAGTGACTTTTCACTTGAATTGTAGAGATTATCAACTATAACAATCTCATAACCAGCATTAAGAAGTTCAACACAAGTGTGTGACCCAATAAATCCTGCTCCGCCTGTAACTAAAATTTTCATACCTTTTCCTCCTGTGTAATCTTTGTGCCATTGAAATATGTTGAAAGAATTTTCTTATAGCTTGAATTGTTGCCTGCCATATAATTAGCACCTGTTTTACTCATACCAACACCCAAACCGTTGCCATATGATGTAACAGTAAATTCAGTTGTTGTTTCGTTATAATCAACTGTAAAGCAATGTGAAAGAAGTGTTGATGATGTAAACACTTTTGTACGGAAATCAAGTCCGCTGATTTCTTTACCGCCTACAGTAACTTTTGTTACATAACCGATACTTGAAGAAATTGAAGCGTCGTGAGCATCAACGTTCACCCACATAATTGGTTCGTCGCCAAGAGTAAGTGTGCTGTCAAAATTCAAAAGTAATCCTTTGAATTCACCCATTGAATACTTACGCTCAACTTTAAATGACTCTGAAGTTGAATCTGGGTCACCTGCTACTGAAATCGGTTTAAGATATGGATATTCTTTTGAGAAAATGTTTTTAGCATCAATAGTTTTCTTTGCGGCAATCTCAAAATACGGAGTTAAAGCAACCTCACCGTCATATGTAAGGTATTCACCAAATACTTCATCAACAGCCTTTTTAACTTCGTCATTAACTGTATCATTGATTTTTACACCATCAATTTCAAAGTTAGTATCACGATATTTAAGGTAAGTATAAATTACAACTGCCTGTGCTTTTACTGCTTCAATGTTGTAATCCTCACCCATTTCGGTCATTACAAGACGACCAAGTGCTTCTTTTGCTTCAATTTCAACACCATTGATTTTCATAACGGTTGGTACACCTTTATCAACATCTGTTTCTGGCTCTGCAGTGCCTGTTGTTGACTCATCAGCACCAGTTGTAGATTCTGTTGAAGTTTCTTCTGTGTTCTTAAGTTTTTCAATCTTAATTAAGTCGGCAATCATAAAATCAGAAAGTTTGAGTTCAGTTGCCTGAGCACTTGTTTGTGGCTCTGTTGTAGTAGTTGTTGTGGTCGTAGTTGTAGTTGTTGTAGTAATATTGAAAATCTTATTGAATGCATTAGCAAGAGCACCATCTTCGCCCTGCACCTTATAAACAATTCCAAGAATTGCACAAAGCACTACAATTGCACCTAAAACTGCTGAAATAATAATAATTGACTTTTTATTTACAGGTTTTTTATCTTCATCTGTAATTTTATTATTATTTTCAGTAATTTCAATACCTACGCTCTGTACCCCTGCTGCTTTTTCGCCGATAAGTTCAATAAGTTCGACTGCAGCAGCTTCAATAAATGCTGTTTCTGTTTCATTTTCAGACATATAAAGTTTTCTTACAACGGCTGACTCGTCATTTGCAACTGCAATACAGATGAATTTAGCATCGTTTGATGTGTAAATATCGCTGATAGAAGCACCAATATTTGCTGCTGACAAGTCAAGACTTACTTTAGCAAGCTGAGCAGCATATTCAGTAGCGTTTACATCACCTTTATCTTCAACATGAGGTGTGAATACAAACACATCGTCGAAATTTGGAACATTATCGCCACAACTTTTTATAATTTCAGCATTCTGTGTACCATTTACAGCTACAACCGAACCAGATTCAACAATGCGTCTTACAGCGATTGCAACCTTTTCGTTATCAAAGAACTTCTTTTCACCTAAAAATTCGTCATCAACGGGTATTTCAATATTTTTTGAGAGGAATGGAACAACACCGTTTCTTAAAACAAGGTTTATTCTTTCATTGTCAATTGGAAGCATCAAAAGATACTGTGAGCCGTTTTCAATACCGAATCCCGAATGCAAGCCGTCTTTTGACAAGAACACCGTTGCAGGTTCAGGGAATACTGAAAATGCTTTTCGGGTTTTATCATCCATTTCCTCATCGCTTTCAAGCATATTAAGGATTGACGGATTATACACAGTTTCAGTTTCAAGTGCTTGAATAAGTGCATTTTTAAGTTTGATGTAGTGCTTATTATCAACTGCAGTAACAATAAGTTCATCATTTTCTAACGCATCCTGCAAAGCACCAAACAAATCACGAAGATTGTCATACTGCTCAAAGGATGCAATCTCATCTGAATATGCCTTTATACTGCTGACTACCCTTGCCTGATATCTTGCAAAAGGCATACTCTTGTCAACATTAAGTGACAATAATCTTACTTTCATTTCTTATACCTCTCTTTTTTACCCTATATATAAACTTAAATATTAAACTGTTTTATGGTGTCCAGCAAACATCATCTGCATATGGATTTGACATATTCTTTGCATCATACCACGCTTGCGGATATTTTGGTGCTGTATTGATTGTTGCTGTACTTACATCAACTGATGGTTCTTCATTTTCGCGAAGAAGTCTTCCCATTACCACAAGTCTTGCACTATCAAATTCATATGAACAAGTAACAAGAGTAATAAGTTTATCATCAGGTTGAACATTAACACCCGTTTTGAAAATACTACGTTTCTCAACTTCATCAACAAATCCGTTGAACTTTTCATCAGTTAAGAAATCCGTAACAATAAAGTTGAAGAAATTACCGTTATCATCAGCAGTTTTTGCATTTGAAATAAATGCGGCAAAAACTTTGAAATAATATGTTTCATACAATGTACTGTATTCAATAATCGGTGAATCCTTATAACCCTCAAGAGTTTTATATTTGTCAAGATTTGAGAACATAAGACCGTCAGTCATATGGTGGCCATAAATAACAGTATTGTCATCAAGATACTGTGAATCATTCTTAAAATCAAGGTAAGGACACCCGTAACGACTTGTTTTACCATAAAAATCTCGATTTAAATAATAATCATTATCTTCTGCCTGAACAACCTGAACATCAAGATTTGTATTATTAATTTTCACCCAACCTACTAAATCCTGATTAACTGCGTAAAGGTATGAATATTTAAGATTCATATTTTCAGGAAATTCAATATTGGGGTATTTTGCAAAAACGTCCTGCCAAGCTTCAACATACTGGTTATCGTCAAAATCATCTGTTTCAACAATGGTGTTTTTGATTTCTTCTTTTTGCTTTAATTGCACTTGTCTTTCTACAAACAAATCACCAAAAGCAAAACAACAACCAATAATTGTAATTATAGCCGCATCCATAATAATTTTACGGATTTTTTCTTTTGTACTATCTTTTTTCAATGGAATAAAGCCTTTAAAGAAATCAGCAAAAATTTCATTGAATGTACGTACTTTTTTCTTTTTAGGAGTTACTATTTCAGCTTTTTCAACAGTTTCAGTTGTGTTATCTGTAACAGTTTCTTTTTTTACATATTGTTCTGTAATATCAACAAAAGTTTTGCCATTTTCAACAACGTGTTTTGGCTCAACATATTCTGTTCGCACAGTTTCTTCTGTAAGTTTCTGCTCAATTTGTGCGAAAATATCGTCATTTGTTGTTGATTTGATTTCTGAAACATCTTCCGATTTTGATGTTTCTTTAATTTCAGTATTTCTTGGCTCATCCATACCAAGTTTTTTGCGAAGTTCCTCAAAGGAGAGTATTTCGTTGTTATTGTTTTCGCCGTTTTTCATTACTTAACTACCTCCTGAGGATACCATTTTTCGTCATTCTTGAACGGATTTTCAATGTTTTTATTATCATACCACAACTGCGGATACTTTGGATTTTTATTAACATATGCTTTTGAAACATCAACTTCTGCACTTTCACCGTCACGCACAGCACGGGCAAGCACTACAAGTCTTGCGTCTGCACGATATGTTGTTTTACCGTATTTATTTACAGTATCAAGATTTCTAACACAAGTTGAAAGAACAAGCATTTTATCGTCATCATTAATATCAACGCCCGTTACGTAAAGTCTGCGTTTATTTACTTCTTCAATAAAGCCGTTGAAATTTTCGCCGTCCATATAAGGATATATGTAATTGAAAACGTAACCGTTATCTTCGCTTGCATCAGCGTTCGTGATAAACACAGCGTAAATTTTCCATTGAAAACTTTTTTCGAGTGTATTGTATTCGAATACAGGTGTTTTTTTATAAAAATCAATGTCATCATACTGGTCAAGTTCTGAAAACATTGTTTTATCATAACAGTTATGACCATAGATAATTGTATTGGCGTCAAAATCGGTAGGATTATTACGATAATCCATAAAGATTGCACCGCGATAATTGTATTTCTTATCAAAATCGTGATTAAGATAATAATCATTATTCGCAAACTGAACTACAGGATAGTCAATATTGGTGTTTGGTACTTTAATCCAACCTACTGTATCAGTATTGAGCTTTACAACCGATGAATAGTCAGGTGCTTGCTCTATCTCTTCAGTTTCGTCAGTAACTAAATTCTGAATTTGCTCATAATAGTCACGATTTTCTTTAAGCTCTATAAAGTGCTTAACGACAAGTGATGCAGAAAAAAGGAAAACAAGAATACAGATAACAAGCAAAATTATTCTGCCTACTCCCATTTTTCTTTTTTTCATATCACTCACCTACCATTAATAAAACTAATTTCAATGCAACTTCTGTTGCATAATTTCTATTTGAGTTTCTTACATCATCAAGGAAGTTTTTTTGAAGATGCCTTACATAAGTCTTTTTGCCGTTTGAAACTGCCAACCAAATTGTTCCGACAGGCTTTTTTGTGTTATCAGATGTTGGACCTGCAATTCCCGAAACGGAAACTGCAATATCGGCACCGGAAATTTTAAGAACGCCTTTTACCATTTCACGTACAGTTTCTTCGCTGACTGCACCAAAAGTTTCAAGAGTTTTGTGGCTTACACCAAGAACTTTTTCTTTAATTTCGTTACTGTAACTTACAATTCCGCAATTAAAAACTGCTGACGAGCCACTTACATCAGTTATTCTTTTTGCAATAAGACCGCCTGTGCAGGACTCGGCAGTTGCCAACACAAGACCTTTTTCATTTAGTAATTTAACAACTTTTTCTTCAAGTGTCATTATAATATACCTTAAAAACAAATATTCTTAATTGTTGTATTTTCTATTGCACGGTCTATAAGTGCTTCAACATCAAGTGCCTTTTCAGCATTTTCAAGCACAGAAACCTGTGGTTTTGTTTTAGGATGCTTTGGTGTAAAAACTGTGCAACAATCCTCATAAGGCTCGATTGAAATATCAAAAGTATCTATTTTTCTTGAAACTTTGATAATTTCATCCTTATCAAGACCGATAAGCGGTCTGAACACGGGCATTGAAACTACTGCGTCAGTACAAGCCAATGCATTTAAAGTCTGACTTGCAACCTGACCAAGACTTTCACCGGTTATAAGTGCTTTACATTCTTCTTTTTCTGCAATACGCTGTGAAATTCTCATCATAAAGCGACGCATAATAAGAGTAAACAAATCTTCAGGGCACTTGTCACGGATTTCTTCCTGAATTTCTGTAAATCCAACTGTGAAGAGCGTTATATTGCCGCTATATCTTGAAACCTGACGAAGAAGATTATGAACTTTTTCTTCTGACTGCGGTGATGTATATGGCGGTGATGCAAAATGAATTGCATTAAGCACAAGACCGCGTTTTGCCATCATATACGCCGCCACGGGACTGTCAATTCCACCTGAAATAAGAATTGCAGATTTGCCTGCTGTGCCCGTTGGCATTCCGCCTGCACCTTTAGTCTGATTACCACGAATAAATGCAAACTTTTCACGAATTTCTATAGTTACAAGAATATCGGGATTTTTTACATCAACTCTTAAATGTGGAAATTTGCTTAAAATTGCACCACCAACTTCGGCTGAAATTTCGGGTGATTTAAGCGGAAATTTTTTATCGGAACGCTTACCTTCAACCTTAAATGTTTTTGCGTTTTTAAGCTGTTCTGCAAGATACTCGGGTGCGTTCTGAAGTATTACACTCATATCTTTTTCAACTTGCAAAGCACGTGAATATGCGGCAATACCAAAAACTCGGCTGATTCTATCACTTACCTCGTCCATATCAATATAGTCGTCTATTGGAACAACCGCAACAGTTGACTGTTCTTTTCTATATTCAAATTCGCCAAGCACTTTAATCCTTTTGCGAATGTTCTTAATTAAAATATCTTCAAATGTTGAACGATTTAAGCCTTTAAGGGCTAACTCACCATTTTTAATTAATATGATTTCTTTCATTTTTATCTCCTGACACGATTAACTGTATCTTTGATACCATTATACAATAAATCCATTTCATTTTCTGTGGTAGTTTTTGACAAACTGATACGGATTGCACTATCAATTCCTTTTGGGGAAACGCCCATTGATGTCAGCACATCACTTCTGTGTCCTTTAGCACAAGCAGAACCCGCTGAAACACAGATTCCCATTGATGAAAGTGAATTTAACATTACCTGCGACGGCACACCTTCAACTGAAATATTGATAATATAAGGAAGTGCATCTTCAGGTGAGTTCACATAAACTTTATCAATGCTTGAAATTTTTTCAATAAAATAATTTCTCGCTTTTGTAACTTCGGCAAGATTTTTTTGTACATTGCCTATATCGTTTACTGCTTCGGCAAATGCACATATTGCAGGCACTGCCTCAGTACCCGAAATCAAGCCATTTTCCTGACCGCCACCTACGATACTCGGTAAAATGCGAATATTGTTATTTACAAACAACGCACCTGCACCCTTAATGCCGTGAATTTTATGAGCACTCATACTCATTAAATCAATTCCGAGTTTTTTCGGTTTTAATGTGATTTTGCCGAAAGCCTGAACTGCATCACAATGAAAATATGCTTTAGATTTATTGTCTTTTATAATTCCTTTGATTTTTGAAATGTCTTGAATTGAGCCGACTTCATTATTAACTGCCATAACGCTGACGAGAATTGTATTTTCATCAACTGCGTTTGATAAATCTTCAAGATTGATTTTACCGTTATTATCAGGCTTTAAGTAAACAACTTCATAACCTTGTTCTTCAAGTATTTCAAAATGTTTTATTACACTTGGGTGTTCAAGTAATGTAGTAACAACTTTTTTACCTTCACGACGTCTTGCTTTTGCAGTACCAAGAATTGCAGTATTATTTGCAACCGTTCCGCTTGGGGTAAAGAATACTTCATTTTGCTGACAAGATAAAAAGTCAGATAAAGTACGTCTTGCACTATCTAATTCTTTCTTGGCATTAAATCCGCAAAAATGAAGTGATGAGGGATTTCCAAAGTTTTTGTTCATCATTTCAAGTGCTTTTTTTACTGCTTTTTCGCAAGGTTTTGTTGTTGCACTATTATCAAGATAAACCGTCACGATACTTCTCCCCCATTCTGCATAATAAATCAATGTAATTATACTACAAAAACTGCTGTTTGGCAAACATAAAATGATGTTTTTTAGGGCATATTTTTAAATTTTTTGTAAACAATAACCTCAAACCTAAAAAGGAGTGCAAAAAATGGATAAAAGAGCAACGTTTTCACGAGGAAAAATCCGACTTATACTATACACAGTTACGGTAATTACTGTTCTTGGTATATTTGGAATTGTTCAAACTGTGAAACTTTCAAGATATGAACGAGAAGTTTTAGTTACAAATCAGTTGGCACTTGTTTCTCTTGACGAAAACCTAAATAATATTTCTACAAATCTTGAAAAGGTTATGTATTCAAGTACGCCCACAATGCTTTCAAAATTAGCATCGGAATTATGGCGAGAATCGTCAGGCGCAAAAAACAGTCTTGCTATGTTGCCGTCAAGTGACACTCAACTTGCCAACACATACAAATTTTTATCTCAAGTTGGAGAATTTGTTATGGCGTTAGGACGCAAAAGTGCATCCGGTGAGCCTTTGAGTTCAGAAGAACGCAATCAACTTGCAAGTCTTTATGAGTACTGCAACTCCTTAAGCGAACAGGTAAATCAAATGTGTTATGAACTTGAAAACGGAACATTTTCATTTGATGATTATGACTCTACCCTTTTGGAAAAAGACAGTAATACAGTTACAATAAACAATAGTTTTGACGATGTTGAGCAATCGCTTTCAGATTTACCATCACTTATTTATGACGGTCCTTTTTCGGACCATATTGAACAAGGCTCCCCTGCATTATTAAAAGGGTTAAACGAGATTTCACAAGAAGATGCTTTAAAAATTGCACAGAAAGTTTGTGAAAAAGAAAAAAGCACACTAGAGTTTTCATATGAAGAAAACGGAAACGTACCTTGTTATGTGTTTCAAAGTGATAACTGCACAGTTGGTATTACAAAAGTTGGCGGAATTCCTTTGTATATGATTAATTCACAATTTGCAGGCGAAGTTGAAATTAAGCAAGACGAAGCCGTTAGAAATGCAAAAAATTATCTTAAAAAAATTGGATTTGAAAATTTAAAAGAAAGTTATTATTTTACAGATGACGGAATATGTACCGTAAACTTTGCAAGTAATGACAAGGGAATTGTTATATACCCTGACCTTATTAAAGTCAGCGTAAACCTTGAAACCGGTGAAATAATGTCTTTTGATGCTACCGGATATGTTTATAATCACCATAACAGAAAATCATTTACTCCAACTATAACTGAAGCACAAGCGGTTGCAAAAATCAATGATACCCTCACCGTAATTGACACTCAACTTTGTATTATTCCGACTGATTGGAAAACTGAACAATACTGTTATGAAATCCATTGTAAAACAGAAAAAGGTCAGGAACTGCTCGTATATATTGACTGTGACACAGGCGAAGAAGATAATATTTTAATTTTGCTATACAGTGATGGTGGCGTACTGACAAAATAGTATAAAACCGCCAATCACGAGAAATAATAATAACACCACTGTTTAAGGAGGGATTACAGTGAAAAAAGCAGCAATTGTTATGGTAATGGTAGCGACTTTACTTTGTGTTTTCCTTGTTGGTTGTAATAACACAGATGACGGCAAGGTAAGTGACACAAGCACAAGTACAAGCACAACCAACACAACAAGTACTACAAACAACAACGCAAATAGCAATGGCAGCAACAATGGCAACAATATGGGTAATGATATCAGCAACGGTGTAAGCAATGCAGGTAATGCCGCAGGCGATGTTGTTGACGGTGTTGGCGAAGCAGCATCTGATATTGGCGAAGGTATCGGCAACGGAATCAGAGATATTATGGGCTAAAGAATAAAGCTGATGTTTTATTGACATCAGCTTTGTTTTTACATATTCAGTTTCTGACGCTTTTCCATACGTTTCCAGTTGATGAATCCATACATATCATTTACAAAAAAGACTATAAAACAGATAACAACTGACAAATATGATATTTCGGTTATTGATGCCAGCACCCACAACACAATTAAAACCAAGTCGTTCATAGCATAAGCCAATGCAAAGTAAGGACTTCGTCTAAATGTAAGGTATGCAGCCATAAAACTTGTTGTAACTGAAAATGTGCTTGGAATTAGGTTAGCAGTATTGAAGTATTTTAAAATGAAATAAAAAATTACTGTTACAATCGCTGTCAACATAAACATCAATATGATTTCTACTTTAGATAACTTGTTCACTTTAACTTCTGCCTTACCTTTTTCATAAGGATTTTTAAGCCAAGAAATCAAAGCAACAAATGCAATTGGCATTGACATACAAAGATATGTAATCATTTCGCCATAATAAGCAAATCTGTAAGAAATTACTCCATAAATAATACTGAAAATTATGGTAAGTAACTGACCTATAGGGTTCCCCTTTGCATTAAGCACAAGAAATGTTGCACCAACAAGAGAAGCGACAAGTGTAAGAAAATCTTTATCTTCAAACACAATAAATGTGCCGATTATTATAAGCACAGATGAAGTCCACAATCCAATCTCAAATTTAGTGAAATAGTTAAATAGTTTTTTCATAAACACCTCAAAAAAATAACACCCGTTTGATATATCTTCTAAGACCTAACGATATATCAAGCGGATGCTTAGCATCACACTACCCGGTGGCAGTTAATTTTTAATTTTGATAATTAATTTGTTGTTCGTTGACAAGATTATATATCACAAGTCCGTTTCTGTCAAGGTTTTCGCGATACATATCTACTGCGGTAATTTGATTATTTTCATAAGTTGTATAATAATAAATTCCTTTATCAGTATTGCAACAAGAAGTATAAATTGTAGTCATAAATCCATCGCCTGCCCTGACAGTACCTCTTGTCTGAGAAACTGTGCCGAGAATATGGAAAAACTGGCTTATACTCTCGCATTCACTTTCTCCGCAGACAGAATTAAGTCTTGTAAATACTGCTCTTACAAAGCGTGACATTGAAGAACAATCTCCCGGTAATCCCAACGCACCCATTCCCCTACTGTATTTATTAAAATCAAACCCCTCTGCAAATCTTGTTTCAGGTTCTTCACGGGTTAAACTAACAAAATTGTTAAGATTAAATACTTGCATTGGGAATTCAGGATTGTTAGTCAACACACTTACGGGATTATAATAAATTTTAAGTCCTTCTTCAACACATTCAACTGTAATTGAAGAATCACGGTCAGAAAGCATCCAATGAAGCGGTGTTGACGGAAAATCATCATTGAAATCGGCAGAAATCACGTTTGTATTATACAACAACTCCTTTGCCTCTTCAACACTTTCACATTTACTTAGAACCCAAGGAATCAGTTCAAACGGGCAGATATTGTTTTTCTCGTGAGCAAAGTCTTTATAAACTGTTCTGTCAGGGAAATTAAGTCCCGCCATTGAAAGCCCTTTTTCGTTGGTTGCTTCATAATAAAGTGGATATCCGTCAGCAACTGTTGCCATACCAATCATAGCATAATGATTGTTGACAGGTTTCTGATAACGGAATTGAAACGGAAATTTTCTTGGAGTAACCACTACCTTTTCGTCATAGGAATACTCTAAATCAAGAGTTCTTCCAAAATAGTGGTCTTTTGTTAAAAATGAAATTGAAGTACACATAAAAAATCACGTCCTTTTGATTTAGTATATGTACTTCAAATATAATTATTTTTTATTTAAGGTTTTAATTGCAAACTCATTCGCTAAGAAAATTCCCACGCAAAGTGCAAGAAGAACGAATGGAGTAATATTAAAAGTTGTTGCTGTTGCTACAAAACCGAAAATCAACTGCACACCAAAACCGATTCCGTATGCACCACCCATATGAAATCCTGTAATATCCGCCGAGTATTCTTTGCCAAAGCGTTCAGGAACACTATGCAGAATACTCGGGAAAATTGGACCAAATCCAACACCAACAAGCAATAAACCTGCAAGTGAAATATTACCAAGCGGAAGTGCTAAAAGAATCATACCGACGAATGAAACTATAATTCCAAGACGAATCATCATATTGTCGTTTGCTTTCATTGAAATAAATCCCGAAATAAATCTGCCCACCATTATTCCGCCAAAATAAAGTGAAATCCATTTCGCAGCATTATCAGGTTCTAAAGCGTGTACGTGCACAAGGAATGATGCTCCCCACGTGCCAATAAGGAATTCCATACTGCAATAAAGCCCTTGAGATAATACACTTGTGATTACACCTTTTATTTTCAATATTTCAAACAAGCCTTTTTTATTTTCAACGGCAACTTCTTCTGTTTCGGCAGTTTCTTTAATTGTTTTCCATTTTTTAAGTGAAATTGCAATAACAACTGCTATTGACAACTGTAAAAGTGCAATTACCCGATAACCATTTCGCCATGCACCCATTTCACCCGTTAAGAAAACTGACATAATAAGCGGACTAACAGTAACGCCAACTCCCCAAAATGCGTGTAGCCAATTCATATGTTGTGCTTTGTAATGAAGTGAAACAAAATTATTGAGAGCTGTATCAATTACACCTGCACCGTAACCAAGAATGACAGTACCAAGCATCATAACAATAATATTAGGTGCAAGGCTCATACAAAGAAGTCCAATTGCAGTAAGCAGAGTTGAGACAAAAGTTACATTTGCCGTACCAAATTTGCGTATTAACTTACCTGCTATAAAACTTACCCCACCTGTGCAAATACCTGTAATAATACTATAAAAAGATGCAAAACTTTCGTTAATTCCAAATTCTGTATGAACTACAGGCCATGCAACACCGAAAAGTGAATCAGGCAATCCTAAAGATATAAAAACAATATAAATTACAACTAAAATGAAAAGCATATTAACTCCTTATGTTTTGGTCTATGGTATTGTATCATAGAAACATTTTAATTTCAACGACGATAAAAATATATAATTAAACTTATAAAAATGCAAAAATTCCGTTGAAAATACATATATTTTGAACTATAATTGTTCCATATTGAATATGGGGAATTTCTATGAAAACATTTGCACCAAGCTATTATAATAAATTCAAGTGTATTGCTGATAAATGCCGTCACAGTTGTTGTGTTGGATGGGAAATTGACATTGATGATGACACATATGAGCATTACAAAAACAACAATACTGAATTTGGCAACAAACTAAAAGAAAATATTGAAGTTAATAATGGGTGTGCATCATTTAAATTATGTGAAAACGAGCGTTGTCCGTTTTTAAATGAAAAAAATTTGTGTGAGATTATTTTGAATTTAGGTGAAAACTCACTTTGTCAGATTTGCAACGACCACCCACGATTTCGCAACTTTTATTCTGACAGAGTTGAAATAGGTTTAGGTATTTGTTGTGAAGAAGTTGCAAGAATTATATTAAGCGAAACTGAACCATTTGAATTAATCACAATGGATGATGACGGTGAGGAAAAACTTAATTATGAAGATGAACTTGAATTTTTCAATTTGAGAAACAAACTTTTTGAAATTATTAAATGTGATTTAAGTTTTGAAATGATTGTTCAAAAAATGCTTAATCAATTTAATATTATTTTTCCGCAAAAATCAGTTAATGAATGGATTGACATATATTTAAATCTTGAAAGACTTGATAATAATTGGGATGAATTACTGAATACGTTAAAATCAGCAGAAAAGACAAACGTTAGTTGCTCCTATCACAATGAAAAAGCGTTGAAAAATCTGCTCACATATTTCATTTACCGTCATTTAAGTGAATCAATATATGACGGAATGTTTAAAAGTAGATTATTATTTTCAATATTAAGTTGTTATATAATTTCTGCTTTATGCAACTTTAAGTTAAATATTGAAGATGTTGCCAGAATGTACTCATCAGAAATTGAATATTCTGATGAAAACTTAAACACACTAATTGAATTATTGCAAAACGAAAGCCTTGAAGCGTAACTTCAAGGCTTTATATTATTGGTCTAAAACCGATTTGAGAATTGCACGGGAGTCCGCAATAGAAACTTTACCGTCACCATTCACGTCCGCCGCAAGAGTTTGCGTTTTATCTAACGTATAACTTCCTACAACTGCTTTTAGTGCAAGTCGTGCATCGAGAATTGTTATTTTACTGTCAGCGTTAATATCGCACAAAATATACTTTAATTCTGCATTTGCAATTAAATCCTTAATTTTCTCAACAAGGGCATTTAACGTATCTTGTTCAGCTAAAGAATATTGTGAAACATCTGTTTTGAACAATTCATTAACCTCATCAAATGCACCATCTTTATAAAGGTTTTGGTCAAGTTGTTGATATTCTTCATAAAGTGCGTAGAATTCCGTGTAATCAGCATCTTTATATTCAGGGGCATTAGCAATAGTTTTTGTTGTAATTGTAGCAACATTTATGCCGTCATCACTGGTAATTACACAATAATATGATTCTGCTTTATCTTCACGGGAAGGCACATAAACACAACTTGTAGCACCTTCAATAAGAGTTCCGTCTTCATTTGAAAGTAAATCATTTTTATACCACTGATATGTACAGTTGAAACCTTGTGCATAAACAAAGATATATCCGTCTTCAGCATTAACTTCATCATCAAAGTAGTACACAATTGCAGGAACAGAGTAAAATGCTTTGTTATTATCGTTTGCATACTGCTCTGCATATGTATCAGGATAACCATATACGCAAAAATCAGATGATGGAACTGATGCCGAAATCTCCGATAAGGTGCTTGGAAGAATAATGCTACTCAAAGCATCAGGCAAACTCCTAATAGTTTCTATGCAATCAAATTTTAGATATTCAATTGATGAGCCTGCAAACCCATTCTTAACAACATTTTTTACAGATGGTAAATATAATACTTTTAATTCAGAACAATTCTTAAATAAATTACTGTTTACTTCTTCAAGTTTTGGAAGTAATGCACTCTTCAAAGCAGTACAATTTTGGAATACATATGCACCGGTTGATTCTACATTTGGAAAATAAGCACCCGTAAGATTAGGATTATCAGCAAATGCATAATTCCCTATTTCTTCAATATTTTCTAACTTAATTTTTTCAATACCAGTATTTCTAAACGCGTTTGCACCAACTTTTGTAGCAGAACCAATATCAACAGTCTTTAAAGAAGTACAATCACGAAAAGCACCGATGCTAATTGTTTCAACAGATGGTAACACAACAGTTTCAAGCTTATTACAACCATTGAAAGCGTTTATGTCTACATCAAAAACATTTGGAAAACTAATTTCTCTTATCATTGAACCGGAAAAAGCGTACTCACCAATCTTTTCAAGATTAGGAAAATCCAAATCTGTAAGTCTTTCACAGTCCACAAAGGCATTTACACCAATATCAACGATTCCGTCGCCACTTATTGACTCGAGTTTTTTACAACCGCTAAAAGCATTAAGATTTATTTCTTCTGCTGAATCCGGCAAAACAATTGTCCTTACAAAATCATTACCTTCAAACGCATTAGAAGCAATACCTTTAACTGTTTTACCATTAATTATCTCAGGAATAACCAGCTCATCATCTGTTCCGAAATAGCCTGTTATAAATCCTAACATATTTATATCATAATCATTTTCTTCAGAGTCTGAGAGTCTGTCATATTCTGCAATAATAATTGAACTTGGTGCCTTTCCTTTACCTATTGCAATAGTGGCAATTTTCGTATCAACAGAAATGGTAATTGGGGATGTATATTCTAAACCGTCAAATAGATTTATATTATCCCAATCTCCTGTATTGTAAATAAGATAATATATATCTGCATCCTTTTCCGGACAGGTAATTTCAAGTTTGAATGATTCTGTAAAAGTGCAACTGTCAACGCTGAAAACAGGTTCAACTGTTGTGGGTTTTCCGTCTAACAAGTATTTTAGGAATAATAAACCTGCGCCGAAATGATTTTCGCCTTCATTTTCATGCATAGCAATAGCGAAATCTTTAATCATTTCTTCACATTCTATTGCAGGTTTATCAGCAAATACTGACAAAATAATTGCAAGTCCTGCAGTAACCTGCGGAGCCGCCATTGAAGTACCACTCATCGATGTATATGTATTATTTAAGTAACAACTTTTAATATCTTCACCAGGAGCTGCAATATCAATAGTTCCATCATAATTTGAAAAACTTGCAAGTCTATCAAATTTATCAGTAGCACTTACTGTAATTGCAGATTCTATACACGCAGGTGAAATACAAACATTGTCAAGGTCAGCATGTTTGTTACCAGCTGCTACAACAACGTTAACATCATTTGCGACTGCGTTGTTTACTGCTTCAGTCATTCTTTGGCTTTCGCCTTGACCAGAAAGACTCATATTGATAATATCAGCACCTTCAGCAACTGCCATATCAACAGCTATTGAGATGGTACTCAACGAGCCATTTCCCTTTTCATTTAAAACTTTATATGGCTTAATCTTTACATTCTCTAATGTATTACCAACAATAATACCTGTAACGTGAGTACCATGACCATAGTCATCTTCAACACTATTTGCCTCGCCCGTGTCACTTGCATTAAACTCTGAATACACAAGTCTGTTTTCAAAATACTCGTGGTCTGTATCAACACCACTGTCAAGTACGGCAACAAGAATATAATCATCCTGGATTTTCTCTGCCAGTTTATCTTTAATATCTGAAAAGCCAATTTTTTCTGACAACCACTCAATAGCTTCAGCAGTAATATCATTCATTTCAGAAACATCACCTATATCAGGAACTTCTGTAGGTACATCAATAATTTCCTGAGTGCTCATAATAATATCAGGCTCAACATATTCAATATGGTCACAATTAAGGTAATAATCGTATGCTATTTTTGTGGCAAACTCAGTATCATATTGCAAAATGTAAAGGTCATTGTATCCACTCACGCAGTCAATCGCACCTTGATAATCAATTAATTTTTTTGATTTAACAATCAATCGCTGAGTTGCAAACGCATCATCACTAATTCCATCATCAAAATCTACTTCAACAGAGTTGCCATAAAATTTATCAGCACTTGCAACTAAATCTTCAATATTCTCATTATCTTCTACATCAATATTCTTATCATTTTCTCGAACCATTTGTGAAAGTTCTTGAGCAAAATTGTAAAGTTTTTTATTTTCACTATCCTGTGCAAAAGCATAAAATCCCTGCGAAACAGATAATACAACAATTATTAAAGATAAAATAACTGAAAATGTTTTTTTCATTTGCACACCTCCGAAAATAATAAACATATAGTTTATTATAAAACATAATGTTTTGAATTTCAATAGATTTTGAGTTATAGGACACATGGTGAAAAACTGTCTATAAACGGGAATAAACCGTACATCATCATATGACATACGGTCTATTTTTGTTAATAATAGAAATATTTATAGAATGTTGGGTATTCATTAAGAAGGTGTTGAAGATTTGTTCTTGATTTTGAGCCTGGGTCGTTGATTGTAAAGCCCGATGCCGTTAATGTACTGCCACCTGAATAACCCGTAATAACAACCCAATGTTGAGTGCCTGAAGATTTTTTTGCACCGAACAAAATAGGCTTACCTTCTTTAAGTTTCTGATGAATTTTGCTCAAATACCCACTACTGCTTGTAACTGCAGTATAGTTACTTGGCCAGTAAACACTGCCCGATGAAGTATAACTAAGTTTTTTAGACATAGCATTAGGGTAGATTGTTGTACCCGTACGATATGATTCCATCATAGCGATTGCCGTTGTTGCACAACCTATTTGAGCAATTGTTTTGCCCGATGTACCGATTTTCACGTTTGCCCAACGAGAATCAGTCTGTTTAAAACTTGGAACACTCAATGAGATTTTTGGATAACTTGCTGATGTTGTACTTGTTGACAAGTACTGACTACTTACATATCCTGTTCTTGTACCATTATAAAGAATTTTACTCCAGCCATTTGAGTTCGACAGAACAATTACTATCTCCTCTTTTGGCACAGAATCTTTTACAGCATAATTTGTGCCTGCACCACTTCGCACATTAAGTGAAGTTGACTGTGTTTTTACAGTTGCAGTTTTACCTGAATCAAGTTTAATATAATCACTATGACAATAGCCGTATTTGCCGTCTGCATACTCAACATAATACCAATTACCTGATTTTGAAATCAGCGTTACATATGAGCCTTTTGAAAGTGAAGCAAGAACGGTACTGCCCGTTGATGCGGATTTTCTAACATTAAGTTTTCCGCTTGAAACAGACACGATTCCTGCCTGTGATGTTGACGTAGCCCCATAAGAATTTATTGGTATTACAAGTACTGTTAAAGTAATAATAAGTGTTAATAGAATTGAAATTAATCTTTTCATAGTCACCTCGTCTTTCTGCATATATGCATACACAGTATATCAAAGGTTTAAACTATTGTTAATAGTCCAAATTATGTTAAAGAAATATATGGTTTTTCTCTTGCAATATTTACCTCACCATTATATAATTTTACTATACTTTATTGTTTCAAGAGGGACTATTATGCACTTATTAAAAGTTGATAAAACACATTATGTTGGACAAGCCGACCCGTACATATTAAAAAGTAATGGCAGATATTATATTTATGTTACAGGTCACGATGCTGTTTATGCTTATCATTCAGACAATCTTTTCGATGGTTGGGAATATTACGGTGTTGTAATGACAGTACCAAATCACGATTCTTTCTGGGCACCAAGCGTTATAGAACTCGACGGCAAGTTCTATATGTATAACTCCATTGAGATTTACAATGATACACCTGACAAAGGTGGTCACAGAGGGGCTATGCATGTGTCGGTTGCTGATAATCCACTTGGACCATTTACTGATACCAAGCAGATTTTACACCCATTCTCAATTGACTCACACATTGTAAAAAATGAAGCAGGACTTTTCCTTTTCTACTCACAAAACAGATTTGAGGGTGAAAGAATTGGCACTTGCATTTATGTTGACAAAATGCTTGACCCATTTACCCCTGCGGGAAATCCTGTTTTAGTTATTGAGCCAACACTTGATGAAGATATTTATCGCCGTGACCGTTACAAAAAAGGCCAGCATTGGCACACTATTGAGGGTGCTTTTTACTTTAAAGAGGGCGACTGGCATTACCTTATGTATTCAGGCAACTGCTTTGAACAACCTACTTATTACATAGGTTATGCAAGGGCAAAAACAGATGAAACTGACCTTACAAAAATCAAATTTGAGAAATACCCTGATGATAACACATATCATCCTGTACTCAGTGCAAACGAGTTTGAAGAAGGCACAGGACATCATTCTATGATTAAAGAAGACGGTCAGTGGTATGCAATTTACCACGCTCGTGATTATGATGACGGCTTAAACGCAAGTGCATTTGATGCGAGAAATGCAAGAATCTGTAAATTGAATGTTGAAGACGGAATAATCACAGCAGAAAGATATAAAGACCACATATAAAGCAAAAGCAGTAGGCAAAACCTACTGCTTTTTTTGGCGGAGATGAAGAGATTTGAACTCTTGCGTCGCTATTCACGACCTACCGCATTTCGAGTGCGGACCCTTCAACCACTTGGGTACATCTCCATATTTGAACTCACTTATTTTATCATTTGAGCTTTTCTTTGTCAATAATACGATTATTTATTAGCAATTCTTGAATTTTCGAATTTTAATGATATAATAACTCAAAGTGGTGATTAGAATGACAAAAGTTAAAGAATTTGTTAAAAATGAAATTGTGTTGATTATTTCATTTATATTGGCTATTGTTTCGGCGTTTTTTGTTGTGCCGAGTGCTAAATATTTTGAATATATTGATTTTCGTACTTTAGGGTTGCTTTTCTGCTTAATGGTTGTTATGGCAGGGCTTAATGGACTGGGAATTTTTAAGTTTATTGCTGAAAAAATGCTTTCAAAGGTCAAAAGTGTTGCGGGACTTTCAATTATACTTGGTTTGCTTTGCTTTTTCTCGTCAATGATAATCACAAATGATGTAGCACTTATAACCTTTGTGCCGTTTACAGTGACTGCATTAAAGTTATCAAGCAAAATGGACAAGTTAATATGGATTGTGACAGTTGAAACAGTTGCTGCCAACTTAGGTAGTATGCTGACACCTATCGGTAATCCGCAAAACCTATATTTATTCTCGGCATTTGATATGAGTATTGGCGATTTTATTGTTACAATACTCCCCTACGCTTTACTTTCGCTTATACTTATTGTGATTTCTTGTTTCTTTACAGGTAAAGGTGAAATCGGCACACAAAATGCTGATAATAAAACGAGTTTTTCAAAGTTACATATTGGGGTATATTCAGTTTTATTTATAATAGCTTTGCTGACTGTATTCCGCGTAATTCCTTATGTTATCACGCTTTTAATAACGATTGTAGTTGTATTAATTCTTGACCGTAAGGTGTTGTTAAAAGTTGATTACAGTTTGCTTTTCACTTTTGTATTTTTATTCATATTCATTGGAAATCTTGGTGAAATTAGACCAATAAGTGACTTTTTGAAAAGTGTTGTAAACGGCAATGAAGTTGTAGTGGGTGTTGTTTCAAGCCAGGTATTTTCAAATGTACCTGCAACACTTCTGCTTTCAAAATTTACTGCAAATGCTAGAGATTTGCTTATAGGTGTAAATCTGGGTGGTCTTGGCACGCTTATTGCATCAATGGCAAGTTTGATTTCATTCAAGTTTGTTGCAAAAGAAAAAGTTGGTACTGGAAAATACATATTAACTTTTACGGTTGTGAATATTGTATTTTTGATATTGAATTTAGGATTATGGCTGATAATTAAATAATAAGAGTAAACGGGTACCCGATTGAGTACCCGTTAATTTTTTTATTTCTTTTGACCATAATAAGCATTTGCACCGTGTTTACGTAGATAATGCTTGTCGAGCAATTCTTGTTGCATTGGCTTTATTTGTGGATTCATCATAATATTATGCCAAGCCATAAATGCTAGTTCTTCAAGAACTACCGCATTGTGAACTGCATTATGTGGGTCTGTACCCCAAGTGAACGGACCGTGACTATGAACAAGGACTGCTGGAATGTCATTCGGCTCTTTATCATTAAAGGTTTCAATGATTACATTACCTGTCTGGAGTTCATATTTGCCACCAATTTCCGCAGGTGTCATTTTGCGAGTACAAGGAATTTCACCGTAGAAATAGTCACCGTGCGTAGTGCCGAGTGCGGGAATTCCCATCCCTGCCTGTGCAAATGTTGTTGCCCAACGAGAATGAGTATGAACTACACCTTTAATATCGGGGAATGCGTTATAGAGGGCTACGTGAGTATCAGTATCAGAAGAAGGATTCAAATCGCCCTCAACTTTTTTGCCGGTATTAAGGTCTACTACAACCATATCTTCAGGCTTCATTGTGTCATATTCAACACCTGATGGCTTAATAACCATTAAACCTTTTTCACGGTCAACACCTGAAACATTACCCCAAGTGAATGTAATAAGTCCGTATTTAGGCAAAAGCATATTTGCCTCAAAGACTTCTTTTTTTAACTGTTCAAGCATAGGTTATTCCCCTTATTTTAATTTCCAAGCAAGGTCAGCAAGAAACAAGTCTTTTTCGAGTCCTGCAACTGTTGTATCTTTATTGATATGAACAAATTCAATATCCATCATATTTGCCCAGTCTTTCATTTGTTCTGCAGTAACATCGTAACTGAGAACTGTATGGTGAGCACCACCTGCTGTAATCCAACATTCAATACCTGTTTCAAGGTCTGGCATTGCTCTCCACATTACACGAGCAACAGGAAGATTTGGCATTTCCATAATTGGTTTAACGCACTCGATATCTTGGCAGATAAGTCGAAGACGACCGCCCATATCAACAAGGCTAACTACAATAGCACTACCTGCTTTACCTTCAAAAACAAGACGAGCAGGGTCTTTTTCGTTCATACCAATTCCAAGGTGATGTGTTTCAATTCTTGGTTTGCCTTCAGCCATTGAAGGACAAACTTCAAGCATATGAGCACCAAGGCTATATTCTTCGCCCTCAACGAGATGATATGTATAGTCTTCCATAAAGCCTGTGCCACCGTTTTTGCCCTCTGCCATAGCTTTCATAATAGCAGTCATAGCAGCAACTTTCCAGTCGCCCTCACCACCGTAGCCATAGCCCTGAGCCATAAGATGCTGACTTGCAAGACCTGGAAGTTGTTCCATACCGTAAAGGTCTTGGAATGTATTTGAAAAAGCCATACAGCCCTCTGCATCAAGCATTTTCTTCATTGCGATTTCTTCACGAGCCTGATAACGAATTGCATCGATATTATCTGTTGCAATGTCATATTCTGCTGTATAAACATTCATAAGAGCATCAATTTCAGAATCTGTTACGGCATTCATTTCTTTTACAAGGTCACCAACTGCCCAAGTATTAACTTGCCAGCCGAGTTTAGCCTGAACTTCTACCTTATCGCCCTCAGTAACTGCAACTTCACGCATATTGTCACCGAAACGCATAACTTTAAGGTCTTTACTTACAGCAACACCAACCGCTGAACGCATCCAATTGCCAAGTCTTTCGCGAACTGATTCCTTTGTCCAATGACCTGCAATAACCTTTCTTGGCATACGAAGACGTGCTGCGATAAATCCGTGTTCACGGTCACCGTGAGCCGCCTGATTAAGATTCATAAAGTCCATATCAATTTCGTCGTTAGGAATTTCAATATTATATTGAGTTGCAAGGTGGCAATAAGGTTTTTGTAAGCTGGCAAAGCCGTTAATCCACATCTTTGATGGGCTGAATGTATGACACCAAGTAATGATACCTGCACACTTTTTATCATAATTTGCTTCACGGCAAACGTCTGCAATTTCTTTATTTGTTTTTGCAGTTACCTTATAAACGATTTTGCAAGGAAGTTTATCTGACTTATTTAATTCGTCAACCATTTCCTGTGCACGAGCTGCAACAGTTTCTAAAACTTCAGGACCATAAAGGAACTGACTACCTACTACAAACCAGAATTCATAATTTTTCAAACTCATAATAATTTCTCCTTTTATTTAAGAGAGTTGATTGCAGATTTTTCGACTGCAACTGCTAACTCATATCTCTTTATATATTCATTAAATCCATCAACATCTGCTTTATCAGGTTCAATTACACTTGCTTTATAGTCTGCAAAGACTTTGTTATCAAGGTAAGCTTCAAGGGTTTCGTTATCACTCTTATTTACCATAAAACTTGCAAGAAGTGCAATACCCCAAGCACCGCCCTCACCTGCAGTTTCCATAACTGCTACAGGTGTATTCATAGCACCTGCCATAAGTTTTTGACCTACAATTGGTGTTTTGAAAAGTCCGCCGTGACCGAGAAGTTTCTCAATTTCAACCTTTTCTTTGTCAAAAAGAATATTCATACCAAGACGAAGAGTAGCCATTGTACTGTAGAGTTGTGCTCTCATAAAGTTTGCAAGGCTGAATTTACTGTCAGGCATTCTTACCATTAATGGTCTGCCCTCGGCAGTATCTGTTACCGGCTCGCCTGAATAATAGTTAAAACTTACAATACCATCGCAATCTGCATCGCCTTTAAGTGCTTCAGCATAAAGCATATCATAAAGTGCAGGCTTATTAACTTCTACACCACTATTTGCGAGCACTTCCGCGAAAAGTTTTACATAAGCATCTAAGTCGGATGTACAAGTATTACAATGTACCATAGCAACAGGCTTACCTGTTGGGGTTGTAACCATGTCAATTTCCGTATAAACGCTTGAGGGCATCTTATCAAGCACTATCATAGCAAAAATTGATGTACCTGCTGAAATGTTGCCCGTACGAACTGCAACGCTATTTGTTGCGACCATTCCTGTACCTGCATCGCCTTCTGGTGGGCAAAGCGGAATACCTGCTTCTAACTCGCCTGTTGGGTCAAGAAGTAATGCACCATCTTTTGTAAGTACACCTGCATTCTCACCTGCGACAAGGATTTTAGGAAGAATATCAAGCAATTTCCAATTATAGCCTTTGTCCGCAATTTTCATGTCAAAATCTTCTACCATTTTTGCGTCGTAGCAATTCTTTGTGCTATCTATTGGGAACATACCTGCGGCTTCACCAATACCGATTACTTTTTCACCTGTGAGCATCCAGTGAACATAACCTTCAAGTGTTGTGAGAAAATCAATATCGCCAACATGTTTTTCCCCATTGAGAATTGCCTGATAAAGATGAGCAATACTCCAACGCTGTGGAATATTGAACTTAAAAAGTTCGGTAAGTTCAGTTGCTGACTGTTCAGTAATTGTATTTCTCCAAGTTCTAAATTCTGCAAGTTGTTTGCCGTCTTTATCAAATGGAAGATAACCGTGCATCATAGCCGAAAAGCCCATTGATTTAAGTTTCGTGAGTTTCACACCGTACTTCTCTTCTACTTCTGCTTTAAGGTTTTTATAAGCATCCTGAAGTCCTGCCCAGACATCATCTAAATGGTAAGTCCACACGCCGTTTTCAAGACGATTTTCCCAACCGTGACTGCCCTGTGCAATAGGATTATGCTTTTCATCAATCAAAACTGCTTTAATGCGTGTTGAGCCCATTTCAATACCTAACACAGCGTTACCATTTTCGATTGTGTTTTTTATTGCCTGAATATTCAAATTTCCCAACTCCTTATATGAGTATATAAACAAGAAAATTATACCATTAAAAATCTAAATAATCAATAAAAACTATATAAGATTACTCATTTCTTCTGCATTAAAATTAAATGTTTCTGTTTTTACATTTTCAGTCATGAAAGTGATAATTTCTTCGTATGTTGCTGTTTTTATATCAATACGTTCAACATTTTTGTTGAAAATTCCCCAAGTATTACCCGCGTTATATGTTTTGTAAGTCCATTTAATTCGGCTTATATCATTTTTCTCGTATTTTTTCTGAGCATATTCTTCACATTCGTGGTTATTGTATTCGCCTACCACAACCGCAACGCCCCAATCTTTTCGAGCAGTTTTAAGTTCGTCAACACGATAACGAATCATACCTTTATCACTATCGTAAAGATGCAACTGGTAAAGCATATTTTCATAGCCAAATTCTTGAGGATTTGGCAACACCGTAGTTGACCACACACCTTCAAATGAAATTATATGATTTTTATCAATTTCACGGATTGCCTTATAGAGAATACCGTATGCTTTATTTGTACGAGAAACTGCATCTTCACTTTCTGCAGTCCAATTATAATCACCCTCATAACCGCCGTTATTCTGTGGCTCGTTAAGTAAATCATAAGCACATACGGTTTTGTTATCTTTATAACGTTCTGCGATAGCACACCAAAGGTCAACAGTTGCATTCATCATATTTTCATTTTCATAAAGTTCGTTGCGACCCGCCTTACCTGTGCAATGATTTTTGCTTTGTCCACCCGGAGCACCGTGCAAGTCAAGTATTACATAAATTCCGTATTTTTCACAAGTTGAAATTAACCAATCAAGTTTTTTGAAACCACTATTATCGTTATGATTTTCGGCAAGCCAAACAAGGTCTTCTGTCATAAAATTACGATACCAAAATGGTACACGAATACAGTTAAACCCAAGTTTTTCAATTTGCGATATATCATTTTCAGTAATGAAATTATCTTCAAAAGTTTTTACAATTTCAGCAGTTTTTTCTTCACCAAATCGTTCGAGAAAAACTTGTAAAGTATCATAATATGCCCAATCTTCTGTATATTCAGGCACAAAACCCATCCAAGTTTCCCATAAAAGCCAGTTGCCTAAATTAACGCCTTTAAGAACAACATTTTCGCCGTTTTCATCAACTATGTAACCACCTTTTATGGTTAAAAGACTCATTTCTTTTGGATTTGAGTTGTTATATTGCTCTAATGATTTAATTTCGGTTTTGGTGCAACCAAACAATGTTAAAATAATAGTAATTACAAGTAAAAGTGAAATCAGTTTTTTCATAAAAAGCACCTCTTTTTGATATATTAACATAATTATCTTCAAAAGAAAAGAGTGGCAGTTCAAAAAACTACCACTCTATTTTATATTGTGTATGGATTCTTACTTATCGCAAGAGCAACTGCCACAGCCTTTCGATTTTTTAGCACATTCTTCGGCATATGGGCAACCAACGCATTTAACTCCGCGTTTTTTTGCTCTTATAAGATAAGCGATTGCCACACCAACTATCAAAATTAGAATTGCTATTAAAATAATGTTTTCCATACTGATTTCCTTTAATATTTTTTATTTTGCAGACACGGTCTGCTTGCTCTTTGCACTATATTCTGCTTTAAGTTTATTGTTTGAACGAATGCAAAGAAACACAATAATTGCTACAAACACAAGAACCGCAATAAGACCGGGTAAGAAACCTGCACCAATTTTGCCTGTTGTGATAAGTGTACCAATCTGATATACAAGGTAACCTACTGTAAAACCTGTGCCAAGTTGAAGTGCAATACCGCCCCAAAGCCACTTTGCACTCTTCATTTCGGCATTCATAGCACCGATTGCAGCAAAGCAAGGTGGTGTATAAAGATTAAACATAAGGTATGCAAGAGCAGCAACTTTCGTAATTGCCATTACAGAACTTACTTCTGCACCTGCACCTTCCATAAGTGCAAGTTCTTCTGTATCAATAAGGTTTTCAAGTCCTACAAAGCAAACTGCCAATGTGCCGACAACATTTTCTTTAGCAATAAATCCTGTAACTGCTGCTGCTGCAAGTTGCCAAGAAAGAATGCCAACTACTGGAACGAGTATGTATGCAAATGGACCTGCGATTGATGCGAGAATTGACTGGTCAGCTGTTTCTGCAACCGTGAAACTCCATGTAAATGTCTGCATAACCTGAACTGCTGTGTTGCAAAGAAGAATAATTGTTGCAGCTTTTACCACATAAGACCAACCACGTTGGCACATTGAAAGGAATGCACGTTTGAGTGATGGTGCTTTGTATTCAGGAAGTTCAATGATAAAGAATGACTTTCTTGCTTTATAGCCTGTAATTTTGTTTACAAGAAGTGCACCGAAGAAGATAATAACAATGCCAACGAAGTACATAAGCGGTCCTACCCAAGATGCATCTTCAAAGAAAGCACCTGCAAAAAGTGCGATAACGGGAAGTTTTGCACCACAAGGCATAAACGGTGCTAACATTGCTGTTGCTCGGCGTTCACGCTCATTACGGATTGTACGACAAGCCATAACGCCAGGAATTGCACAACCTGTACCGATTACAAACGGAATAATTGATTTACCTGAAAGACCAACCTTTTTGAAGATTGGGTCAAGAACAACAGATGCACGAGACATATAACCGCAATCTTCAAGTAATGCAATAAGAAAATACATTACCATAACAAGAGGAAGGAAACCGATAACTGCGATTGCACCACCAATTACACCATCAACAAGAAGGGCTGAAACAAGTGGGTTTGCATTCTGGAAAAAGCCTGCAATCCATTCCTGACCACCTTCAAGAAGTCCAACAAGCCAATCTGCAATCCACACACCAGGACCTGCCTGTGAAATCCAGAAAACGAGGAACATTACAACTGCAAAGATTGGAAGACCAAACCATTTGTTTGTAAGAATGTCGTCAATCTTGTCTTGGAAGTTTCTGTCTTTTGTAAGAACTTTTCTTGTTTCAACCATATCAACGATTTTATTTACAAATTCAAAACGTTTCTTATCAGCAGTAACAACTGATTTTTTGTCTGTAAGGTCAACAGAGCCCTGAACATAAGGTGCTGTTTGACCTCTGCCCGCAAGTTCTACTGCTGATTTAACAACATCTTTAAGACCATCAGCAGATGTTGAAACTGTTTCAATTACAGGACAGTTAAGTGCTTTACTGAGAGCTACTGTATCAATTTCAGTTTCTTTCTTTTCGTTGATATCTGACTTATTAAGTGCTACAACAACAGGAATATCAAGTTCAAGAAGCTGTGTTGTAAAGAAAAGGCTACGACTTAAATTTGTAGCGTCAACAATATTGATAATAACGTCAGGATTTTCGTTCTTTACATATGAACTTGTGATGCTTTCTTCTGATGTGAATGGTGACATTGAATAAGCACCGGGAAGGTCAACTGCTATAAGTTCTACATTTCCGTCATAGTAAGATTTTTTTATAGGGCTTTCTTTCTTATCAACAGTAACGCCTGCCCAGTTACCGACTTTTTCATTTTTGCCGGTCAATGCATTATACATTGTGGTTTTACCGCTGTTTGGATTACCTGCTAAGGCAATTCTCATAAATTCGTCCTCCTCATTTTTTATGTAAATGTTAAGTTTTAACTAAGTTAATCTTTTGTTAGCGTTTGCTAACAGATTTTTAAAAATAAGCAGTTACGCTCTGCTCTTTCAAGTTTTATATTGAAATTGCTCCGGCTAACTGATTATCAATGTTATAACGGCTATCTTTAATTGATACTACGCAACCGCCTTTTTTACGGGAAACCACTGTAATTGGCTCACCTGCGTAACAGCCTAACGAGAACAAAAACGCATCAAGTTCCTCATCATCAGTAACGATTTCTTTGATGATATATTCAATTCCTTCTTGTGCTTCAATTAAAGTCATTTTCGTCACCTTATATTATAAAAGTTATACAAATTTAGCATTGGCTAACTTTTTCACATAAATTTTAGTTAGCACTTGCTAACCACATATAAATATATATCAGTTTTTCCATTTTGTCAATAGCTTTTTTGCCAAAAAATAGAAAAACTGATATTTTTTTAACACACTTTATTTTGCTTTTTTACAAACGAAGCAAAGCCAACCGCCGTCTTCGTATCTTTCAATAATTTGGAAGTTATTATCAGCAAACGCTTTTGTCACTTCTTCCTCGCGAGGCTCAATAATTCCTGATGTAATAAACACGCCGTCATCTTTGAGAAACTCTCCTACCTGACTTGAGAAAAGAATAATAATATCTGCAACGATATTTGCAACTACAACATCAAATGTTCCTGTAACTTTATCAACAAGGTTGCCTTGAAGAATGTTATATTTTGGTGCTTCAAAGCCATTTACTTTACCATTTTCGATTGCAGTTTTAACAGCAAGTTTATCAATGTCAACGCCTGTTGCATTGTCTGCACCCATAAGTAACGATGCTACTGACAAAATACCACTACCACAACCGCAATCAAGAACACTATCACCTGTTTTTACGTGCTTTTCAAGTGTTTCAAGGCAAAGACGTGTTGTGTTATGTCCGCCACTACCAAATGCTAGTCCCGGCTCAATACTTAAAACTGCTCTGCCATCTGCGTCATAATCGTCAATCCACAATGGACGAATAAGCAACTTTTCACCAATTTTCATTGGTTTGAAATACTCTTTCCAATTGTTTTCCCAATCTTCATTTTTGCAAGGTTTATACTCAATTGAATGAGGAATTTTTTCGCTTTCATATCTTTCAGTTAAAAATGAAATCGCCTCTTTATAGTTTTCTTCAGGTGAAATATAGATATGAACGCAACCTTTTGTACGGTCTTTTGCTAGTAATTCTTCATCAATCAAGTCAATGTTTGCGATTTCCCAAGCCTCTTGTTCAAGAGTTCTATAATCTTCAATATAAATACCATAGGGCACTGCCATACTTGCAATGTCTGCAGCACGGTCAATATTTTCAGCATCTATTTCGATTTTAATTTCAGTCCAGTCCATAAATGTACCTCTTTTCTTTTGATAAACAAAAAGCAGAGGGAAAACCTCTGCTCTGTTTTTGGATTATATCTGCTCTTTAACTTTAGCAGCCTTACCAACTCTGTCACGAAGATAGTAGAGTTTACTTCTGCGAACCTTACCGCGTCTTACTGTTTCTACCTTTGCAACATTAGGAGAATTTACAGGGAATACTCTTTCAACACCAACGCCGTATGATACACGACGAACTGTGAATGTTTCAGAAACGCCAGCACCCTTGCGAGCAATGATTGTTCCTTCAAATACCTGAATTCTTTCTCTTTCGCCTTCACGAATCTTAACGTGTACTTTAACAACGTCACCGACTCTGATTGCTGGGTTTGCTTCTTTGATGCAACCCTCTGCCATTAATTTTAATGCGTCCATAACTAACCTCCGATAAAAATTTTCAAGTGTTCGTACCGAATGTCAGCAGAGGACCACCCGAGATAATAGTTATTTTTTTGCAGTTTCCCACAAATGCCTATGTATAATACCACAAGTCAATAAAAAATGCAAGAGTTTTTTGAAAAAGTTTTTATAAATAAACAACAATATTTTCACCTTGTCTTGTATTTATATTTACAATTTCAAAACCTTTATAATTTTTAGCCTTTTTAACAACAGTCTTTATATTTTTATATTTGATTTTCACAAGTGGGTTAAAGTATCGCCCAAAAATCAATTTAAGAATACAAAAAGTAAATCTATTAAATACAAAGATATTGGGAATTTTTATACGGATTGTTTTTTGATTGACGGGAAATACCACTTTCATTTTTCAACTACCACCCGAATATCATCTCCATTTTGAGTTTCAACCGTTACTATTTCACCAAGCACGCCCATTTCAACCATTTTGAAAATACTTTCAAAGTTTACTCCGCTTAAATCTATACCTGTGAACACAAATGAAATATCTTTACCCACATTTATAAGTTCCTTAACTAATAAATAAGGAAGATTAACTTTAATATCATCACCTTGAGCAGTATCAACATACACTCTTAAAACAAGTTCATTTTCATTGACTTTTTCTGTTTTTTCATACTTTACATTTGAATTAACTTCTTCGTTTTTGAAAAGTTCATCAATTGTAATACCATAAAGTTCTGCGATATTAGGCAATGTCATAATATCAGGACACGCAATATCATTTTCCCATTTTGACACAGCCTGTGCTGACACACCTAATTTTTCTGCAACATAATCCTGTGTAAAACCTGACTGCTTTCTTAAATCATAAAGTTTTTTACCAATTGTTTTTTCCATTTCAATTTCTCCTTTGAAATTTTTAACCGGTTACACTTGCATTGTATGGTGAAATCTTAAAAAAGTAAATGTAATAAAAGTTGATTTTTTATTTTTCAACCATTGGTTGAATTTGTTTTGAGTGCTTTAACATAACGCAAGTTGATACTGCAGTTATTATAAAGGCAATTATCTGAAAAACAGAGAAAATATCGGTTGAAAGTTTTTCTGCCAGCAGACCGAATGTAATTGGTGCGAGTAAAATACTCATATATGAAACCGCACCCTGAAGACCGATAAACGATTGAGAAATATCACGTCCCATATGTATTGGTGTTAAGTGTGTCATATTAGGGAATATTGGTCCGTTGCCAAGACCTATAAAAAACAAACCTAACCCTGCAACACTCGGATTACCTGCAAAAGTGAGAAATACTGCAACTAACGTTATTGACTCCCCTATTACGATAATCTTTTTAGGTGAAATTTTATTCACAATCACACCTGACAAAAATCTTCCCAAAGTCATTCCTATAAAATAGAATGTAATCATTTCTGCACCTTTTTCAGGTGTCAGCCCTTTGGAATTAACAAGAAATGTGCTACCCCAAGCAAGACACACGGATTCAATGGCACAAGAGCCGAAATAAATTACAAGACTTGCACGGGCTATAGGAATTTTTAAAAGTTTAGGGATTGACATAACTCTTGTTTCATCTTCTATAGCCTTTTGTTCTTTTACTTTTTTCCACACAGGCAAAGACAAGAAACAAATAATTGTAAGGGCTAATTGGAAGAAAAACATTGTTCTGTATCCGCCCTGCCAGTTGTTACTGTTACTTAATGCAAGTGACATTAAAAACGGACTTAATGTAACGCCTACACCATATGAACAATGCAAGAAATTCACATGGGTAGCCTTGTAATTAAGGGCTACATAAGTATTCAGCACATTATCAATTCCCCCTGCCCCAAGTCCCAAAGGAATTGTGCAAAGGCATAACATTAACATATTCTTTGAAAATGAAAAGCCAAGAATTGCGATTGCAGTAAGTGCTGTACTGAATGCTACAACTAAAGGTGTACCGAATTTTTTAGTAAGTCTTGCACTTAAAAGACTTGAGATAATTGTGCCTGCATACATAATTCCCGTAACGAAATTTGAATAGGAAATGGGCAAATTAAATTCAGTATATATTGCAGGCCAAGCCGTGCCGAAAAGTGAGTCGGGAATACCAAGGCCTACATAAGTTATGAAAATTATAATAACTAATAAAGTTGCCATTATTTAAATTCTTCCATATTTTCTGTATAAGATTGAATTTTGATTATATCGACATCTTGTTCATCAGTTTCTGTATTCCTAACAAGAGCACCGATTAAAAGCATAGGATTAATATTCACGCTTGTACCTGATGACAAAACTGTTTTAAGAACAAGTTTGCCGTTTTCGTTTTTCAACTCAAAGGACTTGATATGTTCTTTAATATTTACTTCTTTCGCTACTTTTTTTCTTCCCTGTTTCGCTTTTTTCTCTACAATGATTTCATTTGATAAGAGTGTTTTTTCAGCGGTATTTAAGAGTATTTCATCAGGATTATTAAAGATAATTTTATACTCCGCCCAACGAATATCATTTGGTGACATTTGTGGTATTGCAATCTTTTTAACTGTGATATCAACGGGCAAAGCATTATTAAGTTTTTCTGCTAATTCTTCAAGATTTACGTCTTCTGTAAGACGGAAGTCAACGGTTTCACAGTAGCTTTCAAAGCCTAATGACAAGGGCATAGCAAAGCTCATAAATGCGTGCGGATTAAATCCTTCTGTAAACCAAATCGGCACATTTGCACGCTTCATAGCACGTGTTACGCAACGAACGGTATCAAGATGTGAAATAAATTTTGCCATACCTGTTTTTTCAAAAAACATTCTGACATCTGTCCATTTATTTTCTGGCATCGCAGTTTCCTCCGTTCAGTTTATTAGCACCACAAGCGGAACATTTAATGCGACATTGCGGTGTTGTAACACTTTCGTGTGCTTTCTTGTTTTCTTCAATAAGGAACTCTTTACGGATACCGTAATCCATAATTTCCCAAGGAAGAATTTCGCTGTACTCACGCTTACGACTTGTATAGAAATCAGTAGTGAGATTACATTCGCGGAACGCTTCTGCCCATTTTGAATAGTCAAAGAACTCATCCCACGCATCAAACTTACAGCCCTTTTGCCAAGCCTTATAGATAACTTCACCAAGACGACGGTCACCACGTGCAAAAACACCTTCAAGTACTGATGTTTCTGACTGATGATAACTTACAGAAATTTTACGGCTTTTTACGCTTGAAAGCAGATGCTTTTGTTTTTCTATAAGCAATTCGCCTTTATCCTGTGGCTCCCATTGGAATGGTGTAAATGGTTTTGGAACAAAAGATGCAACGCTGATATTAACCTGCACACCTTTCCCCTTTTCTTTATTAGGGTTGTGATAGAATGTATCAACAACCTTTTGGGCAAGGTCTGCAATACCTGCAATATCTTCCATAGTTTCAGTAGGAAGTCCCATCATAAAGTAAAGTTTAACGCTTGTCCAACCGCCGTCAAACGCTTTAAGAGCCGTACGGAGAACTTCTTCTTCGGTAACGTTTTTGTTGATAGCATCACGAAGACGTTGAGTACCTGCTTCAGGTGCAAAAGTAAGACCACTACGACGAACTTTTTTAAGTTCTTCCATAAGTTCGTCAGAGAAATTATCAACACGAAGTGATGGCAAAGAAACATTAATATTCTCTTTTAATGCCCAATTAAAAAGCATTGGAATAAGTTTTTCAATTTTTGTGTAATCGCTTGTTGATAATGAACAAAGTGAAATTTCATCATAACCTGTTGCGTCGCTTATTCTACGGCATTGCTCATTAATAACTTCAGGGGACTTTTCACGAATTGGTCGGCTTATGAAGCAAGCCTGACAGAAGCGACAACCACGAGTGCAACCGCGGAAAACTTCGCCCACAGTTCTGTCCTGAACAACATCAATAAACGGAACAATAAAATCTTTTGGATAGTGAGCATTGTCAAGGTCGCTAACAATTCTTTTCTGTACTTTTTCAGGTGCAGTTTCAAAATTATGAACTGCTTTGATAGTACCATCTTCGTTATAATCCACATTATAAAATTCGGGCACATAAACGCCTTGAATTTTTGCTACTTCATGCAAAAACTCAAGCCTTGTTGAACCCATTTCTTTATGTTTTATAAGCAAATCAACAATATCATTTGTAACTTCTTCGCCTTCACCCGGTAAGAAAATGTCAACAAAGTCAACCATTGGTTCAGGGTTACACACACAAGGGCCGCCTGCAATAACAATTGGTGTAAGTGCAGTTCTGTCCTTTTTAAGAACAGGTACACCGCCCAAGTTAAGCATATTAAGTACATTTGTGTAACTTAATTCGTATTGTAATGAAAATCCGATTAAATCGAACTCATCAAGAGCATCTCCGCTTTCAAGAGCATAAAGTTTAACTCCGTTTTCACGCATTAGTGCTTCCATATCATCCCAAGGGGCAAATACACGTTCACACCAAGCATCATCACGTTCATTTACAAGACTATAAAGAATTTTCATACCAAGATGTGACATACCGATTTCATAGTTATCGGGGAAACAAAATGCATAACGAAGTTTTACGCTGTTTTTATCTTTTATAACGCTATTAAGTTCGCCACCTGTATAACGAGCAGGTTTTTGAACTTTTTTTAGCAGTTTTTCAACTTCCTTTTTAACCATAGTGAAACCTCACAAAAATATATTCATATTATTTTACTACAAATTACGACCGATTTCAATAATCATTATTACCAAGCATTGAAAGAGTTAAGAAAATTGCAACAATTATAAGCGAAATGTTATATTCGCTTGATATGAACACATAAAATCCCCACAAGTAAATAATTGTGATAAAAAATATTGATGTTATTTTAAGGATTTTTGAGCAGATGTTATTATCATATTTTTGCGATAGAATATAAAACAGTGCCATTCCACCGTCAAGTCTTTTTACAGGCAACAGATTAAAGGTCATAAGTATTAAATTAATGCAACCAAACGTAAGAATGTTTTCATTATTATGAACACAAAGTATAATTACTGAAATTAGAAAGCACAGAAAATTTATTAATGGTCCGCCAATGGCTATTAAAATCTCATTTTTTGCACTGATTTTCAAATCAGGTTGACGGATTATATTCATACCCGTTATTTCAAATTTTACGGCTTGGGGCTTATTGCCCACAGATGTCATCATTAAAATATGTCCCGTTTCGTGTAGCAACGATGAAAATATGGTTATAAGTACATTTGACGGTGCATTCAATGAAATTATAAACGTAATGAGTGCTACAAACCAGAAAGTAATTTCTACTTTTACGCCGAAAATATTAAAAATCATAATTCAACACATACAAGGGATTTACATATTTACCGTTCAACAATACTTCAAAGTGCAAATGGTTACCCGTAGCCCAGCCTGTAGCACCTACAATGGCTATAACTTCACCTTTTTTGATGGTTTCACCCACATTTACAAGCAATTTATTACAATGATTATATGTGGTTTTAAGGTTATCACTATGCTTTATTACAATATAATTTCCGTTAATTGCGTGATATTCTGCTTTTTCTACTATGCCGTCATAGGCAGAATAAATTTTAGTATTTTCGGGTGCGGAAATATCAAGACCTGAATGTAAAGAATATTTATTTGTAATAGGGCTTACACGATAACCGAATTTTGAAGTAATATTACCCTCTTTTATTGGCGTTTCCAATTTTACAGTCAAAAAAACGGGAGAAAAGACCGCCTTTTCTCCCGTTGTGGTTTCAGTTTCTCCCGCTCCGTTTTCAGTTTCAACACTTGGGGAAAAAGTTTCTTTCACAACATTTTTCAAACTTCCAAAAATTTCTGACACTGCAATATCAGTTTGACAAATTCCGTTATAAAAAGTCTTTATATTCTGTGAAAGATTACTGTCAGTTCTGCACACAAAAAACAACACTCCCGTAATTATAAGCGACAAAACAAGTTGAATTATAATAATTCGTGTCATAAAGTTTTTCGACTTTTGATTTTGGGTTGTTTTTCTGCGTTCACGTGGTACTTCATAAAAATTATTGTCCATAATATCACCACTAAAATTTATGCAGATATTATGGACAATATGTCTTTATTAATTTTTAAAGAATCTTACGATTTCTGCACATTCAGAACTATCAACTATGTGCTTGCCTTTTGAATTTGTAATGTAATCAATCAAGTCATTTTCATTGTTGATTATAGCAACATTTGTTTCAGCATCATATGTAATTTTAAGTTCTGAACGGCTGTCAACAAAGTAAAGAATCGGGAAAATATCGGCTGAAATGCCAACATCTATAAACATTTCTGCCATTCTTCTGCCCTGACGATACGCTTGCTTTGCAGGGTTTTTCACTTCTTTTTCGTAAATCTTATTTTTGCCGTGTTTAATCTGTTTCCAGTTCTGTGCAGATGTTTTGCCTGTAATTATTCCGCGATAATTTTTGCTTTCAACCACGAACACACCATTTCTGCCGATTATGACAAAATCAAGTTCGTTTACGCAACCACGATTATGAAGTACGGGATTTGTAATTACCGTATATTCTTTTGGTAACTTCTTTAACACTTCAAATGTTTGTTGTTCGCCCTTAACACCTGCATTGAGAATGTCGTAATTGTGTTTTGCAATCATAAATAATGCCAACAACACAAGTGCCAAACCCATAAACATACATGGAAAAGCAATATGCAAGGTAGATTTGCTCAACAGTATCGCAAAAAGCATTCCTGCACCAACACCAAAGAACGCAACTGTAAAGAACAAAGCAAATGACATGTGCCAGAATGCTTTATTTTTATTGGATTTTAGTTCAGATTTAATTCGAACTACTTTTGCCATTAATTAAAACACCTTCTTCATAACTGCACCGTCTTTTGCAGATGAAACGAGAGTTGAATAGCGTGCAAGCCAACCTGATTTAACATTTGGTTCAGGTTTAACGTATGATTTTCTTCTTTCTGCAAGTTCTTCATCAGAAACTTTAACATTGATTTTACTTGCAGGAATATCGATTTCGATAATATCGCCTTCGTAAATAAGACCGATTTCACCGCCTACAGCTGCCTCAGGTGAAACGTGACCAATAGAAGCACCACGAGATGCACCACTGAAACGACCGTCAGTAATAAGTGCTACTGTCTTATCAAGTTTCATACCTGCAAGTGCTGATGTTGGGTTGAGCATTTCTCTCATACCCGGTCCACCAACAGGACCTTCGTAACGAATAACAACAACGTCACCGTCAACAATTTTACCGTTATAGATTGCGTCAATTGCTTCATCTTCAGAGTTAAACACTCTTGCGGGACCTGAATGAACAAGCATTTCGGGTGCTACGGCTGAACGCTTAACTACACAACCGTCTTTTGCAATATTACCCCAAAGAATTGCAATACCACCTGTTTCGCTATATGGGTTATCAATTGGACGGATTGCATCTGTATTCTTGATGAATGCACCTTCAATATTTTCGCCAACTGTTTTGCCTGTTGCAGTAATAAGTGACAAATCAAGAAGGTCTTTCTTTGCAAGTTCAGCCTGAACTGCGGGAATACCGCCTGCATTGTTAAGGTCGTGCATATGTGTTCCGCCTGCAGGTGCCAAATGGCAAAGATTTGGAACTTTTGCACTGAACTCGTTGAACATCTGCAAATCGACAGGAACGCCTGCCTCATTAGCAATAGCAAGAAGATGGAGAACACTGTTTGATGAACAACCAAGAGCCATATCACAAGCAAGAGCGTTACGGATTGACTTTTCGTTGATAATATCGCGAGCTTTTATGTCATTTTCAACAAGGTTCATAATTGCCATACCTGCGTGTTTTGCAAGTTGAATACGACCACTATGTACTGCAGGGATTGTACCATTGCCGGGAAGAGCAATACCAACTGCTTCTGCAAGACAGTTCATTGAGTTTGCAGTATACATACCTGAACAAGAGCCACAACCCGGGCAAACATTTTCTTCAAATTCAAGGAGTTTACAATCGTCAATCATATTTGCTTTGCGGGCACCTACAGCCTCGAACATTTTTGAAAGTGATGTTTCAACACCGTCAACAAGACCTGACATCATAGGTCCACCTGAGCAAACAACTGCAGGAATGTTAAGACGAACTGCCGCCATAATCATACCAGGAACAATCTTATCACAGTTAGGCACAAGCACAGCACCGTCAAAGCCGTGAGCCATAATCATTGTTTCAACGCTATCTGCAATAAGTTCACGTGATGCAAGTGAGTATTTCATACCGATATGCCCCATTGCAATACCATCACAAACACCGATTGCGGGCACCATTACAGGAGTACCACCTGCCATACGGACACCTGCTTTTACTGCTTCAGTAATTTTATCAAGATGAGCATGGCCAGGAACAATTTCGCTATGTGCAGACACAACGGCAATCAATGGTCTTTCTAATTCTTCTTTTGTATAGCCCATTGCATAGAAAAGGCTTCTGTTAGGCGCTCTTTCAACACCTTTTACTACATTTTCACTTCTTAAGTTCATAATGAGTCCTCCTACAATGAAGTAAATTTGCGATATAGACTATATTTTATACTTATGTTTTAGATTTTGCAAGGGGGAATATGAAAATCATTTTACATTTGCATTTTTTGAAATAATGGTGTATAGTAGATTTTAATGTTTTCGTGATTGGAGAAATATTCAATGGAAAATTTATCACAAAGAACTGCTGAAACACTCAAAAGAATGATTGTTGAAGAGCATAAATATAACTATGGCGAAAAGTTGCCTAATGAAAATGAGTTATCACAGGAATTAGGTGTAAGCCGTTCTACTCTTCGTGAGGCTATCAAGATGCTTATTTCTAATGGTGTACTTGTTGTTAAGCGTGGTAAAGGAACTTTTGTTGCTGAAAAGATTGACCAATACTCACAAGATGTTGATGTAAATGACTTTTTAAACAAAAAGGTTACACTTCGTGATTTATATGAAACTCGTCTTATCTTTGAGCCTGAAGCAGCAGCACTTGCTTGTAAGCGTGCTACTGATGAAGAAATCCAAGAAATTTTGCGACTTGGTGAGATTTGTCAGGCTGAACTTAAGAAAGACCCTCGCGGTGCAAAGAGAATTGAATCAGAAAGTGCATTTCACGGTGCAATTTTAAAAGCATCACACAATGAGTTTTTAGGTCATTTCTTACCTATTCTTACAAATACAATTAGAAAGACTATTGAACTTAATTATAATCTTGATGTTATTGCTGAAGAGGCTTATAAAGACCACATTATGATTATGAACTTCTTAAAAAGTAGGGATTCAGTTGGTGTTAAGAGTGCTGTTACCATTCACCTGCACCACGCAGTCCTCAATGAAAAAATTTCTTTTGAATAATTTGAAAAAAGGTATTGACAATTTAATAATCTGATATATAATAGTTGTATGACAACGTAAACAAGATGTCAAACAACTATTATTTTTATTTATAGGAGATTTTAATTATGTCACAGCAAAGAATGTTTTATCAAGAAGATTGTAATTTAGGTTTATTAGATGGCAAGACCATTGCAGTTATCGGTTACGGTAGCCAAGGTCACGCTCACGCTCTTAATGCTAAAGAGTCAGGTTGTAATGTTATTATCGGTCTTTACGAAGGTAGTAAATCTTGGGCAAAGGCTGAAAAGCAGGGCTTTGAAGTTTACACAGCAGCTGAAGCAGCAAAAAAAGCTGACATTATTATGATTCTTATTAACGACGAATTACAGGCTGATATGTATAAGAAAGATATTGAGCCAAACCTTAAAGATGGCGATATGCTTATGTTCGCTCACGGTTTCAATGTTCATTTCGGTTGCATTACTCCCCCATCATTCGTTGACGTTACTATGATTGCTCCAAAAGGACCTGGCCACACAGTTCGTTCAGAATATCAGGCAGGTAAAGGTGTTCCTTGTCTTGTTGCTGTTCATCAAGATGCTACAGGTAAGGCTCTTGACAAGGCTCTTGCTTATGCTCTTGCTATTGGTGGTGCTCGTGCAGGTGTTCTTGAAACAGACTTCAGAACAGAAACTGAAACAGACCTTTTCGGTGAACAAGCAGTTCTTTGTGGTGGTGTTTGTGCTCTTATGCAGGCAGGTTTTGAAACACTTTGCGAAGCAGGTTATGACCCAAGAAACGCTTACTTTGAATGTATTCACGAAATGAAACTTATTGTTGACCTCATTTACCAGAGTGGTTTTGCAGGTATGAGATATTCAATTTCAAATACTGCTGAATACGGTGACTACATTACAGGTCCAAAAATCATTACTGACGAAACAAAGAAAGCTATGAAGAAAATTCTTTCTGACATTCAAGACGGTTCATTTGCTAAGGAATTCTTGCTTGATATGTCACCAGCAGGTCGTCAGGTACACTTCAAGGCTATGAGAAAGTTAGCTAGCGAACACCCAGCAGAAAAAGTTGGCGAAGAAGTTAGAAAACTTTACAGTTGGAACAACGAAGAAGATAAGTTTATTAATAACTAATTTAATTCACAAAGAAAAAGTCCACTCGAAAGAGTGGACTTAATTTTTTATTTATTTTAAGTTTTTAGTTTCACATTGGTTTGGGCAGGTTTTGCAGTCACCCATCATAATGTCGTTGACTGTTTTGCCCGCAGGAATCATTGGCAATACGCGTTCGTCCTTATCGATTGCACATTCAATCCAAACAGGACCATTTGATTTGAGTGCTTCTACGAATGCAGTTTTGAATTCTGCAATTGTTTCTGCATAATAGCCTTTTGCGCCAAAGCCTTCTGCAAGTTTTACAAAGTCAGTTTTACGATGTGGGTCAGTTTGTGAGAAACGCTTACCATAGAAGCAACGCTGCCACTGACGAACCATACCTAAAACTTGGTTATTCATAATAACTGTGATAACGGGAAGTTCGTAGCTTACTGCAGTACAAGCCTCATTAAGATTCATATGGAATGAACCATCGCCTGTAATATGAACAACTTTTTTGCTGTCGCCCAAAGCGGCTTTTGCACCGATTGCCGCACCATAGCCGTAACCCATTGTACCCAAGCCACCGCTTGTTAAGAATCCACGTGGATTAACGTGGTGAACATACTGTGCAGCCCACATTTGATGCTGACCAACGTCAGTAACAACAACTGTGTCCTCCCCTGCCATATCGCAGATTGCACCAATTAACTGATGTGGTAAAATCTGTGAATCATCATCTTGGGGTTTATAGTCAACTGCCTTGTAAGTATCAAGGATTTTAATCCAATCACTTCTATCATTTTTCTTAATAAGTGGTAAAAGATTTTCGAGAACTATTTTTACGTCACCGATTACATAATGGTCAACAGAAACGTTTTTATTGATTTCACTAAGGTCAATATCAATTTGAATAATTGTTGCTTTTTTTGCAAAGTCGTTTGTATCAAGAGCAACACGGTCTGAAAAACGAGTACCGATTGCGATAAGCACATCAGCATCATCAACTGCTTTATTTGTAGTATAAGCACCGTGCATGCCTAAAAGCCCGAGATTAAGTGGATTGTTATAGCCGATAACACCTGCCGCCATAAGAGTATGACAAGACGGGATATTTGCCTTTTCAACAAGTTCAAGTGCTAATTCAGATGCATTTGATGAAACTACACCACCGCCAAACATTACAACAGGCTTTTTCGCCTTATTAATAACTTCTGCAACTATTCTAAGTTCTTCTTCATTGATAACTGTATCGTCTTTAATAACGATTTTTTCTTTTGGCTCAAATTCAGTTACTGCGGCAGTAACGTCCTTTGTAATATCAATAAGTACGGGACCTTTTCTGCCTGAATTAGCAATACGGAATGCTTCGCGTATTGTATCAGCAAGTTCATTAACATCCTGCACCATAAAGTTGTGCTTTGTAATAGGCATTGTAATACCTGTTATGTAAACCTCTTGGAAAGCATCACGACCGATAAGACCTTTACCAACGTTACCTGTAATCACTACCATAGGAACACTATCCATATAAGCAGTAGCGATACCTGTTACAAGGTTAGTAGCACCGGGACCGCTTGTAGCTATACAAACGCCTGTTTTACCTGTAGCCCTTGCATAACCGTCAGCCGCGTGAGAAGCACCTTGCTCGTGTGCTGACAAAATGTGCTTAATTTTATCGCTATATTTATAAAGAGCATCATAAATATTAAGGACTGCACCGCCCGGATAACCGAAAACGGTATCAACCCCCTGCTCAATTAAAACTTCAGTTAAGATTTCTGAACCATTGAGTTTCATCTTTCATTCACTCCAAGTATTTGCTATTTGTTATAACGCTTTAATGCGTGAAAATATTTAATATATATTCTATACTATTTTTTAGAAAAAATCAATCTAAATTCAACAAAAAAAGCAACAGAAATACTACTCTGTTGCTCTTTTGATTTATGCAATTTTACGCATTATCGCCATTTTCAGCATTTTCGCCGATTTCTTCAGTAGTTTCAACAGTATTTTCTTCTGTTTCTTCAACTGTTGGTGCAACTTCTTCTGCTGCTTCTTTTACAGGCTCTTGTGGTAATTCGCCTGTAGTCATAAGTGACTCAAACTGTTCTTTATCAATCTTTTCAAGCTTGATAAGAGCTTCAGCAACAATGTGAAGTTGGTCGATATGCTCAGTAAGAATTTTCTCAGTTCTCTTATAAGCATCGCTGATAATTCTTTCAACTTCTTCATCAATTACTGCAGCAATATTTTCAGAATAGTTACGCATATGGTTGTAATCTTTACCGAGGAATACTTCATCATTACCTGAGCCGAATGCGATTGGTCCAAGTTTTTCACTCATACCATATTTTGTAATCATATTTCTTGAAATTTCAGATGCACGCTGAATATCATTTGATGCACCTGTTGAAATATCGTTGAATATAATCTGTTCTGCAACACGACCGCCAAGAAGTGACACGATATCATCAAGCATACGGGACTTGAGCATATGTGCATTATCTTTTTCAGGTGTATAAAGAGTGAAGCCTGCTGCCATTCCGCGAGGAACAATAGAAATATGTGTAACAGGGTCCTGATTTTCAAGATAATATGATGAAATTGCGTGGCCTGCCTCGTGATAAGCAGTAATTTTCTTATCTTTTTCTGAAATCTTACGTGATTTCTTTTCGCTACCAACAACAACTTTCATTGTAGCTTCTTCAATTTCTTCCATTGTAATTGCAAGTTTCTTACGCTTTGCTGCAAGAAGTGCCGCTTCATTAAGAAGATTTTCAAGGTCAGCACCCGTAAAGCCAACTGTTGTTGCTGCAATCTGATGCAAGTCAACGTCAGGTGCTAAAGGTTTATTTTTAGCGTGAACGTGTAAAATTTCTTCTCTGCCCTTAACATCAGGATAGCCAACTGTAACCTGACGGTCAAAACGACCCGGACGAAGAAGTGCAGGGTCAAGAATGTCAGGTCTGTTTGTTGCGGCAATAACAATTACACCGTCATTCGCACCGAAACCATCCATTTCAACAAGCAACTGGTTGAGTGTCTGTTCACGTTCATCGTGTCCGCCACCCATACCGGCACCACGATGACGACCTACGGCGTCAATTTCGTCAATAAAGATAATTGATGGTTGACTTTTCTTTGCTTCTTTAAACAAGTCACGTACACGAGATGCACCGACACCAACATACATTTCAACGAAGTCTGAACCTGAAATTGAGAAGAATGGTGCATTTGCCTCACCTGCTACTGCACGGGCAAGAAGTGTTTTACCTGTACCAGGAGGGCCAACAAGCAACACGCCTTTTGGAATACGTGCACCAAGTTTTGAAAACTCATCAGGATTTTTAAGAAATTCAACAAGTTCCGTAAGTTCTTCTTTTTCTTCGTCAGCACCGGCAACATCTGCGAATGTTACTTTTTTCGTTTCATCGTCAGCACGTTTAACACGGGCTTTACCGAAATTCATAGCACGATTGTTCTCGTTACTTATTGATGTGTTCATCTTTTTGAACATTACAATCATAAGAACGACAAAACCTACCGTAAGAAGTAATGACGGCAACATTGTTACAAGCCACGAACTTGATTTGCCTGCTTTATAATCAAGTTCAATGGGATTATCAGGATTATTCTTATTATATTCAATTATTCCTTCATGAACATCATTAACAAAGAGATTAATGTTAGGTACAGTATATTTGTACTTAGTATTGTCACCTTCGAGTTTGAATGTCATTGCACCGCTGTTCATATTCAAATCAACTTCGGTAACTTGTTCCTCTTGGAAAAACTGAACAATCTCATAGTATTTAAAGTCTTTTTGCTGTTCATTGCCCATATACATATAAATTACGCCGATAAACATTATTGGAATCAATATATATGGTACAATAACTTTCCAGTTAAATTTTTTCAATTCGCTTTTCACTCCTGTGGATTGAATCAGTGATTACTTTTCGTACACTGATGGTTTTAATGCACCAACAAATGGTAAGTTTCTATATTTTTCGTCGAAGTCAAGTCCGTAACCTACAACAAAGGCATCCGGAATTTGAGCACCTGCATAATCTGCCTTAATGGGTGCTTTTCTTCTTTCGGGTTTATCAAGCAAAGTGCATATTTTTATGCTGTTAGGATTTCTTGCTGAAAGAACTTTCATAAGATAATCAAGAGTTACACCGCTATCAAGAATATCTTCAACAATAAGCAAGTCAGAACCCTCAACAACATCTGTATCAAGGTCTTTTATAATTTTAACAACGCCTGAAGTTTTTGTTCCTGCACCATAACTTGAAACTGACATAAAGTCAATTACGCAAGGTATTTTAATGGCTCTCATTAAATCTGCCATAAAAATAACTGAACCTTTAAGCACACTGACAAGAACTAATTTTTTATCTTTATAATCTTCGCTGATTTGATTACCAAGACGTGTTACAATTGCTTTCAGTTCTTCTTCAGACAAAAGCACTTTTTCAATATCGTTCAACATTTTATTATTCCCCCACCACTGAAATTTTGATACACTTCTGAGTTTTGTTTTTAACTCTGCAACGCTCTGCAACGCCAAAAAATTCTGTCCAGACAATTCCACACTCGTCTGAAAGAATAACCATTTTTGAACGCTTGTTTACAGAGACTTTTTCTTCATTAAATAGTTTTTTTAATTTTTTGTTTACTCTGCCTGCAGGTTGATAACTATCACCGTCAATTCTGTTACGGATGAATAGTTCACCGAGTATTGTATCACAATCAATTAAAAAGTCCATATCTTCTTTATTAAGATTTTGTAAATCTTTTTTGAATAAGCACTGAAGTTCCACAACACCTACAGGTGTTTTTATTTTTTCAACTTCATTTTCGACTTGAATTTCAAAATGTTCAACGTTTTCTTTTTCGCCGAAAAAAAGAATTTTACGTTCTGCATTTGCAGTTATATTTCCGCCAAGATTAGTCGTTCCGCCATTTTCTATAATATAAGAAACCGCATCAATATATTTTTTTGTAATATTAGGCACATTCTGTTCTTTTAAAATTAACGAAATCACTTGATTTTTCAAAGCACTATGACAATTTTTAAATAAAGAACAGTCATAGCCACAATCTATTCTTGAACTTTCAAGCAATTCAGTAGCATTCTGCATAATATAATCGTTTGCAAGTTTTACAGAATCAACACAATTAGCAAACGCTTTATCAAAGGACGGATTTAATTCAAAAAGTTGTGGGATTACATTATGACGAATTCTGTTTCGGGTATAATCGTCACACAAATTTGTGCTATCTGTTACAAAACTGAGTGAATTTTCTCTTAAATATTCTTCAATTTCATTTCTTGTGCAATCAAGCAAAGGACGAATAAAAACATCACGCAAATAAGGAATTCCACACAAGCCTGAAACAGAAGTGCCCCTAGCCATATTGAAAATCACAGTTTCCATATTATCATTAAGATTATGGGCAGTTGCAATTTTTGTGCAATCAGATTTAGAAAAGAAATCATAACGTATTCTTCTTGCACATTCTTCAATACTTTCGCCCGTTTTTTCGGCTTCAGCAGGAATATCTGCATAATAACAAACAAACTCTATGTCGAGTTTTTCGCATAATTTTCTTGAAAATTCTAAATCTCTATCGGCTTCTTCGCCACGAATACCATGATGAATATGTATTCCTTTGATTTTGCGAATTCCAAGTTCATCTTTATTGCTTACAAGAATATGAATTAATGCAACAGAATCCGCACCACCCGAAAGACCTACACCCACAGTATCACCTTTTGAAATCATATGATTTTCTGTTATTGTTTTAATAACTTTATTCGTCATATTTAATCCTTTCAAGAGTTGAGAACATTGTGAATTCAGGATTCCAAGCAACCTTTACAGTTTCGGTTGAGCCGTGTCTGTTTTTACCTACAATAACCTCTGCAATATTTGCTGATTCGCTTACTGTATCGTCACCCTCGTCTGAATCATTCTTATAGTAATCTTCACGGTGAAGCATAAGAACAATATCAGCATCCTGCTCAATAGTACCTGATTCACGAAGGTCGGTCATTTGTGGACGGTGGTCACCGTTGTTCTTTGCAACGCCACGGGAAAGCTGTGAGCAAGTAACAACCGGAATATTAAGGTCTTTTGCCATCATTTTAAGGCCACGAGTGATTTCTGCAACTTCCTGAACACGATTATCACTACGCTTTGTACCTGACATAAGCTGAAGATAGTCGATTACGATACAGTCAACGTCTTTCATTCGCATTGCACGGGCTTTCATTTCAGGAACATTGATATTTGCACTATCGTCAAAATACAATTCACAGTTGACAAGGTTCTGTAAAGCAAGTCCAAGTCTTTCCCAGTCCGCCTGATTGACTTCACCTGTTCTGAGTTTATTGCTTACAATTCGTGCTTCTGTTGAAATAATACGTTGAGCCAACTGCTCTTTTGACATCTCAAGAGAGAAGAAAAGCACTTTTCTGCCTTTTATTGCAATATTTCTTGCAACATTAAGTGCAAAACTTGTTTTACCCATAGCAGGACGAGCACCGATAATTATAAGGTCAGAACGGTGAAATCCACCACCGAGAACTTTATCAAGATATGAAAAACCCGTTGGAATACCGATATATTTTTCTTTTTCCTGCGGGTCAGCACTACCAAGTTTTTTGATACGCTCGAAAACGTCAGAAACGATAATATCGCTTACTTTTGCAGGTCCTGATGTATTCTTACCACGACGAATGTCATAGATTTTCTGTTCTGCCAAATCAAGAAGTTTATCAGGAGATTCTGTACCCTCATTTGTCTGGTCAAGGATTTCACGAGCAGTAAGCATTAAAGTGCGAAGATAATATTTCTCAATAATGATTTTTATGTATGATTCAACGTTTTTTGTTGACGGAACGGCTTCAGCAATCTTCATAAGATACGCTTTACCGCCAATATCGTCATAAACACCGTCTTTCTTTAATTGCTCAAGAACAACAAGCGGGTCAATACGATTACCCATTGTATCGATATTAAGAATTGCTGTATAAATCGCCTTATGCTGTGGCAGATAAATATGTTCAATTTTAAGCATATCCGCAACTATATGGAGGCATTCGGGGTCTTTTAGAATTGCACCCAACACTGCCTGTTCAGCATCAACACTATATGGCAAATTCAAACTATCAATTGTTGAATAATTACTTTCCATTTTTATTCCCCTACCATTACGGTCATTTCGGCTACAATATTTGTATAGAGTTTAACTTCAATTCTATATGAGCCGAAGTTTTTAATATCATCCATAGTGATTTTTCTTTTATCAACTTTAACGCCATACTGTTTTGTAATTTCAGCCGCAACTTCTTTTGATGTTACTGAACCGAAAAGTTTACCGTTATTACCAGCTTTTGCAGTAATCTTCACTACTTTACCCTGAAGTTTTGCTTTAGAATCGTTAGCAGCGGCAATTTCAACATCAATTTTATGTTGATTTGACTGTTCACGATTACGAAGTTCTGTAAGACTTTGTGCATTTGCCTCAACTGCAAGTCCTTTTGGGAAAAGGAAGTTACGTGCATAACCGTCAGAAGCCTTTACCTTTTCGCCTTTTTTACCTAAACCTTTAACATCTGCTTTCAAAATAACATCCATTATATATAACCTCTTTTCGCTTAATTTACTTTATCAATAGCATTTTTAAGTAATGCAAGTGCATTATCAAAAGTTTCACCCTGTAACTGAGCTGCTGCCATAGTCTGATGGCCACCGCCACCAAGTTCTTCCATTACAAGTTGAACATTAATTTCACCGTATGAACGTGCTGAAATATTAACTGTATCATCAGTTTTAAAGAGCACAAATGATGCGTGAACGCCATCAATATTGAGAAGTTCATCAGCCGCCTGACTTGCAACAATTCGCACATCATCAGCCTCAAAATCAACTACGCCGATTGCACTTTCTCCATACATAGCCGCCGATTTTACAACTTCACTTTTATCTTTTTGCGTTTTCATACTGTTTGCAAACAACTGTTTTACTTTAACAGTATCCGCACCCAGTGAGCGAAGATAAGCCGCAGCCTCAAACGTTCTTACACCTGTTTTCATAACAAAATTCTTTGTATCAAGAGTAATTCCGGACATAAGAGCCTCTGCACAAACTGCAGGGACCTCCACATCAAACGGCATATACTGAATAAGTTCTGTTACCATTTCAGCCGCTGACGAAGCATTTGGCTCGTGGTAAAAGATAACAGCCTTATTTATATGGTCAACTGTTTTTCTGTGATGGTCAATAACAACTACCTTTTGTACCAAATCGAACAGCTCAGGATGCTCAAGAAAACTCTTTCTGTGAGTATCAACGATTACTAACAACGTACCTGCGGTAAGATACTCGTCCACATCTGCAGGTTCAATAAGTAAATCGTCCATTCCGTTTGCAATAAGATGCTTTGCAAGTGGCATAGCAAGTGTTGTTTTTGACGACATTACAATTTTTGCATCTTTACCTAAAGCCTTGCTTATCATAGCAACACCAACAGATGCTCCAAGTGCGTCAAGGTCTGCAAATCGATGTCCCATAACAAGAACATTACTGCTTGAATTAATACTATCACCTATTGCAGATGCAACCATTCTTGTTCTTACTTTTGTACGCTTTTCAACACCTTTTGCAACGCCACCGAAGAACTCATAATCATTCTTATCAGTTTTTATTGCGACCTGGTCACCACCCCTGCCCATTGCCATATCAAGTGACTGACGTGCAATAGTTTCACATTCAGGAAGAGTTTCACCGGTGCCCACACCAACTGACAAGGTAAGTCCCGATACTTTTTCATTATATGTATAAGAACGCACCTTTGAAAGAACTGAAAATTTGTCATCTTTCATTTTAGCAAGATTTTCATTATCTGAGATTACGATAAATCTGCTGTTACTGATTTTACGATAAATACAATTAAAGTTTTCAAACCAATTCTCAACCATCTGCTCAACGTCACCTAAAATATCAGACTGCTGACTTTCACGCAAATCGCCAAGAGCATCTTCAACGCTGTCAAGGTTGATAATCATAAATACAGGTCGTGTATTTTCATATTTTATTCTGAAATTCTTAAGTTCAGTATCTTCAACAAAGTACAAAATATATGCCATTTCGTTTTTGTATTCAATATTTGACGAAAATGCCGTATATTTTTTATTCTCAAATTCACATTCTATAAACTCACTTTGGCGGACTATGTCAAGTCCCTGACCCGATGTAATTTTCTTTATATCTGTATCTTCAAAATTAACTTCATTGAGAAATTCTTTACGGAACAGTTTGTTATACCAAAGTATTTTGTCTGTGCTATCAAATATAACAACAGGCAACGGAAACTGACGAAGTTCACCATATTTTTCACTTGTTGAAAGCTTTTTATTGAGCTCAGTAACTGACGCTTCAAGTCTTTTGAAGTTTACATTGTTTATTATACTTCCTACAACTGCAAGAATTATAATCATTAAAAGTCCTGCAACGGCAAAATATACATTATAAAAGAACATAGCAAAGCATAATAACACACAGACAACAATTGCGGGAACTGTTATCGGATATATTTCTATTATTCTTTTAATACCATTTTTAATTCTGCCGTTATTTGACTTTTTCATATTTAACACCTTAAATAGAGTTTATAAGCGGAAGTACCATTGGACTACGCTTTGTTCTGTCGTAAAGAAGCCGTGAAATATCATCACGAATTCTGTTGCGGATTGTACCCCATTCAATATTGCCGTCATGTATACACTCATCAACTACGATTTGTGCTACAAGTTTAACCTCAGATATAAGTTGTTCAGAATCACGCACATAAACAAATCCACGTGACACTATATCAGGACCTGAAACGAGCATTCCCGTATCTTTTTCTATAACAACGCTGATTATCATAAGACCGTCTTCCGCAAGACGTTTGCGTTCTCTAATAACTGCATTTCCGACATCACCAACGCCGTAACCATCAACAAAAATTTTGCCTGCAGGCACGTCGGGTAATACTGTCATTTTACGTTTTGTAAGTTCAATTTGTCTACCGTTATCTGCAATAAAAATATTGCCAGGTTGAATTCCCATACTTTCAGCAAGTTGTGCGTGTTTTCTTAAATGTTTCTGCTCGCCGTGAACAGGAATAAAGAATTTTGGCTTTGCAAGGCTCATTACAAGTCTTAATTCTTCCTGACAAGCGTGTCCCGAAACGTGAACATCATACATTTTTTCGTAAACAACTTCTGCACCACGTTTTAAAAGTTCGTCAACAACCTTACCAACGGTTTTTTCATTACCCGGAATTGGTGTTGCTGAAATAATAACATAATCCCCGGGACCGATTTCGACACGTCTATGCTCTGAAAATGCCATTCTGTAAAGAGCTGACATAGGTTCACCCTGACTACCCGTTGTAATAATCACAAGTTTATCATCCGGATAGCGTGATACCATATCAATACTTACAAGAATTCCGTCAGGCACATTAAGGTAACCAAGTTTTGATGCTGTTTCAACAACATTTTCAAGGCTACGTCCCGAAAGAGCAACTTTTCTGCCAACTGACGCAGCAACATCAATAATCTGCTGAACTCTGTGAATATTCGAAGCAAAAGTTGCAACTATAAGTCGTTTACCATCTGCTTTCTGGAAAAGTCTTTCAAAGGACTCGCCTACTGTACGCTCGCTTGAAGTGTATCCCGGTCTTTGAGCGTTAGTTGAGTCCGAAAGAAGACAAAGAATACCTTTTTCACCTAATTTTGCAATACGTGCAAGGTCGATTACATCACCATCAATTGGTGTTGTATCAATTTTAAAGTCACCTGTCTGCAAAACAATTCCGGCAGGTGTACTGATTGCAAGAGCAATAGCATCGGGAATTGAGTGATTCACGTGGATTGCTTCAATCTCAAAATTACCGAGTTTTACTTTATCTTTAGGCTTGATTACGTTAAGTTCAACGGTTTCAAGCATTTTGTGTTCACGAAGTTTACCTTCGATAAGTCCGATTGTAAGTTTTGTGCCATATACCGGAATATTTACTCTTTTAAGAAGATATGCAAGTCCACCTATATGGTCTTCATGACCGTGAGTAATAAAAATGCCTTTTACTTTATCAGCATTCTCCTCAACATAGGTGAAATCGGGAATAACCAAATCAACACCAAGCATATCGGGGTCAGGGAATGCAAGACCACAGTCAACGAGCATCATTTCACCGTCATACTCGTACAAGGTCATATTCTTACCAACTTCGTTAAGACCGCCCAAAAATGCAATTTTAATACCCTTCTCCTCACCCTTAGGAGTTCGTTTTTTCATATTCTTCTGAGCATTTCCTTTTTTAGATTTATTTGAAGCACTGTTTTTTGCAACAGATTTTTTACTATCATTTTTCTTATTAAAAACATTCTTTTTTGATGTATTCTGCTGTTTTGTACGATTTGAAAGTTTACCTTTTGCAGAACGTTTTGTTTCACTTTGCAACGTAGTTTTTTCCGTTTTCTGTTTTGCCATACTTTCCTCCTTATTTTATTTTTTAATATATGTATTTTTGCTACAAGGCAGTAGCAAAATGAGATTTTATATAAATATATGCACAAAAACCCATACTAACTCACTATATTGTCATTATATAATACTATTTTTGGCGTTCATTGTCAAGGTAAACTAAAATTGATAAAATCTGTTTTAGTCCATTTTTTTGTGCAGATTTGTATTGTTAAACTTTAAAAATCGTGATAAAATTAGTTTAGTAATTTTGAAATCAATTTATTCAGGAGTTTATATGAAAAACTTAACTTTTGTTGAAATGTTTACTGATGGTGCCTGTTCAGGTAACCCAGGTCCAGGTGGTTGGGGTACAATTCTCCGCTGTAATGGTGTTGAAAAAGAACTTTCGGGTGGCGAGGAAGAAACTACAAACAACAGAATGGAATTATTGGCGGTTATCAACGGACTTGAAGCACTTAACCGTAAATGCAAAGTAAAAATATATTCCGACTCATCATATGTTGTAAATGGAATTACAAAAGGTTGGGCAGAAAGTTGGCGTGCTAATAATTGGCGTAAGGCTGATAAAAAGCCTGCACTTAATCCTGACCTTTGGGAAAGACTTCTTGATTTACTTTCACAACACGAATATGAATTTGAGTGGATAAAAGGCCATGCAGGTCACCCCGAAAACGAGCGTTGTGATAAATTAGCAGTAGAATTCTCACAAAAATTTCGTTAAATATTAGCCGACAAATTTCAATTTTCAGGTTGATTATTGTCGGCTTTTATGTTATATTAATATGTATATATTGGAAAATATATGGACTTTTCTAAAAAAAGGCGTGATTGAACAGTGGAAAACACAACTACAACCACAGTTGCCGAAGAAGTTGAAGCAGGTACTGTTGAAACTAGTACTCAACAAGTATCTACTCAAGACAGAAGATATTTGCGTCCAAAAGAAATCGCAGGTTATCTTTTAACTTCATTCGGACAGAAAAACTTGAGCCAGTATGTAAACGCATTCCGTCAGTTCTTTGCTATTAGTTTCCTCGGAATGTCAGGTAGTACATACGGTATTATTATGTTTATTGAGTCTATCTACGATGCAGTTGACGACTCAATTTCAGGTCTTATTATTGACAGAACACGTACTCGTTGGGGCAGACTTCGTCCTTGGCTTATCATTCCTACTCCATTCTGGGCAATAGCAATGATAATGCTTTTCACAACTCCTGCATTTCTCGTTCACGAGTGGCAGAAAGTTATCTGGACAGTTGTTGCAATCTTTGTCTATAACCTTGGTATGTCATACTTTGGTGCTTGGACAATTATGCTTTATAACATTACTCCAAATAATAACGAACGTGACAATCTTATCGCTACATCAAAGTTCACAGAACTTTTTGGTGTATTCCTTCCGTCAATTGCATCAATGTTCGTAGGTTTCCTTCCACAGAAAACTGTGAACTGGAAAAACCCAATTGGTATGCAGGACATTTATACAGGTTTCGCAGTTATCATTGGCGTTATTGCTGCATTCTCAGCATTCTACGGTTTCTATTCAATGCGAGAGAGAGTACCGTTGGCTTCTCGTGAACAGATGAAAGAAGTTGGCGTTATTGAATCATTCAAGAACGTTTTCAAAAACAGACCAATGTTTGTGCTTGTTCTTTCAGGTTTCTTCAACGGATTTAAATCAGTCGGTGTTTCAAGTGAAAGTTTCTATTGGATGCACAACTCAAAGAACGTTGCTCACGGTTCAATCGCCGGTTTATTCACAGGTATTCCTAACTATATTATGGTTCCATTGGCACCTAAACTCATTCGTAAGTTCGGTGCTAAAAAAGTTGCAGTGGCATCCGGTATCTTCGCAGGTATTGCATACGGTACAACATTCCTTATCGGTATTCTTGGTAATGACGGTGAAGGTTTCCTTGTAAACTGGGAAGGTCAGAACGCTGTTGTAAACCTTGCTATCCTCACTTTCTGTCTTACAGTTTGCGGACTTCCAAATCAGCTTATGAACGTTGCGGGTGCTGTTCTTCAGGGTGACGTTTATGACTACAGTGAATGGAAAACAGGCATGAGAAATGAAGCTCTTGTTCAAACAGTTCAGAACTACTTCGGTAAGGCTGCTAACTCAATTACACAGCTTCTTTCAGGTGTTGTTATTTCAATGGTTGGTTACGTTGCACGTAAAGACGAATTCGGTAACATTGTTCCTGAATCAAACCATAAAACACTACTTGGTTTCTGGGCAATCTTCTGCTTACTTCCTGCAATTGCACGTTTCCTTTACGGTGTAACTCTTATGTTCTTCAATGTTGACGGTAAAGTTAAAGAACAAATGCTTGCTGACCTTGAAGTTTCTCGTCGTGAAAGACTTGAAAAAATGAATGCTGAAGCAGTTGGTACTGTTGAAGACGTAGCTGAAACAGTTGTTGATGCTGATGTTACAACAGTTGAAAATACTGATGAATCCCCTACGGATTCTAAATAAAATTCAATCACGATAAATAATAATTTACCCCAACTCAATTGAGTTGGGGTTTTGTTTTGTAATTTATTTTTTGCAATAGAGTTCAACTTTGTTAAGGGTTGCTTTTACACGATAAGATGTAATTACAATTTTTATTCTGTTAAGTTTTTGCTTTTTAAAACGACAAATTCGTTTTGCACCAATTACAGTCGATGAGCAAAGTTTCTCAAAACCATTACCATTATCGCCGTAAACATCAAAGTTTTCAATCTGCTGTCCTGTTGCTATATTTTCTTTAAGAACGATTTTATCAGCAATTATCGGGTTATCAAAATTAATTATAATTTCGGGTTTTTCATCCCCCGCTCCGCATTGCCAGTAACCGTTTTCTGTGAGAATAATGTCTGCATTGTGTTCATCATCAAGTTGAGAAGATGAAGACACTTTGCCGTTTATTGCAAGATTTTCGGGGAATTCACGACGTAATTCGTTGCCAAACTTTCGTAATGCACGAACATCGGCTTTTGCCAAAAGTCCGTTTTTATCGGGTGGAATATTAAGAAGTAATGATGAATTGCCACCAACACTACCCCAATAAATGTGCATAAGTTTTTTAAGGGATTTAACCTTGAAATCTTCTTTTCTATGATAAAACCAGCCCGGACGGATTGAAACATCAACTTCGGCAGGATACCATATAAAATCTTTAATTCCATCAATAAACTCACGGCTACCTAAATCCTGCGTTTTGGCATCTACCTTTTTTGAAAACTCTGCAGTATCTTCTTGTTGTGAATGTTCCGCGGTATAATCCTGATTTCCTACAAAAGCAGGAACTACACTCCATTCGGATTCTCTGCTTTTTCCTGCCTCATTACCGCACCAACGCACATCAGGACCACAAATATTGATTACTGCATTTGGTTGCAATTCACGAATTAAAGCAAAATACGAAGTCCAGTCATAAACTTGCTTTTTACCATTTTTGCCTTCGCCACAAGCACCATCAAACCAAAAGCAGAATATATCGCCATATTTAGTTGCTAATTCTGTAAGTTGATTTTTGAAATATGTATTATATTCTTCACCTGTGCCGTAAGTTTGTTCGTGTCTGTCCCAAGGGGAAAGATACACGCCGAATTTAAGCCCGTATTCACGGCAAGCTTCACTTACTTCTTTTACAACGTCACCTTTGCCGTTTTTATATGAGCTGTTTTTCATACAATAGTCTGTGTATTCACTTTGCCAAAGACAAAAACCGTCGTGATGCTTACAAGTGAGAATAATTGCACGAAGCCCTGCGTTTTTAATCTCTCTTGCCCATTGACGAGCATCAAGTTTTTTAGGATTAAAAACAGACGCTGGTGCTGTGCCATCGCCCCATTCACGACCTGTAAATGTATTAGTACCAAAATGACAGAATGCGTACATTTCTAATTTTTGCCATTCTAATTGGCGAAGCGACGGAATTACTTCCGCCGCTATTTCATAACTTTTCTTATTCTGCATAGTTTGTTGCAATAATATCAACACCTGTTCCAAGAATATTTTCGATAACAACATCACCGATATTTACGGGGGCTTTGATAGATGCTTTATTTATAATTTCCATGCACTCAAACATCATACCCTTTGGAATTGGGGTTGCTGATTTTACAGGCACTACATAAGATTTGCCACCCTCAACCTTAACTGTTGTTGTAATCATTCTTGTTGGGTTTGTAACTTCCGTACGAGCATAAGCGTCACCACGTTTACAAGTATTACCTGTAACTGTCTGGACGCTACCGTCTTCATTAAATGTTACTGTTATGGGGCATCCTAAAGGACAAGCAACACAAACAAGTTCTCTTTTTTCCATTTTTATGCCTCCACTCTTACTGTAATTTCTGCGTTAGCAGGAAGTTCTGCAATAACAGATTGTTTAATGATAACATATTCCATTTCGCCGGGACAAAGTTTAACCTTTTTCTTTGAAAGGATTTCTTTGCCATCGCACTCAACAATAATTCTTGCATTATTGAAAACTGCACCAACACGGAAGTAAAGTTTTACGTCGCCATCAGTTTTGCAGTTAATACGCTGTGGAACTATGTAACGAACACCGTTGATACCCTTAGTATAAACGCAATCTCCTGTCACCTTTTCACCCTTGATAAACTTTGCTGCACCAAGACCTGCAATTTGACTTTCTTGTGTAACATAGTCAACCAAATCGTGAACCTGAAGAACATTACCACAAGCAAACACGCCTGCGTGCTCGGTTTCGCGATATTCATCAACGCGAGGACCATTTGTAATATTATCAAGTTGAAGTCCCGAATTCTTTGAAAGTTCATTTTCAGGAATAAGACCAACTGACAACATAAGAGTATCACAAGGTACATATTCTTCTGTGCCTGGGATTGGCTGAAGTTTATCGTCAACCTTTGCGATTGTAACGCCTTCAAGTCTGTCTTTACCGTGAGTTGCAATAACTGTAGTTGAAAGTTTAAGCGGAATACCGAAATCATCAAGACACTGAACAATATTTCTTGTCAAACCACCTGAATATGGCATAAGTTCGCAAACCATTTTAACTTTTGCACCTTCAAGAGTCATACGACGAGCCATAATTAGACCAATATCACCTGAACCAAGAATAACGACTTCGTGTCCCGGCATATAGCCATCAATATTAACATACTTCTGTGCAGTACCTGCTGTCATAATACCTGAGCAACGACTACCTGCAATACTTAATGCACCGCGTGGTCTTTCACGACAACCCATAGCAAGAACAACTGCTTTTGCATTGATTTTAAGAAGCCCGTCCTTTTTGTTTACAGCGGTAACTGTGTTGTCACTTGCAACATCAAGCACCATTGTGTCAGTTTTGACATCAATATCGGTGTCTTCAAGAAGTTTTATAAATCTGCCTGCATACTCAGGTCCTGAAAGTTCTTCACCAAAATAATGAAGTCCGAAACCGGTATGTATACACTGTTCAAGAATACCGCCAAGAGTTTCAGCACGTTCTAAAACCATAATTTTATTAACGCCGTTTTTCTTTGCTTCAAGGGCAGCCGCCATACCAGCAGGACCGCCACCTACTACAACAAGTTCATAATTCAACATACCGATTCACCTCACTTTGTTCTTTCATAAATAATTTTTGAGTCGCCGCCAAATTTAGTGATGTCGCTCATTGGAACGCCTAACTCACGAGCAAGAATTTCAACCACTTTGCTTCCGCAGAATCCGCCTTGACAACGTCCCATACCTGCTCTTGTTCTACGTTTTACACCGTCAACATCACGAGCACCGCCCGGAGCACGAATTGCGTCAATAATTTCGCCTTCTGTAATTGTTTCACAACGGCAAACAATTCTGCCATAAGCAGGATTTTTCTTTATAAGCTCTGCTCTTTCTTCGTCACTCATATGACGGAAACGAACAGGAGTTTCTCTTGTATCTTTATAGTTCTCTTTTTCTGTAAGTTCGAGTTTTTCTTCGAGAATTTCGCGAACGTAGATTGCGATTGCAGGAGCAGATGAAAGTCCCGGTGACTCTATACCTGCAACATTCAAGAAGTTTGCACTCTTTTCGCACCAACCGATAATAAAATCATCATTAACAGGATGAGCACGAACACCAGCAAAAGATGTAATAGCATTTCTGATTGACACAATCGGCACAGATTTAAGTGCTTTCTGAACTGCTTCACGAAGTCCCTCAGGAGTTGTTGTATTATCGTCTTTATCTTCAATATTCAAAGCAGTTGGCCCGATAAGAAGATTACCATCAACTGTAGGTGTAACAAGAATACCTTTTCCCATTTCGTTAGGACATTGGAAAATTGTATGTGTTGCAAGGTTGCCAACAGATTTATCAAGAACATAGTACTCGCCTTTTCTTGGTACAAGTTCGATTGAGTCGTCCCCTACCATTTTTGCTAATTCATCTGAGAAATTACCTGCCGCATTAATGATATATTTTGCGTTTATTTCTCCTACAGTTGTGCTGAGTACATATCCATCATTGTTTTCGCTGATTGATTGAACTTCACAATTTCTAACAAGCTCAACACCGTTAGATACAGCATTTTCAACTGCTGCGATTGTAAGTTCGTAAGGACATACAATACCTGCACTCTCAGAAAGCAATGCACCTACTGCTTCGTCGCTGATATTTGGTTCTCTTCTGCGAAGTTCGTCCCTGTCAATTATTGAAAGTTCAGGAACACCGTTTTTTATACCGCGTTCATAAAGAACTTTAATATGTTCCATTTCACTTTCAGAAAAAGCAACAACTACTGAACCGTTCTTTTTAAACGGAACTGAAAGTTTTTCACAAACTTCAGGCATCATTGCAGTTCCTTGAACATTAAGTTTTGCTTTAAGTGTGCCATTCTGTGCATCGAAACCGCCATGCACAATAGCACTGTTAGCCTTTGTTGTACCCATTGCAACGTCATTATACTTTTCAAGCAAAGCCACTTTAACTTGGAAACGGCTAAGCTCACGGGCAATAAGTCCGCCAACAACACCGGCACCTACAATTGCTACGTCGTAAGTCATAATTACACCCTTCTTTTCCCTATTTTTAGGTATGATAGGCATACCAATTCATTATCTTTTATATTATAGCACAATGTTTCTGTTTTTTATATACTTTTTTACAAAAAAATATTAAAAGTTATTTTATTTGTGCTTTCATTTTATTTCCGATTTTTTTTATTATTCTTTTTTCAAGTCTTGATATATAACTTTGAGAAATTCCCAACTTATCTGCCACTTGCTTTTGTGTTAGTTCTTCTTTCTCACCTAACCCGAAACGCATATCGATTATTTCTCTTTCTCTTTCAGGCAGAGTGTCAATAACCTTTAAAAGTATTCGTTTTTCATCCTCTTCTTCAATTTCTCGATTGATTTCATCTCCATCACTGCCAAGAACATCAGCAAGCATAAGTTCATTTCCGTCCCAATCAGTATTAAGTGGCTCGTCAAGAGAAACTTCCATTTTTTGTGATGCAATTTTTCTAAGATGCATAAGTATTTCATTTTCTATGCAACGTGAAGCGTAAGTTGCAAGCTTAATATTCTTTTCAGGAGAAAATGTATTTACAGCTTTGATTAACCCTATTGTACCGATTGAGATTAAGTCCTCAATATTCACACCTGAATTTTCAAACTTTTTTGCGATATAAACCACAAGTCGCAGATTATGAACTATTAACTGTTCTCTTGCTTTGTCGTCGCCAAGGCCAAGTTTTTCGCTTAGAAGTTGCTCTTCTTCTGTGGTCAATGGTTCAGGCAAAGACACGGGACCATTTATGTAATAAGCCCCACGCTTAAAGAATTTAAGATAAAGTTTTTGCAGAAAAAGTTTTAGTTTAATCATTAGATATCTCCCCTTCAAGATTTATATTTAATATCATTTTATATTCATCTAATGGTGTAAGGCTTTCACCTATATACACTTTGTCGGTTGAAAAGTTATTTATTATGATTTTTTCGGGTTTAAATGCTTTAATTAGTGACTCGCCGTTTACTGTTGATACAGGAATTAAGCGGATTTTTTCTTCTGTAAACAGTTTTTCAAATAAATCTTTACTTGCCATTATTACGGGGTAATCTGAAAACGGCTCACGAAGATTGTTTCCCGTATCCATAAGTGCGGTACAGGAAACTGTTTTACCTGCATTTTCAACTGTTACATAATATTCTTTAGACTTTGGTGCTTTTTTATCGGTGATTTTTGAAATCAAGGTTATGACCACATATGAAATCACGGAACAAATTACTAAAAAAGTCAAATCTACGTCAAAATAGACGATACCGTTTGAATAGATTAGAATATCTTTATCAAAAAATATGTAAATTGCAAATATTAATCCGCCAAAAAGAAATGTTATTGCAAAAAGCAGAAATATCCTCTTAAACAATTGTTTTATTGGCTTTATACCAAAGGTTATGATTGTCATAAGTATTGCAGTTATAATTTTTAGCAGTGTCATTATTACGCCTAAACTCTCAAAAAACAATAACAATGACGATATTCCACCCACAACACTGCCCAATAAAATACGCCACCTTTTTTGGTGACTTCGCGTAAGTTTTTGTACTGCTAAAAGTATAAAATAATTTACCAAAGTATTAAGAATTATAAGAATATCAACATAGACTGTCATTAAATCACCGCATAAAAAAAGCTTGGTATCATTATAGCAAGATACCAAGCAATTTTTTGTCATTGTCTGTCTATAGTTTTCATATAATCTTCGAGAATCAGCACAGCCGAAACTGCATCAATTACCGCTTTACGCTTTTTGCCACGAACATCGGCTGAATTAAGTAGATTGTGTGCTGAAACAGTTGTTAGTCGCTCATTCTGGAAATCCACCCGCAAGCCTGTTTTTTCTTGAAGGATTGCACCCAATTCACGACAAGCGTCACTACGAAAACCGTAACTACCATCCATATTCTGCGGAAGTCCTACACAAATACGCTCAACTTTACGTTCAATTACAAGTTCTGCAATTTTCTCAACAAGTTTTTCACGGTCTTTTTCAGTAATTACGCACACGGGAGATGCTAAAATCTGCATTTTATCACAAACTGCAATCCCCGTTCTAACGTCACCGTAATCCACAGACATAATAATCATATATCTGTGACCTCCAATTCTTCCATAACATTGTTATTTGCAAGAGATTTTGAGAATGTATATGCACTATGAACAGATGTAAATACGGGAACTTTTTTCATAAGTGCTGTGCGTCTGATGATAGCGTCTTCATCATCTTTTCTGTTATTCTGCAAAGTTGAAACAACGTATGAGAATTTGTTTGAATTTATCATTTCAACTGCCAACTCACCGCTTGCGGTATTTGTAGCAATATGATTTGAATTAAGAATTTTTGCAGTATCGCTTGTAGCGTAGATTTTGAAGCCTTGTGACAAAAATTCTTCTGCCATAGAGACAGCTTCGCTCTTATCACTTTCGCAAACTGAAACGAGAATTGAGCCTGTACGCTTAATACGCATACCTGAAGCAATCATACCCTTTAAGAGTGCGTTGTCAAAAGTGTCACCGATACCCATTACGTCACCCGTTGATTTTGTCTTTTCGCCAAGCAACATATCGGCACCCTTAAGTTTTTCAAAACTGAACACAGGAACACGAACATAATAGTTGCCGTTTGATTTATTAACGCCTGTAACAGTTAGTTTTTCACCTGCCATACAACGAACAGCCAAATCAACTGCGTCACAACCTGACGCCTTTGTTACGAATGGCACAAGAGTTGTATTTGTGACAGATGCTTTTGTTACATACAAGTCGTTATCAAAAACAACAAACTGAATATCAAGTGCTCCCTTGAATTTGAGTTCTTTTACAATTGCTTGCACGTATTCTTCAACTGTTTTAAGCATTGAATCACTGACACTTACAGTCGGGAACACAGAAATTGAGTCGCCTGAATTGATATGAGCTTTCTCAATATGCTCACAAAGTGCAGGAACAAAGTAATTTTCACCATCTGAAATAATATGAGCCTCAATACAAGTACCTACGCATACTTTTTTACTGCTTGTATGCTTAACATTTGCATCGTCAAGAATATCAAAAAATTCAATTTTATTAGTAATTTTTCTAAAGAAATCGTTATCAGGACCAAGAATTTCTATGCCTGCGTTTTTAAGGATTTCAGAATTCTTGATTGCATCTTCGCCGCCAAAAAGGACAACTGCAAAATCAGGCTTTTCAGTTCTTACTACGTTCAAAATATCTTCTTTACTTAACGGGTCAAGATAAATTCTGTCAGCAACATTATAGTCAGTTGTAACTGATGCAGGATTGTTATTGAGTACAACTACCTCATAACCTTGATTTTTAAGGGAATTAATGCAATGAACTGTGCAATAGTCACTGTCACCACTTCTGCCGGTAACTGATGGACCACTACCGAGAACAAGTACTTTTTTTTTGTCTGATTTTTTATTGTTTATAAAAATTTCTGCCTCATTATCTGTGCCATAAACTGAATAGAAATATGGCTTTTGTGCGTCAAATTCAGCAGAGCAGGTGTCAATACTGTTAAATACAGCATTAAGAGAGTTTGTCACTTCTTCGCCTGTAATCTGTTCAATTGCAAAATCAGTAAAACCTATTGTTTTTGCATATTCATATGCATCTTTACTGTTATCGTTTCTGATGAGTTTTTCAGTATCTGCAATATTCTTAAGTTTATTTAAAAACCACTTATCAATACTTGTAATTTCATTTAATTCGTCAATACTGAAACCTCTGTAAAGTGCTTCATAAACTGCGAAAATACGGTTATCGTCTGACATTTTGATTTCGGCTTTCAATTCGTCGTCAGACAATATTTCAAACTGTTCAAGGCGTGGTAAATGATTTTTATTTACACTTCTTACGCCTTTCATAAATGCAAGTTCAAAACCCGTACCTATTGTAAGGCTTTCACCCGTTGCTTTCATCATTGTGCCAAGTGTTCGATTTGCCTCGCCAAAACTTTCAAATGACCATTTGGGGAATTTAACTGCACAATAATCCATAGCAGGCTCACTACAAGCAGTTGTGCAACCTGTAACGTCATTTTCAATTTCATAAAGAGTTTTGCCAAGTGCAATTTTTGCGGAAACATAAGCAATTCTATAGCCAGTCGCCTTTGAAACAAGGGCTGAAGTACGGCTTACTCGTGGGTCAATGCCCGTTACAAAATAAGTTTTACCGTCAGGACTTAAAGCAAACTGAACATTACAACTACCCTCAATCTGGAGTCGTGAAACAACTTTTCTTGCGGCACGGCGAAGTTTTGTGAATTCAGAATCGGTTAAAGTCTGTGCAGGAATTACAACGATACTGTCACCTGTATGAATACCAACAGGGTCAATACTTTCAACACTACCTACGCTGATGCAGTTATTTTCACTGTCACGCATAACTTCAAATTCAAGCTCTTTCCAACCTGCAATACTTTTTTCAATAAGTATCTGACTTACAATTGAAGTTTCAAGGCTCTGCTGTGCTTTTACTGCAAGAGTTTCACGTGAATAGCAATATTCTGCACTTTCACGGTCAGGTGTATATGCAGGACGAACAATTACGGGGTAACCTACTTTATCAGCAAATTCGCACGCTTCATCTACGCTATTTACAACAAGTGCTGGTACGGTTGGTTCATTCATTTCGCTGAGTGCATCGGCAAAAGAATGTCTGTTTTTAACGCTACGAATAACTTCCTGATTAATACCGATAAGAACAGTGTTTGTTTCTTCAAGATAACCGTTTTGTGCGAGTTCAAGGCTTAATTCAAGACTATCGTCACCGCCTGCAGTTGAGAGAAGTGCGTCAGGTTTTTCTTTTTCAAGTATTCTCTTAACACTTTCAATGTTAAGTGGCTCAATATACACTTTATCAGCAAAAGCCTTATCAGTAGCCAATGCTGATGGGGTTGAGTTTGCGAAAACAACTGAAATCCCCTCTTCTTTTAACGCACGGCAAACTTGTAATGCAGAATAGTCAAACTCCAATGACTGACCGATTTTTACGGGACCTGCACCGAGAACAAGTATTTTTTCGTATTTTTTAGTCATTGCTTTCACCATCCATCATCTTAAAGAAATCACGAATAATAAATCCTGTACTACTATCAATATCACCTTTTGGTGTGAACTGAACTGAAAGTCCTTTAAAATTATTATATTTAAGACCTTCAACCGTACCGTCATTTACATTTGTCATTATAATTTCAGCGTTTGCTGAGACAGTATTTTTATCAACTGCGTAGCCATGATTTTGGTCTGTTACCATAATCTTTTTTGTACCCTCAATTCTTACAGGCTGATTTGAACCACGATGACCTTTTTCCATTTTTATAATTTTAAAATCGTTAGCCAAAGCCAGCATTTGATGACCTAAACCAATTGCAAAAATCGGAACATCTATCTTTATAAGGTCTGCTATGTTTTTAATAAGTTCAGGCTCATCATCGGGGTCAGCAGGACCGTCGCAAAGTACTACACCGTCAGGTGAATATGCCATAATTTCATCTACTGTTGTAAATGCAGGAACAAGTGTTACATTACAGCCATTAAGTAAAAATGCGTTAAGTTGTTTTCTTGGTGAGCCGTAATCGACTGCAACAACATTATATTTTACATTTTCACCTTTCATTTCAACCGGCTCTTTTATTGAAATTTCACGAACTGCACCTGAAATAGTGTATTCATTAATCTGTTTGAGTAAATCATCAAGATTATCAATTGAATCTGTAATTGCACCCTTTACATAGCCTTTATCACGAAGGTGTCTTGTAAGTCGGCGAGTATCAACGCCACAGATACCTACAATTTCTCTGCCCTTTAAATACTCATCAAGGCTGATTTCGTTACCGTCAGAATACACGTCACACCACTCACGCACTATATAGCCGTTTGACATAATCTCGCCATCATTATTCTGTGGATTTACACCACGATTGGCTGCAAGCGGATAAGTCTGTGCCACAATCTGACCGTAATATGTTGGGTCTGATAAAATATCAGTATAAGATGAAGAACAAGTATTAAATACAACTTCACCTATTGTACTGCCTTGTTTACCCATTGAATAGCCTTCAAAAACTGTACCGTCCTGAAGAACTATATATGCTTTTGTTCTGTTTTTCATAATGTATCACCTTTTTATACCATAAAAGCCCATCAGAAGATGGGCGTATTTTTATGCTGCTGGAGTTTCAGTAACCTCTGGTGGAGGTGGTGCTTGAGTTGTTGTTTCAGGTGGTGTGGTTGTATCCTCCGGAGTTGGTGTTACTGCTGTTGTGCTTTCATCAACAACACCTGATGTACTTTCTTCTACAACACCGTTACATGATTTACAAGTAGCAGGAATCATTGAAGTTTTGTACCAGCCTGACGCTGTTTTTGAACAATTCTCACCTGCTAAAAGTCCTGATTCCATACAATAAGTCTTCTTTACAACCTTATTTGTGTATTTTTCAAATGATTTATCTGCAAGGTTTTTATGAACTCTGTTCATAACTGTTTCAAATATAAGACCTGCCGGGTTACCGCTTGCTTTGATTTCTTTATTATAATCATAACCAAACCATACGGCACTGATGTAGTAAGGTGTTCCACCTACGCACCAACGGTCATTATTACTTGTTGTTGTACCTGTCTTGCCGAATGTTGTAAATCCACTTACTGCATAGCCACGTGCAGTACCCATCGAGCCGTAGAATACTGTCTGAAGCATCTGATTCATAACGAATGAGGTTTCAGCAGAAATTACTTGCTCGCCTTCAGGTTCATTTTGAAGAATTGTTTCGCCTGCACTATTCTTAACTTCATAATAGCAATATGGCTCGTAATACTTACCGCCGTTGCCGAATGTTGCAAAAGCTGCTGCCATTTGTAAAGTTGTTACACCGCCACTTGAACCACCTGTTGCAAGTGCTGATGGTGAAACGCTGTCTTCAGCATCGTTATATGTTGTAATATGGAATTTTTCTGTAAGATAATCGTAACTCAAATCAAAGCCCATCATCATAAGAAGCTGTGCAGGAACTGTATTATAAGAAATTGCAACAGCATACTGTGCTGTAATGTAGCTATTTGGGTCTCCGGGGTCACCGCCGTAGTTAGTTGGCCAGCGGCTACCTTTCCAGGTAATACCATAGTTTTTAATTTTTGATGACCAAGTAATTATATCTTCATCAATAGCCGGAGCGTAAATAGTCAAAGGCTTGATTGAAGAACCCGGCTGACGAACTGCAGAAACTGCACGGTTATTTGAACGGTTTTCAGTTTTTTCACCTGCACCGCCCACCAAAGCCACAATTCTTCCGTTATAATCCATTATAGTCATTGCTGACTGATACATATCTTTAACATCACTTACACGTTGTGTAGGGAAATTAGTTCTATGCACATACACGTCTTCAAGAATGCTCTGAACACGTGTATCAACTGCTGAATAAATACGCAAACCGCCTGAATAAATCATTTTATTTGCTTCGTAGTTAGAATAACCAAGTTCTTTTAAATCACGAATAACGCTACTGATTACGTAGTCAACATAATAACTTTGAATTTCATTATCTGTTGCTTTTTCAACACTTTCTTCATGCTCAGCAATATATCTGTCATCATTTGTGAAAATAAGTTCATAAGCAATTGCTTCGTCATACTGTTCTTGAGTAATCATTTTTGCTTCAAGCATTTTGGCAAGGCACCATTCCTGACGTGATTTGTTCGCTTCAGGCTGCCAAATTGGGTCACGAGCTGCAGGCTCTTGCGTAATAACTGCGATAGATGCACACTCCGCAAGGTTAAGTTCAGAAACATCTTTACCAAAATATGTTTCAGCCGCAGTTTGAACGCCATAACAGTTATGGCTTAAGTAAATTGTATTAAGGTACGCTTCAAGGATTTCGTCTTTTTCATAGTATTTTTCCATATTCAAAGCGTAAAGGATTTCGTTGAACTTTCTGTTAAGAGTAACACCTTTTTCGCCTGTAAGGTTTTTAATTAACTGCATTGTGATTGTTGAACCACCACGAATGTCACCATCTGCAAGAACAGACCTTAAAATACCAAATGTAGAACTAAACCAGTCAACACCCTTGTGGTCATAAAAACGACTGTCTTCGATAGCTACAAATGCTTTCGGCATCCACTCGGACATATTTTCCATATCTACCCAAACACGATTTTCTTCGCCGTGAAGTTTTGTAAGTTCAACGAACTCGTCTTCTTCATTTTTTGCGTAAATAATTGTGGTCTGGTCTTGATTTTCTTTATAGAATTCAAGGTCAATAATTCTGTCGCCATTTGCGGTGCTAATCATATGACTAAGCACATTGACACCGATTATGACACAAGTCATAAAGCCGGTGAATGCAATCGCCAGCAGAATACCAAGTATTTTTTTCTTTTTCGGGGACATGGGCTTTTTAGATGCACGAGTCTTTTTTCTCATATTTTCCCTCCAAAACTGCTTTATCCACTAATTTTACGCAGTTTTTCTTATATACGATATAAGTATAGCACAAAACATCCGAAATGTTTAGTCTTTTTTTATATTTTAATAAAAATTAATAATTTGTAATATTTTGCTAAAAATACAACAAAAGGACGTGAATTAATTTGAGAAATAAAGTTTTTTGGATTGTTGTATTTGCAGTAATCACAATTACGGTTTTAGGCGTACTTTTTATGACGCTTGACAAGGATTTAGATGAAAAAGTATTAGAAAATCCATATCTGATAAATGATTACTACACAATGTCTGAATACAAAGGTAAAATTGCAGTTTTTAAAAACGGAGAAAATGTACCTATTGATATTTACGATGTATATGTTTCTACACTACCGCAACACGACAGAACATTATTAGAAGAAGGAATACGCATAGAAACTCCGGAAGAACTGCAAAGAATAATTGAAGATTACACAAGTTAAATCTTTATAATTTGTATTTCGGCTGATTTTTCATTTCCGTCAAGGGTAATTTCAACAATTCCCTTGTCGCGAAGTGAGAAATCGGCTTTTTTACCGTTTACTGTTACAGAATAATCAAATTCGTCACGCATAACAGCGATTACTGAATATTTATCATTATTGCCATAGTATTTGAGAGTGCAGTTAAAATCAGTTTTATCGTCATTAAAGTTATTTTCCATAACCATTGTGTCAAGGCCTGATGAGAATGTACCGGGTTTGAAATAAGCGTTAGTCCAGATATTAATTGGTGTAGAAAGTCCGCCAAAGTTATGGAACCAACCTCCCCTGCCTGATGTAATATTGAACATTTCAAAGGTGTAATATGAATATTCAACCTCACGTTTCCACGCATCAAGGGCAGTTTTTGCAATTCTGAATGCAAAATCGGTTTCACCTAAATCAAGCATAGTTTTCCATACAAACCATTGATGTGAAAGCCACACATTACCGTTCCAATAACCGTTTGTAATGTAATATGATGCAGTTTTGTCAACGGCACTGATACCTACGGGGCTGAACATTTCATCATCACTTTTAAGATGACCTAAAATTCTTGATTTCTGACTTTCTGTTACCGCACCTGCAATAATCGGGTAAATACCATCCATAGTTTTATTAAGATTTTCGCCCTGTGCATTTCTGTATTGTTCTTTCGGATTGCCGTTTTCATCGTGAATTACGTATGAGAAATAACCGCAATCTTCATCCCAAGAGTATTTTTGAAGTGCATTTGTAACTCGTTCAATGTCTTCAAGGTATGTTGATTTATGGTCTTCATAACCCAATAAATCGGCAGCCATATAAAGAATTTTAGCACAACGGATAACTTCACAAGAAGAAATTACGGGTGTCATAAATTTCTGTTTTTGTTCAGCATACATAGCCTTTTGTGGTGGCAAGTCATCCATACCGCTACAATTATAGAAATAGTCAAATGTAGTGGTTAATCCACTATTAAATTTTGTTGTAGTTGAGCCATTTATTTTACCCGCAAGGAAATCATAGAACATTTTTACTCTGTCATAATATTTAAGTAACTCTGTTTTATCATTTGCCTTTTTAAGCATTTCAAGATACTGATAAATATGAACCGGCACAGGAGAACCGTGAAGTAAGAATGCCCAGTCGTCATTATCACTTAAATATGTTTCAAGAATATAATCAGCAATACTCGGTGCAAATTCAAGCATATCAAGACCAATAAAGCCTGAATCCCAAGTATAGAATGAATCCCAACGTTTACCCGGTGTATGATGCACTACATATTCACCGTGTCTGTAAAGTGGGTACACAGTATTTTGGAACACAGTTGCACGAAGAATTTTGTTTGAGAATTCGTAGGTTTTACCCGCTAAATTCAAGTCAAATTTTTCAAGTGAATTATATGCTTTTTCATAGATTTTTTCATATTCTTCAGTTGTTTTGTATTCTGTTTCGCCGAAAGACAAAACTGCATATTCAATATGAGTTGTGCGTGGCTCAACGTAAAGAGTGTGAACTACTGTGTTATGATAAAATCCCTCATCACTATGTTTTTCTGAAAATGAGCCTGAAAATGTTTCAAGCATATTCTGAAAACTCTCGTCAGGCTGTGAAACACGGGCAGTTGGGCTATCTTCAAGACAACCTGTATTGAAATCACGACAACGGGTTGAATTGTTGAAAGTTTTCACATAAAACTTGCCGTCAACTCCGTCGTATTTATAAGAAACAAGTTTACCATTATCATCAACAGTTTCAATTTCAGGGTAGAAATTGTGCTTTTGGGTTTCAACTGAAACTATTTCTCCTGCTTCTGTAACTGCAAGGAAGTCGAATTCAATTCCGCCTGTACCACAAGATAGCAACTCGATATTTTCAGCGTTGAATGGAATAGTCAAAATATTAAAATCAATTGCTGATGTGAATGTGACTTTTTTATCGTTTAACATCCACACACTATCTTTATTGTCGGTTGTGCGATAACGAATGTGAAGTATGGGCTTTGAAAATATTTCAATATTTTCAATTTCATATGTTATTCTGTCCCCAGATTCTTCACCAAGTCTTTTTACTTTTGGCAAGATATAACGGTTACAATCACGGTCACCAAGTCCTTTGTGCTCTGTAAAACCATCATCAAAGAACTCACCTTTTTTCATAGCGTCAATAACCTGCTTGTCCCAAGGACGAGGGGTGTTATAATCATAAGACTTATAATCAAGAGCCTTGATGAAAATGCACTTTTCAGGTAACACAGGAGTTGTTGCATACACGTTGGGGTATTCGATAGCAGAGAAAAGATTGAGAAGACAGATTTGCATAATATCAGTATTATTTACAAATTCTGTACGGACAAGTATGCTGTCACTATCAAGTTTTGTAAAGGACACATCTGCATAAACCTTGTCTTTCCATTCAAGGTCATAACGATATGAATAGAATGAGTAATCTGCCTTTGCTTCCCAAGGGTGAACGCCTGTTGGAACAGTTACATTTGGCACGCGTGAGTCTGCATTTTCAATGGCAGGACTTACAACACAATCAAAACGGACTCCGCCCTCTGTATTGTGGTCAACAATTCTTGAAATACCACTATATTTTTTGGAATATGGACCCCATTTACCTAATAAATTATACATCTTTTCTACAACTTTGCTCATAGTGAATACCTCGTGTAAAAATATAAGTTAATTATATCAAATATGGTGTATTTTTTCAATATTTAGGTAAAAGAAAATCCCCGCAACAGCGAGGATGTTACACTATTCTTTTTCTTCTACTTCAAATAATTCGCTGAGTTCTTCAATTGCTTTTGTTTCAATACGGGACACATAAGACCGTGAGATGCCTAACTCTTTTGCGATTTCCCGTTGTGTATATGGTTTTGTGTCGTATAAACCATATCTCATTATAAGTATTTTTTTCTTTCGCTCGTCTTTTAAATCTCCTATATAAGAATACAGTTTTTCAGTTTTCATTTTCAAGTCAACATCGTCAAAAACGTTTTCATCGTCGTATATAATATCGGTGAATGTCAAGGGATTCCCCTCACTATCGGTATCAATTGGCTCGTTCATTGAAATCTCATTTGCATTCTTTTTAAGACTACGGAAGTGCATAAATATTTCATTTTCAATACATCTTGAAGCATACGTTGCAAGGCGTGTACCTTTAGTGTAATCAAAGGTATTTATAGCTTTGATAAGTCCTATTGTGCCTATTGAAATAATGTCCTCCTGGTCGGAGTAATTTGAATAATATTTTTTAATAATGTGGGCTACAAGTCGCATATTGTGATTAACAAGTTTATTTCTTGCATTAATATCGCCGTCGCGATGGAATTTTATAAGTTCTTCTTCCTCTTCTTTTGCACTTAAGGGCTTGGGAAACGAATTAGTTGAGGACAGATGAAGCATAAAATACAGAATATTTGTTGAAAGACTTTGTAATAATGAAAGTAACATAAAAAACACCTCTGCAAATTATATGCAGAGGTTTGATTTTCGGTGCAAGTCCATATCAAATTTATCCTAATAAAAAGTCCATTGCAAGCATTACGCAAAAACCAATCAAAAGTGAATATGTTGCACCTTTTTCATAGCCATGCGAATGGGTTTCGGGTATCATTTCATCGCTTATAACATAAAGCATTGTGCCACCTGCAAAAGCCAAGGCAAATGGCAGAATTGCAACGGATACAGTTACTACGAAATAGCCAATCATTGTACCGATTACTTCAACAAGTCCTGTGCAGAGAGCGATTATGAATGCTCGCGGTTTTCTAACACCTGCATTGAGCATTGGTGAAACGATAACCATACCTTCAGGAATATTCTGGAGTGCTATACCGCCTGCAACGGTGAGAGCATCAGAAATATTGCCTGTACCGAAACTTACACCTGCCGCAATACCCTCAGGAAGATTATGGATTGCAATTGCCATTACAAAAAGCATTACACGATTTAAGTGTTTCGTGCTTTCGCCGTGGGATTCAGAATCAACACCAGTTATATGATGCATATGAGGTACGACTTTGTCCATTAAACTCAAAAATACAGCACCGCAAATTATACCCGCGATTACAACTAGAAGATTACTTACCCCCTCGCCTGATTCCATAGCAGGAATAACAAGTCCCAGTACTGCCGCCGCAAGCATAATACCTGCCGCAAAACTTAACACTATGTCATTGAATTTATGTGGAATTTTCTTAAGTGCAAAACCGATAAAACTACCAAAAACAGTAGCCATACCTACACCTAATGCAGTTATAATAACGAGTTGCATAAAACCATCTCCTGTTATTTATAATATCAAAAATCAAGGATTTATGCAATAGGGATTGTTCGAATCCTTTACTACCAAATGAAAAGAACAGTTCCACCCTAAAGGTTAAAACTGTTCTTTTGGCTGGGGTGGCAGGATTCGAACCTACGAATGCAGCAGTCAAAGTGCTGTGTCTTACCGCTTGACGACACCCCAATATTTAATTGTGATTTTATGCTCAAAACTCCGCCGAAGTTTTGGCGGAGTCTTGAATTAGTGGGGTGGATAATCGGATTCGAACCGATGGTCTCCAGTGCCACAAACTGGCGCTTTAACCAACTAAGCTACATCCACCATAGTGCAAAAACCATTATAACATATTTGTGGGGTTTGTCAAGAAAAAAATGCATTTATTTCTTAAAAAATATTTTCTCCGATTTTACATATTTTATTATAAATGCTTGTAAATCAAAATTTACACATTTTTGAAATTCATCCCAATTTATGTAAACGCAAAAACATATACTCGCCAATTTTCGCAACTTAAGGTTGCGAAAAAATTCAATGTTTTGTTGCTTGCTAATATAAGTTTAATGTTGTATTATTAAAATGTAATATTCTGTTACAATAAATTCTTCAGGAGGCTATTATGACTATCGGTGAAAAAATTACTCATCTAAGAAATTCAGCAAATATTTCTCAGGAAGCCTTGGCAGATAAACTTTCGGTTTCCCGCCAGTCGGTATCTAAATGGGAAATGGACCAAGCCCAGCCCCAGATTGATAAAATTTTGCAGATTTGCGAACTTTTCAATATTTCCTGTGACGAATTGCTTTACGATAAAATCACAATTAACCGTGCGCCGGCAGGAGCACCTGTTAAAAATAAGTATTTCGGCACCGACGGTTTCAGAGGTGAGGCAAACCTTAATCTTACCTCTATGCAAGCCTATAAAGTGGGTAGATTTTTAGGTTGGTATTTTGCCTCGTCACTGTCAAACAACCAAACCGCAGGCTACCGCCCGAGAATTGTTATCGGCAAGGACACACGCCGTTCAAGTTATATGCTGGAATACTCCATTGTGGCAGGTATTACCGCTTCGGGTGCCGACGCTTATATGCTTCACGTTACCACCACCCCCAGCGTTTCTTATGTCACCCGTCAGGATGAGTTTGACTGTGGAATTATGATTACTGCAAGTCACAATCCTTTTTATGACAACGGAATAAAGGTTATCAACAAATACGGCGAAAAACTTGACGATGAGACCACTGCTTTAATCGAGGCTTATATTGACGGAAATCTTGCTTCTTTAGGTGTTCAGGGTGACGATTTGCCCTTGGCTCACAGGGAGCGTATCGGTCAAATTATAGATTACTCCGCAGGCAGAAACAGATATATAGGTTATCTTATTTCTCTTGCCTCAAATTCCTATAAGAGACTGCGTATCGGTCTTGACTGTGCAAACGGCGCCTCTTGGATGATTGCAAAATCCGTTTTTGACGCTTTGGGTGCACAAACGGTTGTTATCGGCAATCAACCCGACGGACTTAATGTTAACAACGGCTACGGCTCAACACATATCGAAAAACTTTGTGCCCTTGTAAAAGAACAGCACCTTGATGCAGGTTTCGCTTTTGACGGTGATGCCGACCGTTGTATTGCCGTGGATGAAAACGGAAATGTGATTGACGGCGACGCTATGCTTTATATTTTAGGCAAACGCTTAAAGAGAAAAGGTATGCTTAACAAGGATACCGTTGTTGCAACGGTTATGTCCAACAGTGGATTTTTCGCTTCCCTTAAAAAGTTAGGGATTGAGTGCGACCAAACAAAGGTTGGCGACCGCTTTGTTTACGAATCAATGCAAAACAACGATTTCAGCCTGGGCGGTGAACAGTCGGGTCACATTATTTTGAAAAAATATGCCACCACAGGTGACGGTATCTTAACCGCCATTATGCTGGCAGAGGAGATGTGCGACAGTAAATCCACCTTAGCACAGTTAAGCGAAGGCTTAATGCTTTATCCCCAGCACCTTGTAAATCTCAGGGTTAAGGAAAAAGCGGCTGTTATGAACGACCCCGAAGTTTTAGCCGCTGAGGAAAAGGTTAATGAACTTATTAACGGAAAGGGCAGAGCATTGCTCCGTGAAAGCGGAACCGAGCCTGTTATCCGCATTATGATTGAGGCTGAAACCCTTCCGCTTTGCGAGGAATATGCAGAAATTATTGCAAAGGTTATCAGAGAAAGAGGTCATTTAAGTGAATAAATCGGTAAAAACCAAAGATTTATATGACTGTCAGGTGCCTTACCTTAAGGAGTTATTTGAAACTTCGGAATATCCTTGGGAAATGCTCCCTAAAATTAAGGATTTAATAGCCTCCCTTTTGGAAACGGGGATTGAGGGTTTCACAGAACTTAAAGAGGGTGTTTTAGTCGGCAGAAATGTTAAAATAGCCGATACAGTTACCATTGAAGCCCCTGCAATTATAGGGCACGACACTGAACTCCGCCCGGGTGCCTACATCAGAGGAAACGTTATCACCGGCAGCGGATGTGTTATGGGCAATTCTTCGGAATATAAAAACTGCATTTTACTTGATAAGGTGCAAACCCCTCATTACAATTATGTTGGTGACTCTGTCTTGGGAAACAAGGCTCATACCGGAGCCGGCACTATCTGTTCCAACCTTAAATCCGACGGTAAGGCGGTTGTTATAAGAGGTGACGAGGATTTTGAAACCGGACTTCGCAAAATCGGCGGAATTTTAGCCGACGGAGCAGATGTGGGTTGCGGATGCGTTATTAACCCGGGCACCGTTATCGGCAAAAACACATCGGTTTATCCATTAACCTCACTCAGAGGGGTTTACCCTGCAAACTGCATTGTAAAATCTCAAAAAGAGGTTGTTTTAAGAAGAGAAGAACAGTGAATTTACACAGGCGGACTGCACAGCAGTCCGTTTCAGTCTGTCGAAAAACTAAATTTTGCCTCCCTCTGACGAGGGTCGCAAATTGGTACTTCCCCCAGCCTCCCCTGTGTAAGGGGTGACAGAGGGGACCGCCGCCGTCAGCGGGTGGCTG